>CAYZZP010000004.1:0-81144 GCA_964482965.1 uncultured Lachnospira sp.
TGCCGCCTGCGGCGACTTGATTATAATATCACTCCTGCAATAAGTTGTCAACACTAAATTTTACTTTTTTTCGATTATTTTTTACTTCCTTATTTTTTTACTTTTTTAATATAATGGTCAAGGTGTCAAAAGATGTTCCTAATCTATTATGAAACTCTATCTGCATTTTAAATCTCTATTTAATACATTCCAATTCAGTATCATATACACTTTTAGTTCTGTCATCAAATAATACAAATGTAACAACATCAAAATCATCCGGGTGTTTTTTCAAAAAATCACTTACAGTATCTATTGCTGCTTTTGCCGCCAAATCAACCGGATAATGATATACGCCTGTGGAAATTGACGGAAACGCTATGCTTCTAATACCATTATCTTTTGCTAACTGCAGCGAATTTATATAACATGATTTCAACAGATTTTCCTCTCCATTATTGCCGCCACTCCAGATTGGCCCCACTGTATGTATCACATATTTACAAAGCAGTTTATAGGCTTTTGTAAGCTTAGCCTCTCCGGTATCACAACCGCATAGAGTACGGCACTCCGCTAACAGCTCCGGCCCCGCAGCCCTATGAATTGCCCCATCGACGCCGCCTCCGCCAAGCAGACTATTATTGGCTGCATTTACAATCGCATCAACATTTTTAATTTTTGTTATATCTCCAAGAATTGTATTAATCATGCTCTCACCCCTTTAACATCAATCAGTCCATACTCTTTGTAAAGCCGTCTTCTGACTTCTTCGTCATTTGCTGCAAGCCTTGCATCCTCTGTTCTATTATCTGAAAATAACCTGCCCATAAGCGCTGCAAGCAGGCTTTCGCCCTTTTCTATCAGAAAAAATATTATCCCTTAAGCGCATCCCTCGCCTCATCCGTTATCTCCCGCTGATAGGCAATCTCATTTTCTATATTGCGGGCAAGTTCATTGGCCCTGAGCGCTGCGTCTACCACCTTTTGCAATACCTGTCCTACACTGTCAGCCTTTTCCTTCTGGGCAACAGCATTGTTATATACCACCTTCATAGAATACACTGTATCGTTGACTGAGCGCTTAACCTCCTTAATGGTTGCTGTTATATCTCTTGAGGACTTGTCCGACTGAGCCGCAAGATTTCTTACCTCTCCTGCAACCACGGCAAAGCCCCTGCCATACTCTCCGGCACGAGCCGCCTCAATAGACGCGTTTAATGACAAAATGTTGGTTTTGTTGGATATTGAGCCTATCATCTGGGCAAAGTTCTCAATCTTAAGTGATAATTCTTCAAGCTGACTTATTTTTTTTGAGGACTCCCCAACCACTGTATTCAGCTCATCTATCATTTTTAATATTTCTTCCATGCTTCCGATACTTTCGCGCACAAGATTCAAAGATGTATCTGATGAATTAATCACATCAAACGCATTTTTTTCCAGTTTTTCCTGAGAATCATCCAAACCATTTAATATATTAGTCAGATTGTTAATCAACACCTCATTTTCCATAATAACCTCCGTCCAAGCTATACATAACAGAAATGTCCGCCACACCGCTTTACTCAATAATTTTTAACTGCTTCACTCACATTTTGCAATATTTCAATTTTACAGCTCGCTTATCACAATAATTTAATCGCTTCACCCACATTTCGTATGCCAATTACATTAATCTTATCAGTTTGCCTGACATTTTTCAAGGACACCTGCGGCATAATGCAATTTTTGAAACCCAGCTTTATTGCCTCATTTACTCTTATCTGCGGCTGGCTTACGGCACGAATCTCACCTGCAAGTCCAACCTCTCCAAATATAATTGTATCCTCAGGAATCACCCTGTTCTTAAAGCTGCTAACCAGCGCCATAACTATACCTAAGTCTGAAGCCGGCTCTACTACTTTAAGTCCTCCTGCTATATTTACATATGCGTCGCTTCCTGACATATGTATTCCCGCACGCTTTTCCAAAACAGCCATAAGAAGATTTACCCTGTTATAATCCACTCCCGCTGCGGTTCTTCGCGGCATACCAAAATTAGAATCGCATACTAATGCCTGTATCTCCACCATAAGAGGCCTTGTACCCTCTATTAAACACACAACAGCCGAGCCTGAAGCCTCTGTCGGTCTTCCGCTCAGCATATATTCGGATGGATTTTCAACCTCCGCCAGACCACTTTCCTGCATTTCAAATACGCCAATTTCATTTGTTGAGCCAAATCTGTTTTTTACACTTCTTAAAATTCTGTAAACAGCATTTCTGTCGCCCTCAAAATAAAGAACTGTATCCACCATATGCTCAAGCACCCTCGGACCTGCCACTACGCCTTCCTTTGTGACATGTCCCACTATAAATATGGATATATTAAGACCTTTCGCGAGCTGCATAAGCACCGCTGTAGTCTCTCTTATTTGTCCAACGCTTCCCGGCGCTGAGCCAAGCTCCTCCCTGTACATGGTCTGTATAGAGTCTATTATAACTACCTCCGGTTTCGTCTCCTTCATGGTTTCCTCAATAGTTTCCAGACTTGTCTCGCACAGCAGCATCAGACTATCGTTAAAGCCCCCAACTCTCTCGGCTCTCAGTTTTATCTGCGCAAGTGATTCCTCGCCTGATATGTATAAAACATCCTTACCCTCCGCCGACAAATTATAACACATCTGTAAAAGCAATGTGGACTTTCCGATACCCGGGTCACCACCCACAAGAACAAGGGAACCCGCCACAATTCCGCCGCCAAGCACCCTGTCTAACTCTTTTATATGCGTCGTAGTCCTGTTTGTATCAGCTGTATTAATCTCCGATAGTTTTACCGGAGCCTGCCTTTTAGTGATTCCTGTTGTCCTTCCTCCTATATCAACCACGCCTTTAACAGCTTTTGTTTTTGATACCGGTTCTTCAACCAGCGTATTCCATTCCTTGCATGCCGGACATTGTCCAAACCATTTTGCAGACTCATAGCCGCATTCTTTGCAAAAAAATGCAGTATCCTTCCCTTTTGCCATAACCTCTCCTTATTTTCATAAAATAGAACAAAATACAATTTGCAATTTTATCGTCTCACATCCGTCAGCTAATCATTTATTTAAAATCAAAAAATGGAAGCGAATTTTCTCCGCTTCCATTAATCACAATCAATCAAATCAAGCCTTTATAACGGATACCTGCACCGGACTGCCATCGCCAAATTCAACTGAAAGCACAAGCTTGCCGCCCATATTGGTAGCCATCTTTCCAGCGCTCCCGCCGTCTATTGTTATCTCATACTCTGAACCTTCTTCAAGCTCAAGAGTAATCTGAGCGTTTTCCTTTCCCTCAACCGTAAACTTTACTCCGTCTGCCGTAACCGCAAAATTATTGACTGCTGTACCCGGTACGGACTCATACACGAAAGAGCCGTTGCGCTCAAGCTTCGTAATTTCATTGAATGTTTTTACCTTATATGAATCACCACAATGTAGGAAATCTGAAACCTTTGACTTAGTATCTAACTCATAATTACCAAAACTAATTGTTCCATCCTGTTCTGTACGAATCAGCTCATTAACTACTGGCATTATAATGTCCTCCTGTTCTATTGTACAATATCTGCAAGCATTATACTATAATCATTTTACTTAAATTAATTATACAATAAACCGACAAAATATGCTAGTAATTTTATAAATTGTTTAATAAATTTTTATAACAAATTTTTCGCATTAAACATTATTTGTTACGTCCGCGTTTCAGTGAAAAATGAAGATTACCGCCCTTTACTGCAACCAGAACCTTATTTCCTTCCTTTATGCTGCCATCAAGAATTTTTTCAGTCAGCACATCTTCGATTTCATTCTGTATTGCACGTCTTAAAGGCCTTGCGCCATATTTTACATCATAACCTTTCTCTACTATATATTTCTTAGCGTCTTCACTTAGCTCTACTGACAGCTTCATCTGCTCCATAATACGCTTATTTACGGAACCAATCATAATATCCACTATGCTGCCGATTTGCTCCTTATTAAGTGCGTGAAATACGGTTATCTCGTCAATTCGATTAATAAACTCCGGCTTAAATATTTTCTTCACCTCATCCATAACCTTATTTTTCATATTCTCGTGGTCGCGCTTTTCATCCGCATTTGTTACAAAGCCCAAAGTCTTTGGCGATACGATATTCTCTGCGCCTGCGTTGGAGGTCATAATTATTACTGTATTTTTAAAATCCACAACCCTTCCTGTGGAATCTGTAATATGGCCGTCGTCAAGCACCTGCAGAAGCACGTTAAACACATCAGGATGAGCTTTTTCCACTTCGTCAAACAATATTACCGAGTATGGGTTGCGGCGAACCTTCTCGCTCAGCTGACCGCCCTCGTCATATCCTACATATCCCGGAGGCGAGCCAATCAGCTTAGATACTGTATGCTTTTCCATAAATTCAGACATGTCAACTCTGATTAAGGCATTTTCACTGCCGAACATAGCGTCAGCCAGCGCTTTTGACAGCTCTGTCTTACCTACTCCCGTAGGTCCCAGAAACAGAAATGAACCTATAGGACGTTTAGGATCTTTAAGACCAACTCTGCCTCGTCTTACAGCCTTAGCTACCGCCTTTACGGCTTCATCCTGTCCTACGACTCTGTTGTGAAGAGTTTCTTCCAGCTTCATAAGTTTCTCTGTTTCCGCCTGTGCAATCTTTTGAACCGGTATCTTCGTCCACAGCGAAACCACAGCCGCAATTTCCTCCTCATCAACAACAGGCGCAATGCTTAGCTTTCTTTCCTCCCACTGCTCTGTGAGTTTTTCAAGTTTTTCCTTCTTCTTTGTCTGCTGCCTGCTGATTTTCGCAGCCTCATCGTAGTCCTCGTTTTTTACTGCATTTTCCTTATCAATTCCAAGCATTTTAATTTCTGTTTCCAATGTTTTGATATTGTCAGGAGTTACATATTTATCAAGCCTTGTTCTTGATGAAGCCTCGTCAATCAAATCAATAGCCTTATCAGGCAGAAATCTGTCGTTAATATATCGGCTTGAAAGCTTAACTGCCGACTCAAGGGCTTTGTCTGTTATAGTAACATTGTGATGGCACTCATATCGTTCACGCAGTCCTTTTAATATAAGCACAGCCTCTTCCTCTGTAGGTTCCTCAACCCTAACCGGCTGAAATCTTCTCTCTAAAGCAGCGTCCTTTTCAATATGCTTTCGGTACTCTTCAAGGGTGGTCGCGCCTATAAGCTGCAGTTCTCCCCTTGCCAGAGACGGTTTAAGAATATTAGAAGCATCTATTGCTCCCTCTGCGCCGCCTGCTCCGATAATAGTGTGAAGTTCATCTAAAAACAGCAGCACATTTCCTGCGGATTTAACCTCAGCAATTACCTTTTTAATGCGTTCCTCAAACTCGCCCCTATATTTTGAACCTGCCACCATTCCCGATAAATCCAGCGTCATAACCCTTTTGTCCCTGATTGTCTCAGGCACATTTCCCTCAACTATGCGCGCCGCCAGACCTTCAACTATGGCAGTTTTACCAACTCCCGGTTCTCCCACAAGACATGGATTGTTTTTAGTTCTTCTGCTTAAAATCTGAATAACCCTCTGAATTTCATTTTCTCTGCCTATCACAGGGTCAAGCTTTCCGAGCCTCGCAAGCTCTGTTAAATCTCTGCTGTACTGCCCTAAAGTCTGTGTAGATTTCTTATCCTTTCCCCTCACTTTTCCATTATGAAAATCTTCCTTGTAGGCTCCCGTATCAGCGCCCATACCCGCAAGAATATCCATATACATTTTCTTAATATTAACGCCTATAGTATTGAGAAGCCTCGCTGCAACGCTCTCAGTCTCCTTTACTATAGCAATGAGAATATGTTCTGTTCCTATAAGATCAGATTTGAAACGAACTGCCTCATGGGCCGCATTTTCCAAAATGCGCCTTACTCTAGGCGTATATCCTGACGGTTCCTTTATTGCAACTGCACTTTCAGGCGCTATAAGCTGATGTACAAGACTTATTATTTTATCGTCTGTAACCCCGTTATTTACAAGCACCGTATATGCCAGACTATCCTCAGCCTGAAGCAATCCGATAAGTATATGTTCCGAACCCACGTAGCTGTGTCCCAGCAGCGCTGCGGAATCAGCAGCACCCTTCAACGCTTCCTGAGCCTTATTAGTAAATCCAATCTGCATAATCCATTTTCCTTTCAATCACTCTGTATATAATTATTTCATAAAAAGCGTTTAGTATTCTTAGATATAATGTAAAGCGGTCCAAAATATGCAAGTACAGCCGCAAGCATTGCCAGAACCACAGATATAAAATTGTTCTCTGATATAAAATATGCGAACCTGTACATAAGATATGTAACTGTCCCCATTATTACCGCGCATAGTGCAGGCACGCCAAAGGTATTGATATACTCCTGCCTGTAGCCTATATATTTTCTCAAGGATACCATATTCAGTATAAATACCAGCACAGGAAATGTAGCATTTCCTATGACAACCGCATAAATATCTAAATTTGTAAATTTAAGCAGTATAAATACAAGCACTACATGTACCGCCACCGATATTCCGGCATTTTTCACGGGAACACTCATTTTGTCAATGCCCTGAAGCGCACTGCTGGTAACCGTGGACAGCGTGTAAAATACTACCGATATTGCTCCCAGTCTTAACATCATAGAGCCTTGAACGCTGTTATAAGATGAAAACAGTAATTTAATAATCGGCTGTCCCAGCACAAATAAACCAACAAATGACGGCATGGCTATAATCATATTTGTCTTTATGGTACTTGCTATTTTGCTCTTTACGCCTTTCATATCCTTATTAGTGTAGGACGCCACAACGCTTGGGAGCATTGACGACGACATAGCCGAGGCTATACCTTGAGGTATTCCCACCAGCAAAACATAGCAGGTGCTGTAGGTTCCAAGATTAGTTTTAATTGTCTCCGGCGTCATTAACCCCGCCATAATATTACTATACATCATATCATCAACTACAGAGCAGATATGGTAAAGCGTCTGACTTAAAATTATGGGCAGCATAGTCAAGCCTATAACCTTATAAACATATCCTGTTTCCAGCTTTTCGCTTCTCGCCCTATCGCCCCTTACCATTCTTGCAAATGCAGGCTTATATATGGCATAAATAACCACAAGAAATAAAAATCCCGCCATAGCGCCAAGACATGTACCAAGCGTACCTCCTGCCGCTCCATAAGCCGCCTCTTCTGCTGTTGATTCATACATTTTCACAAGGATATAAGCTGCCGCCACGCTGACAATAGCATTTACAACCTGCTCCACAAGCTGTGAAACCGCTGTTGGAATCATGGTTCCCTGTCCCTGATAAAAGCCTCTCATAACGCCCATAACGGCCACAAAAAATATGGTCGGTGCCAATATTCTCAAAGGAATTGCCAGCCCATGAACGCTTTTGTAAGCCGACTCTATAAGATCAGCTCCAAAATAAAGCAACAGAGCCGCTATTCCTCCGCTTATTACGGCAAATATCATGGAACACTTAAATATCTGATTGGCATTTTTATACTGCCTCTTCGCAAATCTGGCAGATATCAGCTTTGATACCGCCATAGGCATTCCGTACGCCGACAGCACCAGCATTATGTTATATATGTTGTAGGCAACGCTGTATATGCCATTGCCCTCTCCTCCGATAATATTTACCAGCGGTATGCGGTAAAACATACCTATTATCCTTACAAGAATCCCTGCAATAGCCAAAATCCCGCCATGTACAAGGAATTTCTTTTTATTTTCTGACATTTCAGACCCCACTATTTTCTAAACACCCAAATTCTTTGAATCTGGAAGCTTATAATGAATAAAACCGTATCTACAGCCGCCTTTGCAACCGTTGTAAGAATCGGTCCCAAAGATAAAATCTTAGTTATAAAATATACCATTCCATAGGACATACATAATTGTACCACACACAAAGTATAGTACCTTAAAACTGAACTTGCAACCCTTCCGCTATGCTCAAATACAGCATTTCTGTTATAGCAGTAATTAAATATTGAGGATACAGTTCTTGCCGTCAGCGTTGATACAAATATCCTAACTGAAGCCTCCATCACATTCAAAAGTAAAAAATTCACCGCCGTAAATATAGCTATGTCTATCAGAAACGATGCGAAGGAACCAAATAAATATTTAAGTATTACCGCATATATTTTAAATGAATCTTTTATCGGATGGAAATGTGTTGACGCATTTTCTTCTATATACACCGTCTCGATAGGCACTTCCGCCATCCCCATCTGATGCCTTTTCATCTCTAGAAGCATATTTGTCTCATATTCAAACCGCTCGCCGCTTATTTTACACATAACAGGCAGGTATTCATATGGAATCGCCCTAAGTCCTGTCTGTGTATCGGATATTTTAATTCCGCATGCGAATCTGAACACAAAGCTTGTAATATTGTTGCCAAACCGGCTTTTTGAAGGTACATGCTTGCCTGAAAAATCTCTCACTCCAAGTATGACCTTATCATTTAATTTTAACATTTTTTGGCAACAATTCAATATGTCTTTTGCCTTATGCTGATTATCGCCATCCACTGTGATAACTCCTGCAAGTTCTGTTCTGTTGGCTATGCAGTATTCAAATGCAGTTTTTAAAGCCCTTCCCTTCCCTTTGTTCACATCATGCTTAAGTACCGTACACTGTTTATACTGCCTGACCTTATCAAAGGGCTGCATATGACTGCTGTCGCTTCCATCATTAACTACTATAATATCGTCAAAACCTGCACTCACAAGTGAATCAACAACCTCGACCAGCTTTCCGTCCGGATTTAAAGACGGAATAATAACCGCCACATTCATGTTGTCTGTCCTCCTTCGGTACAAAACATTTTTAAACATTCTTACATAATATAGTAACACATACAAGCTGATTTTCATAATATTTTATTGTAAATGTTATTCGGAGGAATAAAAAATGAGTGATTTAGCAGCAACAAACTGTGGCGGATGTGGAGAATGTAATGGGGGTTGCTCTTCATGCTTCTGGATTATCATCCTTATTCTCCTTTGCGGTTGTGGCAACAACAATGGCAGCTTATTTAACAATGGCGGCTGCGGCAACGGATGCGACAGCTGTGTATGGATTATCCTTCTTCTTCTGTTCTGCGGCGGCAATAACGGCAGCTTCTTCGGCGGCTGCGGCAACAACTGCGGCTGTGGTTGCTAATAACAACCTGCCATACTTGAATTGTGAAAAGGCTGTAAAACAGCCTTTCCACCTTTGATTATCAATCCGGCGAACAGACAACTGCCGGCAGATAATAAATCGCGCACATCCGGCTAATCTCCCCGGATGTGCGTTATTTTTTATCTTTTTCCGTTTCTGCTGTTTTTACTGTTCATACATTTTGCGTCTATTTCATATATAGTACTGTCATCTATTACAACTATATTTTCGCCGCTTTCAGCTCCGGCAATTTCATTTCCCGTCATACATATACAGTCGCTTTTTGGCGTATCAATATTTTCTATTATCTTTACATCTTCAAAATCATCCACTGTTTTTGCACGTTTTAAGCGGACTACACCCATATATCTGTCCATATTACACCTTCAAATCTTTTTATATAATATATTCATAGCCTCCGGTCTTTGGCATATATTAATATAGATTTAAAATGTGACGGAACCGCATATGTCCAGAAATATCCCTATTACAGAATTTGATACACTAACCGTTAATCCTTCCATGCAAATGCTAAAGACTCTGATTCCTTTTCTGGACTATCCTCTGCAGCGTCAGATATCTATGATTATAAGGATCACCGAACTGCAGCAGACCATGAAATTTTTCAGTAACCCAAGCTCCGTGTCAGGCTTTTCTTCTCCCCCTGCCGGCTGCGCAAAAAAGATTCATTCCCTTGACGATATATTAAGCAATGATGAACTAATTGACTCACTGCTTGTCTACTGCCCTGAAAACTATGCTTCTATGATAAAAACCTTCCGCCAGTTCTCAAAAATGTCGGATTTATTCAATATGATGAATCTGACAAATGAAGATGCAGGAAATATCTTTAATACATTTTTTAACGGTAATTCAGGAGATGCGGCTGATAGAGGTTCCGATGCCGGAAACCGCAATAATTCTAATACAACCGACGTACAAGATTCCAATAACAACGCCAACGGTAACACTTCGGCTGCCAACAGCGGAACCGGCAACCTGTCCGGCAAATTACCGCCTAATCTCAATCAGGGCGGTTTTGGTGGTCTAGGCAGCCTTTTGGATTCATCCCCGGCAAAATCTTTGCTCAACAACTTTATGAAGCCTGAACAACAGGCAATGTACGACGAATATATCCGCCAGCTCAACAATCTTAACTTTGATGAGCCTGACAGCAATTCCAGTCAGCAATAAAACAGAGCAAAGACCGAAGGCGAGATATTCCTTCGGTCTTTTGTTCAAGACTCGCTCCTGCGAGTCTTAATTCTCCATAAATTGAAATACTTTTATCTTTTCGACAAGGATTCCCGCAATCCGCTTCAGCTCTTTCATGTTCTCTGCAGTCTCCGCAACCATTTGATTCACCTCTGTAACGGATGAAACGGCTTCCTCTGTTCCGGCAGAGTTCTGCTGCGCAATCTCCGCTATATGCTGCATGGCCGCTTCTGTACTGTCCTTTGCCTGTTCCAGCATCTTCACGTTCTCTAATACCATCCTGATATTTTGGTCGGACCATTTCACACCCTGCTCCACAATCTCAAACTGTTCATTCGTCTTGTGCAGAATGTCAGCCTGCCGGTTAATACTCTCCTGTACGGTTCCCATGGTTTCCACCGAAACATTGGAGTTTGTATTCAGCTGTCCTAAAATCTCCTGTATGTTCACAACAGAAACCGCACACTGCTCCGCCAGCTCCTTGATTTCACCGGCAACTACGGAAAAGCCCCTGCCCACATCCCCCGCGCGGGCGGCCTCGATGCTGGCATTCAGCGAGAGCAGATTAGTCTTGGAAGCAATGTCAGTAATTACATTCACCATTCCCGATATCTGTTCCACGGATTCATGCGTCGCATTCGTATGCTCATATATCAGATTCACACTGTTGTGAACATTTTCCATGCTGTTTTCAAACCCATTGAGAATTGCTTTCAGGTTCTCCGAAACACTTGAAATATTCCGGATGGCATCAGAAAAGCTCGTCATCTTCTGATCGGTGCTTGAAATGGCGTTTTCAATCATCTCCACACTCTCATTCGCATTTTCCACATCCTGCGCCTGATTCTCCGCAGCAACAGCGATGCCCTCGACCGCTGTTGTAATATCCGAAGTCGCATTTGAAGCGTTTCTTGCCTTTTCATCACAATTTTCTGCGATGGAACTTAACTTCACGGACTGCTCCGAAATCCCGGAAACAATCTCCGTAAGCTGTTTATCCAACTGCTTCACGCTGCGGCACAGATCGCCAATTTCATCTTTCCGCTCAATCATTGTCTTTTTCACAGATATCCTGAGTTTTCCCTCACCCATCTGCCGCACATAGGAAATTGCCTCCCGGATGGAACCGCTCAACCGTCCGCCCACAATCACCGACAGCACCAAAGCCAGAACCATGATTATAGACATTCCTAACAAAATTGTCGTGCATGCGCTTTCTACCAAATGGAAAACCTTTTGGTATTCCTCTCCGAGAAAAATCATTCCCACCGGCTGGTCATTACCCCCCCCCGGCTGGTAGAACGGAATGTAATAACAGATATACTGCTCCCCCAAAATCTCGATATCCTTATCGTAATAATTTTCTCCATTTTCAAGTACGGAGGCGGTAACGATATCAGATGCTTTCGTGCCCACCTGCCGGCTTCCGGATTCATCTGCAATCGTCGTCAGTATTCTGGTGTCTTCATAAAACACAGTCACATCATATCCGGTATCTTCTTTTATTTCATCCACAAGATCAAATGCCTCTGAAATGTTCATGTCATCACCCTTCCAAAGGTTTCCGTCTGCGTCCATATGATAGTCTCCCTCGGCTCCCATCTCAAAAATCTGCCTGATTGCCAGCGCCGTCGACTCCATTCCCACGTAAGCCTGATTGACGATTCCCTTGCGCACCTCCAAGGCAACAATGATAAAGGATATCATTGCGAGTGCCACCATTGGCAGGATTACAAGCAGCATCATTTTTGTCTTTACTTTCATTTTCTTTTTCCCTTTTCCTTTCTTAGTAAATTAGTCCATTGTTTGCCATGTAAGTAATTACTTACTCACTTTATTTTTAAAAAAAAAGATTTCATTTCCAGAAATCCTATTTTTCTTCCAAAAGTCCCATGATTCCCTTCGATACCAGCCCGAATATAATCTCGTAGTTCTCCGGCGTGTTGGAAAATTCCCCTTGTATAATGCGCCTGGCAAATATTCCAGTGGTGTCTAAGATATATGTCCAAAGTAAATCGGTAGTCACCTTCTCCCCGAAATGGTATTTTTCATCAAAGGCTTTGATAATCTTCCCAAAATTGCTGAAATATGTCTGTTTCGACTCCTCTCTCTTCTTCTTAAAGTCCTTATTCAGACGGAAGTCACCTGAGTACCGGTACTCAAAATAGAAGACTGTGCGGTAATCGTTTTGTACAAGGAACGAAAAATACCTCATCCACAGAAAATGTACAATCGCATAGGCCTCCTCATCAGTCTTTGGGGTCTGTACTGCAATCGAATGAAAAATTGCGGCAATCTGCCTGTCAACTTGTTCATAGCAGGTGTACAAAAAAAGCTCCTTTGTCCCGAAATGGCGGTAAATCAATGCCTCGGAGACGCCCACATAGTCCGTCACCTGCTTCATAGAAAAGGATGCCATGCCTTTCCGGGCGATAATCCTCATACTGGCATCCATCAATTCCTCCTTTTTGTTCCTATGTAACATATCATTCCTCTTTTTCTCAACACTCATCGCAATAAGCATATTCATTATATAATTGCTCTAATTATTTGTCAAGCTGAAATGGTTTCCTCAGGATCTCTCGGAATCCCCGGGATCCAAAATAAAAAATCCTTCTTGATAAAAGTCTGACCGCCTTTCTTTTAATGGTCAGACTTTTTATACAGGCATTTTTTGTCGTGCGTCTTCATAATAATATAAAAGCGCAGAACACACATTATAGCCGACTGTTGGCGGCATAAGGAGGTATATGTCAGAATTAGATTTTAAAAAACAACTGCTTATCAATGAATTTAAAACCATGTCAAAAGGAAGAAGTAACGATGAAATACTGCCGTTGATTCTCGCTCTCAGTCAGAAAGCCAACCAGGCTGGAATTTCATTTACCAGAGACGACCTGACGCTTATAATTGATCAGGTCAAAGACGGACTATCAGAACGAGAACGAAAACTATTACCTGAACTGCTATTATTGCTGGAACGCCAACAGTAAACTTCCTGTGCTTGGTTTTGTGATGAAATGCCTTCATTCCAAGCAAGGCTCCCAAAGAGCCGCCAAATACTGCAATTCCAATAAGCGTCCTTTCAGGAATTCTCCATTTATGCCTGACTGCCTTTTGTTTGTCCACACCATACATAATAAAGGCAGCCAGGTTTATTAACATCAAATATGTCACAACTATAATCTGAATTTCTCTCATTTTACCACCTATGAATTAGAAACATAACAGCAGGATAAGAAATATACTCCAAAAAAGCAAAGACACCTTTTATAGTGTCTCTGCTTTTATCCCAATGTATCAAAACCTATTTTCCTGTCCCAATGCGCTGATTACTTAGCAACAATATTAAGTATTCTACCCGGAACATAGATTTCCTTTATAATATTTTCAGGGAACTTATCGCCCATAGCTGCCTTAGCCGCTTCGATTGCCTCGTCCTTGCCAGCCTCTGCTGAAATTGTAATTTTCCCCTTAACCTTGCCGTTAATCTGGACAGCCATCTCTATCTCGTCATCCTTCATAGCGGACTCGTCGTACTCAGGCCATTTATTATTCTCAAATACGCTTGTTGTATGTCCGAGTGCCTCCCAAAGCTCTTCTGCAACATGCGGAGCAAATGGAGCAAGAAGTGTAACGATAGTTTCCAGAGTCTTCTTATCTATTCCGCCCTGCTGCTTCGTTAAGTCCATAAGCTTATTGTTATACTCCATAAAACCGCTGACTACAGTGTTAAGACTAAAACTTTCAAGCCTTGTAGTGATATCATAAACCATCTTGTGCCTTAACTTAACCATCTCAGAAGTCTCTGCTGCCGGTTTATCCGCATTATCCATAACAAGATTCCAGAATCTTGAAAGGAAACGGTGAACGCCGTCAATACCTCTGTCGTCCCACTCTGCATCAAGCTCAGGCGGTCCAACAAAAAGTTCATACATTCTTAAGGAATCACATCCGTAATCTCTTACCAAATCGTCAGGAGATACTACATTCCCCATTGACTTACTCATCTTAATAGCCTTTGAGCCATATTTTTCAACATCATCAGGCTTCTTGCAGAGCATACCCTGATTGAAAAGCTTTGTAAACGGCTCGTCAAAATCAATAGCGCCTATGTCGTGCAGGAATTTTGTGTAAAATCTTGAATAAAGCAGGTGGAGAACAGCATGCTCAACGCCGCCGATGTACATATCTACAGGAAGATACTTATCTGCTTTCTCCTTATTTACAAGCTCATCATTATTCTTATTATCAATATATCTTAAGAAATACCAGGAAGAACCGGCCCACTGTGGCATGGTGTTAGTCTCTCTCTTAGCAGGCTTGCCGCAGCATGGACATGTTGTGTTTACCCACTCGTCAATACCGGCAAGCGGAGACTCCCCCGTTCCTGTCGGCTCATATTTCTCAACCTCAGGCAGCAACAGAGGAAGCTGCTCCTCCGGAACAGGCACACAGCCACAATCAGGACAGTGAACTATAGGAATCGGCTCGCCCCAATATCTCTGACGTGAAAATACCCAGTCACGAAGCTTATAATTCTTTTTCTTACGTCCAAAGCCCATTTTTTCAATCATTTCAGGTGCTTCCTTCTTAAGCACTGCCGACTCCATTCCATTCCAGTCGCCTGAATTAATCATAACACCAGAAGCTTCTGTGTAGGCTTCAGTCATATTTTCCATTTCCTTGCCGTCCTTAGAAATAACCTGAATGATAGGAATATTAAATTTAGTTGCAAATTCAAAGTCTCTGTCATCATGAGCAGGAACACACATAATAGCTCCCGTACCATAATCTGCCAGTACATAATCTGAAAGCCAGATAGGAACTTTCTTTCCATTTAACGGATTGATAGCGTAAGAACCCGTAAATACACCTGTCTTTTCCTTATCCTGCATTCTGTCTATATTAGAACGTGTTGAAGCTCTGTAAATGTAATCCTCAACATCTTTTCTTGTCTCATCTGTTGCAAGGCTATCAGCCATAGCATGCTCTGGAGCAAGCACCATAAATGTTGCGCCATAAAGCGTATCCGGTCTTGTTGTATATACAGTTATAGCCTCATCTCTTCCGTCAACCTTAAAATCAACCTCTGCACCATAAGAACGTCCAATCCAGTCAGACTGCATTTTTTTTACCTTCTCCGGCCAGTCAAGCTTATCCAAATCCTCAAGGAGCCTGTCGGCATATGCTGTAATCTTTAACATCCACTGTTTAAGATTTTTCTTTGTAACCTCTGCGCCGCAGCGCTCACAGCAACCATTTACAACTTCCTCATTAGAAAGGCCTGTTTTACATGACGGACACCAGTTTATAGGCATCTCCTTCTCGTATGCAAGACCTGCCTTGAACATTTTTACAAATATCCATTGTGTCCATTTATAAAATTCAGGATCTGTAGTATTAACCTCCATATCCCAGTCATATACAGCCGCAATCTCCTGAATCTGTCTCTTGATATTAGCTACATTTTCAGCCGTAGACTTCTTAGGATGAACGCCGTTCTTGATAGCATAGTTTTCAGCCGGAAGTCCGAAAGCGTCCCATCCCATAGGATGTATTACATAATAACCATGAAGCATTTTATATCTGCTCCATACATCGCTTATAACATATCCTCTCCAGTGACCTACATGAAGACCGCTTCCTGACGGATATGGAAACATATCCAGACAATAATACTTCGGCTTTTTGCCATCATTAACATTAATTGGGTGTGCTTCCCAGTTGCCACGCCATTTTTTTTCAACAACCTTATGGTTATATGCTGTAGCCATAACAATAACTCCTCCTTACAATATAAGCTAGTCTGTATTGTAGCATACCTGCTGCATTTGTCAAGTTTTGCAAATGATACCTTGCGCAATTTTAGCCCTTTAAATTTCTTTTAAATACATTGTTTTTTTTTTAGTACATTTCACAAACCGCTTTTATTTTTCGCTTTAAAGTGTTAAAGTACTTATAATCATTATGACAGAACCTTATCGTAGTAAATGCAATTCCAAAAATTACGTTCTTAAAGAATGGAGATTATTATGGATACTGATTTTATGACAATCGGATTTGTTGGGTTCGGGCTTATAGGTGGTTCCATAGCCAAAGCCATAAAATCCGCACACCCTGAATATAAAATAATCGTTACGAGCCGCAGCCTTGCCCCTGTTCAGGCTGCCAAAGATGATGGAATAGCTGACGAAATAACAGACAAAATTGACAGTTCATTTGGAAAATGTGATTTTATAATTCTCTGTACGCCTGTTTCCACTATTTCCTCATATTTGAAGCAATTAAAAAATGTTAAAAAAACCTCATGTATCATAACAGATGTCGGAAGCGTTAAAGGCGCTATACACAAGGCTGCCGAAGCTGCCGGACTTTCAGACTGCTTTATAGGAGGTCACCCTATGGCAGGTTCCGAGCTTTCCGGATACAAAAATTCATCAGCCGAACTTCTTAAAAACGCCAAATATGTTATAACCACCACATGCAGCACCAAAAATGAACAGCTTTATGTTTACGAAAAGCTTGTAAAGGATATGGGTGCGGTTCCGATAATTATGGATTACGCCATGCATGACTACTCTGTTGCCGGAATAAGCCATCTCCCTCATCTTGCCGCCGCCGCTCTCACAAAGGTCGTAAAGGACAGCGACAATAGCAGCCAGTATATGCATCTGCTTGCTGCCAGAGGTTTTAAGGACACCACCCGAATAGCCGCTTCCTCCCCTGAAATGTGGTCGCAGATATGCGAAACTAACGGACAGGCAATATGTGAAATGCTTGACGCATATATTAACCAGCTTATTGAAATCCGAAACCATATTAATATTAACGATAGCTTTGTTGAAAATAGCACCAACAATACCGATAACTGCAGCGGCACTGACAATCATAACCGCGCTTACAGTCACAGTAACCATAATGCCAGCAGCCTCCGCAGTGATATGAAAGAATATATTGAAGCGCTTTTTGAGGAAACCCGAAACTACCGCAATACATTTTAAAAAAGACAGAACAATTCATTTTCCATTAAATTATTTATTCACACATTAAAACAGCCGCCGCCTACAAATTCCCTGATAATTGAATTTATAGGTATATTGTCCGTACCATAAGGCAGAAAATATTCAAGGAACTTAAGCAGTCTCTTAGCTTCCATATACTCAGGTTCATCCTCGCCTATGGAAAACAGCAGTGCCTCCGCATATGGCTTTAAAACTGCCAGCTCATATGCCAGCGCAGAGTTAAACATAACATCTGCCTGCTCCTGAAATGGGAAAATATTCTTTTCCTCGCCTCGTTTTACAGATGCCCACATAGATAAGGTTCTCTTTGCAGAGGAGCCTCTTGTTCTTGCGTCTCTAACCATTCTTCTTATCAGTCTTCCGTCTGTTGTAGCAACTCTGTTATGCTCATCAACATTTAACTGTGTAAGTGCGCTTATATATATCTTGAACTTACTTTCAACCGGAAGGGAATATGACAACTCGTCGTTGAGACAATGTATTCCCTCAATAACCAGTATATCCTCCTCGCCCAGCTTAAGCATATTGCCGTTATACTCTTTTTTGCCGGTCTTAAAATTAAACCTCGGCATTTCAACTTCTTCCCCTGCAAGCAGGCTGTTCATATTTCTGTTAAAAAGCTCTATATCTATAGCATGCAAATCTTCAAAATTATAATCGCCGTTCTCATCCTTAGGTGTCTGCTCCCTCTCCACAAAGTAATCGTCAACTGCGATAGGGTGCGGCTTGTAGCCCTTAGCTCTGAGCTGTATTGATAATCTGTGTGAAAATGTAGTTTTTCCTGATGATGACGGTCCCGCAATCATAACAAATTTTGTTTCAGGCCGCTGCACAATCATCTGCACAATCTCAAATATTTTCTGCTCCTGAAGCGCTTCCTGAACAAGAATAAGAGCGCTCATATCTCCTGACGTAATGTGATCGTTTAACGCTCCCACTGTAGAAATATCCAACATTTCAGCCCACTGTGTAGTTTCTTTCAATACGCCGAACAGTTTTGCAGGCGGCGCAAATTCAGGCACCTCGTCCGGCTTTTCCTTAACCGGAAGCTGCAAAACAAAACCGTCATCATATGGAAACAGGTCAAATACTGTAAGTATTCCTGTAGACGTCGCCATATATCCGTAATAATAATCCTTATAATTCTCAAGGCTGTACACATTTACATACGAGCCTCTTCTGAATTTGAATAATCTTGTCTTATCGTCCATACCGCAGCTTTCAAAAAGGCTGATGGCATCTCTGGTCTTTATTAAATTCTTGTATATAGGCAAATCCGACTTGGCGTCCTCAAGCATCTGTGCCTTTACCTTTTCAAGGAACTCTCTTGTTATCTTCTGAGTTCCCTTCGTATTGCAATAAAGCCCCTTGCTTATGGAATACTCAATAATAACCTTCTCAATTTCACCCTGGTCTGCCACCTTGCTTATGGCATTCATCATAAGCAAAACTACGCTTCTCTTATAAGTGTCGTTTCCTATAGAAGTGTCTGTCGTGATAAATTCGACATTTTCTCCTTCAATCTCATTATCGCTGATTTCCTGCAGCTTTCCGTCCACTTTAACAAGAATAATTCCGTTATTGTATTCCTGCTGGGCTTCTTTTACCATCTCTTTTATTGTTTTCCCCATAAAAACCCCTTTCCAGTGCTATTTATAAAATTCCAGCGCCCTTTCAATACATTTCATATCAAATTCTAATTCACATAACCGAGAGCTTAACGCTGCCTCCTTTGATATTCCTCTTATGCTTCTGACTTGCAATTCTCTTACTTTACTATACACCTGCTCTGTCAAGCTGTACTCCCTTTCAAGATACTCCCTGAGACATTCATTTTTTTCTTTCAGAAGCTCCATACCGTAGCGCAATACTGTCTCAATAAATAGATCATCTTCGTGACAAAAAAAATCTTCAAAATCGTTCTGACCATCTCTGTGACAGCAGAATATAAAGTAAAACTGACCATCTTCTTTAAGCATTACCTCTTTTTGCACCGAATATCCAAAACTGTATAAATACTGCCTAAATTCCCGCAGCTCTGACTGCGGGGATAAGATAAGCTGCGTATGGCTGTTATACTTGTCTTTTCCATTTTCAAGAATAGACTGAATAAGCTTACCACCCATTCCGCATATAGTTATCGTTTCCGCCTCCATTGGGCAAAGTGCCTCAAGACCATCTGACATTCTGATACTGACATTGTCTGAAACCCCATAGTCTCTCACATTCTGCTGAGCTTTCTCCAATGGACCTTTTCTGACATCCATAGCGATAACTTCACGGGAAATTCCACTCTTAACTATATGTATAGGCAAATATGCATGGTCTGTACCTATATCTGCCACAACATTTCCTTCTGTAATCAAAGCAGCTGCCTGTTGTAACCGCTCGGATATTTTAAATACATTCATTATGCAATTATACCTTTCGGATTTAGTCAAGGTAATCCTTGAGCTTACGGCTTCTACTCGGATGTCTCAATTTTCTTAAAGCCTTAGCCTCAATCTGTCTGATACGCTCCCTTGTAACATTAAATTCCTTGCCTACTTCCTCCAGCGTTCTTGCTCGTCCATCATCCATACCAAAACGAAGCCTTAAGACCTTCTGCTCTCTCTCAGTAAGAGTACCCAAAACCTCAACAAGCTGTTCTTTTAACAATGTAGACGCTGCTGCCTCTGCCGGTACCGGAACATTATCATCCTGAATAAAATCCCCAAGGTGGCTATCCTCCTCCTCACCGATAGGCGTCTCCAATGAAACAGGCTCCTGTGAAATCTTCTGAATTTCTCTTACTCTCTCCACAGGCATTTCCATAGCCTCTGCAATTTCTTCAGGCGACGGCTCTCTTCCAAGCTCCTGCAGTAACTGTCTTGACACTCTGACAAGTTTATTTATTGTTTCTACCATATGCACAGGGATACGAATTGTTCTCGCCTGATCCGCTATCGCTCTTGTAATGGCCTGACGTATCCACCATGTAGCATAGGTGCTGAACTTATAGCCTTTTCTATAATCAAATTTTTCTACAGCCTTGATAAGTCCCAAATTTCCTTCCTGTATCAAGTCAAGAAATAACATGCCCCTTCCGACATATCTTTTTGCAATACTTACAACAAGCCTTAAGTTAGCCTCTGCAAGCCTTTTCTTTGCCTCCTCGTCTCCCTGCTCCATTCTTTTTGCATATTCTATCTCTTCCTCTGCAGAGAGAAGCGGAACCTTGCCGATTTCCTTTAAATACATTCTCACAGGATCTTCCAGTCCAACTCCGTCCGGAACTGACAAATCTATCTTTTCAATGTCAATATCATCCTCGTCGTCAAGAATAATCTCGTCATCATCCGCCTCGTCGTCTGCCATCTTTACATCGACATTATTATTTTCAAGGAACACAAATACTTTTTCCATTTTTTCAGCGTCAAAATCCGAATCCTGAAAGAAATCCATTATCTCCTGATAATCCAAAACGCCCTTTTTCTTTTTGGCAAGCTGCAATAATCCCTTGCACTTCTCCTCAAATTTTGCAATCATTTCCTGAGCGCTTTCCTCAGAAGCTCCTTCTTCCTCCATCTGAGACTCTAAATCTACTTCAATGGAATCCTCAGCCTCCTTGTCCTCTAATGCTGCCTTTGCTTCATCATTTTCCTCAACTTCCTTTTTTGCAGACTTCTTTGCAGGTTTTTTTGGTGCTTCCTTGCCATTATCATTTTTCACTTCATTTTCTTCAGCTTCTTTACCTTTAGTTTCCTGCTCTTTAGACTTCTTTTTCTTAGCATCTTTTTTCTTTTCAGAAACTTTTTTTGAAGTACTCTTCTTCGCACTATCCTTCTTTGCTTCTTCCTCTTTCTTGTCGGCTGCCTTTTTCGCAGTTTTTTCTTTATCAGAAGCCTTTTCATCAGATGTCTTTTTTGCAGCAGCATTTTTATCGGTAGTTTTTTTATCAGCAGTTTTCTTTGCGGCAGTCTTTTTAGCTGTAGTTTTCTTTACCACTGTCTCCTCTGATATTTCCTTAGTATCCTTATTTGCAATAATCTCTGCTGCATTTTCCT
Source organism: uncultured Lachnospira sp. (assembly GCA_964482965.1). Taxonomy (GTDB): domain Bacteria; phylum Bacillota; class Clostridia; order Lachnospirales; family Lachnospiraceae; genus Lachnospira. The sequence continues at coordinate 21,480 of CAYZZP010000004.1, forward strand.
TTTTCTTAGCCATTAATGTGTTCCATCCTTCCATTATCTTTTCTTTATCTATGTTATGTAGAGACCTCTATCACAAACTTATATGAATACTTTTCAGCCTCATCTGCTTTGACAATAAATCCTGCATAATCACTGCGTCTGTTGTCTGATTGAGCAGGTTCTCAATACTGTTAGATTTTACCTTGATAACAGTGTCGTTAAGAGCCTTCTCCCTTTCGCTTCTGTTCAAATCCCCGCTTAATTCTTCACTAAACAAAGCCGCAACCTCGCTATGTTCCTCTTCTGTCTCATAGGTATTAATAATCGACGCCGGATTAACGCTTCCATTTTCAAACTGCTCGTACAGCTTTGTCGCCACATCTCTGAGCAGCGGGTCTACAAAATCTACAGGTTCTATATACTCTTTTATCTTAATAAATATTTCCTCATCATCTATCATCCATGTAAGAAGTATTTTTTCCGCCTGCCGCACTCCGCTTTCACGTTTTTTCTTTCTCTGATTTTCCTGCACAGAGTTGGTCTGTTTTCTGATTATCCCCTCTTTACTTCCATAGGAAGCAACAAGCTCAGCCATTCCGTCCTTTGATATATGAAATCTCTGACAGACAGCTTTAAGGTAATTCTCCCTTTCGAGCTTTTCCGAAAATCCCACAAGTTTTTCGGCCACTTCTCTTTCAAATTTTGTTGAGCCTTCAGGGTCTCCTCTATCATATTTTTTCTCAATAAAAGCAATTTCATACATAAAACTATTTTCAGCTTTATCAATTCTTTCCTGAAATGCCTCTGCGCCGAGCGCTTTTATAAATTCATCAGGGTCCTTATAAGGCTTCATATTAATAACCTTAGTTGAAAGCCCTGCTTCCTTTAAAATAGGTATCGCTCTAAGCGCCGCTTTTGTACCTGCCTCATCGCTGTCATATGTAATCAGCACATTATCTGTATAGCGCTTCATAAGCCGTGCCTGTCCCGGTGTAAGCGCTGTTCCAAGAGACGCCACTGCCTGGTTAAAGCCTGCCTGATGCAGCGATATTACATCCATATAGCCTTCGCATATAATCATATTGGGCTTCCTTGAACTTCTTGCAATATTAAGTCCGTAAAGGTTCCTGCTTTTGTCAAACAGCTTTGTCTCCGGTGAGTTAAGATATTTCGGCTTTGCATCTCCCATAACCCGTCCACCGAAGCCAATAACCTTATTATTGACGTCCATAATCGGAAACATAACTCTGTTCCAAAATTTATCGCTTACTCCCCGCTCATATGTAAAAAGCCCTGATTCCTTCAGCAAATCATCCGTATATCCTTGACTTTTCAAATACTGATATACAGCATTACCCGTCTGTCCCGAATATCCAAGCCCAAAACGATTGATAGTCCCGTCGGACAAGCCTCTCTTTTTTAAATAATTAAGCCCTATGCTTCCCGTATCTGAGCGAAGCTGCCTGTAATAATATGTAGCCGCCAGCTTATTTATATCAAGAAGCTTTGTCTTTAAATCCTTTTCTGCCTTTTCCTGCTGCGAATATTCCATCTCCGGCAGCGCCATTCCGGCTCTGTCAGCCAGCATTTTTACCGCCTCAAGAAATGTAAAATTCTCATACTCCATGACAAACGTAATTACATTTCCGCCAACGCCGCAACCAAAACAGTGATATATCTGTCTGCCGGGCGACACCGAAAACGACGGTGATTTTTCATCATGGAAAGGGCATAATCCCACATATGAACTTCCATTTTTCTTTAATTTAACATATCCCGATATGACATCAACAATATCATTTCTTGATCTCACTTCCTCTATAACATCACTAGAATACATTTATTTACACCTTCCATGATTTAGGCACATATATTTCCTCAAATTTGGCTACTGAATACTGATCGCTCATTCCCGCTATATAATCACACACAACCCTTTCTACAGTCTCGCCTGATTCAATGAATTTTTTGTAATTGTCCGGCAATGCGTCCACATTATCCATATAATATCCATACAGCTCTGTTATAAGCTTGTACGCCTTTTTTTCCTCGCTCTTTGCAGTAGGGTTCATATAAAGGCTTCCAAACATAAATTGTCTAAGTTCTGTCATAGCCTGTCCTATTTCATCAGACATAAGTATATCACCTTTTCCCATACTGTTATCTATTATATCATTGATAAGCGTATTCAATCTGGATTTTGTGGTATTGCCCAAAATATCCGTATATTCCTTCGGTATGGCGTCCTCACTGAATATTTTCGCCCTTATGGCGTCATCTATATCATGATTAATATAAGCAATTTTATCCGACAGCCTGACCACTTTACCTTCAAGCGTTGACGGCATCCCCGACGTCCTGTGATTGAGTATGCCATCCCTTACCTCTTTAGTCAGGTTAAGCCCCTGTCCGTCCTTTTCAAGTATTTCGACAACCCTTACGCTCTGCTTATAATGGCTGAAGCCTGTTGAACATAATTCATTAAGAGTCCGCTCACCCGAATGACCAAATGGCGTATGCCCCAAATCATGACCTAAAGCTATGGCCTCCGTCAAATCTTCATTTAATCTCAGCGCTCTGGAAATACTTCTCGCAATCTGAGATACCTCCAGAGTATGCGTAAGCCTTGTTCTGTAATGATCCCCCTCCGGCGCCAAAAATACCTGCGTCTTATGCTTTAACCTCCTAAATGCTTTACAATGCAATATGCGATCCCTGTCCCTCTGATATATGGTTCTCATAGTACAAGGGGCTTCATATCTGTCACGTCCCAATGATTCATCACTAAAGCTCGCATATTTACTGAGGTATTCATGCTCGTGCTGTTCCTGCTGTTCTCTAATATTCATATGTACTCCCATTCACCATATAGAATAAACTCAAAAAGAAGCTACATAATAGATATTCTCCGCCACCTCCAATTTTCCTTTTTATTTTCGCTTTAATTTTTTTATTTTATTTTTAATTTATCAGTGAATGTTGTAAATTAATCAGATAATTGTTATATAAGCTTACTAATAAATTTTCAAGACAAAAATCCACCTGCTGCGCCTGAAGCCAGGCATACCAAGAAACCCCTTATACATGCCGAATAATCTATCGAAAGACCTTTATTGATTATAACTGACATTACAAATAACACCAGAAAATACATCAGTCCAAATAAAGCTCCCCACATAAGCCGTCTTGTTTTTTCCCTTTTTGCCAACAAAAAGCCGCCTCCAAAAGCAGCTATAATATAAATCACTACAATTCCGATAGACACTATTCCCGACGAAATGTTCATTTTCAGCATACATAATGACATCAGCAAAAGCAATACACCTGTGACAACATACGATATAACTAAAATCTTTAGCACTCCAAGAAATTTGTTCAACACAATTCCTCCCCGTACAACTATAATTTATTTCTTAATTTATTAAATTAATATGAAACTACTTAGCTATATATTCACATTTTTCACTATCTGCTGCGACTTTCTCCGGATTTATTCCCGCTTTTCTTTACTTTGTCCGGTATGCTTCCCCATTTTTCTTTACTTTCTTCTCACCTTGACATAATAACTATATTCTTGTAAAATATGGATAAAATCGAAAGCGGGTGCTTTGGAGCCGCCGGTACTTACACGCCGTATTTTGGCGCGTTATACACCGCTGCGAGCGACAAGCAGCGAAAGCGTACCTGCGTCGGTTTATTCATATTGCACAAATAATGTTTTAATATCACGCGTTTCGCAAACGCCTAAATCTTAAATGCCTTAAGGAGGTTGATTTTTTTTGGATACGGACAGTATCATACAGCTGATATCTATTATAATTCTAATTATTTTATCTGCATTTTTCTCATCCGCGGAGACAGCATTTACAACATGCAACAAAATTAAAATCCGCTCACTTATTGACGAGGGCAACAAACGCGCCGCAATTGTGCAAAGCATAGCTGATAATTCCGGCAAAATGTTAAGCGCCATATTAATCGGAAATAATATAGTTAATATTTCCGCTTCAGCACTGGTTACAACCTTTACCATAAAGGTTTTCGGCAACTATGCTACGGGTATTGCAACCGGTATTCTGACAGTAATTGTGTTAATTTTCGGAGAGATTTCTCCTAAAACCGCCGCTACTGTCCATGCTGAAAAATTTGCACTTATATATGCGCCAATCATTAAATTTCTAATGATTATTCTGACCCCGGCAATTATTATCATAGATTTACTTGCCAGTATGTTTTTAAAGCTAATCCGAATAGACCCTAAAAACAGTAAGCAAAAAATAACTGAAGATGAGCTTAGAACATTTGTTAAGGTAAGCCACGAAGAAGGCATTATAGAAAATGATGAGCGTAAAATCATCAATAATTTATTTGATTTCGGCGATTCTAAAGCAAGAGATGTAATGATTCCTAAAATTGATATGACATTAGCCGACGTAGAAACCAGCTATCAGCAGATTATCTCGCTTTTTAAGGAAACGCAATACACTCGTATTCCTATTTATGCGGATAATCCTGACAACGTGATAGGTATTCTCAACATTAAAGACCTCATTATCGCACCTAAGGAAAGAGCTTTCAGCATAAGAAACATTATGAGAAAACCTTTTTTCACATATGAACACAAGAACACTTCAGACCTGTTCAAAGAAATGCAGCAAAATTCTCAAAGTATTGCCATAGTACTTGACGAGTACGGAACTACAATCGGTATGATTACCACTGAGGATTTGCTCGAGGAAATTGTAGGCGAAATCCGTGACGAATACGATACAGATGAGGCTGAACCTTTTGTAAAGCTTTCCCACAATGTGTATCGTATTGACGCATCCTACAAGCTTGACGATATCAATGAAGCCATCGGCACCCGCTTGGAATCTGAAGACAACGATTCAATCGGCGGATATATTATAGAGAATCTGGACCGTTTCCCATCTAGAGGTGATCATCTTAAAATAGATAACCTGGAATTTATTGTTGAGCGTTCTTCTTCTACACGAATTGATACTATTATTATGAAGGTGCATAACCATCAGGAGAAAGCGGCGCAGCAAGCATAAGATTTGCAGTTTCGGTTACTGACTTTAAAACAGACAAACCTGTTTAATTTAAACCATGCAAAATACTTAATACACAAGTGTTTATAACAAAAAAATTATATACATTTCTTATACTATCTCCCAACTTTTCATTTTTATTACGAGTCGGGAGATTTTTTATTCGTAATATACATACTATCATCAATTCTTTTTTAATTTAGCAACACAAAACAATACATCTATAACAGCTTTTCTGCATCCATACGAATTGTGTAAAATAATTGGAATATCTCCGGCTCCTTACCAATATTAGATTTCATTGCTAACAATCGCCTCTTTCCAACACGTCTGTCGAGTACAGCAAATATTCTAACGATTAAATCCTGACTCTTAAGGCTTTCATCTATACTCTGGTTATCAAATTCACGAAACGCATTATAAAAACAACGCTGATCAAACACTCCAAGCTGCAATGCAGTATCATCAATAAACGCAAATTCCTCTGACATTCTCTTTTGATATTTTTCATCCTTAGGAAATAAATGTGCTTTTGTCCAATTATTCCAATAACACCCACTCAAAATTTCTTTTCCATCAAATCTGATTGCCGCCCTGCCTTCGTGATCGGCACTTTTGCTGTATGAAGCAGCATAATATTGAATACGCCCCCGCAAACATTCCGCCAAATAATTATGCTCTAATTTATTTCTCATATTACTCCAAGCCGCCATCAAATCCCATTCCTAACTAATCTAATTTTACTACGCAAGCTCACATTCCTGCCAATCTATTCTGTAATACGCATTATTAAAATCCGAATTATCAAAATCATTAACAAACTCAGGTGTAACTATATAGGCATTTCCACTATATGTATGCAGTTTTGTCGGCTGAGAAAAAAATATTCCCAAAGCTCCATAATATATCATCTGATTTATTACTTGAGCTGCCTCATCCACAGCATTTTTCCCGACCCTTTCCATACTGATATCCGGTCTTCCAAATTTACGCATTCCTCTTGTATGAAGCCAAACAGAACCATTTTCTTCGGATGTAAGAATAACAACATGCGCATATGGACTAAATTCTCTTAAAAAAATTTTATTTTTCCATTCATCCGGAGTATATAATGTAAAAGTCTGCAAATCCAATACTCCAACTGCGCCTTTCTCCATAAATGCCTGAATATGCCCAATGACATTTCTCATATAGTTCATATCACTATCTTGTTCTGCTTCCCCACTGATAATTACCCATTTATCTGTGCATTTAATTTCCTCATACAAAATATTATTACTTTTTTTCATTACTCCACCTAGAGCCCCTCCAATAACAGATTCCATATATTCACCATTTTCAGATTTCCGACAATACGAACATGACAATCCCTTCGGAAATCCGTCAATATGATGTTTTTTCCTTGAAACAATCAATTTCTCGTCCTTTACGCCAAATATTACATAAAATAATAACGGATGGTAATTTAAGTCTGTATAGTAAGGTCTTTCATACCCCATATTTAACCTCTCCTTTTTATCTTAAAATATAACTTATAATTTCCTGTTATCATTATTGTGATATAACAAAACAACCTTTCCACAATAATATGTCGCTTATAATAGTAAAAATATTATATTATATCAGTTAATTATTATCAATATGTAATAATAACTGATATATATTTTTATTAATACATGACGTTAATTGATTTGCCGCAAAAACGCATTAATCATTTATGGTTTCAATTATTTGCTGCGGGTAGCTTCTTCCAAATGCGAAAGAAAAGCCGGCAGTATTTGTTTTTCAGAAAGAACAGTCATAAAAAACGCCTCTAATCAGAAAGCGAACCCCTTTTGTCAGACAAAAGCATAGTCTAATGAAAGGGGCGCTTCAAGTTTGCAGTTATTTTTAATAACTATAATCGAGGCTAACCGTCTATCGGTATCCCCTTGTGTATCCTCGTTATATCAAATTTTCTTTAAATATTAATAAAACTTTGTGTTTATTAAAAATCAGCAGTCCTTTTATAGGAAGAACATATCTTTAGCCTTGCAAATAGTTCACTATATATACATAATAATTCCTATAAGCAGAATGATATTTATAAATCCGCCAGCATTTTTTATATTCGCTGTTTATTTCATTTTTCATATTATACTCTCCTGCTATTAAGTAATTTTTCTTTTCCGGATTTTTTATCGGAACCGCACAACTATATCACTCATGAACAGCAACTCAGTATTCAAAAAATTCAGACGGCATCAAATTCAGTTAGCATCATAATCATAGAATTTTTTTAACCGGATTTCAGAAAATCCTTATCACCAGTTAATAGAACGTCTGCTTTTGCATAAACGGCAGCTTTCAAAACCGGATGGTCACTTATATCGCGTATCCATACTTATGATTATTCAGAAAATCAAGAAAAATCAAACAAAAATATTGGCATCTGATAAAATGAGGTTGTTTTGTATAATTTCCGACAACAATCTTTAAACCGTAGAGAAAACAGTCACGCTTATCTACGGTTTAAAACTTCCATAGTAAAATATTTAAATTATTTAAAGTTTGATAAGCACGTCATTTCATATGATTCCAAAATCAGGAAACTTTTTTAAACAACAATTTGAAAGTTTGATAGATATACTATTTTATACAGTTTATACAGCCCTAAAACGTCAAAACAAATAACATACCCTTTGGTGAGTGGTTTCCCATCACCTTCCGGCCGTCACTTTATTCTTGTAATTGTTCCATCCTTAGAGATATGGTACCTTTGCGCACAGACCGCATCCTTTTCTTCCTCAGTCATTTTTGCCCATTGATTTATCGTTATTTTCCCTGTGCTGTCATACCATTCATCGTCACCCGGCGTACGCCTCACAAATGTTGCACCATATCTGCTTGAGCCTATCTTTACAAGCAAAAATCTCCGCTGCTTCCACTGTGCGTAAAGCGTTACGGTTGCACCGTCCTCAGTCGTAAGGCTCTTTACATATGTCTCAAGGTCAAACCTCTGTCCTGTTCCGTCCGGTTTTGTGTTCCAGCTTTCAAGGTCAAAGCCTACCCTGCTTCCCTTATCCGGAAGAAACGCCTCGGCGCCATATGTGACAATTATCGGATCAGGCACGTCCTTTCCGCCGTTTCCGTCAAACACAATCTTATATGTGATGTTCCTGTCAGCGCTGTCCCACAGCGCTTTAAGCGTAACATTTCCTGTTACATAATATGCACCGCCCTGAGGGAATACATATGTATCATCATCAGTCCAGCCCTTCAGCGTATAAACCGTTAGAGTTCCGTCACCGTTGGCCTTATCATCCCTGCTGCATCCCGGAAGCAGTGTTGTATCACCTTTTGTTGCTGTTAAATCTCCGCTGTTTCTGTAAACCTTAACGGTTCTGTCGGCAGTATCCGCATTTGCATTACCTCCGTTTTCATCAAACCTTACGGCTGCATCTGCACTGTACACCCCATAGTACTCACCATTATCCTTCACTGTTATTCGCACGCCCTGTTCTACCTGTGCTGAAGCGCCAAGCGTACTGTTTACGTTGTCGCTTTCACTCCAGCCTGCCGGGCTGACTGCCGATACGTCCGTCCAGCTGTCATAGCCTCTTATAACCGGCATCACTATCTGTGCGCTTTCTGTTTTGTTGTATATGGTAGTGCTTACCGTTCTTCTGCCCTCTGCGTCAGTAAATCCGATGGTTATATCCTTTTTATATATTCCGTAAAGGGTTATTCCGGATGTTCCCATCGTGTACGAGCCAAGACCTGATGTTGCGTCCCTATCCGTATTCCAGCCCGCAAAATCCCAGCCGGCTTTTGTGCCGGTCCTTGACAGGTCAACCTGACCTCCGTAATACACCCATTCCCTTGCGTCTGAGCCGCTTCCGCTGCTCCAGCTTCCGCCGTTTTCGCTTACGTTGTAGACCACCGGATAGCTGAGCCTTCTGTAATACACGTTTACCACGTTCTCTGAAGCATTTTCGCTGACCTCATCTCCTGACGTCTCCATAAACGAGGCTTCTATTCCATTTGGCACGAGCAGGTCTGTGGAAACGAAGTATTCGAGCCCGTAATCGTCCTCAAAGCTGTCACCCTCCTTAAGCTTTACTGTCTGCGTCTTTTCCGGCGATAATGGATATCTTCCGTCGGTTCCCATTACATAATGCCTTACGGTTGTATCCGTATATAGCGTTTTCCATACCGCATACAGGTCGCAGCAGCCGGTTGACCCGAGGTGTTCCGCATATATATCATAGCTGTAATTGGTTCCGGGATAAAGTATTATATCTGTTCCTGATATTCTCCAGCCCTCCAGTCTGTATCCTGCCTTTTTAAGTCCGAAGTCTTCAGCATAGTACGGCGCCGTTGAGGCCTCGGATTCCACTGTGTGTATCGGCTGGCTTGTATCGGATTTTCTCCGGATAAAGCTGTCCGTTCTTACGGTATATTCCGGCACAGAACCGTCAAGGTAACCGCCGTTTACATGGTAATCAATCTTTGCGCGGGTCCTCTCCCACTGGGCGGTAAGATATGCGTCATCAAAGAACGATGAATAAAACTTACCGTCAGACAGCATCTCATTAAGCTCTTCTGTCGTATATACATGTCCTTCCTGCTTTTCACAGTGGGATGAATGCTCGCCTGTATAAGTGGTGACCTTCCAGCCTGTAAACCTGTAGCCGTCCCTTGTGGGTTCTGCGGGTGCGGATACTTCCGTAAGACCAAATCTGTTGATCTGATATCTGTTACCGCCATTGTCCGGCATTACTCCGCCAGCGGCGTCAAAAGTGTAAGTAAAATCATTGTAGACTATGTAAATGTTTTTCAATGTCTCTGTTACATCAACTCCGCTGATAGGCTCTGTTCCTGTACCCTGTGTTGTGTCGCCGGTATTCCAGCGGAAATACAGGACGAAATAGGAAGCATCGCTGGCACGCGAATATTCAGCTTGTCCTGGAGGATAGTAGCCATTTTCTGTAAATCCAAATTTCCATTCTCTTGAGGCTGGCATCCAGTTGCTGTCATATACAAGATTTCCATCAGAATCCCACTCAGTTATGCAGTAATAAAACATCTTTCCATCATTAAGAGGGACACCGCCCTCCGTTTCCGTATCATTCGTGGCAGCCACTACCTGTATCTTCTGGTTGTACCTGCTCCTAAATTTACGCGCATACCAGAGCCTTGCATTAATCAGGGCGCTGTTGTTTGCTGCATCAGCGTCTCCCGCCTTCCAGTTAATGTCATCAAAGAACCTAAGTCCTGCTTCATATGAAGCAGTTCTTATAGTCTGGCTGTAAGAACTGCCGTAACCTGAAATATCATCTGTCTTGTATCTTTCACTTCTGACCATGTAGTACGCGTCAGTACTGTAGGCTATCGAAGCTTCACGCATGGAGTTCCAGCCTACATATGAACCTGCGTACACTGTTGCAAGCCCTGTGGCTGAAAAGATAATGCATGCAAGCAGCATCATTATCGCTGTCTTTAGATTAAATATATTTAATTGTTTTAATTTATGTTTCATGTAACTTCCTTTCCGTCAGGCAGGTGTTACGATTATCTTTATTTTACATTAAAATTTACCCTGCCAAACATTCCTTTTGACTGTTCCTGCTCAGAGGTATCGCTTGTAAGATAATCATAGCTTACTATAGTAACAAACCCTGCAACATTATCTGATGCTATAGCATATATTTCTTTGTTCGAATCTGTTTTAACCTTTACTTTATCTGGTGACGTAGCAAAGTTTAAAACTGCATCTTTAAAATACGGAGTATATACTGTATTGGTTGTACACCAGCCATCCATAAGTGTCACACTGTCCGCTGCTATATTTATCTCCTTAATAGATTTACAATCTGTTATTGCATAGGAATTTATGGTACTCATACCCTTTCCCATGTTCACAACTTCAAGGCTACTACATGAATACAGCTTACATGTAGTTGCAGTATCAGGAATTGTCACTTTCGTTATACTGCCATTATTACGGATTGAAACACTTGTTACCGGTTTTCCATTTATATAAGAAGGAACTGTTAAATTTGTTTGTGTACCAGTATAATTTGTGACACCTACCCATGTATCAAACTCTCTGTATGTACTATTCGCCAAAAACTCCTCCTCTGAGCTCTGTGTCGGTGCCTCTGTAGGAGCTGTAGGAACTTCTGTCGGTTTAGTAGTAGGCGAAGTTGTACTTTCCCCGCCTGTCGTAGCCTTTGTAGCTGCCTCTGTCTCTTCAGCTTTGGTATGGACTTCCGTCGGCTGCGTACTTGTTGGCTCCTGATTTGAGGATTCTGTCTCATTCTTAGCCTGCTCCCTGCTTTCTGCCTCAGCCCTCGATGCCGCCTCCATTGAAGCCTGCTCCTGCTTATCAAGCACATCTTTCACTATGTCTGCCGATACCACAATGTCTGTAGCTGTTTCACCATTATTGTTATCCTTTACCTCGCCGATTGTAGCGCCTTCCGTGTCTATATCAACACCTTCGCTTGTCACCAGCTTGCCGACTTCGGTTACAGTGGCATTTGTTACGGTCTTTGTACCATCAGAATTTACGGATACGTCGCCTGTAATAACAGTCTTATTTCCGCTCCCATCAGTTACGGTTATAATGGTCTTTCCGTTCTCATCTGTAACTCCTACTCCCTCCAGCTTGTAGCTGTTGCCATTCTTATCTGTTATGTCAACAACCATTATGTCTGTTGCGGTTGTCGGCTCCTGAACATTGTCCGTCGCTTTTTTCCTTGTTGCTGATATAATAATTACCACTACAGCTATTACCACTGCAGCAAAGACTGCTGCCCCTGCAATTATCATTGTCTTTCTGTTTGACTTCATAAATTTTCCCTCCAAGACTTTATTTATGACTTTCTGTCTGAACAGATATGTTTCCTATGGATTACCCCTTCTTCTGTTCCTGATATGAGCATATACTCTTTGCTATAACCTTGTCAAAATTTTCAAAAAAATTTTTCTTTGCTTTTAACGCCAGTATTTATCAGGCATTAAGTGTTTTACCTAGAATTTTTTTACAGAGGATATATATTTTTTATACCCAACACACAGATGGGAAGCATTATCATCCTGTCTCACATAGCATACATTTTACATATCCTGCACATTCTGCCACATCTTACATATCCGTCATCCCGGTATTTCACCGCTTAAGTCTCTAAGAACTTAATACCACCGCCCTCTCACATCTTGCATAACCTTTTCTCCCCTTGAATTTGTATTCATAAGTTTCTTCCACTACTATTTCAAATGTACCGGTCTTAATATCTGCCTTTATTACTGATATTGTAATATCTCCGTCACTGCCTATTCTTTTCTCCAAATTGCCGCAAAACTCATACAACAAACATTTAGTATATTCCTCTTCCTCTCCAGCTTCATAATCCATTTTTTTATACATATCTCCCATTACATCAAGAGCATAGTCCATAGAGGAGGAAAGACCGGCATTAGTCTCCTGGTCACGCACTGCCTTATTTAGTATAGAGATATGTATAAGTACAAGCAATGCCATAACTACAAACAACCCGCTACTGCTTACTGCTATTCTCACAGTATACCACCTCGCAATCCAATACCATACAAATTCATTTTTATCCCCTGTGTATTTCTTACACCAAAACTGCTTAAAACATGTTTTATATACGCTTATTTTTATAAAATCAACTTCACACTATTAATATCACAAACACAACTTGTAAACGACCTTTGACACTCCCATAAATGCTCAAGGCTTTTTTACTCACTTGCGCTCACCATATCACAGATACTGTCAACCTTATATATCTACCCTTGCCAGACCATCAAAGGTATGTTTTTTCTGAAACTTAAATATTCTTGATTGTATGTTATAGGTTAGATGAATGTTGTAATAGGCATGCGATTCAGTGCTTGACATATACTCATATGTAAACGTCATCTCTGTTCCCTTAAGCTTTTCATTTATGGTTGCCAGCGTTTTTTCGTCCAGTGTGTTATTATCCCGATTTTCTCCATACAATTCTATATAATCTTCTATGTATTGTTCCGTTTCACCTATCTTTGAAACGCCCATATTCATAGAAACAAAATCAATGCTGAACAAGCAAATAAGCGCCATAATAATAAGATAAATTGAACTTTCAAGAATTGATTTCACACACAACTCCTTCTAAACTATTTATAAAATACTGTATTTAGTATATTTTCTATAACCCCTGCATACGCCGTACAGCTTGATGCCAGCATAACAAATGTGCTGACAATTCCAATAACCGACACCACAGTCCCTTTATAATATTCAATAATATCACTCACCCCTATACCTCCTTGTTATCCAAATTATTTTTTATTATGTTTTTTACATAATAATTCTCCTGTACAAATTTTATTGCACAAGAAATGCAATTACTGGCAATCTGTAATCTTTGCCAATACCATAGCAAATGTTGCCAGCATTAAAGTTATAAATACTAACGCTGTCATAATGTCTCCAAGTCCATTTACACTTTCGTCCATATCACTCACTCCAATCTATTAATAGTTTATTTTAAAGATAATTAGATATTATAAGCATCATATCTACACCCAGTTTTAATGATACAAATATCATTGGTATGTACTCGCTAAATTTAAGCAGACTAAGACTGTCCTCATTTTTAATCTCCTCGTGCTTATCCACTATTTCATAATTTCGTCGAATCAGCGCATTTAACATTCTATCCATATTATTCGGCTCCATTTCTGTAACCGAGTAAAGTGTTTTAACTGTGGAAGATATGTCAAGTATGCCAAATTCCTTCATAAAACTGTAAAATGGCCTGACATCCAAAGGGTACATGCTTAAATCATAGATAAACTTTCCCAATGAATTTTTCATAACTGCCGGACAATCATCATATGTGCTTTCTATAGCAGACTGCAATGGTTCCTGATGCAGGTTGATGACAATATCCCTCATCCATTCGGAAAATGCCGGATACACATCTTCTTTTAATCTGGAAAATGCTTTCTTTTTGTTAATTCCCGGAACAAATGTCAAATATACTGTCAACGCCAGTAAAATAGATGCAGCAATAAAATTTTCCAGCATAAGCATAACTAACGAAGCTACAATTCCAAATACGGCAACACTTTTTTCAAAGTTTTGTATAGTACGGCTTTTGGTTTCAAAAACTATTTTATAGTCCTTTAAAATATTTTCTGCTGTTCTTCCATTTGCAAGCCAATCCTTGTTGCATTGAACCTGAATTGCAAGAATATACAAAATGTTCATCATAACAAATATAGTGGTAATAATCTGATACAACACATTTGTCACTATGGTAAGTTCAAGTTGTGCAGAGTTTTTAAGAATTGAACTAATCAATATAGACGCGGCAGCAATGCCGCCGCTTAAAATCACGCCAATAAGAGAATTTTTCTTGACCCTTGCAATATCGTGTTGATATTTGTAAACTCTTCTTACCCATCTGTCATAATCTGTCAATAAAACCTCTATAGAATTATTATAACTGCCTCCTCTCTCCTCGATACTGATAAGAAATCTGTGTAATGTTTTTATTCTGGGACATTTATATTCATTTTCTATTACTTCCAGTGCCTCCTGATACACTGTTTTAGATTGACTGCACTCCAGTGTATATATTGCTTTTTCTACAGTGCGTTTCATATTTCCACTTAAAACCTTAGCAGTATCCTCCAGCGCAGCATTAATCTTCGGACTCCTTTGAAATGAATATGCCATCTGATGCAAATACACATCAACATCATTAAACTTCTTTTTTTCAAGATTCTGCAGATAATAGTACTTTGCAAAGGGCAGAATACATATACCTCCCATAATCAGTATGAGCAATATACAAAAAAGTTCCAGCCTATATAACACCCCAATAATAATCAGTGAGAAAAGAAATATACCTATACTTATTAAAAATCGTTCTGTTGAAAATTCTTTTTCTCCTGCTTTTGCTATTTTTTCCATTTCCTGCAAAGAAAATAATTTCTTATATAATTTTTTATTATATCTCATTATCTCCCTCCCATATGTGCATAAGGATTGCCTA
This sequence comes from uncultured Lachnospira sp., assembly GCA_964482965.1. GTDB lineage: Bacteria > Bacillota > Clostridia > Lachnospirales > Lachnospiraceae > Lachnospira. Next base: position 36,571 of record CAYZZP010000004.1, read on the forward strand.
TTCCGTAACTTGCAAATCGGGCAGTAATCTCTTCCGGCAGCTCTTTAGCGGTAAATTCACCATTCTCATATATAATTATACTTTCGTTAATATTATTTAATCTTGTGAAAAATCCTACCTCCTTTATGCTTCTTCGCTCATGCTTATCACATTCCACAAGCACTCCTACATCAATGTATTGGTATATGCTGTTAATAAAACACTCGGCTACATTACTGGCGCCGAGCATATTGTATATTCTGTCCGGAATATTCCTCACTCTGTCAAGATGCATAGTAGTCATACAATAAGCTCCCGTAGACAGACTGTTCAGTAAATCCAGAACCTCTGTTCCACGGGATTCAGACAAAAGCATCCAGTCTACATTATGCCTTAGTCCCGCCTTGATAACCTGCGAATATGTATACTTAGAATCCACAAAAAATTCAACACACTTTTTTCCGGGATTAATAGTCCTGTAATGTATCTCCTGATTATCCTCATAAACCCCAACCTTTTCCTGTGCCGGAATAAAAGTTGAAAGATACTTTAACAGTTCTGTTTTTCCTGCGTGTGGCTGACCTCCTATAACGCAATTCATATGTGCCAGCACACAATTTTCCAGCAGATTGATAATTGTCTCAGGCGCATATCTGCTTTCCAGCAAGGTCTCGTGGTTAAATCTCACATTTAATGGAATCTTTCTTATCGCCATACTCTTTTTACCGCATCTGGATTCATGCCATATAGATATCCTCAAATTCTCCGTATTAGCCTCCAGCACCGGATAGGTTCTGTTAAAGGATGTAAGCATAATATTAGAAAGCCTTATAGCAATATTATCTACATACGAATCCGCCAGTTTCTTTTCTGACATATAACAGCCTCGTTTCAAATGTGTAATCCAAAGATTATATCCATCCCACTCGATGTCCGTAATATCATCATCCAATATTTCCCGACTAATCTCTGCAAACAACTCATCGCTGTGCTGCCTGATATAATTTTTTAATTCCTTCTCCTGCAACTGTTATTTCACCCCATTAATAGCATCATTAATCTCCTGCTCGTATGAGATGCCCTCCACTGCCGCTTTTGTCTTGGTATTGACAATTCCAACTACTGCAACCGTCAGCAAAACAGCCGCCAATACTCCTGCCAAAGCTACTACTACCTTTCCATAATGTTCAATAATGTCATGCATAATTTTCCTCCTTTATTTATATAAAATATATTGTTTGTAAATGTATTGTAATACTATATTTTATATTTGTCAATATGTTTTTTATTTTTTTTATTTTATAAATATATATTTTGTGTAGCAAATGCTCATGCTCCGCCTCTGATAAAATGTCAATTTAGGGCGCAAACCAAGCAGCCATGCTTCTTTAAAATATTTAATATATACACATCCTTATCACTAAAATCCCCTGCTTTTTTATCTCTAAACAAATTTAAAAAAGCAGTAATACGCCCATTGCGAACAATCATTATCCCACAACCGTAAATTATATCCTTTGGCAGTAAGAAATTTTTATAAAATTCTGTATTTTCCCTCACGGAATTGTCCAATATATCAGTATCTCCATGAGTTACAGTATATGAATTGAAATCATACAAATGCTTAATATAATCTTTATCATAATATTTTTTCAGATACTTATCCTTTCCATCTTCATCAAACCCTATAAAATAAGATGTATTTTTCATCAATATTCTGGTCATCATCAAGCATAAGAAACCAGCCTTTAGTATAAGGTATAAGCATTCTAAACATTTTCATTATCCTCTTTGAAAATACGTCTATGTCGTTAAGCGTATATAAATCCAACAATATATTTCTTATGGTATTCCATTCTTGTTCTTTTAGCATTGCTTATATACATTTAAAAAACGGAGCGGACATCGTTTTGGAACATACTAAAAGCAGTGCCGAAAAAATTAAAGCATATTTTTTGAATGAAGAAATTGAAACCATACATTCAACAGAACCTAATCTGGAAACTATTTTTATGGAATTAACCGGAAGGAGATTTGAAATATGACGAATCATATCAGAGCGATTCTTTGGAAGCAGATAAAAGACACACTAAAAAACAAAACCATTCTTACAGTTATGTATGCCGGAATGGCTCCCCTCACCAGCGCTGCTGCGATTATCTCCGGGGAAAAAGAAAAGGGTACTCTGTATGTATTGCAAATGTGCAATTTAAAAGCTGTTGAATACTTAATCGGCAACGCAATTTATATTGTATTTATATGTATGACAGGTTCTCTTGTTATCGGACTTGCAGGCGGATATACCGGACAGATGTCTCTTCTTGTAAATAATTTGGAAAATATGAAAATTACTCCAGAAAACGTAATAATAATGGTAAGTAACATAATTTTGATTGCGATTGTATTTTTTGTAATATATAAAAGAGTCTTTAAACGCATATAAAATTACAAAAACTGCTCAAATTAAAATCACTTAATAATAGACCGTATAGCCTCAACAACCTCACTAAATTTCATTCCATGCGATGCCTTTACAAGAATATTGTCGCCCTCCATAAGAAGTCCTTTGGCAAAATCCATAAGGCTTTCCTTATCGTCAAAGCTCTTAATTTCCAGCGATGAACCTTGATTGCGCTCTTTTATATAATCTGCCGCACCCTCGGCAATATTTTTTGAAAGCTCTCCTGCCGTGAGAAGTATGTCTATGGACTTTGTTGCAAGATATTGCCCTACGTCATAATGGAGCTTTTTCTCGTCATCTCCCAGTTCAAACATATCTCCCAGTATACATACCTTTCTGCCTTTAGCAGTATCAATTACATCTATGGACGCTTTCATTGATACCGGATTAGCATTGTAACAGTCGTCTATTATAATCATTCCATTGGCTTTTATAATGTTATTTCTGCCTGCGATGGTCTCAATATTTTCAATGCCTGCCTTTATCTGCTCTGAAGTAAGCCCCAGCTTTGCTCCTATAGCAGCGGCAGCCATAGCGTTATATACCATATGCAGTCCCGCCACCGGTATATTCACGCAAATGGAAGCTATTCCCTCAAGATTATGAATAATTGCTGATGTACCCTCAAGCCCCAGATTTTCAATATTGTCAGAATATACGCCGCTCTTATTTTCTACGCCAAAAAATACAGGCTTCCTTCCATATACTTCTTTAATCGTAACCAGCTTATCGTCGTCGCCGTTAAGCACCACGAAGCCCTCGGGATTCATCCCCTCAAAAATCTCGGTCTTTGCCTTTAAAATGCCGTCCCTTGTCTTAAGATTTTCAAGATGGCACAGACCTATATTTGTTATAACGCATATATCAGGCTTTGCAATATCCGTAAGCCTGCTCATTTCTCCAAAATCACTTATTCCCATCTCCAGCACTGCAATCTCATCATCTTCGCTAAGTCTGAATATTGTAAGCGGAAGACCAATCTCATTGTTAAAATTTCCAAGCGTCTTTAACACTTTATATTTCTGGGAAAGCACCGCCGCTATGGTTTCCTTTGTGCTGGTTTTTCCGACGCTTCCTGTTATACCTACAACCGTAATGTCAAGCTGCGCACGATAAAGTTTTGCCAGAGCCTTCAATGCGTCTGTCGAAGATTTTACCTGTATATACGGTCTGTTTTCCTCCGGCAGCTCCCGCTCTGATATACAGCAAAGCGCTCCCGCATCAAAGCAATCGCCTATATAATTATGTCCGTCGCTTCTTTCGCCTTTAATAGCAACAAACAGACAGCCGCTGTCCGCCTTTCTGCTGTCTGTTGTAATTGATTTAATTTCATTGTGAATGATATTGTTATCACCATGATATATTCCGCCGCAGGCCTCAGTCATTGCTGCAATAGTCATACCCTTCATCTTCGTTACCCCTCGTATTTTGCCATTGATAAATCTAATATTTTCTGAGTGAGCTGGTCATAAGAAATTCCTACAACAGCAGCTTCCTGCGGAATAAGACTTGTCGGCGTCATACCTGGAACAGTGTTAATTTCAAGACAGAATATTTCTCCGTCCTCTCTTAAAAGCTGGTCAACTCGCGCATAGGTTTTAATACCTGCTATCTCGCATGCCTTCTCTGCCAGTCTCATCATTTTATCCGATGTTTCCTCAGGAATATTTGCAGGACATGTCTCCTTAGTCAGCCCGTTGTATTTGTTCTTATAGTCATAAAAGCCTTGCGCCGCCTCGATTTCTATAACCGGAAGCGCTTTTCCGTCAATAACTGCAACGGAAAATTCTCTGCCCTTTACATACTCCTCAACAATAATATTGTCCTCATAGCTGAACGCTTCTTCTAAAGCCTTGTCAAATTCTTTCTCGTCCTTTACTATGGACACGCCGATACTTGAGCCGCCGCAGCATGGTTTAACCACGCAAGGAAACGGAACATACTCAATTTTATGTCCATTCTTTAACATAATTCCCTTCGGCATAGGAATCCCTTCCATAATAAGCATTTTCTTGGCAATATGTTTATCCATACATATTGCGCTGCTTATGTAGTCTGTTCCTGTGTACTTAATTCCCATAAGGTCAAACACAGCCTGAACCTTTCCATCCTCGCCGTTTGCGCCATGCAACCCAATAAATACTATGTCTGCCGCCTTGCACAATTCCAGCACCATAGGTCCGAAAAAGCCATTTCCTGATGCTTCTCTTTCCTTTATAAGGCTAGCAATTTTAGATGATTTAGCTGCCATTTCCCCGGCAGCTAAATCCAAATCACTGTTATCCTCAAAAAATGCTTTGGCGTCTTTATACCGTTTCGTTCCTAAGAACACATCTACCATGTTAGCCTTATGACCATTACGGCGCAGCGAAGCGCATACCATCTTGCTTGTAACTATTGAAACGTCTCTTTCCGTACTGGTTCCGCCAGCTATAACTACTATATTCATGACCAATCCCTTTCATACAAAAGCAATAGTTTTCCACAATATCCACATAATTATGCACATTGTCTGACAATTATCTGTCTTTAAGAGGAATGTACTGATTATGCTCGCATACATTTTTATATGCAGGTCTTATTATCTTATTGCAATTTACTAATTCTTCTATTCTGTGAGCGCTCCATCCGGCAATTCTTGCAATAGCGAATAAAGGTGTGTAAAGCTCATGAGGAAGACCAAGCATACTATATACAAATCCGCTGTAAAAATCCACATTCGCGCTTACGCCCTTGTATATCTTTCTCTCCTTTGCAATAAGCTGAGCTGCAATTCTCTCCACGTCGGACATAAGCTTAAATTCCTTCTCTCTGTTCTTTGCCACAGAAAGCTCCTCAACAAAGCTCTTAAATACTCTGGCTCTCGGATCTGAAAGCGAATATACGGCATGTCCCATACCATATACAAGCCCCGTTTTATCAAAAGCCTGCTTGTGAAGAATTGCGTCAAGATACATCGTAAGTTCTTCCTCATCATCCCAGTTCTTTACATGCTCCTTAATATCCCTGAACATTTCCACAACCTTCAGATTAGCTCCTCCATGCTTTGGTCCCTTAAGCGACGCCAGCGCCGACACTATGGCAGAATAAGTATCCGTACCTGATGAAGTTACAACTCTTGTAGTAAATGTAGAGTTATTACCGCCGCCATGCTCTGCATGAAGCACAAGTGCAATATCAAGTATTTCTGCTTCAAGTGGGGTAAATTTGCCGTCGTCTCTCAACAAATGAAGTATATTTTCGGCTGTTGACATATTAGAATCCGGCTCATGAATAATAAGACTGCCTCCAATATGCGAATGTTTATAAGCCTGATAGCTATAAACCGCTAAAAGCGGAAATTCTGATATAAGCTGTAAAGACTGCCTTACTACATTAGAAATACTCACATCATCTGCTTTCTTATCATAAGAATAAAGCATAAGCACGCTTCTTGCCAATGCGTTCATTATGTCGCAGCTCGGCTTCTTCATAATAATATCACGCACAAAATTAGGCGGGATACACCTGTAATTGCCAAGAATAGCATTAAACTCTTTTAATTCCTCCTCATTAGGCATATGCCCAAATATCAAAAGATATGTCACTTCTTCAAAGCCAAACCTCTTATCAGCAGTAAAGCCTCTGATTATATCTTCTACATCATAGCCGCGATAATACAGCTTACCGTCACAAGGGTGTGACACTCCATTTTCGTCAACCTCTGATGCCTTTACTTCCGATACCTCTGTGAGTCCTGTAAGGACTCCCTTACCATTAATATCTCGCAAACCCCTCTTAACCTCATATTTGTCGTATAGAGAAACATTAATTTTGTTTTCCCTGCACTTAGCTGCCAAGTTTCTGATTTCAGGTGTTACTGTTGAAAAATCTTTTCCTTCCAATCTTCATTCCTCCTTCTGGCCGTTGCGGCAAATATATTATCTTGCGTCTTGTTATTACCTATCTTTTCTGTTTTACCTTAAGCGCAGGCTCTCGTACTTTGCATGCGCCCGTATGCAGTTTCTTAAAGAAACATATCTTGAATCAATGCTTCCCTCCGGCACCTCTACATCCATAGATACAGCCATCGCATCAATAAGCTTGTCATCCAACGAATTGCTTATGGAAGCAAGAACCTCAAGTTTTTCCTCATAGCTTCCGGCATCAAGAAATCTTTCAAGACGCGGGTCTATGGTTTCCTCTGCAGATTCGGCTTCGTGTGTTTCTTTCATCGCCTCCGCTTTGGACTTTTCCAACTGTTTTGGTGCTTCATTATCTGACATTCTTTCTGATAACGCCTCCGATGACAATACCTTATTCTGCGGCATATCACTGCCGTCCGGAAATACCTGCTCAAACCTGTACTTCTGCTGCACATCCGGATACTTTTCAGTATCAACCTGACTCATAAACATATCGTAAGGTCTTACATACACTGAATAGTCTCCATAGAGTGCCTGATAAACAACCATTTTCTCCTTAGTTTCCGAATGATACGCAATACACTTTATCTGATAAAGTTTATCCTTAAAATGCTTATATATACCACCGATTACCAACTCCCGACTGTTCATGTCTCTTCCTCCATATGCTTTATTGCCGGACGCCTGCCGCTGCTCTATTTCATATTATCGCCATTTATTACCATAATTATGAAACACCCTAATTAGCCACTTGAAAATCGCCGCCGAGCCTTTTGTTCAAAAGATAAAAGACGCCAGCCACTACTACATAGCAAAGTGAAACTATATAACGGCAGTCAGAATAAATGTTTTTCTCCTCAGATGCAATATACTTTCTATGCATTTTTTTAACATAATCACACAAATCCGACGCAGAATTAAATGTTGTTACAACATTTCTGTTCACAACTATGTCATCGCCTTGGATATACTCCTTGAGTGCATATTTAAGCTCTTTCTCATACATACAGTGACTTTTGATATTTCCCTCAAATATATCATTATGCGGATATGTAAAATAATCAGCCACATAATGTGTAACCTCACCAAGCTTCCTGCAATATGCTGTGGATATTCTCTTAAACTCATCCACATTCTCAGTGAGCTTGTCAATATATTCCATAACTAAATCAAAAGTTTCCTCTATATTGTGTCTTGTTGTTACAAAGGAAGGCTTGCAGTCAGGCAAGATGCTTCCCATAACAAATGCTTTCTTATGCTGATCAAGTAACTCGTTGTCAACACTGTCCAAAAGATATAATGCCAGTGACACATGTGATTTTTTTCTCATTATTATTTGCTCCTAATCAATAATATGCTACACTATTAATGTACGAATAAGGTGTAAAACCATTATGATAAGTAATCGCTATTAACGCACATTATATTTATTTTAACTCATATTTAAAAAAAACACAACAATATGACTTTATTTTTTATGATATAATTATAAAAAACAGAGTAATTTAAGAAAGGAAACCGTTATGAAAAAAGTTGATTTGCACGTTCATTCCACATATTCCGACGGAACTTTAACACCGACAGAGCTTGTAAAGCGGGCTAAAACACTGGATATAAGCGCCTTTGCATTGACAGACCACGATACTGTAGAAGGCGTTTCCGAGGCTGTCAGCGCAGGTAGTGAACTTGGCGTTGAGGTTGTGCCGGGCGTTGAATTAAGCACACACTATGACACAAAAGAAATCCACATTGTAGGCCTATATATAGATTATACTGACGAAACTTTCAAAAAAGAACTGGATTCTTTGCGGGATACCAGAGAAAACCGCAACCGCAGAATTTGTCAGCGCTTCTCTGAATTAGACATTGATATTTCCTATAAAAAAATGCTTGAGCTGTATCCTGATGCTGTTATCACAAGAGCACATTTTGCAGATTATCTTGTAAAAAACGGAATTGTCAAATCCAGAAACGAAGCATTTGAGCGGTATCTTGGCGACAACCGCCCTTGCTATGTACATCGGGAGAAAATGCTGCCTGCAAGAGCCATTGAGCTTATCAAAAGTGCCGGCGGCGTGGCAATACTTGCCCACCCTGTCCTTTACCATCTCGGAAACGACCAGATGAACAAACTCATACAATATCTCTGCCACAACGGAATTTCAGGTCTTGAAGCCATTTACTCCACCTATACCACCGGAGAGGAAATTCAGATGCGAAAGCTCGCAAAGGAAAATAATCTCCTCATATCCGGCGGCTCAGATTTTCATGGTGCCAACAAGCCAACTATTGAGATGGGCGTTGGCAGGGGCAGACTGTTTATCCCCTATGAAGTCCTTGAAAATATTAAAAAAATCCGTTTTGCTTCAGGCATGGCTGATTTCCTTCACCACACCACAACTGACTAATTAGTGGTGGAACAGTCTCATTCCTGTAAAGCACATTGCAATGCCTCTTTTATTACATGTCTCAATAACATTATCGTCTCTGATTGAACCGCCCGGCTGCGCAATATATTTAACGCCGCTCTTATAGGCGCGCTCAATATTGTCGCCAAACGGAAAGAATGCGTCTGAACCGAGAGCAACGCCTGTGTTCTTGTCAAGCCATGCTCTCTTTTCTTCCGCAGTAAATACTTCGGGCTTTTCTGTAAATATCCTCTCCCACTCGCCGTCTGCAAGAACATCCATATAATCCTCGCCAATATAAAGGTCAATGGCGTTATCTCTGTCTGCACGACCGATTGTATCCTTGAACGGAAGATTTAAAACCTTAGGATTCTGGCGAAGGAACCAGTTGTCTGCTTTATTTCCTGCAAGTCTTGTACAGTGTATTCTCGACTGCTGTCCTGCACCGATACCGATAGCCTGTCCGTTCTTTGCATAGCACACTGAATTTGACTGTGTGTACTTCAAAGTGATAAGCGCAATAATTAAATCAATTTTTGTCTGCCTTGTAAACTCCTTATTGTCTGTAACAATATTCTCAAGAAGAGCCTCGTTAATCTCAAACTCATTTCTTCCCTGCTCGAAGGTTACGCCATAAACCTGCTTCTTCTCGATTGGCTCCGGCTTGTATGAAGGATCAATCTTAATAATATTGTAGTTGCCCTTCTTCTTTGATTTTAAAATTTCAAGAGCGTCGTCGTCATATCCCGGAGCGATAATTCCGTCAGAAACCTCGTGCTGTATAAGCTTTGCGGTTGTAATGTCGCACACATCTGAAAGGGAAATAAAATCACCGAAGGATGACATTCTGTCCGCTCCTCTTGCCCTTGCGTATGCGCATGCCAGCGGAGACAGCTCTCCAATATTCTCGTCAACCCAGTAAATTTTCTTTTCAACTTCGTTCAACGGAAGTCCCACAGCAGCGCCTGCCGGCGATACATGCTTAAACGAAGCAGCAGCAGGAAGGCCTGTTGCCTCCTTTAGCTCCTTTACAAGCTGCCAGCCGTTAAATGCATCAAGAAAATTGATGTATCCCGGTCTGCCGTTTAAAACCTCGATTGGAAGCCCGCTTCCATCTGCCATATATATTCTTGATGGTTTCTGATTAGGATTACATCCATACTTTAACTGAAATTCGTTCATTTTTCCTCCACAAAACTTAATTACATATTAATTTAAGTTACTTATTTTTATTAACAATTCTTATTAACAATCCTCGTCTCATAAGAGCCTGTCTCAATATCAATAAATCTTACAAACAATGAAACCTTATTATCCTCGTTAAGATTATTCCAAATCATACCTGTAAATGTATCAATATCACCGGAAATCTTTACCCATGTAGGTTCGCCCTCATAGCTTGGAAGCGGGTTTCCGTCTCCCACATATGTATGGATAAAATGTCCCTCTCCGGCTATAGGATTGTCATATGAAAATGTATAGCGGTTACACTGTGCAGCATTTCCGTTGTGGCTCTTTAAAATTGACATCGCATAATCGTAAGAACCATTTTCAATATGCATAATACCTGAAATTCTTGGCGTGAAATTCGGCGCATCCGGTTCAAACTCTCTTGTTCTTAGAGACTGCTCAAATGTCTGTCCCTCTGACATCAGATTATAAATTGTATCCGTCTGGTCACCATTGGTAACAATAGTATCCTCTCCAAGTACTCTTACAGGCGCATATATAATAAGACTTGGATCACTCAGCTTAGACGGATCAAACGCCTCTGTCCTGATACCCTCGCCATCCTTTACAAATACCCGGTTTCTGCTGTTCTCGCTTCTTCCCATTATAAAGTAAGCTGTAACAGCCTTCTTGCCGTCCTCAGACTTACCAATTACAATTCCTCTGCCCGGATAATCGCATCCTGACAATTCATTTTCAAGTAACTGCATTTTCATAAAAAATGGTTCCTCCTGTGCTTAAAATATGTTGATATTTATAGTTTAAATGTTGATATTTAGTTTAACATGCCAAATAATGTTTTACAAGCCTAATAGTTTCCAAGAAGTTTGACTGACACAGCTTCCTCCTCTATACCACGCATAGCGTTCATAACTGCCGATTCGTCAATATTTCCCTCAAAATCCACAAAAAATCTGAAATTCCACTTTTTCTCATCAATATTTTTTGTTTCACTCGGCCTTGACTCAATCTTATTCATATTAAGTCCGTTATAGATAATATGGCTTAACAGGCTATAAAGCGATCCCGCTTCATTTTTTATCTCAAACACAATACTCATTTTCTTAGCGTTCTTAACAAATTTTCTGTTCTTTGAGACTATTACAAATCTTGTAGTGTTATTATCAAGGTCATTGATTGCCCGCTCAAGAACCTCCAAGCCATAAACCTCTGCCGCCTCCTCGCTGGCTATTGCAACATGAGTGATGTCATTTTCCTCAAGAACCTTTTTAGCGCTGCCTGCCGTGTTAGTCTGGCTTATCTGCTGCCAGTTCTTATGCTTTGCCAGAAAATGCTCGCACTGCATAAAGCCCTGCGGATGCGAATAAACCGTCTCTACCTTGTCTATATCTGTACCCGGAAGTCCAAGAAGGGCATGCTCTACCTTTACATATGTCTCCGCAACTATGTAATTATCATACTCCTGAAGCAAATCATATACGTCCGCTACAATTCCTGCCGTCGAGTTTTCAATAGGAAGCACCGCATAATCTGCCCTTCCCTCACTTACTGCTTCCATTGCGTCGCGCCATGTGGAAACTGCAAAGTTCTTTACATCCTTGCCAAAATATCTTCTCATGGCAATGTAGCTGTATGCTCCCGGTACGCCCTGGTACACAACGGTACATTTATCCTTTTCAATAAAATCTACTGCCTCATATGGCTCTCTTAAGGTTCCTGACGTCTGTTCTAACATTCTGTACTGCATTTTTCTCGAATTGGACATTATCTGGGCAAATAAATCCTTCACCGCATATGTATTATCAGGATTCCTCACCATTCCTGCTACATTCTCAAGCTTTGCCCTTTCTCTCTCAGGATCAAGCACCTTTTTCCCCGTTTCAATCTTGTACTCTGCCACATCACGGCAAATCTCCATTCTCTTTTCAAACAAATCCACAAGCTGCTTGTCAATAGCGTCTATCTCATTTCTTATCTCGCCTAAATCCAACATCTTTAGCTCCGTTCCTTTCATTCCACTTATTTTTTTACTTTTTATCCGCCTAATAAGATTCTTTTGAGATTATAACATATTTTCTTTGTTATTACATCAGAAAATGTACTATAATTTTTAAAAATGTGCTATAATTTATGCAAATTCTAAGAAAGGATTTCAGTCCGCTGAAACTTATTATGAAAAATAAAGTTATAAAAATAGTTATTTCTATATTTCTTGCAGTATGTATTATCGCTGCGGGCATATTTTACTACATTAATTCAAAATTTGTTTATAATGCTGAGACCGCCACCGGCAATACCGCAGGCAACTTAAATAACGGAGGACTTTTCAGCGAATACAACGGAAAGATATATTTTTCAAACCCTTATGACGACGGACACCTCTATGTAATGGATTCTGACTGCTCCAATGCCAGACTTCTTAATTCTGACACCGCAGGTTCTATAAATGTCTGCGGAAATTACATTTATTATGTTAAGAACAATTACTCAAGAAACAGCATTGTCTCCAACGACAGGGTTCGTATGTACGGAGTTTACCGCACTGACCTTAAAGGAAACAATTCCGACTCACTTTACGAAACCCTTTCCGGCATAAGCAGCCTTTACGGCAATTATCTGTATTACCAGCACTACAGCGATACAGAACCGTTGTCATTTTACAGGACTAAAATTGACGGCAGTGAGGAAACCAAGCTATCTGATATTCCAATTAATCCTGCAAGCATTTACAACGGAAAAATATATTTTTCAAATCCAAATAACGACAATTATATAGCCGCCTATAACACTGACACAGGCGCCATTACAACAGTATATGAGGCAAACTCCTATATGGTTGACGCCGCAGACAATTATATTTACTATATTGACTTAAGCAAAAATTACTCGCTGGTGCGTCTGAATTTATCCAATAATACGGTTGAGCTTCTCTTTGAGCCTGACGATGGCAAGGTAATCCGCTACAACCGCTATGGCAGCAAGATTTTCTTTATAGTTGAAGGACAGGACGCAGGGCTTTACCGCATGAACATTAACGGCACCCAGATTGAGTCCATAGCCGCCGGAAATATTTCCAGCGTAAGCTGCACCTCACAGTACACATTTTTCCAGTACTATAACAACGAAACCTCATTGTACAGAATACCTACTAACGGGGTTATAACAAAAATTGAGGAAATTACGATTAAGAAGGACATATCCGGCAAGTAAATCACACCGACACAGCAGCGGTCTATCCGAAATGTAGGAAATCCGCCCGGAAAACTCCCTATTCCCACATTCCCGGAATGGTGGTGGAATGGAAATAACGAGGCGAAAATTCCAAATTTTATGAAGGACATAGCATGAAACAAAATATAAAATGTACTATTGAAGATATACTTAACTCGTTAAAAAATAAGTATTTAAAAGAAGGTAAACAAGCTCTCTGCAATGATAATAACTGGCATATTTATGTAGCTGACGATGAATTGCTATTAACAAGCGTCTGTTGCATTACCGCTCCACCTGAGTTTGATAAGGAAACAGATGAAGAAATTATACCTGTATTTGCGATTGAAAATGGAATGAATGGCTCCATTTTACCGGAAATCCTTCAAGATGTGATTATTAACGCATTTGAACAGAAAAGAAATGCAACAAACGGGGAATTATTGAAAGCGCTAAATTATTATATGGACAAAGATACATTTATGACATTTTAATTGTTTTATCACTTGAAATTATTTCTTTTGCAAAGGCAGCAAAGACAGCCGAGGAGGGCAGCGGTCAAGGCCGGGCGCAAGCCCGTTCATTTCCGCCTTGACGACTGCGCCCAATCTGAATGTTCTTTGATACTTCTTTATTCGGTGCCGGCTGTTGCAAAGAAATTCTTCTTTTTCTCCATTCTGTGGAATTAAACTGTATCTAACTATTCTGTGTATTCCCGCATAAACTGAATATTACAACTCCTGCTATTGCTACTGCAATACCTAAAAGCTTCATCCACGAAAACTCTGTTTTCTCACTTCCGAACAATCCAAAAAGCTCTATAATATATGCAACTGCAATCTGGGTTACAACTATTGTTATCTCCGCCTTTGCGACACCCAGCGTAGACATTGATTTTACAACCGTAAATGTAATAAATGCTCCTATAACTCCGCCTAGCAGCGCTATCTTTGGCTGAACTCCGAATATTCCCATAACAGGCGGTTTTCCGTCAATAAACCACATTACCACGCAGGTTATAAATGCAGTAATCTGCACAAATCCCGCCGCTACCCATATACTGCTGCTCTTGGTAACTCCTGTATTAAATACGCCCTGTATGCTCATAAGCGCGCCTGATATCATTGCAATTAAAAAACCTATCATCGCTTATACCTCCTGATGGTAAGTATAGGCAAATGATAGGTAAATTATTCAAATCCAAAATCTTCAAAGCAGCAAAAACATTTTCATTACTGCTCCTTCGGCGTCAGCTCGTCAACAAATTCATTGACTGTAGCGTCAATATCCCCACCCTTCCAAATCTGGCTAATCATAATTTCATAGCGGGTATAAATCGTTGTAGAACCGATAAATTTAGCTTTCATAGTTGAATTTTTGTATATTTCATACAGGGTTTTATATTTTTCTGCTTTATCCCCTGTGTACTCTATATTTCTTGCAGACAGCCTGCCTGTACTCTCAATCATAAGCGAGGCATAATCATAGCTCATGGCGTTAGCCACTGCTTTCGCCACCTCCAAGTCATCCGAATACTGATTGACAACAGCTATGTTAGTATCTCCAAGCGTATTGATTGCCATATTGCCATTGTAATCCGGAACTTTCGCTATCTGAAATTCCACCTCAGACTCGTTAATAGCTTTAAAGCTGTTCATATCAAGAATAGTGTAAGCAAGACTGCCGTCAGTAAATGAACTTACACAACTGCTTTTTGTGGCAGTACTCCTGTCAATTCCATAAGTGTCTTTAAGACCTGAATACTCCTGCATTGCGCTTTTTAAGACTTCGGCATTTACATAAATAGACGAGCTGTCATCTCCATTTTCACCGCCTATATTAATACTGCCCGCAGAAAATCCAAAATTTAAAAACATATCGGATACATCCCAGCTCACAATTTCCTTTATTTCCTGATTTTCATCCGTCACCTGAAAATTATTATTGTATTCTGTAAGCTCTGTAAATGTATTTACTTCTCCTACATGCTTTGCATTATAAACCATATATGCCACATTAAAGCACAACGGATATCCATACAATTTATTCTTGTATGTGGCTGACTTAATAGCCACATCACAATAATTATCGCTTGTATAATACTTGCCATAGGTATTATTTTCTGCCGCCAGACCCATAAGCTGAACCCGTTCCAGCTCGTCAGCAGACATTATAAACACATCAGGACCGCCGTTATTTCTAATGCTCTCATCATATATATTTGTAAGATAATCCTCCGGGCTGACCAGCACCGGATTAATTATAACCAGACTGTTGGCTTTATGAAATCTTTCCGCCACCAACTCAAGATATGGGCGGTAGTTTTCATCGCAGTACCACACATCAACTGTTTTCGCCTTCTCCAGCTTTAATTCCTTCGCTGTTTTATCCAAGTCGTCAGATTTGCTGCATGCGGCAAAATTTACGCACATAATAAATGCCATTGCCACAGCAGCGCATTTTTTCAATAATCTCATAAATACTCCTAATTCTTATTTACTTAACTGAATCGAGAGCCTTTCTAAGCTTTATTATCATCTCGTTCACATCATCCTTAGTAATTACAAGAGGCGGTACAAAACGTATTACTTTTGAGCCTGCTGAAAAAAGAATAAGTCCGTTATCAAGAGCCGCAGCTATTACATCCTTAGGCTCTACTGTAAGCTCAAGGCCCTGAATAAGTCCCTCGCCTCTATGCTCTACAGCTATATCGTAATCATTTACTACCTTTTCAAGCTGTTCTGAAAGATATGCTCCCACTTCATTAACATTTTCAAGGACATTGAGCTTATCAAAAAGCTCCAGAACCTTAACTGCTGCCGCACATGCCAAAGGATTGCCGCCGTAGGTAGTACCGTGGTCGCCCGGCACAAGAGCTGCCGCAACCTCTTCCCTTGCCAGAAATGCGCCTATAGGCACACCGCAGCCAAGAGCCTTCGCCACTGTAACAATATCCGGCTTAACTCCGTACTTCTGATATGCGAACATGGCTCCGCTTCTTCCCATACCGCACTGAATTTCATCAAGAATAAGCAAAATTCCCTTCTCATCGCATAATTTTCTGACGCCCTCGATAAATTCCTTCTTTGCACGATAAATTCCGCCTTCTCCCTGTATCGTTTCAAATATAATGGCACATGTCTTTTCATTTACCAGCGCTTTCACACTATCGAGGTCGTTATACTTTGCAAATCTGATTCCCGGAATCATAGGTCCAAAGGCTTCCTGATAATGCTTATTGCCTGTTACAGCCAAAGCTCCCATGCTTCTTCCGTGAAACGAATGTTCCATAGCTATTATTTCATGGTCTGTTGTTCCTGTCTTTAAAAACGCATATTTCTTAGCAAGCTTTATCGCGCCCTCCACAGCCTCAGTACCGCTGTTTGTAAAAAATACCCTGTCCATGCCGGAAGCCGCTGTAATACCCTTAGCCGCCTCCACAGCAGGCTCATTGTAAAAATAATTTGACGTATGCACAAGCTTATTAATCTGCTCCTTTAACGCGTCGTTATATTCCTTATTATTATAACCAAGCGCAAAAACTGCAATACCTGCGCCAAAATCCAGATATTCTTTTCCGTCCGTGTCATAAAGCCTTACGCCGTCGCCCCTATCCAGAACTATCTGATAACGGTTATATGTATGAAAGAGCTTCTGCTCCGCTGTTTCGATTATATTTTTTGTATCCATTTGCTAACCAAACCTTTCGCCTCAAATTTTATTAATTATTAGCCGCCGTATAAAAACGCTCCGCATTTTCACCAAGAATTGCCGTTCCGATACCCTTGTTCGTAAATATTTCAAGAAGCAGGCAGTGAGGAATACGTCCGTCAAGAATATGCACTCTCGAAACACCATTTTCAATGGCGTCTATGCAGTTATTGAGCTTTGGAAGCATACCGCCTCCGATTGTGCCGCCCTCAAGAAGCTCTCTCGCCTCGCTCGTTGTAAGCTCGGAAATAAGCGTACTCTTGTCGTTGTAATCCTTATATACACCCTCAATGTCTGTTAAGAACGCCAGCTTCTCCGCATTGACAGCCCTTGCGATTGCGCAGGCTGCATCATCGGCATTAATGTTGTATGAATGAAATTCCGAATCATAACCGATAGGGCATATTACAGGAAGAAAATCATCCTTTAACAGCGCATGAATAATAGTAGCGTCAACGTCTGTAACCTCTCCAACATAGCCGATATCCTCGCCGCCGGACAGCTTTTTCTCAACCTTTAACATTCCGCCATCCTTTCCGCTGATACCGCATGCCTTAACACCGAGTTCCTCAATAAGGGACACGAGGCTCTTATTTACTCTGTTAAGAACCATCTCTGCAATCTCCATAGTCGGCTCGTCAGTAACACGAAGACCGTTTACAAAACGAGGCTCCATACCGGACTTTGATACCCATTTACTTATTTCCTTGCCGCCGCCGTGTACAATTATCGGCTTAAATCCAACCAGCTTAAGCAAAACAACATCCTGTATAACCTTTCTCTTTAATTCCTCGTCAACCATAGCGCTTCCGCCGTACTTGACAACAATTATTTTTCTGTTAAATTTCTGAATATATGGAAGCGCCTCCACAAGTATCTGTGCTTTCTTCAGTTCTTCATTCATTTCCATTTTCTAATTTCTCCTCGTCAACCTTCATTAAAATACAAATTAATAACCTTCAGCTAATACAAATTCCGAATATTCAAGCCTGTTAAGAACGGTAGTCCGCATTTATCCTGACATAATCAAACGTCAGGTCGCAGCCCCATGCTGTGGCCTTTACATCTCCCTGCTTAACATCTGCTATGGCAATTACAGGATTTTTTGAAAGTATCTGTGTTGCCTTTTCCTCGCTGTAGTCTGTGGCGCTGCCATTTTCTACAATCTTGAGCCTTCCCGCTTCGCTTTCAAAGTAAATATCTACCTTTTCAGGTTCAAAATCCGCACCGGAATAACCCATAGCGCAAAGGATTCGTCCCCAGTTAGCGTCATGTCCGAATATTGCAGCCTTTGTCAGATTCGAGGTTACAATAGACTTTGCAAGGGTTCTCGCCTGCTGCCTTGAAGCAGCGTTTACAACCTGCACTTCAAAAAGGCATGTACAACCCTCGCCGTCTCCTGCTATCATCTTGGAAAGCTCAGTAAATACATAATTTAATGCCTCGTAAAATGTATTGTAATCCTCTCCCTCATTCCCGATAACCGGATTGCCTGCCATTCCATTTGCAAGCACCAATGCCGTATCATTAGTGGATGTGTCGCCGTCAACTGAAATCATATTAAATGAATCCTCAACAATGGCGCTTGTCATCTTCTGCAGCATTTTTTTTGAAATACATACATCTGTTGTTATAAAGCATAGCATTGTCGCCATATTCGGGTGAATCATTCCTGCGCCTTTGCACATGCCGCCAACAGTTACGGTCTTACCACCGATATTGACAGTGACAGCCACCTGCTTATTTTTGGTATCTGTAGTCATAATTGCCTCTGCTGCCTCTGTTCCCGCCTCCAAAGAGTCTGATAATTTTGCAGGAAGCTCCTTAATACCCTTACAGATAATACCCATAGGAAGCTGCGCACCTATAACGCCTGTTGAAGCTATAAGAACCTCCTCCTTTGCGATATTTAACTGCTTTGCAACTGCCTGCGCCTCAGTTTCACAGGCTGCGTCCCCCTCCGCTCCGGTACATGCATTGGCAACGCCGCTATTTACAACGACTGCCCTTGCGCCGTCGTAATTATATACAATGTTCTTATCCCATTTTACAGGCGCAGCAAATACTCTGTTGGTTGTAAATGTTCCTGCTGTTGTACAAGGCTGCTCGGAATATACTAAAGCCATATCCTTTTTAACATTATTCTTAATTCCTGCATTAAGTCCTGCTGCCTTAAATCCCTTTGCGGCTGTAACTCCGCCATTTATAATATCCATAGTAGTTTCCTCCGTTGGTTATATGTATTGCTATGACTTTTATATCCCGCCGCTTATGGGAATAACGGCGCCATTTTAAGTCCTTCATTCTCCGGAAGTCCAAAGAGAATATTCATATTCTGGACTGCCTGTCCGGCCGCACCCTTGACAAGATTATCCAGCGCTCCCATCATTATAAGCCTGTTGGTTCTTGGCTCTATCTTAAATCCTATATCCACAAAGTTGCTTCCCTCAACCCATCTTGTTTCCGGACATACATCTTTTTCAAGAACTCTCACAAAAAATTCATCCTTATAATACTTATCGTAAACCGCTTTAACCTCTTCGTAAGAAACATTTTTCTTAAGATTGGCATATGCCGTAACAAGAATACCTCTGTTCATAGGCACAAGATGAGGTGTAAAAATAAGCTTTATATCGTTTCTTCCGCATGCATATCCAAGCTGCTCCTCAATTTCAGGCGTATGTCTGTGGGTTCCAACGCCATAAGCCTTCATACTCTCGTTGACCTCGCAGAAAAGATTTGCTACCTTTGCGCCCCTTCCTGCACCTGACGTACCGCTCTTTGCGTCAATAATAATCGTATCAGGAGCAATAAGCCCTTCCTTAACCATAGGATACAATGTAAGTATTGAGGTTGTTGTATAACAGCCCGGATTAGCTATAATTCTTGTCTTATCCGTCACCTTATTCCTGTTAATCTCACACAGTCCATATACCGCCTCGTCTATGTACTGAGGAGACTTATGCTCAAGCTTATACCACTCCTCGTATATTTTTACATCCTTCAATCTGAAATCTGCACTTAAATCAATAATCTTTACCTTATTAAGTATATTTTCATTTACAAGGGACGCACATAAGCCCTGAGGAGTTGCCGTAAATATTACGTCAACCTTTTCTGCCAGTTCCTCCATATTGTCATCCATACATACATCATCAACAAGCTGAAACATATTTCTATATACATCAGAATACTTCTGATCTATGTAGCTTCTTGAACCATACCATACAATCTCTGCATCCTTATGTCCCAAAAGCAATCTTACTAATTCATTGCCTGCATAACCTGTTGCACCGATAATACCTGCTTTAACCATATTTCTCCTCCGTTCGGACATTCAATCCGAAATTCGCTGATTAATTATTAATAATACACTTATAAATATAAGTATTTTTTTCTAACGTATTTTCCATTATAGCAACTTTTTTTCTTATGTAAAGCCCTATTTGCAATTTTTAAATATTTATGCACCATTTTTGCATAAACTTGCATAATATTCATTTTTTTCTATTGCATTTTTATTATTATTGGATTATTATAGGGAGCATAGGAATTATTTACAACATTTTTAGGAGGAATTTCAAGATGAAAGAAAAGGTTATTCTTGCTTATTCAGGCGGACTTGATACTACTGCTATCATTCCGTGGTTAAAGGAAAATTTTGACTATGAAGTAATCTGTGTGTGTGCAGACTGCGGTCAGGGCGAGGAGCTTGACGGACTTGAGGAGAGAGCTGTTTCCTGCGGCGCTTCTAAGTTATACATAGAAGATTTAACAGATGAGTTCTGCGACGATTATATTGTTCCTTGTGTTCAGGCACACGCTGTTTATGAGAATAAATATTTACTGGGTACTTCAATGGCAAGACCGTTGATTGCCAAGAGACTTGTTGAAATCGCCCGCAAGGAAGGCGCTACGGCCATCTGCCACGGCGCTACCGGAAAAGGTAACGACCAGATTCGTTTTGAGCTTACAATCAAGGCTCTTGCCCCTGACATTAAGATTATTGCAGCATGGAGAAATGAAAAGTGGACAATGCAGTCTCGTGAAGACGAAATTGAATACTGCAGGCAGCATGGCATCCATCTCCCATTTTCAGCCGACACAAGCTACAGCCGTGACCGTAACATCTGGCACATCAGCCACGAAGGTCTTGAGCTTGAAGATCCCGCAAATGAGCCAAACTATGACCATCTTCTCGTACTTGGCGTAACACCTGAGAAAGCTCCTGATGAGGGCGAATATGTTACTATGACATTTGAGAAGGGTGTTCCAAAGTCAGTAAACGGCAAAGAGATGAAGGTTTCTGATATTATCAGGGAGCTTAACAGAATCGGCGGTAAGCATGGTATCGGTATCATTGATATTGTTGAAAACCGTGTTGTCGGCATGAAATCCCGCGGCGTTTACGAGACGCCTGGCGGAACAATCCTCTATGAAGCACATCAGCAGCTTGAGGAGCTTGTTCTTGACAGAGATACAACAACTATGAAACTTGATATGGGCAACAAATTTGCTCAGATTGTATATGAAGGCAAGTGGGAAACGCCTTTAAGAGAAGCAGTTCAGGCATTTATAGAAAAGACTCAGGAAAAGGTAACAGGCGAGGTTAAGTTTAAACTTTACAAGGGCAATATTATCAAAGCCGGCACAACTTCTCCATACTCACTCTACAATGAATCAATCGCTTCATTTACAACAGGCGACCTCTACGACCACCACGATGCGGAGGGCTTCATTAATCTTTTCGGACTTTCGCTTAAAGTCCGCGCTATGAAGGATGCTGAGAATAATAAGTAACTGGCCGGATAAAACTAACTATATAAGACAGCAAAAAGGCTCAAGGCTTTTCCCGATATGGTAAAGCCTTGAGCCTTTAATTTTTTGACGGCTGACTTCTAAACTATTTTGACATTTCAAGGAGCCTTCGCTCCCTGAAACATTATGATATTCCAGAGAAACCGAATACTCTGAAATGCTTTGATATTCCGGAAGCGCTGGTCCTTTGCTTTCCGAAACGCTTTGATATCCCACAGAAGCTAAGTTCTCTGAGATGCTTTGATATGCCCCTGTTCTTGTGCAGAAGCATTGCTAGAATCCACCATTAACCGTTACTTTTGTAACTTTTTAACTATTTTATTATATAAGTAATAATACTTACAATATATATCATAATCCACGTAGGAATATTTGTCAATATATTTTATTTATTTTAAGTATATTTTTTAAAATAGCCATTTAATTGCTAAACAACTGAACCCAATAATCATTGTATCCGCCTGTTTCTTCCTTGCTAAGCCCCACTCCAAGTTTTTTGAACGATGAATTAATCATATTCTTATAATGTCCCTCTGAATTTTTCCAGCCTTCTACTACTTTCTGCGGAGTTTTGTAGCCTGCGGCTATATTTTCACCAGCCGAACCATAGCTTATTCCATAAAATCCAAGTACTGAAAAGCAAGAACTCCCATCCGGTCTTGTGTGTGAAAATATATGAGAATAATTCATTTCTACCGCACGCATAGTAGCTGCCTTGCACAGCGTTGTATCCAATGTCAGCAAATCAACACCAGCCTCAGCCCTTATCTCATTTACCAACCTAAGCACCTCGCTGTAATAACTCATATACTCCGATGCCTTTGAATCACTCTCAGCTTTAAGCTGCTGGTCTGTGGCATTATAGCCTGATACGTCATATTTGCTGGTGTTTGACGAACTCACCAGCTCTTTTGAACCGTCGCTGTAAACGTTATATTTATTTTCATATGTAATTATCTTTTTTACACCGTACTTGTAATCTACTGTTTCCGTAGTAGTTTCCGTCTCTGTCTTTACAAATGTTTTATTTGCTGAAGGCTCTGCATTGACTGTGTTCTTCTCCGTCTCCGGCACCGTCGGCTTAGGTTTTGCCGTTGTCTCTATTAAAGCTTCATTTTTATCCTCTCCGTTGGCCGAACCTGATATACCTGCTGTTTTATCAACGGTTTCTCCAGCAATATCTTTAACGGTTTCAGCCTGCGTTTCTTCCCCTTCGCTTTCACCTTCACTTTCGCTTTCGCTTTTGCTTTCACTTTCATATTCAAAATGTTGGCTTTCGCCGATGTTTCCAAAATCGGACTGCCCTTCTGTGCCGTTCTTAACGCTGCCGCCTGAATTTGCACAACCTGAAAGAAGCATAATCATTACCATTACGCTCAAAATGATAACCGGTTTAATTTTTCTCATGTTTGTATTTAACCTCCTCGTAAATAAATTACAAAATGCATTTGGCAGGGGAATTTTGCAGATACCTTTGCAAATTTCATATGTCAAATGCATTTATAATTTATCACACTATGAGAAAAAATACAATTCAAATCATAAATATACCAATAATTGTATGTATTAGTTATTTAATTTGCTTTCCGCTTAGCCGCCTGCACCATATTTCTAAGGCTTGCGTCTGTTTCCTGCACACCTCTTGTCTTTAAGCCGCAGTCAGGATTTATCCATAATTTTTCTCTGCTGATTTTTGTAAGCATAATATTTATTGCACTTACAATTTCCTCAACGGACGGCACTCTAGGAGAATGTATATCATATACTCCCGGTCCGACCTCTGTTTCAAAATTGTGTTCGCGCAAGGAATCCAATATCTGCAAATCTGAACGGGACGCCTCAAACGTAATAACGTCCGCATCCATATCGTCAATGGCAGGAATAATGTCTGTAAATTCACTATAGCACATATGGGTGTGAATTTGTGTCTCCGGCTTCACGCCGCTGTGTGTCAAGCGGAAGGCTGGAATTGCAAAATCCAGATATTCTTTATACCAGTCTGATTTTCTGAGAGGAAGTTTTTCCCTTAATGCCGCCTCGTCTATCTGTATTATTTTAATTCCGTTTTCCTCTAAATCCATAACCTCGTCCCTGATTGCCAGTGCTATCTGAGAAATGGATTCTTTTATAGAAATATCTTCTCTCGGAAACGACCAATTTAATATTGTAACAGGTCCGGTCAACATTCCCTTCATAATCTTTGAAGTCAAAGACTGTGCATAAACGGACCACTCAACGGTTATCGCCTTTTTGCGGTATACGTCTCCCCAGATAATCGGCGGCTTAACACATCTTGTTCCGTAAGACTGCACCCACGCTTTCTCGGTAAAAAGGAAGCCTCCCAGAGCTTCGCCAAAATATTCTACCATATCATTTCTTTCGTATTCTCCATGTACCAGCACATCAAGCCCGATTTCTTCCTGCCATGCAACACATTCGGCAATTTTTTTCTTGTTAAATTCTATATATTGCTGTTCTGATATTTCTCCCTTTCGGAAAGCAGAACGGTTTGCTTTTACCTCCTTTGTCTGCGGGAAAGAGCCTATGGTCGTTGTCGGAAGCTCCGGCAGCTTTAACGCTTCCTTTTGCAGCTTTTGGCGCTCGCTTCTTTCCGGCAGCCTTATGTAATCGCTTTCCTTCACCTGTGAAAGCCTTTGCTTCACTTCGTCGCTGCCACAATTTCTGTCACTTGCAAAAAGCCTCTGATTATTCCGAAAAATATTCTGCGTACAGTACTCTTTACTGTCTGCGTCTGCAAGCACGCTCAATTCCTTTAATTCAACCAGTTTTTCCTCAGCAAATGCAAAATAATCTAAATAATCCTGCGGCAGCTTTTTCTCGTGCTTCAATGTATAAGGCACATGCAGCAACGAACAGGATGTGGACAATACTGTCTGAATACCCTTATTCTGCAATGCCTTTATGATTTTCAAGGTTTTCTCATAATGATTTCGCCAGATGTTTTTTGCGTTCACAAGTCCTGCAAACAACAGCTTGCCTTTTGGGAAACCATATTTTTCGATTAAATTATATGTTTCCTTTCCCTCTATAAAATCAAGTCCGATTCCTGCAAATGGCATTTTAATCAAATCCGGATAAACATTTCTCACATCCCCGAAATAGGTCTGCAGCAATATATTGCACTGATTTGCACATGGCAGAACAGCATCATATATTTTACGGAATAACGCTATATCCTGCTCGTCCATATCCTGCACAAGCGACGGTTCGTCAAGCTGTACCCATGCAATCTGATGCTCCTCACATTTTTTTACTAATTTCTGATATGCTTTAATAACTGAAGCAATATAATCTTCTGCTGATTTCTCTCCTGTATATCTGCACAGCTTTACCATAGTATAAGCTCCAATTACAATGGGCTTTGTTTCAATTCCAAGTTTTTTTGCCTCCTCATATTCACTCCACAGCTTATTTCCGGAAAGCTTTATAACAGTATCGTCCTCAATCTCAGGAACTATGTAGTGATAGTTTGTGTTAAACCATTTTTTCATAGCCAGAGCCTTCACATCCCCCGACTCGCCCTGGTATCCGCGCGCCATAGCAAAATAAGTATCTAATTCTGATAAATTTAATTCCCTGTAACGTCTCGGAATAATATTCAATAGCACCGCCGTATCCAGCACAATATCATAATGTGAAAAATCATTGCTGGAAATGTAATCAATTCCCGCTTCTTTTTGTGTATTCCAATGTGTTTCTCTCAAAATTTCCGCTGTTTTTAAAAGTTCATCCGAAGTGATTTCTTTTCTGAAATATTTCTCAGAAGCAAATTTTAATTCTCTCAAAGTTCCTATTCTTGGAAAACCAATAACTGATGTCTGCATAATATCCTCCAAATTATAATAATTGTTTCTCTCATTATAATTTGTATATGATAAATTGCATAATACATATAAAATCAGGTTGTCCATAGTTTTAAGCTATGGACAACCCGGCTCCACATATTTTTTCAGCGCGTCCAAATAAGTATTTCCCAATCTGCTTATCATTCCTTTTCGATGGACAATATAACCTATTCGCATATCGCTTTCGTCCGCCAGCGGAACAGCAATAATATCTTTTCCGTTCAGCTTTTCGTCAATTACTCCGCTGCATACAGTATATCCGTTTAATCCTATAAGCAGATTAAACAAAGTCGCCCTGTCCCTAACCCGTATATTTTTCTTTCTCTCTGAAACCGAAAAAATTTCCTCTGAAAAATAAAAGGAATTATGTTCCCCCTGCTCAAATGAAAGATAAGGATAAGATTCCAGTTCTTCATTGGTAATTATACTTTTACCCGCAAGCGGGTGCTTTCTGCTTATAAATACATGGGGACTGGCAACAAAAAGCTGGTTAAATTCCAAATCGTGAGATTTCAAAAGCTTGTTTATAACAGACTCGTTAAAATCATTTAAAAACAGAAGCCCAATCTCGCTTCTTAACCGGGCCACGTCCTCGATAATCTCATAGGTCTGCGTCTCTCTAAGGCTGAAATCATATTCCTCCTGACCATACTCCTGTATCAAATCTACAAAAGCATTGACTGCAAACGAGTAATGCTGCGTTGATACGCAAAATTGCTTTTTTCCTCCTCCGCCTTTATATTTATCTTCAAGAATTGCAGCCTGCTCCAGCACCTGTCCGGCATATCCCAAAAAATCCTGTCCCTCCTTAGAAAGACTGATACCCTTATTTGTTCTGTTAAATATAACAATATTCATTTCCTTTTCTAATTCGTGAATTGCATTTGTAAGGCTCGGCTGGGATATGTAAAGTTTATTTGCCGCCTCTGTAATTGTGCCTGTTTCGGCTACTGTTATAACATATTTTAACTGTTGAAGAGTCATATATTTTCACCTGCTTTCTAAGTGTTTGCACAAGATATCCGCCGCCCGGCTCTTCCCCCGTCCTTTATCGCAAACTATCTGTATCTCACGCATTGGTATATCAATATCTAAAGCTATCTGCACCAGCATATTTTTCTGCAGCAGCGGAAATGCCAGAGGCTCCGCCATAAACCCAATGCCCAGATTATTTTGTATCAGAGGAAGTATTAAATCCGATGTCGCCACTTCCATATCAAGCTCGTAATCTGTCTGATGTTCAATAAATATTTTTTTATAAAATTCATAGGTCGCTGTTCCGCTGCCAAGCCCAATTAAAGGATACTTGGAAAGCTCCTCCAGCTTCACTCCACGCTTTGCTGCCTCTGTATAGTTTGTCCCGCCTACTAATATCTCTTTAAATTCCAGCATTTTTTCACAGCAAAGATTATCAGAAACCGCAAAAGGCGTGGTGACAACAGCAAAATCTATTTTACCGCTGATAAGCGCTTTTAGTATTTCCGGATTTGTACTGTTGCGGATTTTTATTTTTATCTCGGGGTACTTCGTCTTAAAATCCTGCAGCGTATTAAGCAAAAATAAATGAAGCGCTGTCTCCGTCGCACCAATTTCAACAGTTCCCTTACATTCTGTCTTTCTGCAGTCCAGCTCCTCCTCAGCGCTCAATAAATGCCGGCAGGCAATCTCTACATGAGAATATAATCTTTTCCCCTCCTCCGTAAGCCTCAGCCCTCTCGGCTCACGAATAAAGAGCCTGCAATTTAACTGCGACTCCAGAAGCTTAATAATTCTCGTCACATTGGGTTGGTTGCTTTTCAGTACTCCCGCCGCCTTTGTGATATTTTCATATTTGGCTACATAGTAAAAAATCTTATAATATTCAAAATTTACATCCATATAATAATTGTATTCCTTATATATAATCTATACATTTTTCACATTTCTCTTGAAATAGTATAATGCGTTGAGGATAAAAAGTAAATAGAAAGGACATTGAAATTTATGAATAAAGATTTGACAACAGGAAATCCGCAAAAAGTATTATGGATGTTCTGCCTGCCCATGTTCGGCAGTATTATTTTCCAGCAAATTTACAATATAGCCGATTCTTTGGTGGCTGGAAAATTTATAGGAGAAAATGCTCTTGCCGCAGTAGGCAACAGCTATAATATTACGCTTATTTTTATTGCCTTTGCATTTGGCTGTAACATAGGATGTTCCGTTATTATATCCCAGCTATTTGGCGCTAAAAATTTCTCCGCCTTAAAGACCGCAGTATATACTTCTCTGCTTTCAGGCAGCGTTCTATGTATTGTTTTAATGATTGCGGGATTGCTGTCATGCAATACGTTGCTGGAGGTGATGAAAACGCAGCCAGAGATTATGGATGACTCCGCGCTTTATCTTAAAATATACATATGGGGACTTCCATTTTTGTTCTTTTATAATATTGCAACGGGTATTTTTTCAGCGCTGGGAGATTCAAAAACGCCGTTCATTTTTCTTGCCATATCTTCCACCGCCAATATTTTAGCGGATATTTTATTTGTCAAAGTATTTTCAATGGGAATTGCAGGCGTGGCATGGGCAACCTTCCTGTGTCAGGGCGTTAGCTGCATTTTCTCCATTGCCATAGTCCTGAAAAGACTTTCTAAAATAAAGACAATCGAAAAAACTCCTGTTTTTTCATTAGATATTTTCAAAAAAATAATTACCGTAGCCATTCCAAGCATTTTACAGCAATCCTTTATCTCTGTCGGAAATATGATGATACAGGGCTGCATTAACGGCTACGGCGTCAGCGTCGCCGCCGGATATTCTGCTGCCGTAAAGCTGAACAACCTTGTCATTACCTCATTTACGACTATCGGCAACGGAATTTCTAACTTTACGGCTCAAAATCTTGGAGCCGGAAAAATCCTACGTATTAAAGAGGGTTTTAAGGCAGGCTTGAAATTGGTATGGCTCCTCTGTGTTCCGTTTTGTATCGTATATATCAGCCTCGGTAAATATCTGCTACTGTTGTTTATGAACGAGACCTCTACAACTGCCCTTACCACAGGCACACAATTTTTTCTGATTTTATCGCCCTTTTACTTTGTTGTGTCTGCCAAGCTTGTAGCAGATGGCATACTTCGAGGCACAAGCTCCACGATAGCATTTATGATAGCAACATTTACCGATTTGATACTTCGCGTACTTTTGGCCTTTGTTCTTTCAGACTTTGTTAAATCACCAGCCGGCATATGGTGCGCATGGCCTATTGGCTGGACTATTGCAACGATAATTTCCATAACATTCTATTGCAAAGAATGTAAGAAGTTAAAAAACGATTTTAGTGAGGCGGTGTAAAATATTACATTTTCCTGAACCTGTCGTACCTGTTCGCTTTTAAAGCATCCTCTGACATTGCCTGATATTTAAGCATAAATTCTGCAATTTTTCGCTTCATATTTGTTGTAACTCTGTTGATATTGTCGTCGCTGACCACAGGAAATTCAGGTATAATCCGCTCGATTATGCCAAACTCCTTTAAGTCGGAGGCAGTTATTTTCATAACCTCAGACGCTTCCTTTGCCCTCTTTGAATCCTTCCATAGAATTGAAGCAAAGCCCTCCGGTGAAAGAATTGAATAAATGGAATTTTCAAGCATCCAGACCTCGTCCGCCACTGCCAGGGCAAGTGCGCCTCCGCTGCCGCCTTCGCCGATTACAATAGAAAGCACCGGAACGCTTAGCTTTGACATTTCAAACAGATTATTTGCGATAGCCCCGCCCTGTCCGCGCTCCTCAGCTCCAAGCCCGCAGTACGCACCAGGAGTGTCTATAAGACATATTATCGGTCTGCGGAATTTTTCTGCCTGCTTCATAAGCCTCAAGGCTTTTCTGTATCCCTCCGGATTAGGCATACCAAAATTACGTATTATATTTTCCTTAGTGTTAGCGCCCTTCTGCTGCCCTATAATAGTTACAGGCTGCTTTCCGAACATGGCAATGCCTCCCACTATAGCGCCGTCGTCCTTGTACGCCCTGTCGCCATGGAGCTCATAGAAATCCTTTGTAAGCGCATTTATATAATCCAGTGCGGTAGGGCGGCTGTTGCTTCTTGCAATCTGAACCTTATCCCATGCGGCATAGGTATTTGTCTCAAATTCTTCAGCTTCAAGGTCAATCCTTTTAGCGTAAATTTCATCGAGATATTCCTTGTATTGCTGCATATAGTTATTCTTTGGCTGACGGTGCATACGAAGAATATTTGAAAGCGTTTCCTTCAATTCCTCCCGCCTTACAATATTGTCGATAAGACCATGCTCTAGCAAAAATTCCGCTCTCTGAAAGCCTTTAGGCAGTTCCTGTCCTATTGTCTGCTTAATCACTCTTGGTCCTGCAAAGCCCACCAGCGCCCCCGGCTCCGCTAAAATTATATCGCCGAGCATGGCAAAGCTCGCAGTCACGCCGCCTGTTGTTGGATCCGTAAGCACTGTGACATACAGACCACCCGCCTCGTCGTGCCGCTTTAAAGCCGCACTGGTCTTTGCCATTTGCATAAGAGAAACTATTCCCTCCTGCATCCTGGCACCGCCTGAACAGGTAAATACTATAATCGGCAGTTTTTCCTCCGTAGCCCTTTCAATGGCTCTTGTGAGTTTTTCTCCCACAACTTCACCCATACTTCCCATAAGAAATCTGGTATCGCACACACCGATTACCACAGGTGTTCCGTCTATGGCTGCCTTTCCTGTTATAATAGCTTCGTCAATCCCCGTCCTTTGTTTAAGACCGCATAGCTTCTGCTCATAGCCTTCAAATTTGCAGGGATTGCTCTCCTCAATATCACAGTCCCACTCCTCAAAGGAATCCTTATCCGTAACCATTGCAATTCTTAAATCTGCCGGTAATTTGAAATAATAATTACATTTCGGACACATCATATGATTGAGATATAAATCCTCTGTCAAAATCATTTTTCCGCACTCGGTACATTTTGTATAAAGTCCGTCCGGCACATTTGGCGCATCGAAATCCGATATTTTGTTTTTGGATATTCTTTCGTGATATTGCTGATTTATGTCATTTTTTTTAAATAATCCCTTTAAATCCATTTTCTAACTGCCTTTCTGCAAACTTCTCCGCAAAATTTTCTACAAACCATATTCATTTACTATAAAATCCGTATCTATATCGCCCTTTACAAACCGCTCATTTCCTAAAATGTCATACTGAAAATCAAGATTTGTGGTAAGCCCCTCGATAACTACCTCGCCAAGAACGCTTCTCAGCTTCATTATGGCGGATTCCCTGTCTTTGTCATAAACCATAACCTTCATAATCATAGAGTCATAAAACGGCGGGATAGTGTAGCCTGAATATACCGCCGTATCAATTCTCACGCCATTTCCTCCCGGAATATGTATATCCGTTATAGTTCCGGGACAAGGCGCAAAATTCTTTGCAGGGTTCTCGGCATTGATTCTTACCTCCATTGCAGCGCCCTTAAACGTCACGTCCTCCTGCGTATAAGACAGCTTTTCGCCTGCCGCCGCCTTAATCTGCTCTTTTATAAGGTCTATTCCTGTCACAAGCTCCGTAACACCATGCTCTACCTGTATTCTTGTATTAATCTCTATAAAATAAAAATTGTTATTCTTATCAAGAAGAAATTCAACTGTTCCCGCATTTCGGTAGCCAACCGCTTTTGCCGCTTTTACAGCGGCAGCGCCCATAGACTTTCTTGTCGCTTCATCAAGCGCCGGAGACGGGGATTCCTCAACCATTTTCTGATGCCGCCTCTGTATTGAACAGTCCCTCTCTCCCAAATGAATTACATTTCCGTAATTATCTGCCATTATTTGAAATTCAACGTGTCTTGGGTGTTCGATATATTTTTCAATATACATTGAATTGTCACCGAAACCGTTTACCGCCTCACGCTGCGCATTGTTGAAATTATGTTCAAATTCTTCTTTGGCGCGGACAACTCTCATTCCCTTACCGCCCCCGCCGAGCGCAGCCTTAATCATCACCGGATATCCGATGCTGTCAGCAGCTTCCCTGCCCTTAACAGCGTCATATACAGGCTCTTTCGTGCCTGGAACCACCGGAACTCCAGCCTTTATCATTGAATTTCTTGCCTGAGACTTATCGCCTGTTTTTTCAATAATCTCCGCTGTAGGACCTATAAAGGCTATGTTGCATTTTTCGCAAAGCCCCGCAAATTTACTGTTCTCTGAGAGAAATCCAAAGCCCGGATGTATGGCGTCCGCCTTCGTGGCGATAGTTGCACTCAGTATCCTTTCCATATTAAGATAGCTGTCCGGCGAAGGCGCTTTTCCTATACATACTGCCTCGTCAGCAAGCTGAGTGTGCAGCGCTTCCCTGTCCGCCTCGGAATAAACTGCTACGGTTTTTATACCCATTTCACGGCAGGCGCGAATAATCCGCACCGCTATCTCTCCTCTGTTGGCAATCAAAATTTTATTAAACATAATCTAGCCTATCCTATCTCCAAACTACAAATTTACCATTATCAAAATATAGCTTTTTAATATCATAATTTCTGTTTTAACCAATCATAAACGTCAGCTCCGCCTCAAGCGCAAGCTTTCCGTCCACTGTGGCAACAGCCTTTCCGATGCCTACAGGCCCTTTTCTTTTGATTATCACACACTCCATGCGAAGTTTATCTCCCGGCACAACCTTGCGCTTGAATTTTGCATTGTTGATTGCGCCGAAATACGCAGTCTTACCCTTATTTTCTTCCAAAGAGAGTATAGCGGCTGCTCCAACCTGAGCGCAGGCTTCTATCTGAAGAACTCCCGGCATTACAGGCTCCTGTGGAAAATGTCCGCTAAAATAAGGCTCGTCATAGGTAACGCACTTGTAACCTACAGCCCTTTCTCCCGGCTTTAGCTCCTCAATAGTATCCACCAGCAAAAACGGATGCCTGTGAGGAATAATGTCCATAATTTCTCTTGTCGATAACATAAACGCTCCTGTTCTGCGCCAAGCTGAATCACATCAGGCATTGGCAGTTCAATAAACTTTCTCTATTCTATTACAAACATCGGCTGACCGAACTCTACCATTTGTTCATTGTCAACAAGTATCTGCTTTATAACTCCGTCAAAATCGCTCTCGATTTCGTTCATAAGTTTCATGGCTTCGACTATACCAAGCACCTGCCCCTTCTTTACAGTGTCGCCTACCTTTACAAACGGCTCCTCCTCCGGGGACGCTGCACTGTAAAATATTCCCACAAGCGGAGAGTTTACAATGTTTCCTGCCACAAGGTTTTGGCTGCTTCCAATAACTGCTGCCGACTGCCGCTGACCGCTGTCTGCTGATACTGCGCCTGCCTGCTGCAACGCTGTGCTGCCGTCTCTTGTCACATTGGCGCCTGCTGCAATTTGTCCCGCAACAGCCGCATTTCCGGCTATCTGCGCATTTACTGTATCCGTCTGAATTTTAAATGTATTTCCTTCGTTTCTGTCCGCCTCAAAGGACAGTTTTACGCTGCCGTCGTCTAAAGTGAAGCTCGTTAGCTTGGAGGCTGAAACTGCGTCAATAAGTTTAAGTACGTTTTCTAATTCCATAATTATAACCTTTCCTAATTAATCTTAAGACTTTATAAGCTTTCTATTTTTAGCTTAATTCTCAATCTTTAATTATAAACTCTGATTAACCCTCAAACTTCTTTACTGCCAAAGTTGCATTGTGACCGCCAAAGCCAAGCGAATTGGACAATACGACATTTACATCGCAGCTAATTCCACCGCCCTTTACATAATCCAAATCCATTTCTTCTTCAGTCTCATTAAGTCCGGCGTTAGGATGAATGTAACCGTCCTCGATAGATTTAACGCATGTGATAAATTCTACCGCTCCGGCAGCGCCGAGAAGGTGTCCCACCATTGATTTTGTGGAGCTTATTTTTACCTTGTATGCCGCATCGCCAAATGCAAGTTTAATGGCTCTCGTCTCAAACAAATCATTGTGATGCGTGCCTGTTCCGTGAGCATTGATATAATCTACTTCTTCCGGCTTTATTCCGGCTTCTGTCATGGCGTTTGTCATAGCTCTGGCAGCGCCGCTTCCGTCCTCAGCAGGAGAAGTTATGTGATATGCGTCGCTGGAACAACCGTATCCCACAACCTCAGCATAAATTTTTGCGCCTCTTTTTTTCGCATGCTCAAGTTCCTCAAGCACTACAATTCCTGCGCCCTCACCCATAACAAAACCGCTTCTGTTCTTATCAAATGGAAGAGAGGCCTTAAGCGGATCTGTTGATGCAGATAATGCTGTAAGCGCAGAGAAACCGCTTACGCCGATTGGCGTTATGCTGCTTTCCGTACCGCCTGCAAACATCACGTCTGCCTCGCCATGCTGTATGCTTCTGTATGCCTCGCCAATAGAATTGGTTCCTGTGGCACAGGCTGTCACTACATTTATGCTCTTTCCCTTAAGACCTAAATGGATGGCTACGTTTCCTGCCGCCATATTAGTAATCATAAGAGGAACCAGCAGCGGGTTTACCCTTGACGGTCCTCTTTCAAGGAGCTTTTTGTGTTCTCTTTCCATAGCGTCAAGGCTTCCAATACCTGAACCTACCGATGTTCCCACCATATAAGCGTCCTCGTAGTCCATGTTAAGCCCTGAATCCTTCAACGCCTCAAGAGCCGCCACAACTGCAAACTGACTAAACCTTTCCATTCTTTTTGCAGCCTTAAAATCCATATAATCAGCAGCGTTAAAATCCTTTACCTCCGCTGCCACCTTCGCTTTATAATCAGTGGTATCAAACGCTGTAATAAATCCGATACCCACCTTTGTTTTCCTGACCGATTCCCAAAATTCATCTACATTTAAACCAATGGGCGTTACTGCCCCCATTCCGGTAACTACTACTCTGCGCATTATATATTCATTCCTCCGTCTACTGAAATAACCTGGCCCGTTATATATGACGCCGCTTCGGACGCTAAAAATACTGCCGTCTCTGCTATATCTGCCACGCTTCCGATTCTTCCCAACGGAATTGCTGACATAATATTTTCTTTAACCGCATCTGACAAAACATTAGTCATGTCTGTGTCAATATAACCCGGCGCAATGGCGTTTACTGTTATGCCTCTCGATGCCATTTCCTTTGCAGCGGATTTTGTTATACCGATAACGCCGGCTTTTGACGCCGCATAGTTTACCTGTCCTGCATTTCCGGCTATACCTACAACTGAGGACATGTTAATAATCCTGCCTGTTCTCTGCTTTAACATCTGTCTTGAAACATTTTTTATACAATTAAATGTTCCTTTCAAATTGACATTAATTACACTGTCAAAATCTTCCTCCGACATACGCATAAGTAAACCGTCCCTTGTAATTCCTGCATTATTAACAAGAATATCCAGTTTTTCGTACTTTTCCACAATATAGTTAATCATCTGTGCAGAGGCATTGTAATCAGCAACGTTGCACTTGTAGCTCTCGGCAATGCCGCCTGCCGCCTCAATATCTGAAACTGTTTTTGCCGCAGCCTGCTCGCTGCCGCTGTAATTGACAACTACTGTCGCCCCTTCCGCCACAAAGCTCTTGGCAATCTGCGCTCCGATTCCTCTTCCCGCGCCTGTAACCAGCGCTATTTTTCCTGAAAGTCTGCCCATATTATACCTCCACTGACATAGCCGCCAGAGCTTCCAAATCCTCCGGCTTCTCAACATTTTTGATATTAATAGCTTCCGCACCCATATCCTTAGCAATCTTTTTTACAAAGCCTGCAAGTGTTTTTCCCGGACCTATTTCCACATATGTATTAACTCCGTCGTTTATAAGTTTTCTTACTGACTGCTCAAATCTTACCGACGAATACACCTGCTTTTTTAGAAGTTCCTTTATATTGCTCGCATCCGTCACATAATCCGCTGTAAGATTTGCTATATATGGTGCTTCCAATGCTGCAAAGCTTACTGTTTCTAAGGCTTTTCCCAGCTTTTCTCCAGCGCTCTCCAGCATTGGCGAGTGAAACGGTCCGCTGCATTTAAGCTCTGCAACTTTCTTTGCTCCTGACTCTTTTAACGCTTCTATCGCCTGTATAACCTGATTTTTTTCTCCTGAAATTACCACCTGTCCCGGACAGTTGTAGTTTGCCACGCACAACCGGCTGCTATCACAATTTTTAGCGCTGTTGCAGCGTTTGACTACTTCTTCCACCTGCTCCGCAGTCATTCCAAGCACCGCCGCCATTGCTCCTATGCCCTGCGGTACTGCCTGCTCCATATAAATTCCTCTTTTACGGACAAGCTCGCAGCCGTCGGCAAAATCCAACGCCCCGCATGCTGTTATCGCACTGTATTCTCCAAGAGATAATCCGATATTCACATCCGGCTTAATGCCTTTTTCCTTCACCGCCGCCAATATAGCCATTTCTGTTGTATATAAAGCTATTTGTGTGTATTCTGTTTTATTCAAACGCTCATTTTCACTAAATATAAGGTCGGTAAGACTAAAACCCACAACCTCTGACGCTGTATCAAAGCATTTTCTGCTGCACCCGTATGTATCATAAAATGCCTTGCCCATTCCTGTAACCTGCGCTCCCTGTCCCGGAAACATAAACGCTGTCCTGCCCATAAAAATCCTTTCTATTTATATTCTGCACAATAATTAAACTCTGATATATTTCTGTTTTCTACTTATACAAATCTTGCATAGCGGTCTGAAATAACATGCTTTGTCTCACTCATAAGCTCATTTATTATTTCGCTGCATGTCTGCTCCTTTTTTATAAGTCCTGCAATCTGACCTGCCATAACCGTTCCCATTTTAACGTCGCCCTCAACTACAGCTTTTCTCAAGGCCCCAAGCGTAAGATGTTCAAGCTCCTCAAATGGTACGTTTTTCTTCTCAAGCTCAAGATACTCCCTTGTCATATCATTTCTTAAAGAACGAACAGGATGACCTGTGCTTCTTCCTGTCACAACGGAATCAATATCCTTTGCTGCGATAACTCTGTCCTTATATGCCTGACTTACTGTGGACTCCTTTGCGACTATAAAACGTGTGCCGATCTGCACCGCCTCTGCACCAATCATAAACGCAGCCGCCATGCCTCTGCCGTCGCCTATGCCACCCGCAGCAATAACCGGAATATCCACTGCATCCACCACCTGTGGAAGAAGTGCCATTGTGGTTGAGTCTCCTATGTGTCCGCCGGATTCCATTCCCTCGGCAACTACTGCGTCCGCTCCTGCTCTCTGCATTATTTTTGCGAGAGCTACTGAAGCTACTACAGGTATTACCTTAATCCCTGCCGCTTTCCACCGCTGCATATATTTTGCCGGGTTGCCTGCGCCCGTCGTAACCGCCGCAACCTTTTCATCTATTACGACCTGAACAACCTCCTCTACATGCTCGCTTAAAAGCATAATATTTACGCCGATTGGCTTATCTGTTATCTGTCTTGCCTTCCTTATTTCGCCTCTTACCCATTCGCCCGGCGCATTGGCTGCTCCGATAAATCCGATGCCACCCGCCTTTGACACATTAGCTGACAGGCTGGCGTTGGCAACCCATGCCATACCGCCCTGAATTATGGGATATTCAATTCCCAGCATTTTTGTAATTTTTGTTTCCATTATGAAAAGTCTCTCCTATTACTCAATACCCTTTGCCGCAAGATAATCAATAACATCCTGAACTGTAGCCATTTTCTCCAAATCCTCAGCAGGAATTTCTACTGAATACTCATCTTCCAGCGCCATAATAAGCTCAAACAAATCCAACGAATCCGCGTTTAAGTCCTCCTTAAAATTTGACTCCGGCTTAACCATATCCTCGCTTACATTTAACTGTGACGCAATAATCTTCTTCAAATTTTCAAACATTTTTCTAACTCTCCTTTAATTTTAATATTTGTTTTTTTAATGCACCTACCACTCAAGCAGTGTGCTTCCCCAGCTTAATCCCGCTCCAAATCCCGACAGGATGATTTTGTCGCCTCGCTGTAATATATTACTGCGATTCATCTCGTCAAGAAGAATCGGAATACTGGCCGCTGATGTGTTGCCATACCGTTCAAGGTTTGTGGGAAATCTGCTCATTTCCGTCCCAAGCCGCTTGGCAACTGCCTCTATAATTCTTATATTTGCCTGATGAAGCACAAAATACTTAACCTCATCTATTGATACATTTGCTTTTTCCAGAACCTCATTAATGGATTCAGGTACTTTTTTTACCGCAAATTTAAAAACCTCCCTACCGTCCATTTGAATAAATTCTTTTCCCCTTGTCAGCACCTGTCCCTTGCTTCCGTCGGCATGAAGGGCTGAAATTGTTTTAAAATATGTATGACTGAACTTTTCTGTGCTGCAATCCTCTGCGCTTTCC
The DNA here is from genome assembly GCA_964482965.1 of uncultured Lachnospira sp. GTDB lineage: Bacteria > Bacillota > Clostridia > Lachnospirales > Lachnospiraceae > Lachnospira. The sequence continues at coordinate 74,482 of CAYZZP010000004.1, forward strand.
GATGCCAGTAAAATTTTTTGTTCAGGCTCTGACAGAGTTTCCTGCTCTGCTGAAAGAACCACCGCCCCGGCTCCGTCTCCAAACAGTACGCAGGTGCTTCGGTCTTTCCAGTCAACCTCCCCGGACATTATTTCTGAGCCGATAACAAGCGCCTGTTTAAATTCCCCTGACTGCATATACGCCTCCGCAATGCTTAAAGCATATATAAATCCTGTACATGCGGCGCTTATGTCAAAACACATAGCCCCACAGGCACCAATTTTGTTTTGGACAATAGACGCTGTACTTGGAAATGTATAATCCGGGCTTGAAGTTGCCACAATTATAAGCTCTATATCTTCCGCTGATATTGACGCATTATACAATGCCTGCTTTGCGGCTTCTGCTGCCAGCATGGCGGAAGTATCTGTATCTGCCACATGCCTGCTCCTAATTCCGGTTCTTGTATATATCCACTCGTCGCTGGTATCAATCACCCTTACCAAATCGTCATTGGTTACAACCTTTTGCGGAATACTTTTTCCCGTACCTGATATTTTTGTTTTCATAGTTATACTCCTATTTTTGTTTGATTTTCATATATTTTGATAATCAAACTATAAATGTTATACATTATTATTTTATAGTTGTCAAGAACTATTTTGATTTTCAAACTTTTTATATGCTTTTGCGGTTCATCACATAAAAAAACATCCTTCAGCGAAACGGAACAAGCGCATTAACGCGCTTGTTCCGTTTCACCGGGATGTTTAGAGACAAATTACATATTTTTAAATCAAATCGAACATTCCCACTCAGTGTTCAATTATTAAAATCCACCTCGACATTTCCATTGCTTGACTTTAAATAAATCTCATAGTTTGATTTATTGTCCTCCCGATAATCATCGTCAACCTTACTGCCGTCAATTCTAATGCTTCCGTTGCTGGTATCAAGGTAAATATCATAATCCTTGCGCCTGCCGTCAACCTCTGCCGATATTCTTCCGTTGCTTGACTTAGCCTCAACTCCCTTTGCATATTTACCTGTTATATCTATAGAACCATTGCTGCTCTTCAATGTAACCTCTCCGTTAAATGTACCGTCGCAGTCGATAGCTCCGTTAGATGTTTTTGCATTAAGCCTCTCATTACATGTCATTTTTTCGATATAAATGGCTCCATTGCTGGTATCTATATTTACCCGGTCAACATTTACCGCCTGCTCAAATCTTATGGCTGAATTAGAAGAATTAATAGTAATATTTTTAAAATCATTATTCTTTGGCACATAGATAGTTATTATACTTGGTCTGAAATCAAAGCTGAAACCGAAATTAAATACAAAGTACTGTTCCTGCTTAACTTTCAAAACTCCATCCTTTATCTCTATCTGAGGTGCCTTAGATACATTGTATGCATCGCAGCTCACTTTGTAGTAATCGTCCTCTGAAGGCACTACTACCACCTTAAGATTAGTCACGTCTATATTTATCTCGTCGATTTTATCAAGCTTTTCTGACTCATAATGAAAGTCTTCATCTGTGCCAATTTTAAATCCATTTTCGCCAAGTGATACATTTTTACTGCCCCCGCAGATTATTCCTATAAAAAATATTCCAGCTCCTGCAGCAATCAGCGACAGCGCCACAATAAGCCATATTCCAATACCCTTTTTCATTGCTATTTCCCCTTTCTTATGCATAATTTAGCTATTCCAACAAATATAAGTTCCAAAAGCTTTACAATTCCTAAGATTGCCAGAATACTGAGTATTCCGACTCCTATAGTCATTAATCCGCCTCCTGCAAGCACCGCCATAGTCGGGATACTTGAAAATGCTGCAATAAACCCACAACCTATCATTATAATGCCTGTCAATATTGCTGCTGCCGCGGTTATGCCAAATGCAACCAAAACTATTATCGCCGCAGCCATAAGCGCAATCAGCACTGCTGCTACAGCAATCGCCAAAGGAAACCAAATTGGCGAGCCTATAACTGCCAGCACAATCAGCCATGTATTGGAAGCTTTCTTTTTTATATTTTTTGTACCGTTTCCCTGTTCCACATCTCGAATTATATAATCTGCACATACTCTTGTGGCAAGCTGTTTTGGAGGTCCTAACTCCTCAATCACCCTTGCCGTATTCTCAGGTCCTGCTTCGTCAAAATACTCGGAATAATATTGAATTATATTATTTGCCTCCCCAGCAGGAACATTTTTTATATTAGCTCTCAGAGCCTTTAAGTAATCGTCCTTAGTCATATTCTTAATCCTCTCTATCAATTAATATCAACATCAATAAACTTTTACAACATTATCTTATCAAGGCATTCCTTATACTCTTTCCATCCGTTCCTTAAATAATCCAGACGCTTCATTCCCATTTCCGTAATCCTGTAATACCGCCTGTTTCTTCCTCCGTAGGGCTGGTCGTAGGTCATAAGACAGCCCTGCCCCTGAAGTTTTCTAAGTATCGGATATAATGATGATTCTGATATATCCACTACACTCTTAATGTTCTGCGTTAAAATATATCCATATGTGTCGCCTTTTTCCAATACGGAAAGCACACAGGCGTCCAGCATACCTGCACTCAACTGAAATACCATTTTCTCACTCCCTTCTGATAAATATTTTAGTTCTATATAATATTATACGCAGTATAATATAACTTACACTATAATATATACTATATGCTATATAATATGTCAAGCATATTCATAAAATTCTATATTATAATTTTATGAATATGCAGTGTGCAAAGACTTCATGACATGCAAGAAGCCGGACAAATACAATTACATATTTGTCCGGCTCTTAAAATTGTTTTCAATTTATAATGTTTCAAATCTTACTTAATAATTCATTCCCCACAAAACCCTGCAAACTATACATTCACAGACCTTGATTGGCATATTAATACAACGGATACTTATCTGTAAGTCCCTTAACAAGCTCCTTAGCCTTAGCCTGGTTCTTCTCAACATCATCAACAAGAAGTGCGATTGCTTCAGCAACAACGTCCATATCCTCTGTGTTGAAGCCTCTTGTTGTAACCGCTGCCGTACCAAGTCTGATACCGCTTGTTACAAATGGAGAAGCTGGATCGTTAGGAATTGTGTTCTTGTTACATGTAATATTTGCAGCGTCAAGGAGCTTCTCAACCTCCTTACCTGTAACACCCTTGCTTATAAGATTTACAAGCATAAGGTGATTGTCTGTACCGCCTGATACAATGTCAAAACCTCTGCTCATTAAGCCTTTGCAAAGTGCGTCCGCGTTCTTAACAATATTTTCAGCATATACCTTGAAGCTTGGGTCGAGCGCTTCCTTTAAGCAGACAGCCTTAGCTGCGATTACATGCATTAAAGGACCGCCCTGTATTCCAGGAAATACGCTCTTGTTAAACTTGAATTTGTCAGCGTTCTCTGCTGAGCTAAGTATCATACCGCCTCTTGGTCCGCGGAGCGTCTTATGAGTTGTTGTCGTAACAACGTCTGCATAAGGAATTGGGCTTGGATGCTGACCTCCTGCTACAAGTCCTGCAATATGCGCCATATCTACCATAAGGTATGCGCCTACCTCATCACAGATGTCTCTGAACTTCTTGAAATCAATAGTTCTTGCATATGCGCTTGCACCTGCAATAATCATCTTAGGCTTACATTCCTTAGCAATTCTTAATACATCATCATAATCAATGAATCCATCTGCCGTTACGCCATAAGGAACAATATTGAAATACTTTCCTGAAATATTAACAGGTGAACCATGTGACAAATGTCCGCCGCAGTCAAGGCTCATTCCCATAACTGTGTCTCCCGGTTCTACCATTGCAAAAAATGCAGCAAGATTTGCCTGTGCCCCTGAATGCGGCTGTACGTTAGCGTACTCACAGCCAAAAAGCTCCTTAGCTCTCTCAATAGCCAGTGTCTCAACAACATCTACATACTCGCAGCCACCGTAATATCTCTTTCCCGGATAGCCCTCTGCGTACTTATTAGTTAATGTGCTGCCCATAGCTGCCATAACCGCCTTACTTACAAGATTCTCAGAAGCGATAAGCTCAATGTGAGTTCTTTGTCTTGTAAGCTCATCTTCCATAGCCTTTGCTACTTCAGGATCAAAATTCAATACTTCGTCAAATGAATACATTTTTAACCTCCGTCATAAATTACTCCCCTGCATATCGCAAGCCTGGCTTGCGATACTGCACCAATAAATAGTTTGAAAGTTTACTTTCAAATTTCTCACTTTAGTATTATAAAGCGCCTTATCACATAATATTATTAAATCTTAAATAAGTCAATAGCCTGTGCCAAATCATTTGAATTGACTGTCAAATCCTCTGACGCCTTATTGAGTCCCTCTACCTGCTCAAGCTGTCTGTTTGCAGTCTCCGTAACTTCCTCCGAAGCCGCAGCCGTCTGCTGTGATACGGCAGAAATGCTCTGAATTGCGTCGATGGTTTGAGCTTTTGCATCGGTGATTGTCTCAATTCCGCTTGTAATCTGCTCAAGGTTATTTACAAGATTGTTAAACTGAAGCTGTACCTCATCAAATACCTTCTCGGCATTTTCAAGAGATTTGCCCTGAATTTCAACAACATCCTCCGCTTTTTTAGCTATATTAACCGTATCGTTAGTCTTATGGTTAATGTCGTCTACAATCCTTCTGATTTCATTGGCAGAATCCATAGACTGCTCCGCCAGCTTTCTGATTTCATCAGCAACTACCGCAAAGCCTCTTCCTGCCTCTCCTGCTCTTGCCGCCTCAATGCTTGCATTGAGAGAAAGCAGGTTAGTCTGCTCAGAAATTTCATTTATTGCGCCTACGATATTTCCGATAGCCTTTGAAGATTCCTTAAGTTTAAGGATTTCCTCGATTACCTTATGAGTAATTTCAACTGTAGATTCAGCATTTTCCTTAAGCTCCGCGATTGAATTTATACCGCTGCCTACAATATCCGTTGTCTCGTCGGCAATCTTGGCAATCTTCTCTGAATTTTCAGATACGATATTTATCCTGTCAGACAGGTTATCCATCTGTCTTAAGCAGTCCTCCGAATCCTCAGCCTGCTGAACAACACCGCGCTCAATTTCTTCGATTGCATATGTAATCTCCTTAGTTGCCTTGAGAAGTTCTTTCGCGCTTTCTGTCACAACGCCTACGGAAGTATCAACCTTGCCGGATACATTTTTAGTCTTTTCAATCAGTCCCTTAACATTTCCAATCATATCATTGGTGCTTCTTCCAAGAACGCTGAACTCATCCCTGCCCCTATCGTCAACCAATATTGTAAGGTCGCCGGAAGCAGCAAGCTCCAGCTTATTCATAATATGGTTGATTGATCTGCTGATATTGTAAGCCAAATATCCGCCGATAATTAAAGCTATAATAAATGAGAGCGCCACCATAATTATTGACACATACAAAATTGTATTTGCCTGAGCCAAAATCTCACTTCTCGGAATAAGAGCGCATACCATAAATCCGTCCGAAGTTTTGTTATATATAAACAAATGCCTCTTATTATCGAACTGCACATACTTGCTGCCGCTCGTATCACTGCTTTCAAGCGCCTCTTCATAAAAGCTCTCCCCAACTACATACTTCCTGCCATCCTCAAATGTCTTAGACTTTGATGTGATAATCTCGCCGCCGTCAGGAGCCACTAGGGCTATAACGCTATCCTCGCCCATATCTACAGCTTCCAGAGTACTTTTTACATAATCAAGATCAACATCAAAAAATATGTATCCAATGCTCTTAACATTGTTAGAAGTAAGCTTTCTTGCATAGCTTACCGCATATGGTCTTTTATTAATTGTATCCACATATTCTCTGTCTGTAATCCAAAGCTGGCTATTTGCATCTATAGCTATACCTTCAGATGAAACCTTGACATTTTCATATACATTCGTCTGCTCATTATTGTTAGTAGCTGTATAAATGTATTTGCCATACGAACCTACCACAAACGCATTTGAAATAGCCTGATTGCCCATAACTGTGGAAATAAGATTTTTATTAAGCTCCGTGTAGGTCTGAGACTCGTTCATAGGGTCGCTCGCAAGACTTCCTGAAAAATACGACTGGACTGCCGTATTATTTGCAAAATCATTAGCCGTCGCCTCCACATTATTTAACAGAAGGTCAAAATAATCTCCTGTCTTTTGTATAGTAGATTCTGAAGCTTCTGTGAAATTCTTCATAATAGCGCCGGAAGCCGTTGAATATGACACAACTCCAAGTATAATTATGAAAAGTACAGGTATGACAAATGCTATAACCAGCTTTACCTTTATTGATATACTGTTAGAAATATAACTAATAAAACCATTTTTCTTTTTGCCGCTATTAGTATCTGCTGTCTTTTTCTTAACCTTCTTTGCTTTACCGCCTTTAGCTTTGGCAGATGCCACAGACTTTGAAGTTTCCGGCTGCTGCACAGATAGCTCAACCGGCTGCACAGATTGTTCCTGTTCTATTGGCTGCGCAGATTGTTCCTGTTCTATTGGCTGCGCAGATTGCTCCTGCTCTATTGGCTGCGCAGATTGTTCCTGTTCTATTGGCTGCGCAGATTGCTCCTGCTCTATTGGCTGCGCAGATTGTTCCTGCTCTATATCCATAGCATATAAATCGTCAGTTCCTGAAACTTCGCTATCTGCTATTTCTG
>CAYZZP010000004.1:81244-98230 GCA_964482965.1 uncultured Lachnospira sp.
ATATCCATAGCATATAAATCGTCAGTTCCTGAAACTTCGCTATCTGCTATTTCTGCTTCCGTATTAACTATATCTGTACTGCCATCTACAACATTTTCTGAATTGCCGTACACAATCTCTACATTACTTTCCAGTGCATTCTCAATGATATTTTTCTCATTATCAGGCACGTTTTCAATGATATTTTCTTCTGCTTCGCCCATATATACCACCTTTCCACTTGTCTATCTGTAAAAACTGTAATCAGCATTTATAACTGATTCTTATTCCTCTGTGACAATTCCAATCGAAAGCTCTGAAAGCTGCTTTGTATCCACCACGTCAGGTGCATTTGTGAGAAGGCAGCTTGCGTCCTTAACCTTTGGAAACGCTATTACATCACGAATACTGTCTCTCTTAGCCATAAGCATTACAAGTCTGTCCAGACCATATGCAAGACCTGCATGCGGGGGAACTCCATACTTAAATGCGTCGAGCAGGAAACCAAACTTTTCGTTGGCGACCTCCTCTGTAAGTCCCAGCGCCTTAAACATTCTTGACTGAATATCCGCCTGATGTATTCTCACGCTTCCGCCTCCGATTTCCGTACCGTTAAGCACAATATCATAGGCTTTTGCACGAACTTCACCCGGAGCGCTCTCCAGCTTGTCAAGGTCCTCGTCCATAGGCATAGTAAACGGATGGTGCATAGCCACAAACCGCTCCTCCTCGTCAGACCACTCAAACTGTGGAAACTCTGTAACCCAAAGGAATCTATAATCGTTCTTGTCCAGCAGATTCATCTGCTCTGCAAGCTCAACTCTCAAAGCGCCCAGGACACTCCATACAATCTTGTTGCGGTCTGCCGCAAAGAGAAGAAGATCACCATTCTCTCCGTCCAAAGAAGCAATTATTGCTTTTATCTCTTCCTCTGTCATAAATTTTGAGAAAGAAGATTTTACAGTTCCGTCATTTTGAATTGCTATATATGCAAGTCCCTTTGCTCCGTAACCCTTTGCAAAGTCAACTAATGCATCAATCTTTTTGCGAGGCATTTCCCCCTGTCCCTTTGCATTGATACCACGCACAGAGCCTCCTGCTTCAACAGCACCTGTAAATACACCAAAACCACAGTTTCTGACAATTTCCGTAATATCCTTAAGCTCCATGCCAAATCTCAAGTCAGGCTTATCCGAACCAAATCTGTCCATTGCTTCCTGCCAAGTCATTCTCTGTATCGGCAGCTTAACCTCCACATCAAGAATCTCTTTAAATAAATATGCCAGAAGTCTTTCATTTACATCAATAACATCATCAACGTCAACAAATGAAAGCTCCATATCTATCTGTGTAAATTCCGGCTGACGGTCGGCTCTCAAATCCTCGTCCCTGAAACATCTTGCAATCTGCATATATCTGTCATAGCCTGAACACATAAGCATCTGCTTAAAAAGCTGAGGCGACTGCGGCAGCGCATAAAATTTTCCCGGATGTACGCGGCTTGGCACCAGATAATCCCTTGCTCCCTCCGGCGTGCTTTTTGTAAGCATAGGAGTCTCTATCTCAAGGAAGCCCTCATTTGCAAGAAATGCTCTTGTAAGAGTGGCAACCTTACTTCTCATAATAATATTTGACTGAATGTCAGGTCTTCTCAAATCGAGACATCTGTACTTAAGTCTCAATTCCTCCTTTGTATTGATATTTTCCTCGATTGGAAACGGAGGCGTCTCTGCTTCTGAAAGAATTCTAAGCTGCTCTGCCACAACCTCTATATCTCCTGTCTTTAAATTAGCGTTGACTGCGCCTGAACGCTTCTCAACCTTGCCCACAACAGCAATAACATACTCGTTACGAAGTGTGTAAGCCTTGTCAAAGCCCTCCTTGCCGACAGTATTTTCATCAAATACAATCTGAATAATACCGCTTCTGTCTCTCAAATCAACGAAAATCAGAGAACCGAGATTTCTTCTTGTCTGCACCCAGCCCATAACTGTTACTGTCTCCTCTACATTTGCAGCAGAAATCTCTGTGCATCTGTGAGTTCTTTTCAAGCCTACCATTGCTTCAGCCATTGTTGTTTCCTCCTAATATCAAGGGAACTTACTCTCCCTATGTAAATACTATTTTCTAAAATTTCCCTTTTACTTAAGTATATCACGAATATCCAAATCATCAAGGCAAACATTACTTAATTCTATTAATTCCAATGTTTCCGGCTCATGTATAAGCCTCTGAAACTCAATAAATACCCGCATATCAAAGTTTTTATTTTCCTCGATAAGAATATCCACTGCGGTCTCATAGTCAAATGCCTTTCTGTATGGTCTGTCGGATATCAGCGCCGCATATGCGTCCGCAACTCTTATAATTCTTGCGCTTAATGGAATAGCCTCCCCTTCCAGATTGTCCGGATAACCGCTTCCATCATAACATTCATGATGATACAGCACCGCCTCAAGAACATTTTCCGAAAAATTATATTTCCTTAGAAAATCATATCCTATCTTGGAGTGCATTCTCATGTACTTAACTTCCTCTATTGAAAGCCCCTCTGTATTTCTGCCGTAAAGATACTGTGACAGCGCCAGTTTTCCCACATCATGCACAAATCCTGCCAGCTTAATGTCATAGGCTTCGGCTTCACTTACCCCAAGCCTCAGCGCAAGCTCATATGATAAATTTGCTACAAGCATTCCATGCGATATACCGCTCTCAAAATCATTTATCACATTTTCATATAGTTCGCCGTCGTTGTTGGAAAAAAATATTTCCGGGGAATCTCCTGCTCCTATGGCGATGATTTTCTGCTTCTCCTCCATAATAACCCCCAATCAAACATTATGTTATATTATGTTGTATTATTTTGTATTACTTAATTTTTTCACTTTATCAAAATCTTTAATGTTCCCTCCATTGCTAAGAAGAGAATCCGTCAGCGTTTTTCTCTATCCAAGATAATTGAAACACCCTTCTGCACCACATCAGTAACAGTCATTTCGGAAAAATCTGCATATTCTTTTAATTTCTCATAATCCTCCGGCTTCATTCTGATGCTGACAACCTTTTCTTTGGTAATGTCAGCCTTTGGTCCTCCAGCTTTCGCCATTTCACATCCCTACTTATGACCATTGTATTTTTGTCATACAAAAATGTCAAGTATAAATTCCACCTACCCAACTTTGAAGCCCTCGGAATATTTTTCAAGTATTTCACAATTTACAGGCGCCTAATCCTATGATATAAAAACAGGGACATACTTCTTATCTGTGCAGATAACTGTCATGTCCCTTAAATATTTCTTCCAATATGTGTAATGCGAAAATTGAACGTCCAATTAATCCTGAAAAGTTTTCAACGCATCTATCGTCTTCGTAATAAGCTCATCCAATGACCATCCCAACATATCCGCTCCATGCTGTATTACTTCCCTGTCGCATCCGGCCGCAAACCCTTTTGCCTTGAATTTCTTTTTTACGGATTTTAATTCCAAATCCTGCACGCTTTTTGAAGGCCGCATAAGAACTACCGCCCCAATTAGTCCTGTCAGCTCATCCACCGCATAAAGTACCTTTTCCATCTCATGCTCCGGCTGAATATCTACGGTAATACCATAACCATGACTGGCTGTTGCATGAATAATGCGCTCATCAATGCCTCGCTCTCTCATTATTTCCTGACTCTTGATGCAGTGTTGTTCCGGATATTTTTCAAAATCCAGGTCATGCAGCAACCCTACTATTCCCCAAAACTCCTTTTCTTCTCCATACCCCAATTCTTCAGCAAAATACATCATGGTCTTCTCCACAATCTGCCCATGCTGTAAATGAAACTCTTCCTGATTAAACTCCGTTAATAAACTCCATGCTTCTTCCCTTGTCATTTCTGAAACGCCTCCTTATCCATACAAATACCCTGCATTATATTCCATATTAATTTCTGCTATCTCTTTTTATCCATCAATGTCTGCTCTCTTTCTTCCTTTGTAGTATCTTTAATCAGCATACTCTTCATAAATCTCATCCACTGTCAAAACCTTTACAACTTCACTTGCAATGATAAATCCGGCAGCCGAAGGTACAAATGCTTTTTCGCCATCATTGGACAATAAGCTTCATGTTTTCATCCAATGTAATTAATAGTTATCCAAAAAGTGATGTCTCATGCCGCCCTGCTTATATCCGACAACAGTATCGAGCATAACATTTTCCACGCTTTTAAAAATATTTCCCTCCACAAACGGATTGGTCTTTTTCATTTCTGCAATGAGTTTCTTTACTTCCAGACGTTTTGAATTACTCTGTCCGTCATTCTGACATGAGGAACAGGTATCCGTAAATCTGCAGGCACACTGAATAAAATGAAACTTATTGGCATCCCGCCATGCCTTAATACTTTCCTCCCGTATCAGGTACATCGGACGTATCAGCTCCATTCCGCTAAAATTTGTTGCATGCAGTTTTGGCATCATGGTCTGTATCTGTGCCCCATAAAGCATACCCATTAAAATCGTCTCAATCACATCATCATAGTGATGTCCGAGCGCTATCTTGTTGCAGCCAAGCTCTTCTGCTTTTGCATACAGATTTCCTCTTCGCATCCTTGCGCACAGATAGCAAGCCGAACTTCTTCGGCTCGATGACTCTTCCACATGAAACACATTTTCAAAAATATTTGTTTCAAAAATCTGTATCGGTATTCCAAGCTTCTTTGCATTGTTTTCTATCACCTTGCGATTTTCAGAGCTGTATCCCGGATCCATCACTAAAAATACCAATTCAAAATCAAACTTATTGTGCCTTTTGAGTTCCTGAAAAAGCTTTGCCATTAACATTGAATCTTTTCCGCCGGAAATGCAGACCGCAATTTTATCTCCCTCTTTTACCAGTTTATAGGTACGAACCGCCTTCGTGAATTGGCACCATATTTTCTTATGAAAACGCTTGCGAATACTTTCCTCTGCTTCTTTACAAAAATCTTTTTCATTCACATTTTCCTCTTCGGCGTCTTCCTCCAGAAGCCATGCAATATATCCGCCCCTCAGGTTATAGCTTTCTATGCCGTTTTCCCGTAAAAGCTCTGTTACCTCACTGCTGATTTCCCCTTTTTTACAATATACAATAACCTTTTTATCTTTCCATTCCTCTATATGCTCAGTAATTTTCTCCTTTGGCACATTCACTGCATCCGGCAAATGCCCGTAAGAATAAGAACTCTCATCTCTTACATCAAGCAAAATGTATTCCTCTGGTTTCACGTTCCGTAAATCCTTTATGGAATACTCATAATCTGTATTCATCTTTCATAACCTTTCATTTAAAAGCCAAAATCTAAATAATCTTCCTCTGTAAACCTGTGATACGCCATGTGGCATCCTTCATCTGTAATACAGTACCGATAGGAATTCGGCGTACCATTTTCAAAGTAAATAAGATAATCAAACTCTCCATTCCGCACTCTCTCACAATGCACATTTTCCGAATACTTTCTGAATACCTCAAGCAAGTCATCAATCGTACAATTATGTGTCCTGATTTTTTCAATAAATGCCGCCAAAAAGCTATCTTTTGGCATATCATGTATGTCGGAAACAGTCTTCTGCGCAACAATCAGGCAAAACCTTTCATTTTTGCAGGTAACATCCTCCGCTTTTATTTTACCGGCTCCACCGCAGAAATGTCCCCTTAGCAGATTGAGCATCTCCTCTGCCCGATATGAAGTCTCCAAAAAATGATTCAGCGATGATAACGGATAAAACAGACTTATTTGTTCCCTCCTATAGCCAAGCTTCAGTTGTTCTTCCTGAACTACGTCAATAATATTATTTTCCAATTTTGTAAAATCCATATACATCTCCCTGTTTATACTTTTCCATGATACGGGTCTCTTCCGCCATTTTTCTATAAAGTATTGATGGATTCCTGCAATACAATGCAAATTCGGGCGATTGCAAAACCTCTTTTCCAAAGAGACATCAATCGCCCATATTAACGGATATTCACAACACATCTATTCTCTATTTAAGAGCCGCAAATCCCTTTTCCAAGTCACCGATAATATCATCAATATGCTCTGTTCCAATAGAAAGTCTAATCGTATTCGGCTTAATACCCTGGTCCGCAAGTTCTTCCTCCGAAAGCTGCGAATGTGTTGTGGAAGCAGGATGAATAATAAGGCTCTTAACATCTGCCACATTTGCAAGCAGGGAGAAGATTTCAGTGTTGTCAATAAACTTCCAAGCCTCCTCTTTTCCGCCTTTAATTTCAAAAGTAAAAATACTTGCGCCGCCATTCGGGAAATACCTCTTATAAAGTGCATGATCCGGATGGTCAGGAAGCGACGGATGGTTTACATGTTCTACCAGCGGATGCTTTGACAGATATTCCACAACTTTCTTTGTATTCTCTGCGTGTCTGTCCAATCGAAGGGACAGTGTTTCAACTCCCTGCAACAGCAAGAAGGCATTGAATGGGGAAATTGTTGCGCCTGTATCACGAAGCAAAATTGCTCTGATATATGTTACAAAAGCTGCCGGTCCTGCTGCATCCACAAAAGATATTCCATGATAGCTTGGATTCGGCTCTGCAATCGGCTTATATTTGCCGCTGGTTTTCCAGTCAAATTTACCGGAATCCACAATAATACCTCCCAATGTAGTTCCATGTCCTCCAATAAATTTTGTGGCAGAATGGACAACAATATCAGCCCCATATTCAATCGGGCGAATCAGGTACGGAGTTCCGAATGTATTATCAATCACAAGCGGTAAGCCATGCTTATGGGCAATCTCTGCAATCCGCTCAATATCAGGAATATCGCTGTTTGGATTTCCCAGTGTCTCAATAAATACTGCCTTTGTGTTCTCCTGAATCGCTGCCTCAAGCTCCGCAAGATTATGCGCATCCACGAAACTGGTCTCAATGCCATACTGCGGCAATGTGTGCTCAAGCAGATTATAGCTTCCTCCATAAATGGTCTTTTGTGCTACAATGTGGTCTCCCGCCTGCGCTAAAGCCTGAATCGTATAAGTAATTGCAGCCGCCCCGGATGCAAGCGCCAGCGCAGCAACGCCGCCCTCTAATGCAGCCAGTCTTTTCTCCAGCACATCCTGTGTTGAATTTGTCAAACGGCCATATATATTTCCTGCGTCTGCCAAGCCAAAACGGTCTGCAGCATGCTGCGAATTATGGAATACATAAGATGTCGTCTGATAAATTGGCACCGCCCTTGAATCCGTAACAGGATCAGCCTGCTCCTGCCCTACATGTAACTGCAATGTTTCAAATTTGTAATTTCCCATAGCAAATACCTCCTGTACATAGTTTTTTACATAAGACGTCTCGCGTAGCAAGGCATCCGTTGTCTATAATTGTATTGTTATTTTACCTATTGTTTTTGTAGGCTGTGAAGATATAGTAGCACTGCTTTTTATGATTATCAAATACATACATCTTAGAACCGGTTATAATCAAAACTTATAACTAATCTTCATTTTCTTGCTCACGCTGCCATTCGTACATATCCGCCAATGTAATGTTATCCACAACCGAATTGACAGCATCATTTATCTTTTCCCATACCCGAAAATTAGGGCACTTTGCTTTTCTCCTACAGGTCAGACCGTTCCCTGATGCGCAGGGTGCCGGCGCCAAATCGCCTTCCATCACCCTTAATATCTCTCCAACAGTATATTCCTCCGGCTTTTTTAGCAGATAATAACCGCCGTTTTTTCCTTTGCTGCTTCCCAGCAGACCGCTGATTTTCAGCGTGGCTGCAATCTGCTCCAGATATTTTTGCGACAAGTCCTGCCTTTTCGCTGTATCCTTCAGGCAGACCGGATTTTCGCCATCATGCTGCATAATGTCCAGCATTACACTGAGCGCATATCTTCCTTTTGTTGAAATCATAATCTGTTCATCCCCTTTATAATCGTACCGCCGCCAAGCACTATATCATTCTGATAAAAAACGATTGCCTGCCCTGGCGCAGCCGCCCGCACCTTTTCATCAAAGGTACAAATCATACTGTTATTGCCCGTATATTTTACAGTACACGATTGTTCTTTTCCACCATAACGGACTTTTGCGGTAATATTCCTGCAATCCTCGAAATTTGTAACCGCCATATGGTTTGCATCCTTGCAATACACGACTGCCGCATAGGTATCCTCGTTACTTCCAAGTTCTATCTCGTTTGTCTCCGGACGAATTTCACAGACATAAAGCGGTCTGTCCGACGATATGTTTAATCCTTTTCTCTGCCCTACGGTATATCTGTGAATTCCCCTGTGTATTCCAAGAATATTGCCCTGCTTATCAACAAACATTCCCTGCGGCGGAATCTTTGTCTTTGTATTTTTCTCAAGAAACGCCCCATAATCATTATCCGGAATAAAACAAATTTCCTGGCTGTCCGGCTTATCCGCCACAGGCAATCCTAAATCCTTCGCAATACCTCTGATTTCCGTTTTTTCATATGCGCCGACAGGCATCAATGTATGGGCCAGCTGACGCTGTGTCAGGTTATAGAGCGCATACGTCTGATCTTTCCCGGTTGAAACTGATTTACAGACTGCAAACCTGCCATTGGGCAGTCTCTTTACCATAGCATAATGTCCGGTTGCAATGTAATCCGCTCCCAGCTGGAGGCTTCGCTCAAGAAGCGCCTCCCATTTCACAAAACGATTACATCTGATACATGGATTTGGGGTATTTCCGCATATATATTCCGAAACAAAGTTATCAATGACCTTTTCCCTGAATATTTCCCTGAAATTCATAACATAATGGGGTATTTCAAGCATCCGGGCGACTCTTCCCGCATCTTCCGCCGCGCTCTGCCCGCAGCAGCCGCCATTCCTCTCAATCGTACAGGCTTCTTCCTCCTGCCATATCTGCATAGTTACACCTATTACATCATATCCCTGCTCTTTCAGTAGATATGCCGCCACGGAAGAATCCACGCCTCCTGACATTCCTACAACAACTTTTGCCTTAGACATGACCTATTCCCCGGACATCTCATAAAACTCTTTTGTCTCGTCGATATCATCTACCGGAGGTTTTAAACCTTCAATCTCAATATTATTTTTCTTTGCATAATCCCACAATGCGGCATGTACTGCTTCTTCTGCAAGCAGCGAGCAATGTATTTTTACTGCCGGGAGTCCGCCAAGCGCTTCCTGAACTGCTTTGTTCGTAAGCTTTAACGCTTCCTCCACAGATTTTCCCTTGATCATTTCCGTTGCCATACTGCTTGTCGCAACTGCCGCGCCGCATCCGAAAGTTTTAAATTTGCAGTCCCTGATAATCCTGTTTTCGTCCACATCAAGATATATTCTCATAATATCGCCGCACTTGGCATTTCCTACGGTGCCGACGCCGCTGGCGTTTTCAATCTCTCCTACATTTCTCGGATTACTGAAATGATCCATTACCTGTTCGCTGTATTCTATAATCTGACTCATTGTATTTTTCCCTCCTTAACAGCATCCTCATAAAGCGGTGACATACTGCGAAGCCTTTCCACAATCTTCTTTAACTCGTCCACCACATAATCAATCTCATCTATTGTCGTCTCATCTGAAAGTGTAAGTCTCAAAGAACCATGTGCAATCTCATGTGGAAGTCCGATTGCAAGAAGCACATGGGACGGATCAAGCGAACCTGATGTGCAGGCTGAGCCGCTGGAACCGGCAATATTTTTCTGATCGAGCAATATGAGCAATGACTCTCCCTCAATAAACCTAAAGCTGAAATTTGCATTATTGGACAGTCTGTTTGCCCTGTGACCATTTAATTTTGTATATGGAATCTCTGCAAGCACACGATCTATCAAATGATCCCGCAATTTGCTTTCATAGATATGCCGCCTGTCCATATTCTCTTTTGCCAGCTCTGTCGCCTTCCCAAATCCAACAATTCCCGGCACATTATGCGTTCCTGCTCTCCTCCCTCTCTCCTGAGCGCCGCCATGAATAAATGCGCCTATTTTCACAGAATTTCTAAGATAAAGAATCCCTATTCCTTTCGGTCCGTTTATTTTGTGTCCGCTTGCTGAAAGCAAATCAATTCCAAGCTCTTCCACATCTATATGCTCATGTCCATATGCCTGAACTGCATCTGTATGGAATAAGACTCCATTGTCATGGGCAATTCTTCCAATCTCTTTTACGGGCTGAATAGTACCAATCTCATTGTTAGCAAACATAATGGAAATCAATATAGTATCCTCTCTGATTGCCGCCTTAAGTTCATCAAGCTTTACCACTCCGTTTTCGTCCACATCAAGGTATGTCACTTCAAATCCAAGCTTTTCCAGATATTCACAGGTGTGAAGTATCGCATGGTGTTCAATCTTGGAAGTGATAATATGTTTTCCCTTTTCTCTTTTTGCAAAAGCAACTGCTTTTAAAGCCCAGTTATCGGATTCGCTTCCGCCGCCGGTAAAATAAATTTCATCCGGCTTTGCATTTAAAAAGTCTGAAACCGTTTTTCTTGCATCTTCGATTGCTTTTTTACTGATTCCCGCAAATCTGTATATACTTGACGGATTGCCATAGTATTCCCTAAAGTATGGCAGCATAGCCTCATATACTTCATCCTTTACTTTTGTTGTTGCAGCATTGTCCAAATAAATTACATTGCTCAATTTGATACCTCCATTCTAACACTTAATTTATAATTACTATTCATAAGCCTGTAAATCAGATTATAACTGATACTCTTATGCTTAAAGGCCTTGTCTTGCCTTTTGCTTATTATGCTTATGTCGCCAATTTTTATTATTCCTATTGGTTTACTATGAAATCATAACATATATTTTCCCTTTTGTACAATAAAAATTTCTTATAGCACCCGATAAAAATTCAACCGGTAAAATAAATGCCAGAAAAACATTGTCAGCTATCATGCACAACCATGCATATTTAGCTTCCGGGTTAAAATATCATTTTTATAAATCCTGCCATCCTTCATAATAAATAAAATATTATCAGCATTGGCTAATACATCAAGATCCTCAACCGGATTTCCGTTAATAACAAGAATATCTGCGAAAGAACCTTCTTCCAGTACTCCAATTTTGCCATCCGGATATGGATTTTGGTATGTTGTAAGCTTGAAAAGTTCATTAACATTGCCTGTAGCGGCCAATAAACCTTTAAAGCTTCCATACTTTTTCTTAAAATAAGAAAAATCTTCAAGCTGTGTTTTGGCAATTATATCCGGATCTCCAAAGGAATCTGTTCCGAAAACGATATTGAGATTATATTTGTTAATTATTTCCGTGGTTATATCATTCCCTCTACGCACAATTTCAGCTTTTTGCGCCAAAAGTCTGCCTTTAGGCGTATCAGGCTGTTCATGGTGCCTTCCTGCCTGTGGTCCCGGCATCACCCAAGTATTGTTAGCCTGTATCATCCTTCCTGTTTCATCATCCATTAACGTCGTATGCTCAAGACTCTTCACACCCGCTTTAATCGCTCTCTGCATTGCTGCAGACGTATACAGATGCGCCATAACATATGTTCCGTAATCAGCGGCAGCATCTACTGCCGCTTTCATCTCTTCATAGGTAAACTGCACCGTGAATAATGGATCATAATCACTAGAGATACCGCCCCCAGCCATTATTTTTATCTGTGACGCCCCTAAGATAAACTGCTCTCTGACAGCCCTCAGCATCTCCGGCACGCCATCTGCAATATAACTGTATCTGTTTTGAAGGGCCGGCGAAGTATATGTCCCATCAGGCAGCCTCTCTGCTGACACGCTGTGTCTCTTGTCACCATGTCCGCATGTCTGTGAAATATACGCATTAGATGGAAAGATACGAGGTCCATCCAAAAAACCGTTATCTATATTTTTCTTCAATCCGTATGTTATTCCCCCTGCGTCACGGATTGTCGTAAATCCTCTCAAAAGCATATCTTTAGCAAACCTGACGCTGCGAACCGCCATTTCATCAATTCGCTGCTCAGGTTCATCAAAGGACGCCGTATGAGAAACATGGACATGTGCATCTGTAAGCCCGGGAATAACCGTTTTATTGTCCGCATCAATAATTTCATCAAACTTTTCCTCACTCACTTCACCCTGCACAATTTCC
This sequence comes from uncultured Lachnospira sp., assembly GCA_964482965.1. Taxonomy (GTDB): domain Bacteria; phylum Bacillota; class Clostridia; order Lachnospirales; family Lachnospiraceae; genus Lachnospira. The sequence goes on from CAYZZP010000004.1 coordinate 93,329, forward strand.
CTTACAATGTTATTCTCTATAATAATTTTTGCATTATCCTTTAATTTTGAATGTTTTCCGTCAAATACATTACCATTTTTAATTAATATTTTTTTCATCGCACTATTTCTCCTTCTTATATCGTGTATTCAGGCATAACCTGTACCCTGTTTTTAATAAGGAACGCCTTTGTTCTCTCATTTTTCGGTTCACTGAATATTTGGTCCGTAAAACCCGATTCAACAATTTTGCCGTTCTCGATAAAAATTAATTTGTTGGATACGCGTCTTACAAATTCCATTTCATGTGAAACTATTATCATAGTATTATTTTCCTGAGCAAGCATCTGTATTACGCTGAGCACTTCTCCAACTAATTCCGGATCCAATGCCGACGTTGGCTCATCAAAAAGAAGCAACTCCGGATTCATTGCGATTGCTCTCGCTATAGCTGCTCTCTGTTGCTGACCTCCTGAAAGATGCCGTGGATAATAATTCAATCTGTCATCCATCTTAACTTTCTTCAACGAATCTATAGCAATTTCTTTAGCCTCTTCTTTCTTGAGTTTTTTCACTATTACAAGCCCTTCCATTACATTTTCGAGAACTGTTTTTTTATGCAGTAAATTAAATGACTGAAAAACCATAGAAGACTTTTTTCTTACTGCATATATATCCTTTTTCTTCATTTTAGAAAAATCTATAGTTTTATCATCAAACTTTATAGTTCCGCTATCCGGATTATTGAGTAGATTAAGACATCTTAACAATGTCGATTTTCCTGTTCCGGATGGCCCTATAACGGCAATCACATCTCCTTTCTCAATGTCAAAGCTTATGCCGTCCAATATTACGTTAGAGCCGAAACTCTTTTTTAAATTTCTAATCTCTATCATCTTATGCCTCCGATAATTCCTTCTTTTGATTATCATCTATAGTTTCAGGAACTTTTACAAAATGCATAATGATTCGTATAATCTGTTCCACAACAATCGTAATAGCCCAATATAATATTGCCAGAGCCACATATGCCTCAAAATATCTGTATCCGACTGCTCCAACTATTTTCCCTTCCGCTGTCATCTCGATAACTGCACATGTGAATGCAAGAGAAGTTCCCTTTATCAGACCTATAAACTGATTCCCTATGTTAGGAACGGCAACGTCCAGCGAGCATGGCAGGATAACCCTTCTCATAACCTGAGGTCCTGTCATTCCAAGCGCCCTTGCAGCTTCTATTTCACCTTCTGGCACAGACTCAAAAGATGTTTTTATTACTATCGAAAGAAATGCAGAGCTATTTAACGCCAATGCCACCATCGCATACACAACAGAGGGTATCCCGGCTATTTTAATATTCGTTCCATTATAGTAATTAACATATTTCAGTATTATAGGTATCCCGAAATATGTTACATATAACTGTACAATAATTGGAGTTCCTCTCATAAAAGATATAAATACAGAAACAAGCTGATGAATTACCGGTATTTTTTTAATCTCCACAAGTGCAATCAAAAAGCCAAGTATAAGCCCGGCTAATCCTGACCCAAAAGCCAATCCGAGCGTAACCGGTATAAATTTCGCTATTGATATGATATCTTCATACAAAACATTAAAATCAAACAGATTAAGCATCCTTATCCTCCATTCCGCAATTATTCAGACAGTTTTTCCTCTATTAATCCTTTCTGCTCATTAACATAATCAATTGTCATCAAATCGTCTTCTTTTTCAATTCCAAGCCACTTCTGTTCTAATTCAAATATCTTTCCTTCTTCTACAAGTTCTTCAAATGCCCCATTCATCGCACTGGCAAGTTCCTCGTCATCTTTAGCGACTATATAAAAATTTCCATATACAACCGCTTCTCCATCGCCAAAAAATTCATTATATTCTTCATTAGTCACGGATATAAATTTTAATTCGTCTTCAAGCCCTAAGCTTTTTGCCTGTGACCTAACGGTAGGCGCCGTAAACAGATAGAAATCAATTTTACCATCCACAAGATCAAGTAATGCATTATTTGTATTTTCCGTATAAATAACCCCTACCTGAGCATCAGAATGTTTTTCATTGTAGTTTAGGAATTTAGTTTCATAATTACTTGAAGCCGTAATATAAGTATTTTTACCAACAATATCTTTGATTGAATTAATACTGTTATCATCCTTTCTGACAGCTATAAGATTGCTATCTGCGCTATACACATCCGTATAGAGATATTTCTCTCCTCTTTCAACGGTAAAGGCTAAATGATTCAATCCAACATCATACAGATCGGCATCGATTCCGGTAAATATAGAAGCAAATTCCGTAACAACTATCTCTGTTTCGTATTGCGGCAGTTTTTCAAATATAGCATTAATTACGTCAATGTCATAACCGACGATATTGCCATTATCCGAATATACATATGGTTCCGGTCCGGTACCGGCTGTCGCAATTACGATTTTTCTAACGCCTTCACCATTTTCATTATTTTTGCCGGCATTTGTGTTCTTACTGCAGCCGGCAAAAAATAAAGTTCCCAAAACCGCAGCCATTCCTATTGCCAACATCTTTTTACCTATTTTTCTCATAATAATCCTCCTATCCTGCCTCCCGAATTGTAATCCATTCCGGAACAAAGTTTCCTATGATACAAAAAAACCGGGGGCTAATAATTTTTCTATTAACCTCCGGTTGTCCGGTCAGTTCATACTTATTTGGTACGCATAAATCGTAACACCACAAGTATAAAGCTGTCCAATTCCTTATTTTTATCAATTAATATCAATTTCTCCGATTATCTCATCCGGGTTCTTATCCCACTGTGATAAAATTTTCCGCCCAAGCCCTAAGCTCTGCCTCGTCGGCATTTGCTTCAAATCTCCTTCCTTCTTTTAACGCAGCGCCTTTGGCAGACTCTTTCAGGTATTGATTGGTTTCACCCATACCTGAACTGCCTGAGGTTGCAAATGGAATAATGGTTTTTCCGCTCAAATCCTGCTGTTCAAGAAATGTATTGATAATTGTTGGTGCAACATACCACCATATCGGGAATCCGACAAAGATAGTATCATACTGTTCTACATTCCCGACTTTATTTGCCACTTCAGGACGGGACGATTTATCATTCATCTCAATACTGGAACGACTGTTTTTATCCTGCCAGTTCAAATCAGCTTCCGAATATGGCTGTTTTGGAATAATTTCATGAATGTCTGCCCCAACGGCATTCGCCAGTCTCACGGCTAACTTCTTTGTAACACCGCCCGCACTAAAATATGCAACTAAGTTTTTGCTCATAGCAAATCCTCCTTTATTTTATTATGTCAAACTGTTCAGAGCCACCCTCAAACAGTTTTGCTCTGAACAGTTACAGATTATCATATAAATCTTCAGTCAACGACAAACTTCCTCTATATCCTGCGTAAGCTCTGTTGAAAATGAGCCTGTCTTTTAACGGAAATGCTGCTGCTATACACTGAATTTCTTTTTCTGAAGCCACCTCTCTCTCATTACTGCTGCCAACGATAAGAGTAATCTCTTCTTCCTCACGCAATGTCTGATTGATTTCGTACTGGTCTGCGCAAAACACTATGCGTGGCGGGGATGCGTACTCCAGATTGCTAAGCTCTTTCGTGATTCTTTCCTTATCCTCCGTTCTGAATATCGGTTCCGATATGATTGCAAGCTTAGGTGTAAAGCTGTAATCATTCGCCAGGTATCTTGTTATTCCAACCACACTTGAGGCGTCGCCTACTACTGCATAACGTTTCCAGCTCAGTGCGCCGATGGACTGTGCAAGATAGCTATACACATAATCTTCCTCTTTTGCAATTACATTTTCTGTAAGAGTTTTATCCAGCTTCAGGATACCGGCAATTTCTCTGATAAATCTTCCCGTATCTGTTGCACCGATTGGAAGTCCCGGATAACGGTAGGCCGGCGTTTTAAATTTTTCTTCAAACTTCTTTGCCGGTCCCTTGAATAACCAGGGATTGACAATAATATTAAGAGCTGCCCCGGAGCATTTCTTAATCGTTTCTATCCCCTGATGTCCTGTAAAAAAAGTATTTACTTTAAGTCCCAGACTTTCAAGTATTCTTGCGATTTCCTCAAGGTTCCCGCTCCAAAACGGATCATGATAAGGCACGATACCAAAAATATTAACCAGTTTTTCGTCCTTTTCAACATCTTCTTCAATTACCTGATCTATGAAACTATTCCAGATAACCTCGTATCCCAGATTGCTGTCTCCCACAAATCCCGGAGTATCAATCGGATATACCGGATAACCCTTTTGCTTAAATTCGTCCGTTACACTTGCAATGTCATCTCCAATGATTCCGGCAGTGCAGCCGGTCAATATAAAAAATGCATCTGCATCCATTATATCTATCGCGCCTTGAATTGTTGTTCTCAATTTATTTACGCCGCCGAAAACAACTTCCCTTTCAAGCATATTTGTGGACGGTATGGATACGCTGCTGACAAAGCTTGAACTTTTATTGCCCGAATTTCCCTGTTCAGCCGCACATGTCTGCATACAACATCCCGGACCGGAATGGAGGATTGGACAAACCCTGTCTATAGCCCCCAGCACAGAATTGATTCCCGCAAGCACACAGCCTCCTCGTGGATTTTCCAAAATTTCAGACACTCAAATCACCTCCCGTTATGTACTTAAAAGCATTTTCCTCATACCAGCTGTCTTTATACGGCAGACGGACATGCTTAGACAGTTTTTTATTAAATCCCGGATTTTGTAATTGATCCGCTATCTTGTTCCCAAGATATAAAAGTCCGTCATACCCCATTGTAGGTCTTTTCATATCAAGCACATGGGTTGTTGGGATGCCAAGCTTTGCTGCCCACTCCGGCACGCCGATAAACACATCCGGTTTTAGCTTATTTACCAGATTAACCTGCTCAAACG
>CAYZZP010000005.1:0-92471 GCA_964482965.1 uncultured Lachnospira sp.
CGGTCTCCGGGACTTTTTACGTCAAAACACTGTCAAAGACAGGATTATACTATATCGACATTTTTTGTGCAAATATTTAGAAAGAAATAATTTGATGGAGATTTTTGGGAAATGTGCAGCAAAAAAGCCTGACGGGTTTGTATCGTACTCAAACCCGTCAGGCATATCGGCTCTCCGGCAATTAGCAAACGCCCTGTGCCAGCATCGCGTTTACGACCTTCTCAAATCCGGCTATGTTCGCACCGGCAACATAGTCGCCCTCTTTTCCGTAACGCTTAGCAGCATCATCAATGTTGTGGTAAATGTTGATCATGATGTTCTGAAGCTTAGCGTCAACTTCTTCGAAGGTCCAGCTGAGTCTCTCAGAGTTCTGGGACATCTCAAGCGCGGAAGTGGCAACGCCGCCTGCGTTTGCAGCCTTTCCGCCGACAAAATATACGCCGTTTTTCTGAAAATATCTGGTTGCATCGAGAGTAGTAGGCATGTTGGCTCCCTCGCAGACAGCCGTAACACCGTTCGCTACAAGCATCTTGGCATCCTCGAGATCCAGCTCGTTCTGGGTTGCACATGGGAGAGCGATGTCACACTTGATGGACCATACGCCATGCTCTCCGTTCTTCTTCTCATGGTACTGTGCGCTTGGTCTGGCTGCGGCGTACTCGGTAAGGCGGGCACGCTTTACTTCCTTTACTTCCTTTAGAAGCGCAACGTCAATTCCTTCCGGATCATAAATCCATCCGGTAGAATCGGAGCAGGTAACCGGCTTAGCGCCCATCTGCTGTGCTTTCTGGATTGCATAAATCGCAACGTTTCCGGCTCCGGATACGCAAACAGTCTTGCCCTCCATGGACTGTCCATGGCACTTCATCAGTTCCTGTGTTAAGTATAACAGGCCATATCCGGTAGCTTCCGTACGGGCAAGTGAGCCGCCATAGGTAAGCCCTTTTCCGGTAAGCACTCCTTCATAAAGGTTTGTAATTCTCTTATACTGGCCGAACATATATCCGATCTCACGCGCGCCGGTTCCGATATCGCCTGCCGGAACATCCGTATCCGCTCCGATATATTTGTAAAGTTCTGTTATGAAGCTCTGGCAGAATGCCATAATCTCTCTGTCTGACTTTCCCTTCGGGTCAAAGTCAGAACCTCCCTTGCCGCCGCCGATTGGAAGGCTGGTAAGTGAGTTTTTGAAGATCTGCTCAAAGCCTAAGAACTTGATGATTCCTAAGTTTACGGAAGGGTGTAACCGAAGTCCTCCCTTATATGGTCCGATCGCATTATTGAACTGTACGCGGAACCCTCTGTTAACCTGAACCTGGCCTTTATCGTCTACCCATGGCACGCGGAACATAATCTGACGATCCGGCTCGGTAATTCTCTCAAGAATCGCTTCTTTTCTGTAAAGCTCCTCGTTTGCATCAATTACTGGACGTAAGGAATCCAATACTTCCTCTACTGCCTGTAAAAATTCTGGCTCAGCAGCATTCTTCGCTTTTACCTGAGCGAGTACTTCATCAACATAACCCATCTTCTTAATCTCCTTTGATATAAAACATATAAAATACACTAACAAATTTATTTTATATGATAGCGCTTAATTATACAAGGAAAATTTATAATAATTTTGCAAGTTTTTAATCGAAAACTTGCATTTTTTTACAAATTTCTTTTTGTTTTTTCGTTTTTTAAATTTTTATGAATTTTTTGGTTTTAAAAAATTCACTTTATTTTATTAAGTAACGCTTTACTTTGTTAAGCTGCAAAGTTGTTATTGACGAACTTCCGCAAATGTATTATTCTAGCATTTGGAAAAAATAATACAGAATGCTAGGGGTGCTTATCAGCTGAGAAATCCTACATGGATAAACCCTCATTACTTGAACCGGATAATACCGGCGTAAGGAAGCGCGATTTACATAATGATTTATTATGAGACCTCCTGGCATCTGACACCAAGGAGGATTTTTTATGACCACAACATCCAAAACAAGAATATTGGTGGAAGGTGCAATGCTTATTGCTTTAGCTACTATTTTATCTTACATCAAATTCTACGACATGCCTTTTGGCGGATCTATCACACTTGAGATGCTTCCACTTGTAATCATGGGACTTCGAAACGGCCCTAAGTGGGGGTGCTTTACCGGTTTTGTACATGGCCTATTGCAGATGATTATCGGTTTTTCAAACGTCATGTACTGTGCCACCCTTTTATCCCAGATCGGCTGTATCTTACTTGACTACCTTTTAGCCTTTACCGTTTTGGGGCTTGCTCCTGTATTTGCTAAGATATGCGGAAAATATGTGAAGGTCGGCTATGTAGTCGGCGCCGTTATCTGCGGTATCTTGCGATTCGTGTGCAGCTTCCTTTCCGGCTGGCTTCTCTGGGCCGAATATGCGCCGGAAGGAATGTCTCCTGTTGTATACAGCCTTACATACAACGGCTCCTACATGGTTCCGGACATCATCATTCTCGCGGTTATCATTGCTATCCTTGCCGTTGCCGCGCCAAGACTTTTCAAATCAGAAGCAAAATAGACAAATTTGTTTCCTCATAAAGGGGTTGTTTTAACTCCCCGAAAAAAATCGCTGAGTTCGAAAGTTCTCAGCGATTTTTTATCCGGAAAATATTCAAATAAATAGAAACCTGCTAATCTAATATCATCTGCATACAGCCGTAGACTCCCGCATCGTTTCCAAGCGTTGCAAGTGCAAATCTGGTGTTCCTGCATGCGTAAAAGCATCCCTCAATGAAATGTCTCTGAATGGTCTCAAGCAGGATTTCTCCGGCTTTTGACACTCCTCCGCCGATTACAATAATCTCCGGATCCACCACACACGCGATATTGGAAAGCGTGCTGCCGAGCGTATCTCCCAAATCTTCCACCAGTTCCTTGGCAATGGCATCGCCTGCCTTTGCCTCGTCGAAAATGTCCTTGGCGGTAAGCGTCTCGAACTTGCGGAGAGAAGTCTCCTCGGTGGAACGGTTGAGTTTTCTCTTCGCCATACGAACGATACCGGTTGCAGAGGTATACTGCTCCAAACACCCATATTGTCCGCAGTTACATGGCTCGATCTCTTCCTTATTGACCGTAATGTGTCCGATTTCTCCGCCTGCGCCGTTAAATCCGGCAATCATTTTTCCGTCGCAGATAATACCGCCGCCGACGCCGGTTCCAAGCGTAACCATGATAACATCCTTGCTTCCTTTTCCGCCGCCCTGCCACATCTCTCCGAGAGCGGCCACATTTGCATCATTTCCGACTTTGACCAAAAGACCGGTAAGATTTCCGAGTTCGCCCGCTACATCTACAGTGCCCCAGCCAAGGTTTACGCATCCGTTTACGACGCCGTTGCTGCGCACCGGCCCCGGCACGCCGATTCCGACCCCCTGCACATCATTCTTACTGATTGCTTCCTGTGCAAGCTTGTTATCAATCGCGAGAGCGATATCGGCGAGGATGTTTGCTCCGCCGTCCTCTGTATCGGTCTTAATCTCCCACTTACCCAAAAGCGTTCCGCTCGTCTCAAAAAATCCCATTTTTATGGTTGTTCCGCCCACATCTACTCCAAATCCATACTTTTTCAAAATTGCACTCCTCCTGTGACATTTGTTAATCCTATTTTATCGTTGCTTCTTCTCATCTGTCAAGTCAAGGGTTCGGGCGCTTCTCCCTCCGGCAGCGCTCCCTCCGCAGGTACTCCTTCCGGCGGTGCTTCCTCCGGCGCTCCCGCGCCCGGATTGTCTGGTTCCGCTTCTTCCGGTGCCGCGCCGTCCTGCGGCTCTTCGCCTTCTCCGTTCTCAGGTCCGGCTTCCGGGTTATTCTCCGCTTCCCTTTGCTCTAACGCCGCCTGTCTGGTATCTTCCTGCTGCTGGACAAATTCATCGGACAGCTGTGCATATGGCAGAAACGGCAGATCCGGCAGCCCTTCATGCGCATATTCCATAAAGTTTTTCCAGATTTGAATCGGATAGCTTGTCCCTCTCAGTCCCGGAACTTCTCTTGGCATATCGTAGCCCACCCAGACGCTCGTGGTATAATATTTTGTAAACCCGACAAACCATCCGTCTTTATAGGAGTTCGTCGTCCCCGTTTTTCCGGCGCAGGATATATCGGACAGCTTTGCCGCTTTTCCGGTTCCCTCGTCCATTACGGACGTAAGCACGTCTGTCATCATGCGCGCCGCCGTCACGTCATAGATTTGCTCGACCGGAACATCCGATGCGTAGATTTCATTTCCGTCGCCATCCAGAATTGCCCGGATGCAGGTCGGCTCCCGGAATCTGCCGTCGTTCTCAATCGTCTCGTACCCCGCAGCCATCTCCAACGCCGACATGCCGGTTGTAAATCCGCCAAGTGCCGTAGGCAGAACATAGTCGCTTTCTACAATATTGGTAAAATTCATATTCTTGAGGTATTGCAGTCCGACTTCCGGAGTCAGCTCATCATATAGTTTCCATGCAATGGTGTTAATGGATTGCTGCACCGCATAGCGAACCGTCACTTCGCCTGCATATCCCCCGCCCGCATTGCTTGGCCCATCTTCAATTTCCTCGTCCACGACAATCGTATCCGGCGTATACCCCCGTTCAAAGCTCGGCGTATAAACCAGAAGCGGCTTGATGGAGCTTCCCGGCTGTCGGTGGCTCTGGTAGGCACGATTCAAGGTGTAGGTTGAAAAATCCTGACTCCGCCCGCCGACAATCGCAACCACATAGCCCGTACTGTTGTCGATGCATACTGCTGCGCCCTGCAGCTCATATACCCCATTCTCGGCAATCTCTGTAAAACCGGACAGTTCCTCATCTACCGATTCCTGCAAAGCATTCTGCAGATCCATATCAATGGAGGTGTAAATCTTGCAGCCTCCGGCATACAGCTTTTTCTGGCAGGCGGCATACAGTTCGTCATACTCCGCATCGTATGCTTCCTCTTCCTCCTCTGTGTCAAAATAGCAGCGAAACGCAAAGCCTTCATTTTCCATCATCGCCTTCGTCGCGCAATGATAGGCATATGTATCCACGTAATTGTTCCAGAGTATGGCTTCCTTCTGCGGCTGGTTTAACACAATATCTTCCGTTACGGCTTCCAGATACTGTTCGCTTGTTATTTTTTCATCATCCAGTAAATTTTGAAGTATCAGGTTTCTGCGGTCGATGGTATTGTCAAAATTGGTAAGCGGATCATAGTAGCTCGGACTGTTGGGAATCGCCATCAAAAAAGCAACCTGCGATAAATCCAGTTCGTCCAGCTCGCAGTCGAAATATCCCTGACATGCCGCAACGATTCCGTAATATCCGTTTGCAAAATAAATATTGTTCAGATAATATTCCAGAATCTGGCTTTTGCTGTAGCGCTTCTCCAGCTCCACCGCAATAAACATCTGCTCGACTTTATACTGCCACGTCTTTCCGGGCTCCATATACATCAGCTTTGCAAGCTGCATGGTAATCGTACTGCCGCCCTGCGTCGGCTTTCCATTCTCAACAAGAGCTTTGACTGCCCGAAATACCGCCTTAATATCCACTCCATTGTGGCTGTAATACTTCTTATCCTCGATACTGATTAACGCCATTATGTACTTTGCCGGAATCTCCTGATAGTATACGTACTCAGCCTCTTTTTCCGGTCTTCTTTGTGAAATCAGATTTCCGTTTGTATCATAAATCAGGCAGCTTTCCATCGGCAGGAAATCTTCCTCCGACGATTTTGCGACGATTGCTTTTGCTTCGTCATGGAGCCTCTTTACTTCGTCCACATAGCCGGAAAGATAGTAAAAAGAGACCGCGCCAAGCACAAGAATCATCAGGACAATCTGCAGTTTTATCGTAAACCAGAAAAGACGGTGTTTTTTTCTTTTCCGCTTCTTTACAGTTCCTTCTGCCATGAACGGTCTCCTCTTCATTACTTTTTTATTCCATCTGCTTTCCGAGAAACTGCGCCGCAGTTCCGACCAGCTGCTTCGCATTCTCCGGAGTCCATTTCGATGAATCTTTTCCGTACAGAATAACTGCGCCGATACTGTCCCCGTTACAGATTATGGTAACGATTGTCTGCATCTGGAATTCGTTTTCATCATCCGTAGTGATTTTTACAAAATTTTTTTCCTCCGAGGTCGCATAAACCGTAGCCCGCTTTTCAATCAGATCTTCCATTGCCTTGGAAAGCATTTTTCCGTCATATTCTTTTTTCTTCGGCCCGGAAGCCGCCACAATACAGTCACGATCCGATATGCACACCAGCTCTCCGGTTGTCTGTGCGAGGCTTTCCGCGTAGCTTACCGCAATATCCTTCAGCTCGCCAATCGGCGAATATTTTTTCAATAAAATCTCGCCCTCGTGATTTGTAAAAATTTCCATCGGATCGCCTTCCTTAATGCGAAGGACGCGGCGAATCTCTTTCGGGACAACGATTCGTCCCAAATCATCTATTCTTCTGACAATCCCCGTTGCTGTCATAAAAAATCCCTCCGTTTACAAGTTCTTTACTTTTTTAGTAGTATCTGTAAGCAAAGGGATTTTATTCATCCATTTTGTATTAGTCCCTGTCAATCATATCGCTCTCTCGCTCCGCCTCAAGATCCTCTTGCGACATATATTTTCGGAAAATACGTTCCAAAATCAAATCATACAGCAGGGTTGTCACAGCAGGTATCAGGAATAGCAGAATCGGGATGAGCCAGATTACGAGAACTCCCAAAAGAAACAGGAGCATAATCAGAAACGACCATCCGAGATTTACAACGGCAATTGCCGCCGCATTTTTCATGGTCATTTTCTTTGTATTCTCAAAGCGCGCAGAATACGCCACGATATATATGTTCCATACGATTGTCATAAGAACCAGCACCAGAAACAGATAGAACATCACGCCCCACTGCACTCCGGCCTTCAAAAACTGCCACGTCAGATACAAATCCATTCCGAAAATCGCATAAATCGCCAAAAGAATCAGCCATATTAACGTTGACTGCTTAAAGTTTTCCCTGAACGATTTCCAGAAGTTGGAGTAAATATATCCCCTGCTTCTTCGAAGCGTCTTATGTACCGTATAGTAAAGCGCGGTGGATGCTGCGCCCATCGTAAAGACCGGAATCGAAAAAATAACCCACAATGCGCTCAAAATCACAGCGTCTACCATCTTGTTTAAAACTCTGAAAAAAGGATTGTCCATATTAAATAAATTCATAGTCTCTCCCTGATCTCCTTACAAATCGCCGCCCTGCTTTTCCCATCCGTATCAATCTTAATATCCGCAGCCGCCTCATACAGTGCGCGCCGCTTCTCCATAAGCTCCGCTATGTATTCTACATTCATGTGCCCGTTTAAAATCGGGCGGTCTGTACTGTTCTTTACCCGCTCGTAAATCGTCTCGGGAGTTGCGGAGAGAAATACGACCTTGCCGCTTTTTTTCATGTAATCGGTATTCCGGGGGCGGACGACGACGCCTCCTCCGCAGGAAACAATGGTATTTCCCTCTTCCCCTAAGGTCAGAATCAGCTGACTTTCCACATCCCGGAAATAGTCTTCTCCGTATTGCGCAAAAATGTCGTTGATGGACATTTTCTGTTCCTCTACGATTCTCGCATCCATCTCCACAAGCTGCATGCCAAGTTCTTTGCAGAGTGCTTTTGCAATGGTGCTTTTGCCGGCACCCATAAAACCGATTAAGAATATATTGTTCTTCATGAAAAGAATTTCTCCTTTACTTCCTCTACCGGCATATCCTGTCCAGTGAAAAGCTTAAAAGCCGAAACGCCCTGCCATAGCAGCATACCCTTTCCTCCGACGCAGGTACACCCAGCCGCCTTCGCTTCGCGAAGCAGCTTCGTCTCGGGCGGATTGTACACAGCGTCCGCTACCACAAGTCCCGGGCGAAACGCGGACAAATCCTTTGCTACGCTGAGATCGTCCAGCGGCTTCATTCCGACAATGGTAGCGTTCGCAAAGATATCACTGTCCTTTATTTCTTCTGTCATTTTTGCAACATCATCAATATCATATACATTTACGGCAATGCCGGAAACCGCGTGTCTGATTTTTTCAGCGGTTGCAAGCGTCCGCTCAAAGAACGCATCTTTTTTATTAAAAATCGTAATCTCTCTTGCCCCATCCAATGCGCACTGGACCTGAATGGCAGTTGCGGCGCCGCCGCCGCCGGCTACGGTAATTTTCTTACCCTTAATATCGATTCCATGATCCTTTAAATTGTTGACAAAGCCTTCCCCGTCTGTGATATGTCCGACAAGCTTTCCGTTTTCATTCACGATTGTGTTGACTGCGCCGATAATCTGGGCTGCCGGGGAGAGTTCGTCCATATACTTTGCCGCTTCTGTCTTATCCGGCATGGTTACGTTGCCGCCCTTCATGTTAAGAAGCTTCATTGCCGCAATGTAATCTTTTACCTGTTCTTCCTTGATGTCAAACGCGACATATGCATAATCCAGTCCTAACTTTTTGAAGCTGTAATTGTACATGGCCGGCGAGCCGGAATGTCCGACCGGCGAACCGATTAACGCCAGAAGTCCCGTATGTCCCGTAATTCTTTCTTCCACTTTTGTCCTCCTTTGCGAACCTTCTTCTTTCGGTTCCTGATATTTTATTATAACAGATTTAGCAGCTCTTGTGGTTTATTTATGAAAATATCTGCGCCATGCTCCAATAAAAATGCCTTATCCCGGAATCCCCAAAGCACCGAAACGCATGGGAGCCCCGAATTTTTTGCGGTTTCGATGTCCACATCCGAATCTCCCACATAGATTGCATTCCGCTTCTTGACGCCGATTTCCCTTAGCGCTTTTTCCACAGTGTCCGGCGCAGGCTTTCTGGCCACCCCTTCCGTCTCTCCGATTGCCGCGGATGTATATTCGCCGAAATATTCCCTGTCCAGCGCCTTTACGGCGCTGTCAATCTTGTTGGATACGATAGCCATCGCATAGCCCCTTTCCTTCAGTTTCTTCATCAGCGGCAGCACGCCGGGATATGGGCTGGTAAAGTCTTTGCAATGCGCGGCATAATAGCTCTTGAAATCCATAAAGGCCTTGTCAAACAACGCGTTTCCCTTCCCATCGAAAATTGCGCGGATCATCAGCTTCTCCACTCCGTTTCCCACAAATCTTCGCACCTCATCTGTCGTCCGTTCTGGCATGCCGTTCTCTCTTAAAGCGAAATTAACGGCATTGGTAAGATCCTGCAGCGTGTCAAGGAGTGTTCCGTCCAGATCGAAAACAATTGCTTTCACATGTTCAAATTTCATATTTTTTCCCTTTCACTCCGCCTGCTTGTAATATGGGAAGAATGTATCGCTCCGTTTTTTTGAATCAAACATCGAATTGTACTGCAGGCTCTCGTACTTTTGAATCCATTCCTCTTCCCCGGCGTCCGCTTCGTCGAATTTCTTATACATTCCGTCCTTTACCGAATAGAAGCCTCTGGAGTTGATGGCGCACACCGAGCCGCTCATGTCGGAGAGAAACCGGTTATATGGCGGCAGTTCTATTCCTGCCCGCTCAAGCGTGAGTGTCGATAGATAGTTTAAACTGGTAAGCTCGACACATTCTTCTTTGCTGTCATAATTCGTCCAGATGAAAAACGGAACCGTATACAAATTCTGCAGCTCTTCCTCCGTCAATCCGCTTAATCCCTTCCCGTTTAACAGCACATAAAAATCTTCGGAAAGGCTTGGCTGATGGTCGCCGAAGAACACAATTTCTACCGGCTCGTCAACCTCTTCGAAATATGCAATAAAATCTCTTAACGCGCGGTCGCTTTCATGCACCAGAGAGAGGTATTGATTTGCATCCGAATAGGAGCGCCCTGTTTTATAGACGTCCTCGTCAAAATTTTCGTAGCTGGTAGTGTACCCTCCATGATTCTGCATGGATATTCCCATAATGAACAGCTTTTCCTTATTTGTGGTTTTCTCATAGCGGTCGATGATTTTGCTGTAAAGCTCCTCGTCCGTTATATAATTTCGGAGAATCTTATTTTTATCAAACGCATCTATAAAATACATCTCATCATATCCGATTTTGGGATATATGATATTTCTGCTCCATCCGGTCGCATAATACGGATGCATCGCTACGCAGGTGTAGCCTCTGCTCTTCAACGTGGAGACGAGCGACGCCGGAGTATCGCTTAGATACTGCTGATACACGACGGAGCCCGCCGGAAGGAAAGCCATCGTATTGCCGGTCAAATATTCCCATTCGGAATTCGGAGTTTTCGCCCCGAATACGGACGAGAGCGCATATCCCTTCATGGTATTTTCCGACATGGAATCCATAAAGGGGGTAAGCGCAACATTCGTCTCCATCTCTCCGATCACAGAAAGATCGGCAAAAGACTCGCTCATAATCACAATAATGGCAGGTTCTTTGTCTTCCTGACTGTCCGCTGCCTTCGTAGCGTATTGTTTTTCCAGATTTTCAATCAATTCTTCGGAATACCCTTGCGGCGCCCGGACAAAGCTGTCCCGGATGCTCAGCACAAAATTCAACACATATCCGTTGCGGTAGGTTCCCTTTTTCTCCCATGTTTCCGTACTTAATCCAACCGCATGAAACGAAACGATGGTCGAAAACAGCGCAGCAAGAGAAAAGGTCATCGCGCGCATCCGCCAGACCCTTTTGAAGGTCACGTCAAATTTGCGGACAAGCGCAATAAAAAGCGCACACGCAAAGATAATGTAACAGCCTTCCTCGTTCAGGCGCAACTGATAGTTCCCCGCCACGCTCAGCCCTGTGGAAATCGAGCGGAAATCCGAAAATGTAAATTCGTTCTGCCTGAATTCATATACGAAATAGTCCACAAAACCGATAATCACGAAAAACAAATGGGAGATTATGCAGGTCAGCGCGGCATTGTTTGTAAATATCTGAATGACCAGATAAAAGACCAGACAGCAGCAGATATTCAATGCCATCTTCTCCGTAGTTGTCTTTACAAAAAGCTCCCGCTCCAACAGCAGATGCTGGATAGAAAATGTGCTGACCATTGCGCCGACTGCAAACATAAGCCCTGCAAAAAGCCAGGAAAGCCGCTCGTCCAGATCAACCCGCAGACTCTTGATTCCAAAGTAGAGTATCCCATACAGCAAAAGCACCCACCAGCGGAATCCCACAGTCAAAAACATGACTGCTGCAAGTATTTCGGCAATCAGAAGGCGAATTACATTTTTCTTATCAAATTTCAAGCATACTTTCATTTTTTCTAACCTCATCCGTCCCGCAGCCAGCAGCCTCTTCGGATATATAATAACCAAAAAGCTTCCTCGTCTCCTTCCGAAATCTGATGCGAGGGAGCCGGGAAGCTATATGGCGTTTCATGGATCAGGGCAGAGCCCAAAGAACTCTCTGATCTGACACAGTATGATTTCCATCAGTCTGGTGCGGGCTTCTACGCTCGCCCATGCAATATGCGGTGTAATCAGAAGCTTCTCGCTGTCTTTGATCACCCGAAGCGGATTATCTGCGCTCATCGGCTCCACCGACAGCACATCAAGCCCTGCCGCAGCGATTGTCCCGTTCGTTAACGCTTCCGCCAGATCGCTCTCTACCACAATCGGCCCTCTTCCGAGATTTAAGAAAATTGCAGACGGTTTCATCTTAGAAAAGGCTTCCGCGTTCATCAGCCCTTCTGTGCCTGAAGTCAGCGGCGCATGCACCGATACGATATCGGATTCTGCCAAAAGCTCGTCGAAGGTTACCCTGTCGTAGCCGGGCTGATTATTTTTTCCGGTAGTGGAATAATAGATGACCTTACAGCCAAACATCTTCGCGATGTCAGCCACCCGCCTTCCGATTGTTCCAAGTCCGATAATCCCCCAGTTTTTTCCCGCAAGTTCATGAAAGACATGCGCAAAATGTGTAAACGACACGTCTCCCACATACTTTTCCGATTTGACGTATTTATCATAATAACTCAATTTTTCCAGAAGATAGAACAGGATTGCAAAGGTGTGCTGTGCAACGGTCTCGGTAGAATATCCTGCCACGTTTCTCCAGGCAATCCGCCTCCTTTCCAGATAGTCCTTATCCAGATTGTTCGTGCCCGTCGCTGTGACGCAGACCAGTTTTAAGTTTTCTGCTTTTCCGATAGAATTCTCATCAATGCGCACTTTATTCAGAACGATAACATCTGCGTCCTTTGTTCTCTCCAACGCCTCCTCCGGCGTGGAAAAACCGTATGTTACCACCTCGCCAAGCGCTTTATATCCGCAAAGATCGATATCCTCGCCTATTGTCTTAGCATCCAAAAAAACAATTTTCATATCCTATCTCCGCTATCTGATAGAAAAATGATACATGGTTTTGCTCTTATAGGGCTCCCCTGCGTCAAACAGCGGCGTCACAAAATTCGGCTCATTGACTGCGTTTGGAAAATACTGGGTTTCCAGACAGAAAGCCCCATAATCCGGATATGCGGTGTTTTCTTTTCCAACCTCAAACATTGCGTTCGCTGTGTAAAGCTGAATTGCGATAGCGTCCGTAATCACTTCCATCTGAATTCCGGACTCCTTTGCGTATGCACACGCAACGGTCTCCATTCCGTCCGTCTCCTTTGCGATTGCAAAATTATGATCATATCCTTTGCTGTATTTAATCTGTTCATGATCCGCATGAATATCCCTTCCAATCGGCTTTGCTTCGCGGAAGTCAAACGGAGTCCCTTCCAGTGCGAGGACTTCTCCGGTCGGAATCGAAAGTTCATTCTTAACAGGAGTATACCCATATGCTTTGATTTTAAGCTCCTGATCCAAAATTGTGCCGGAAGCATGCCCATTCAGGTTGTAATAACAATGACTTGTCATGTTAAAAATCGTCTTTTTGTCGGAGACCGCATAATAGCTGATTGAAAAATCATTATTTTCCGTAACCTCGAACGTCACTTCAATCGTCGCATTTCCTGGATAACCTTCCTCAAGATCCGGGCTGTAATAGGAAAACGTAATCCTATCCGCAAGCTGCTCCTTCACATTCCACATCACACGCGAAAGTCCCTTGGAACCACTGTGAAGATTGTTTCCTCTGTCATTTTTTTCCAGCTCGTACACTGTTTTGTCAATTACGATTCTGGCGTCCGAAATGCGGTTGCAGTTTCTCCCGACGGTTGCTCCGAAATAGCTTCCGCTTGCCTCATAGTCTGCCGCATCATCGAATCCTAAGATTACATCGCGCTTATTGCCGTCCTTATCCTCCACAAAAATAGAAACTACATTTGCACCGTAATCCGATACAGCCGCTTCCATCCCCTTGCTGTTCGCTATCGTATAAAGGCTTACTGCAGTTCCATCACTTAATGTTCCAAAACTCCGCTTTGACATTTGTATCCTCCTAATTGAATTTCTCAAGAAATTTAAATAAATTTTACTTCTTTTCTAAGTTTCTGTAAAGAAAGAATCCCTCTTTGCCGATATATTTTTTAGATAACATGGATGATGTATCTGCATGGAGGCAAAATTATGAGTGTAGCAGCAACTACGGCAATTTCACTTTCTTCTGATTTTTATTTAAACAGTTATTATAGAGACAATCGAAACGCAAAAAAGAGCTCAGGGCGCAATGAATTCACAAGCACAGAGCTTTCTTACGAGGATTCCCGGGCGCTTCGCCGCGCAGTAAAACAGCTGCAGTCTTTCTCCTTTACCGACGATGACAATGTCGACAATGTCAGAAGCTCAATCTCTGCCCTGATCGATACCTACAACAATGCCGTAACCTCGTCCGGAAGCGATGAATCCGAGGAGGTCAAGCGGTATGCAAAGCAGTTGAAAAAGCTGGCGTCCAAATATCAGGATCAATTTGAAGAGCTTGGCATTTCCATGGATTCCAAAAAGGGTACGCTTAGTGTAAACACCAATTTATTCTCGGCTAAGTCTCTCGATCAAATTAAAAAAGTCTTTTCGCAGGAAAACACCGATTTCTTAAAGGATACGCAGAAAATCGCGCGGCGGCTCGGTACAAATTCTTACAATGAGCTTTATACCCAGCTTACCGGCAGCGGCGGCAGAATCAATATTTCATTATAAAAACGGCTGATAAACGCAGCAGGTTTATCAACCGTTTCTATTACGAAATCTTTAAAATTGCTTTCCGCAAAGTATTATCGTCCGTTTTTTCAATAATTGCTCCAAGTCCTGTCAGTTTTCCCTCGAAGTCCTCATATCCACGCTGAATATAATATATATCGTCTACGACCGTAACGCCCTCTGCCGCAAGTCCTGCGATAACAAGGGCCGCTCCGGCGCGAAGATCGGGCGCATTTACTCTTGCTCCGGTATACTTTTTCACTCCGGTAATGATTGCAATATTGCTTTCCACCTTAATTTCGGCGCTCATTCTGGTCAGCTCGTCAACATACTTAAAGCGGTTCTCGAAAATGCTTTCCGTTACAGTGCTCGTTCCCTCTGCGATACCCAGAAGAACCGCCATCTGCGGCTGCATATCGGTTGGAAAACCGGGATACGGAAGTGTAGTTACCTGCGTATGCTGAAGTCTCTCCGGCGCAATTACACGAACCGAATCGTCAAATTCCTGAACCGTACAGCCAACCTCTACCAGCTTTGCAGAAGTCGCTTCCAGATGCTTCGGAATCACATTTTTCACAAGCACATCCCCTCCGGTCGCTGCTGCGGCAAACATAAACGTTCCCGCCTCGATCTGATCCGGAATAATGGAATACTCGGATTTGTGCAGTTTCTCTACCCCGACAATACGGATGACATCCGTACCGGCACCGCGGATGTTGGCTCCCATTCCGTTTAAAAAGTTAGCCACGTCAACCACATGCGGTTCCTTCGCCGCGTTTTCAATAACCGTTTTTCCCTCCGCCATTGCAGCTGCCATCATAATATTGATGGTTGCGCCGACAGAGACTTTATCCAGATAAATATGGGTTCCGACCAAATGGTCCGCCTCTGTCTTTATGATTCCGTTTGCAATGTCAACTTTTGCTCCCATTGCGCGGAATCCCTTTATATGAAGGTCAATCGGGCGGCTCCCGATATCGCATCCGCCCGGAAGTGCTACCTCCGCACGCTTATATTTTCCGAGCAATGCTCCAATCAGGTAATAGGAGGCGCGAATTTTACGAATAAATTCGTTGTCAACGCGGACGTCCTTAATAAAAGATCCGTTGATGCGTACTTTATGCGCATTTACCCGCTCCACCTTTGCACCGATTTCACGAATCGCCTGAAGCAGTACATTTATATCTCTAACATTCGGTAAATTTTCAATCGTAACAGTCTCGTCTGTCATGACAGCGGCAGCAAGTATCGCAAGTGCGGCATTTTTTGCGCCGCCAATCACTACTTCTCCGGTTAACGGAGTTCCGCCCTTAATTACATACTGTTCCATAGGTCACCTCTAAGAACCAATTATTTTATTTATGAAAGCCAAGTTCTTCCACTAATCTCTCTATTGTCTGCTCCACATTCAGATTCTCTTCCGCCACCCGAACATCCGCATACATTTCATAGAGAGGAGTTCTTTCTCTATACAGATCAAGGAGCGATTGGTTTTCTTTCAAAACAACCCCGCGCCCTTTGATATCTGCCAGTCTCTTCTCAATTGTACCATAAGAAACCTCTAAATAAACAACCGTCCCAATCTCTTTTAGGTGCCGCATGGCTTCCCTGCCATACACCACGCTTCCACCGGTGGCTATTACAGTATGTTCTGCAACAATTCCGGCATTTACGCGGTTCTCCACTTCGATAAATCCGTCGGTTCCCCGTTCACTGATGATATCACTTAAAAGCTTTTTCTCCTGCTGCTGGATCAGAAGATCCGCATCCACAAACTGATAGCCTAAAAGCTTCGCCAGAATAACTCCGATTGTACTCTTGCCTACCCCGGGCATTCCAATCAGAATAATATTACTGCGCTTCACTTTCCGTCCCGGTCTCCTCCTGCGGTGCGGTAAATCCGTTCTTGAAACTAATCTGTTCCAGTGCCCTCTCCTTTACCTTCCAGCCGTCGTTCTCCTGCCATGCGGAGACTGTGTCCGTATATAGAGTCTCCTGACGGTTCTCAATTATATTCTGACGGTTTTCTTCCGTTGCGTCAACATCTGTTTCGCTGTCCAGACGGACAATGTAAAGTGCGGAATCCGTAGTAATTACAGAGGAAAGCTGTCCTTCCGAAAGCGCATCGAGCGCTGTTTTTACATTTTCGTCAAGGCTGTCGTCATCCGCCCCATAGGTGCCTGTTGTCGCGCTGTATCCATAAGAATCCGCCACAGTCTCCAAATCGGCCGGATCGGCAATCTCATCATACATCTGCTGAAACTCCGCTTCGATTTCTGCCACTTCGTCCTCTGTATAGTAGGCATAATTTGAATCTTCTCCATAATATCCGACAATTCCCGCCCTGATGTACGTATAACCTCTCATGTTCGCGTCCTCATCCGACACATCCGTATCCGCGCCTGCGATGATTGCGTCATACATCTTCTGTTGAATGGTAGAAAGAGTAAGATATTCTTTGACCAGTTCCTCGGTAGCTCCCATCTCTTTTAAAGTATCTGCGGAGTTTGCAGACATAAATGCAGCAACAGCCTCGTCAATCTCTGCCGTCTCCTCGGCTGAAAGCGCCACGTTGTACTCATCCATATGCGCCTGCAGGGTATACATCTCATGAAGCGAATCCACGACATTCTCCTTGAAGGTGTCCGCCATCGTACTTCCGTTTCCATACAAATCCTGCTCCCAGACATCGTCGCCAAAGTATGCGCGATACAAATCATCGCTGATTGCCTGCTGGTAACGTGCCATGAAATTCACAATTCCTAACGTTACCTTCTTTCCTTCCATTGTAGCAACCGTCCGGTTTTCATTTATTCCACATCCACTGAGCATCACAGCGGTAATCGCTCCTGCCATGCAAAGTGCAGCTGATTTCTTTGCGTTCATATTTCCTCCATAAAATAGGTGTTTTTCCATAGTTCCTAAAAATATCGTCTACCCATTATAGTGCTTTTTTTCTCAACTGGCAACTATTTTCTATAACAGAATGCTTTCCATCTGCGTCAAAAGTTCCGATAACGATGCCAAAACATCCGGATTTTTCTCTTTAGAGTTTACGTGCATTGTGTACAAAAAATACGGATTTTTACTGTCAGCAGCAAATTTCAGTGCCGGAGAAAGCTCCTGTATCAGATTTGGAATCTTCGCAGGATCGATCAGCGCCTTTTCGTACATGACTATTTTTATTGCTTTTTGATTCTGCGTAATCTCACGAATATACAGTGTATGTGCTTTTGCTTTCAGACATGCAATGGAAAACAGATTCATTACGGATTTTGGCGGTTCCCCAAACCGGTCAATCAGCTCCTCCAGCATCTCATCCGCCTCCTCGTCCGACTCGACTCCGGCGATTCTCTTGTAAATGTCCAGCTTCTGAAGCTCGTTGGATATATATGTGGACGGTATAAAAGCATCGACCACCACATCAATCGAGGTCTCGAACTGTGTCTTTGATTCTATCCCTTTCGCTTCCTTTACCGCCTCGTTCAGCATCTTGCAATACAGATCGTATCCGACGGCTTCCATATGACCGCTCTGCTCGGCGCCAAGGAGGTTTCCTGCACCCCGGATCTCGAGATCCCGCATTGCAACCTTAAATCCGCTTCCCAGCTCCGAATATTCCTTGATTGCAGCCAGGCGCTTCTCTGCAATTTCTTTCAGCATCTTGTCTCTTCTGTACATTAGAAAAGCATATGCCGTCCGGTTGGATCTTCCGACCCGGCCGCGAAGCTGATACAGCTGGGAGAGGCCCATATTATCCGCGTCGTGTATAATCATCGTATTTACATTGGAAATGTCCATTCCGGTCTCGATAATCGTTGTTGAGACAAGTACGTCTATCTCCCCATTGATAAAGCGGTACATGATTCTTTCCAGATCGGTTTCCTTCATTTGTCCATGTGCAAACGCAACGTTTGCATCCGGAACAAGCGCTGAAATCCTTGCCGTCACTTCGTCAATATCTTTTACTTTATTATATACATAATATACCTGTCCGTTCCGTCCCAGTTCCCTGTTAATTGCTTCACGAACCATTTCTTCATTGTATTCCATGACATATGTCTGGATTGGAAGACGATCCATCGGCGGTTCCTCGAGCACGCTCATGTCTCTTATTCCGATCAGGCTCATATGGAGCGTACGCGGAATCGGTGTGGCGGTAAGCGTCAGCACGTCCACATCCGTCTTCATCTGCTTGATCTTCTCCTTGTGAGTTACGCCAAACCGCTGTTCCTCATCAACCACAAGAAGCCCTAAGTCTTTAAAGATCACGTCCTTCGAAAGAAGCCTGTGGGTTCCGATCACGATATCAATCTGCCCCTTCTTCAGTCCTTCGATTGTCTTCTTTTGCTCTGCGCTTGTTCGAAAACGGCATAGCAAATCTACTTTTACCGGAAAATCTTTCATCCTCTGCGCAAAAGTATTGTAAATCTGCTGGGCAAGAATGGTTGTAGGAGCCAGATACGCCACCTGCTTGTTTTCCTGAACGGCCTTAAATGCCGCGCGGATTGCAATCTCCGTCTTTCCGTAACCGACATCCCCGCAAATCAGACGGTCCATAATCTTGCTGCTTTCCATATCCCGCTTCGTTGCTTCGATGGCTAATACCTGATCCTCCGTCTCTTCAAATGGGAACAATTCTTCAAATTCTTTCTGCCATACCGTATCCTTCCCATAAACATAACCGTTCTTTTCTTCCCTCTTGGCGTATAGCTTCACAAGATCCTGCGCAATCTCCTTGACTGCGCCGCGCACTCTCGTCTTGGTTTTGGTCCATTCCTGTCCGCCGAGCTTATTCAGCTTCGGCTTCCTTGCATCCTTTCCGGCGTACTTCTGAATCTGCTCCAGCTGGGTTGCAAGGATATACAAATTGGAGCCTCCGGCGTATTCTATCTTGATATAATCCTTTAAAGTCCTGTCTACCTCGATCTTCTCGATGCCGCGGTATACGCCGAGTCCATGGTTCTCATGCACCACATAATCCCCAATGGCAATATCGGTAAAGTTCTGGATTTTTTCGCCTTCATAAGTCCGGATTCTCTTCTTCTTTTTCTTCTCCGCTCCGAATATGTCGCTCTCCGTTATAACGGCAAATTGCAGAATCGGATATTCATAGCCTCTTTTTACTTTTCCATAGCAGACCATAATCTGGCCGGGCAGAAGCTCGTGATCATAATCCTCTGTATAAAAGCTGTTTAGTTCCTCCGCCATCAGGTCTTCCGCCAGGCGCTTCGCCCTTGTTCGCGAGCCGGAAAGCAAAATAATGCGGTATCCGTTCTTCTTATACTGCTTTAAATCCTTAATCAATAACTCAAAGCTGTTGTTGTATGCACTCACGCTTTTTACATGAATCCCATACTGTCCGACCGACTTTAGACCATAGGCTTTGATGTCCAGCGCCACGATGGCAATCGCGGAGAATTTCTGGAGCTTTCCCATGATCTCCTTCTGCATGAACAGCTCCTTCATCTGGCCGGGCAGAATATATCCCATTGCAAGACGCTGCTTCATGCTCTCCGAAAATTCCGCCTCCGTTTGCTGTCCCCGCTCCACGCATCTGCCGAGTTCGTCAAAAAATATCTGCGTATCCTTCGGATCAAAATAATCCAGAAGACAGGTTCTCTCCTCGCAAAAATAGGAGAGATACGCGTCCATTCCGGCGCATATCGACAGCTGGCTCCACTCCTCCGCCAGCGTCTTTGCCGTCGACAGGATTCGATATGCCTCCTCCGTTTTAAACTCCTTTCGAAGCTTATCGGACACCTCCTCGGCCTCCGCCAGAAGACGCTCGATTCCCTTCTGCTTTTCCATATCGGAAAGAACCAGCTCCGCAGCCGGATATATCGTAACCGACTCGATATTCTCAACAGATTTCTGGCTCTCCACGTCAAAGGAGCGGATCGTATCGATTTCATCTCCCCAGAGCTCGATTCTTGCGGGCAGTTCCTCTGTCAGAGGAAAAATGTCGAGAATACCGCCACGCAGCGCGTACTGTCCCACCGCCTGCACCTGATATTCTTTCTCATAGCCCATCTCAATCAGCTTTTTCTGAAGTTCTTCCAGATCAATTGCCTCCCCTATGGAAAGATGCAGCACAAAATCCCAGACCTTTTCAGGCGGTGTCATCGTATTCATCAGCGCATCAAATGTCGTAATAAGCGTTACGGCTTCCTGCTCGTGAATCGCTGCAAGTGCAGAGATTCTCTGTGCCGTAAGCACATTTCCCCTGATATCCGCCTGATAAAAAAGCACGTCCTTCGCAGGGTAGTACACAATATTCGGATCAAAAAAGGAATACTCTTCCCATAGTTCTTTTGCTTTTTGCTCATGAAAAGTAACAATGACTTTATTCTTTCTGCCATTGTTACATGCATAAATCATATGCGGTTTTTGTGCATCAATACAGCCTGTAATTGTCGCAAGACCGTTCTGTTTTGACGTCACACGAATCATTTCCTCAAATCCGGACAATTCCCGGAGTGGATCTAAAAATGCTCTCACAAATTACTCCTGTTTCTTTGCATTATATAAATTCATTGCCTGCTCTGCTCTGCCCTGCATCATCAGAACAGCCGCAGAGACTGCATTCTTTATCGCCTCATCAACCTTCTTACGGTCGTCGGAAGAAAAACGTCCGAGTACATGGTTGGCCAGATCCCATCCGTCCGGTTTTTCCCCCACTCCGACTTTGATCCGCATAAAATTCTGTGTTCCGATATATGCAATGATACTTTTTATTCCGTTATGGCCGCCGGCGCTTCCTTTTTTCCGCACCCGTATATTTCCCGGCGCAAGACTGACATCATCAAAGATAACGATCAGTTCGCTCTCCGGATCCACCCGGTAAAAACGCATCACTTCCGCAACGCTCTCCCCGCTTAGATTCATATAAGTCTGCGGTTTGACCAGAAGAACCTTTGTCCCTTCGACTGCGCCTGTCCCGCAAAGCGCTTTATGCTTTTTCTCTTTTACTTCTATATTATATTTATGCGCAAACGCATCAATGACATCAAATCCTATATTATGTCTGGTATTTTCGTATTTTTTATCCGGATTGCCAAGTCCTACAATTACAAACATATATACCTCCCATCGGTTTTTGCTGTCCCTGCCAATTGCCACCGCATATTATAGCATACTTTTTCCGGCAAAAAAATACCGGCGCTTTAATTTATAAAGCGCCGGTATTGTCTTCATAATTCTTCCTATTCGTTTCCAAATCCTTCCTGATATTTGCTTAGAATTAAATTCTGAAGCTGTTCCCTGGTCTGGGAGTTGATCGGATGTGCGATATCGCGGTACTCTCCATCGCTTGCCTTACGGCTTGGCATTGCGATAAACAGACCTTTTTCTCCTTCAATTACCTTAATGTCATGTACTACAAGTGCATCGTCAATTGTGATGGAGACAACGGCCTTCATCTTTCCCTCCTTGTCCACCTTGCGAACCCGAACATCAGTAATATTCATTTGAGTATCCCCCTTAGCTTATATGCCTCTTCATTTATAAAACCCTTTTATAATATGTAACGTTCATTGCTTTCCGAAACAATGCGGATTACACCGTCGCCGCTGTAGTATGTGTTCGGCTTTAATGTACCTCTGCTTTCCACAATGCAGTTCTCAACATGTGTGTTATCTCCGATGTACGCATCATTCAGAATAATGGAGTTCTTAATCACGCAATTCTTTCCGACGAATACCTGTTTAAACAGAATGGAATTCTCCACCTTTCCGTTGATAATACATCCGCTGGAAATCAGACTGTTGCTGATATCTGAACCCGGATTGTACTTTGCCGGCGGAAGGTCGTCGACCTTCGAATAGATTTTCGGTTCCTGACGGAAGAAATAGTCTCTGACGTCCGGCCTGAGAAAATCCATATTTGTGCGATAGTAATCGTCCACGCTTGCAATGTTGCTCCAATAAGTCTTGAGCTTATAACCGTAAATCCGTTTTACATTTCTGTATCTTACCAGAATATCGCTGACAAAGTCAAACCGGTTCTCTTCCGCAGACTTTTCCAAAATCTCAATGAGTTGTCTTCTGCGGATTACATATACTCCGGCCGATACGGTATTGGACTGCGCAAGCAATGGTTTCTCCTCGAAGTCAATGATTCTGGAATCTTCATTCATCCGTATCACGCCGTACCTGCTGACGTCGGCTTCCGCCGGCATATCCTTGCATACTACGGTAATATCCGCCTTCTTGTCAATGTGGTAATCCAGAAGCTCGTTGAAATCCATCTTGTACACCAGATCCCCGCTGGAAATGATCACATACGGCTCATGGCGTCTCTTTAGAAAATCGATATTCTGGTAAATCGCATCTGCGGTTCCGCGGTACCAGTCGCTGTTCTCTGCGGTCACTGTCGGAGTAAACAGATACAGGCCGCCCTGTTTTCTTCCGAAATCCCACCACTTCGACGAGCTTAAATGTTCATTTAAGGATCTCGCATTGTACTGTGTCAGTACCGCAACCGTCTGCACGTGGGAATTGCTCATATTGCTTAGCGCAAAATCAATGCAGCGGAAACTGCCGCCTATTGGCATCGCCGAGATTGCACGTTTCTTTGAAAGCTCCTTCATGCGATTGCTGTTGCCGCCGGCTAAAATAATTCCTATTGCCTTCATCTGCTCTCACCTGCCTTAATAATTACTTCCCCACTCGCCAGCTCTTTGTCCGGATAATCTTTCTCTTCTGTCACTCCGGAAATCGCAGTATTTTTTCCGATCCGGACCTCGTCAGGAATCACAGAATCCTCCCCGACTGTCACAAGTCCGAAGGAATAGATTCCGGCATTGAGCTTATTTTGCGCCTCTTCCCCGACGCCAAGCACAACTTTGTCCCCCAGCCGGCAGTTTTCGGCGACGATGGATTTATCAATTGTCGCATTCTCGCCAATCACCGTATCCTTCATAATGATGGAATTCCGAATTACCGTTCCCCGCCCGATTCGCACATTCGGCCCGATTACCGAATTGATTATCGTACCGTATATCTCGGATGCTTCGCCGATGATGCATCTCTCCACGTATGCTTCCGGCGCTATGTACTGCGGTTCAATGGTGTCGCACTTGGTATAAATCTTCCAATACTCTTCATACAGATTGAATTCCGGAATCAGATCAATCAGTTCCATATTGGCTTCCCAATACGATCCGAGTGTGCCGACATCCTTCCAGTATCCGTTGTACTCATATGCAAACATGCGGTTTTCGTGTTCGAAACAGTAAGGAATGATGTGCTTGCCAAAGTCACAGTTTGATCTGTCCTTCATCTCAATCAAAGCATTCTTCAGCACCGGCCATGAGAAAATGTAAATTCCCATCGAAGCCAGATTGCTTCTCGGATTCTTCGGTTTCTCCTCGAAGTCCGAGATTCTCTTCTCCTCATCCGCTATCACAATGCCAAAACGGCTTGCCTCCTCATACGGAACCGGCATTGTCGCAATTGTAACGTCCGAATTCTTTTCTTTGTGGAAGTCAAGCATTACTTCATAGTCCATTTTGTAAATATGATCTCCGGAAAGAATCAGCACATAGTCCGGATTGTAAGTGTCAATATATCTCATATTCTGATAGATGGCATTTGCGGTTCCCGTATACCATTCACTATTGCCACTCTTCTCATAAGGCGGGAGCACAGTCACGCCTCCGTTATTGCGGTCCAGATCCCAAGGAATTCCTATTCCGATATGCGCATTCAGGCGCAGCGGCTGATACTGCGTCAGAACCCCGACCGTATCTATTCCGGAATTAATACAATTGCTTAGAGGAAAATCTATAATGCGGTATTTTCCTCCAAAAGAAACTGCCGGCTTCGCTACATCTGCTGTAAGTACGCCCAAACGGCTTCCCTGACCGCCTGCTAAAAGCATGGCGATCATCTCTTTTTTAATCACTCTATCCCTCCTCATCTTTTCAGATTTTAATTTTTCTAATTATACCATACAGGCCCATTTTATACAACATTATTCACAATTTTTTATGAAATATTTGACATTTTTTGTCATTTTCCACAATTTTTGTTTTTCCATTCGGCATGATTTGAACCCCCTCGGAATAAGATAAACAGATTCATCATGCTTGCAGGAAGGAAGCTGTTTATCTTGTTCTAAGGTTTTTGATTCGTTACCTTCATTCCATTTGCAAAATGAGCGAATGAGGGTATAATAAGAAGGAACCAATTTTATCAGGTAGGAATATTTTATGTATAAATTAAATTTTAATAAACCAATTCATGTACATTTTATCGGAATTGGCGGCATCAGTATGAGCGGGCTTGCAGAAATCCTTGCCGCTGAAGGCTTTACCGTCTCGGGCTCCGATTCAAAAGAATCCGATTTAACCCACCATTTAGAATCGAAGGGCATACAAATCTTTTATGGTCAAAAAGCAGCCAATATTATTCCCGGCATCGATCTGGTTGTATATACGGCGGCAATTCGCGAAGATAACGAAGAATGGATTGCTGCCAAAGAGAAGCATATTCCGATGCTTACCCGCGCAGAACTGCTCGGACAGATCATGGACAATTACGAACGCTCTATCGCTGTTTCCGGCACACATGGCAAAACGACTACCACCTCCATGATCAGTCACATTCTTTTGGAGGCGGACACTGATCCGACCATCACTGTCGGCGGTATTATTCCTGTACTTAACGGAAACCTGCGCGTCGGCAATTCCGAAACCTTTATAACAGAGGCTTGTGAATACACCAACAGTTTCTTAAACTTCAGGCCGAAATACAGCATTATACTAAATATAGAAGCAGAACACTTAGATTTTTTCAAAGATCTGAATGATATCCGCCATTCCTTCCGCCTGTTTGCGGAAAATACCAAAGCAGACGGCGCCCTGATTATCAATGGAGCCATTGCGAACTATACCGAAATCACAAAAGACCTTCCATGCAGGATACTGACATTTGGCTTAGATTCCACATGCGACTATTATGCCGAAGATATCCTCTATAATGAGAAAGGATGCGCGCATTTTACGGTCATGCATCATCAAAAGCCGCTCGGTCAGATTCAGCTTTTTGTCCCGGGCATACATAACGTAACAAACGCCCTCTCCGCCATCGCCTGCTGCTTAGAGGCCGGCATTCCATTTGCCGCTGCGGAAGCCGGGTTACGTGCGTTTAGCGGTGCCAACCGGCGGTTCCAGTATAAAGGCTCTGTGGGCGGTGTAACGATTATCGACGATTACGCCCACCACCCAACCGAAATCCGCGCAACTTTAGCTGCCGCAAGAAACTATCCGCATGAGCGTCTCGTGCTCGTGTTCCAGCCGCATACTTATTCGCGCACAAAGGCCTTTTTGCAGGACTTCGCAGATGTCTTATCGACAGCCGACGTGGTTGTTCTCGCCGATATTTATGCCGCAAGGGAAAAAAACACCTATGGAATCAGCTCCAGAGATCTCTTGAACCTGCTTAAAGAAAAGGGTGCGGATTGTTTCTATTTTCCTTCTTTTGAAGAAATTGAAAAATTTTTATTAAAAAAATGTATGAACGGAGACCTGTTGATAACCATGGGGGCCGGAAACGTCGTAGAAATCGGAGAATCTCTTCTTGGCAGATAGTTGTCCACATTATCCACATAAAGTTTGGGGAAACACCTGAAGTTTATGTGGATTTTTTATTGGATATCTTGTCCTCGATTTCTCGGCATTTTTGTAATATTTTCCATTCTTATCCACGTTGTCCACATTGTTCACAGGCGTCCAAAACCCTTGAATTTACTAGCTTTCCGCTCTTTTCTTTTCAAAAGCCTTGTGCTATAATCACTCTCAGGCTTAACTTAAGAAAGAGGGTTTATGTATGGCAACCATTCAATTGCACAGTGATTGTCCAATTTCAGCAACACTTGTTTCAAACAAATTCATCGACGAATATATGGCAGATGCCAATGGCGAATTTGTAAAGGTATATTTATATTTATTACGCCATTTGGGAAATCATGCATTCGAATTATCCATCTCTGCCATTGCCGATACTTTTAATCACACAGAAAAGGATGTTGTGCGTGCTCTAAAATACTGGGAGCGTATGAAGCTTCTTCATCTGGAATACAGTCCTGACAAAACACTGTGCGGTATCCATATGTATAATGTCGACGGCTTTTCAGATTCTCTTTCCGCAGCAGGATCCGAAGACTCCCTGCCGGAATCCGACAGCAAGACAGATGCCGCGCCGGAACATACCGGTACAGAATTACCGTCGGCACCTGAACTGGCTAATATTACGCCAATTCAAAAGAAAGAGTCCCGGAAGGATTACACTCTGGATGAAGTAAAAGCTTTCCAAAAGGATCCAAATGTCTCCGAACTGTTCTTTATTATAGAGACATACTTAAAGCATCCACTATCTTCAATTGATATCAACACGATTCTCTTCTGGTACGATTGCTTGCAATTTTCTCCAGAACTAATCGAATATCTTGTTGAATACTGCATCAGCAAAGGTCATTCGAGTACCCGCTATATGAACAAGGTGGCAATGGGCTGGCACGAAAACAATATAACTACTGTTGAAGACGCGAAAGAAAATGCCCAGGCTCACAGTCAGGTATATTACGGTGTGGTAAAAGCACTTGGCATTTCCGGCCGAAATCTGGTGGACAGCGAAAACGCATTTGTTACAAAATGGAGCAAAGAGTATGCATTTGACCTGCCGTTGATTCAGGAAGCCTGCAGCCGGACGATCGCTGCGACTCATCAGCCAAGTTTTGAATATACCGATACCATATTGAGCAACTGGTACAAAAACGGCGTACATACTTTGGAAGATGTTCAAAAATTAGATGCAGGCTTTAACAAAACGAAAAGGGCCTCTTCCGGCAGCACCGGATCCGCATCTGCAGCTAAACGAAATCGGTTTAATAATTTTGAGCAGAGAGAATACGATTTTGACGAGTTGGAAAAAATTCTTCTCTCTACCTCAGTTCAATAATTATCAGGAGAGCTTTATGTCACTTACCAATTCACAATACGATGAAATCATGCGTGGTTACGAAGTCCGCCAGCTTGCAAACAAGCATAAACTTGAAGAGCGGATTTCCGAAGTATATGAGATTGAGCCCCGGCTGAAAACAATCGATGATTCTATTTCGACTTGTTCTGTCGCTGCCGCAGGAAAGCTTATCGACGGAGACGCCTCCGCCCTTGTTGCGCTTCGGCAGGATATCGTCCGCTTTCAGAAGGAGCGCAAACATCTGCTTCGGGCTCATGGCTATCCGGAGGATTATCTTTCTCCTCTATACACCTGCGCGGATTGCAAAGATACCGGCTATATCAACGGTCAAAAATGCCACTGCTTAAAGCAGGCGGTTATTGATACGATTTATACGCAGTCCAACGTAAAGCATATATTGGAAAAGGAAAATTTCAGCGTGTTCTCCTATGATTATTACTCGGACACGCAAAAAGACCCAAAGACCGGCCTTACCTCTCTGGAAACCGCCAAACGTGCGGTGGCTGAGTGTGAGCGCTTTATTGCAGAATTTAATACCACTCCCCAAAACCTTTTGTTTTATGGGAACACCGGAGTCGGAAAAACGTTTTTTACCAACTGTATTGCAAAAGAACTTTTAGAGAAAAGTTGTTCCGTAATCTACTTTACAGCGTTTCAGTTGTTTGATATATTAAGCAAGGGCGTTTTTGAGAAGGATGCAGATGCAATCGCTGCTCACCAGAATATTTTTGACTGTGATCTTTTGATCATTGACGACCTGGGAACCGAGCTTTCAAACGCATTTACCGTATCTCAGCTGTTCTTATGTGTAAACGAACGAATCCTTCGGGAAAAGTCAACGATTATCTCCACAAACCTGAATCTGGTCGAATTGAGAGATTTGTACTCCGAGCGCACGTTTTCCCGTATCTCAAACAATTACAATATTATCAGGCTCTTTGGCGACGATATTCGTATTCAAAAGCGTAAGCTGCATCAATAGCATCAATTAACATAAATATTTTATGGAGGACTCATCATGCCGAACGATGAAAGAATTTTAGAGACAATGCCTACCGGAACATTAGGTCTTATTCCAACCGACAGCTGCTTAGAGCTTGGAGAGAAGGTAAACAAATATCTTGCTGCATGGCGCGAAAACAGAGAACATCAGCATCAGGATGAAGCTGCTTTCAAGGATTACTATAAAGAAAATTACATCATCAAGCCATATACTCCAAGATTCGGCTCCGGCGAAGCAAAATGTGTCATCAACCAGTCCGTTCGCGGATATGACCTGTATATTATGGTGGATGTGACCAATTACAGCCTGACCTATACCGTATGCGGACAGACAAACCATATGTCGCCGGATGATCATTACGCCGATCTGAAGCGTGTCATCGCGGCTGTCGGCGGAAAAGCACGCAGAATTACCGTTATTCTTCCGTTTTTATATGAGAGCCGTCAGCATAGAAGAACCGGCCGCGAGTCTCTTGACTGCCCAATCGCTCTGCAGGAGCTGGTAAACATGGGCGTTGACAACATCATCACTTTTGATGCGCATGATCCACGTGTCGTAAATGCCATTCCGCTTCATGGGTTCGAGAACGTAATGCCTTCCTATCAATTCATCAAAGGAATTTTGAAAAATGTAAAGGATCTTACCATCGACGCGGATCACCTCATGATTATCAGCCCGGACGAAGGCGCTACCGCTCGTGCAATCTATCTTGCAAATGTTCTTGGCGTAGATATGGGTATGTTCTATAAGCGCCGGGATTATAGCAAAATTGAAAACGGTCGTAATCCAATCGTAGCCCATGAGTTCCTCGGATCCAATGTAGACGGGAAAGATGTGCTTATCATCGATGATATGATTTCATCCGGCGAAAGCATGATTGATACCGCAAGGGAATTGAAAATGCGCAACGCAAAACGTATCTTCGTTGTATCCACCTTCGGCTTATTTACGAACGGACTTACCGCTTTCGATCAGGCATATGAGGAAGGCCTTATCTACCGCGTCGTAACAACCAACCTGATTTACCAGACTCCGGAGCTCCTTTCGAGAGAATACTATATCAGCTGTGATATGAGCAAATACATCGCTTACATCATCGACACCTTAAACCATGATGCTTCCATCAGCGACCTGCTCAATCCTTACGATCGTATTCAAAATTATATCAGCCGATATAAGGAAGCGCAGAAGAACCATTAATTACAGGAACTACATAAAAATGTGTGTATAAACAAGGTGTAAATAAATACCGGTCAGACTGTATGTTCCAATCCCATATATAGGCATCTCGTACCCGCTATTTAATCGAACCGTCTTTGTTTCAAAGTTAAAAGAACGCTCTCCTGCCACTGTATCATTTTCCTCCTGTATTTGCGGCTGCTCCTTGCCTCCAGCCGCATCATGTTCTGTCTGGGTCTGTGCTGTCTTTAGCGTTGCCGACTGCTCCTGTTGCCCACAGGCTGATAACGCAGCGATCATAATCCCCGCCAGAATAAAATTATACAACCGTTTCATAGCTTCTCTCCTTCTCTTCCTGTTTTCTTTTGGATTCAGGTCATGATTGATTGTTGCCAGTACGACATTATGACCAATCAGTGTACCATCTCCGATTTCAATTCCGCCCTGATCCTGAAAATGACACCCTCTCATTCACTACCATATATACAGCGGCGATGCGGAACGGGTTATGGAAAAACTGGATAAGGGTCTGATTGACTTCGGGTTGTTGGTTGGAGAAGCCGACATAAGCAAATATGATTATCTCAAACTTCCGCAAAAAGATATATGGGGCGTATTGATGCGCAACGACAGTCCGTTAGCAGAAAAGGAAACGGCCTGCGCAGAAGATTTGTGGGATAAACCTTTGATTGTACACATCAGTCCTCACTCAATACAGAAATGCTTCATTGGTTAAAGACAGATATTTCCAAACTCAATATTGTTGCGACTTACGATTTAATATACAATGCAGCTCAATTTGTGAAAAAGGGCTTTGGATACGTAATTGGATTGGACAGACTGATTAACACGACAGGAGAGAGTAATCTATGTTTTAAGCCGCTTTCTCCCGCAATGGAAGCAGAGCTTTACATCGTTTGGAAAAAGTATCCGGTTCTTTCAAAAGCTTCCGATATATTTCTTCGGCAATTAAAACAGCCTGCCGGATAAGGTTGGTTTACCCATGTCCCGGGAGAAGGACGATGACGTGCTGAGTAATCCGCATTTGCGGCCGATATTTATTTTATGATGCTCTCCGCTGTCAGATAGTTTAAAAATCCCTCGCACCCGCGGACAACATCATTCCAGGCGGCCTTAAAGTTGCCGGAATACCATGGGTCTGCAATATCTCCCGGAGCATCCGTATAATCTAACAGAAGGCTTACCTTTCCCTCGGGATCGCCTCCTAAGATTCCGCTCATGTATCTAAGATTGAGTTTCTCCATTCCAAGGATATAGTCATACTTGTCATAATCTGTTTTTTTCAACTGCACAGCACGTTTTCCTCCACAGGAAATTCCATGTCTTGCAAGCTCTTCCTGCGCCGGAGGATATACTGGATTCCCTACTCCATTCCAGATCTCTTCTGTACTCGTTGCGGCGGAGGCAATATAGAACTGATCCGCGATGCCGCGCTTTTGCACCATATCCTTTAGGACGAACTCAGCCATTGGGGAGCGGCAGATGTTGCCGTGGCAGACCATGAGGACTTTTATCTTTCTTTGCATATCTTAGTATAACCTCGATTTTCCTTGTATTTACTAGGGTTCTAGCCATTTTCCTTTAGAACCCTATCTCGGTATATCTTAACATATTTTCCCCTATCTTGGTAGGTAAAAGATGTACAAATGGAAGTAAAATTTACCACTTGTACATCAGCCCTTTTCCTACCAACTATCCTTTAAACTCCGCTCACTCGTTTTAATTCTTTTTTGGCATACTCCATATCCACCAATGCCAGCTCCTTTTTTAACTGCTCCCTTACTTTCATCTGCTCCAGTTCGTCCTTGGCATCTTCTAATTTGAGATGCGTGTACACATTCAAAGTTGTTGCTATGTCTGCGTGTCCCATGAGATATTGTAACGTTTTTACTGCTATTCCCGATTTTGCCATATTCGTGCAGTAGGTATGTCGGCATATATGGGGTGTAATCTTTGGCAATTCCACCTTGTAAATTTTATTGTATTTCTCAACAGAATGTTGAAATTTCTTTTCCCACTGGTATGCCAACATAGGTTTCCCCTTATCATCCAAGAACAGAAAACCGCTGACACCATCAATCATCTGTTCCACCTTTGGTTTCTTTCTGCTTGAAATGATACGCTTAAATGCTTCGTACACTTCATCACTCATTGGAAGCACCCTTGTTCCTGCTGTTGTCTTGGTCTGCTCTATGTACGCTTTCTTCCCACCTGTATACTGTAACTGCTTGTGAATATCAATTGTGCGCTCCTGCAAATCTATGTCACGGATTGTCAATCCACATAATTCAGAGATACGCAAGCCTGTTTTCAACAGAATAAATATCCCATCATAGTACTGGCTAAAATATTCATCTTCCTTGACAAATTTCAAGAAATCACGTTCCTGCTTTGCTGTCAGAGCGTCACGCTTAACAGAATCATCTATCAACACCTTTGCCAGTTCAAAGTCAAATGGATTTTTACGAAGCAAATCATCTTCCACAGCCATTGCAAAAGCAGGTCTTACTACTCCACGAATACTGTGTATGGATGAATAACTGCGTCCGCCATCCTGCAACCCTATCAGCCACTTTTTCGCTTCAGATGTCTTTATGTCAGCAATCTTCTTTTTCCCAAACGCATCTTCCTTCAACACGTTTATTACTGTTTTATATCCTGCTCTTGTTGTAGGGCGCACCTTTGTTTTTAAACTGATATACCGCTCCACCAGTTCAAGCACCGTTACACCGCCTGCCTTATAGGAAATTCCGTCACGCAAATCCTTTTCAATCAACTTCTCTTTTTCTCTAAGTGATAAGTCAATCTTTTTCCCTGTCGGTGTCTTATCGTTCCGCTCTAGCTTCCAACTGTAAATAAACATTCTTTTTCCAGTTGTCGGGTCTTTGTATGTATACATATATTGACCGTCTTTTCTCTGTTGCTCGTTCTTTCTTAAAATGCGTCCTCTACTGTCTCTTCTTTTTAAACTCTCTACCATAGCTTTGTCCTCCTGCAATTTATTTATTAATTCCCTTTGGGTGGGGGATTGTAACGCCACCTAAAGGGAATTGCAAATGTTTTTTTAAGGTAATTTTTGAATTTCAAATACTGCACGTTTCATCAAGAAACTGCTCAAACTTCATACGCTTAATTAATACTTTCACACCGTTGTTGAGCAGGAAATCGGCTGTTGCATTTTCCTGCACCATCTGACGTAACTTCTTTTCTCCAATGCCGAAGTACTCACTGGCTTCTGTAATCGTAAGCGTGTATTTGTGCCATAGCGGCACATTAATTTCTTTGTTCATTTTGAACCTCCAATAATATCTCAATATCACTGGTTTGTTCTGCTGGGTTACTATGTTTTATGGTATTTTCATTTTTTACAATAGTTTCTCCATTATTTCCTGCTGTGATAAATCGGGCACTCGCTCACACACAATTTGCGTCATGTCATCCCTTTCTTTCTTCATTTTTGCAAGTTCAGACTTTAACTTGTCAATTTCAGCGCTTTCTTTTGTATGCGGAGCAGTTTCTTCATAAGCAACATTGTCAACTGCTTTGCACTCTGCACCTTTACCACTCGGTAACTCTGTTTTGAGAGCGTAAAACCGACAATTCTTTTTGTCAACTTTTCTAGTTTTCTGATAGCCACCAGTATTTTTGTCGGTTACCCACAAACCACGAAGTGCAAATTCTGTCCGCACTTCCTGCAAAGAGTACCCCATTTCTGTAACAATCTGCTCAACTTCGGTTTTAGTCAATAATACATATCCATTGCCAATCCTTGTAATGTCACGCTGAATCAAATCTTCTCCATACTCTATCAATGCATTATAAACATCCTGTAAAGAACTTTTAACTGTCAACTCCCAAACTGGTATTTCTGCGTAATTCTCTACAATACGTTGCCATAGCACCCTCATAGGTATTGGCATATTAGGACGCTCATACACTCGCAGGCTGTCATAAAATCCACTACGCATACTATCCGTGATATGTGGTTTATAAACCGCCATTTCTCCATCAGGCTTATGTTGATAGGAAGTGCCTTCCACCTCTCCCAAGCCATCCTCTTCATAACTGCTGACCTTGCAGACATTTTTACAAAGCAGTTGTGTCTGCACCATTCCTGTCGGATATTCGATTATCAGTTGCAACCATCCACAACCCCTGCCTGTGTCACAGATGTACCGCACATAAAATGCTCCCCCGTATTTCCCTTCCATCAGCTTCAAGGCATTGCTTAACACACCAGTCTGTACTCCTAAGACATTGATAGTTTCGTCTATTGCTCCTTGCGTTTCGCTCTCTAAAAGAGCATTGTTTTTTACTTCTTCCATGATTTTTTCCCTTTCTCAACTGTCACTTACATTATTAACAGCTGTTATATTTATAGTTAATTTATGATTCTGCATCATAAGGTTTGTTGTATTGACAGACTTCCCCCTTGGTACGGTCGGGGTTCATCCGTTGTCGCTGATAATTTCAATATGAGACGTCCATACATACTTGCTCCGTACCAACAGATATGCACGACCTACTTTTTATCAAGGTACAATATACTCCTATCTATATGCACTCATTTTCATCACCTCGCTCCCTTAACTTATGTACTTATTATATCTGTATCATCATTTCTTTTATAGCGTCCTTATATTTTGCAGTTTTGTAATCCATGTTGATTGCACATCACCCATTATCATTTCATTTGTCACACTTAGTTTTTTCTGTATCTTCCATGAAGCATAAAATTTTATAATGCAGGACAGACACATAAAAAAAGCACTCCACAACTTGGAATGCTCTGTAAAACTTCTCTTTTTATAAACTCTCGTATTTAATTATAATATCCAACTGCCTATATTTTTCTTTCAGCAGTTCATATACCTCCTTCCGCAAGGACTTATCACATACTTTCATATTCTCAACGCTGACATAACTAAGGCTCTCTTTTAAATCAATCATCTCCGTGTCTGAAATATCAAGAGTTACCGCTCTGCCATATTTGAAGAAATAGAATAATTTGCCTATATCTCTCTTATCCTTTTTGTCAGCTTTCAATCCTGCAAATGTATCCTTCAATTTTCTGTTCATTAACTGCATGGCACTGGTGCGATAACTGCTCTGTTCCTTATCCTTATAGCGAAAGTTTATATATTCTTCCCAGTTTTCTTTGGTAATCCCTTCAATTTCTATCATTTCCAATCCTGTCATAATTTCTTTTGACAAGCCCGTCTTACGCAGAGAACTATTTTCATAATCCCATCTTCTGTCTAAGTTTACGCAATTATATGTATCCGCTGTTCTTATTCTGTAATACATATTCTTGTTAATGCCAATCAGATTATATAATTCCTGCTTATCCTTACCTTTATTAAGATATTCCCACATTTTTTCTATAATAAGATAATTAACTTGCCTGTTAAATAAAACTTCTTCTGCTACCTTTTCCTTCACGATAAACACACCATCCTTTGAACCCATTATACTATCCAAGTAACCAAAAATCATCCTTTATTTTGGTTACTATGGCAGAAAGCCAACCATAGCAGTTTATAAAAGCAGTACAGAAACATTTTCAATCCCACTAACACATCTAACAGCAACACTTTTTATAATAAATGCAGATAATGCAAAAATAAGAGTTTGTCAGATTGCTCCAACAAACCCTTATCCGTTATTACTGCTTATTCTCTATGCACTTTCTTTCACTTCGTCAAAGAGTTCAACACCTTCACATAAGACCAGTTTATTCTTTTCTAACTTTACCCCTCCGACAGGAACACCTATTTCCATGAGCATTTTCAGTTTGTTCTCGTCATACTCCACTCTTGCGTGTCGGGCATTGACTGTCTCATAAATCTTTTTACCATTTTCAACTGATACCGATACTACAACCAATGCAATATTCATATCACAGTCAGAATTTTCATTCAGCCATGAAAGATTATTCACACCACTTTTTAACTGTAAGTTCGTCATATTGAAGCCGTCAACATCAAGAACCAGTTTTTCCTCTTCATTTTCAGTAACAAGCGCAAAGCCGTAAACTCTCTCTCCACGTTTCAGCTTATCAATAATCTGTTTCTCACTCATGCCAATAAATCCCTTGCTCTTGCTGTCAAAGCAATCATAGCCTACAAGACGCTGACCTAAATAATTTCCGTTTGTCAAATACATACACATAATAAATACCTCTGCTTTCCGTGCCACAGCACTAATCATTTATTTACCTTACACATAAATATTAACGCTGACCGCACCGACAAGGCTATAGGCATAATAACAGGGGTTTTATTCACAAAATCATTGTGTAGTTGTGGAGTTTGTAGAGCAATACAAAATGACCTATTCGATGTTTAAAATACCTTTTGTCAAAAGAATTATTGTAAATGGCTTTCTTTCCATTTTGTGTGTATTTTATAATAGAAATAAACACGTTCCGTTGCTCTGCTGTCTTTGATGTTATTTTCTCAATTTATTTCTTTTTTACAACACCACCCACAAAATTTTATTAAAATCCATAAACCCACATTTTTCACTCATAATAAATTTCATTCCAACCCCTATATTTTTCCCTATTTCAAACAAATTTTAACCCACCCCAAAAGACCTTGCTTGTATTGAGCACATTTTTCAGTACATTTAAACATATTTTTCTTTATCTCTTCAGTACAAATTTTCCACATTTTTATTTCAGTACATTTTGCTCTAGTCAGCCATTAGTGATACAATTCCATATTTTCATTTTTTCAGAAATAATTGAAAAATACGCCCCTTACTGACTTCTCACTAGTCCCCAAAAATGTAGCAATTTTATGTTGCTTGCAAAAAAATAAAAGCACTACCGCTCGGGTAATGCTCCTACTTTATAATATTGCTTATCTGTTTAATGCTCTGCGTAAACGCTTTTTGTATGCCGTTTCAATTTCATCAAAGAAATCTACGTCCGCTCTCCAGTCTCCGTCTATCGGCAACTCTGCCATAAGTACTGTTCTCGGGTGTCCATCGGGGTAAATCATAACCAACCCCAAAATGTTGTTCTCCCTTGCACTCTTGAATGATATTCCCATAATATGTGCCTCCGTTTTCAAGTTTTAAATACATATTCTTTTGAAATTAAGGCAGAGAAAAAGGAATGTTACAATTTATCAATGTAGACATTCCTTTTTCTATCAGTACTATTTTAATTTTACAAAAATATTACACGCTTCATCTGGCAATTCACATTCCAACTCTAAATACATAACCTTATCCGCATCTTTAATATTAAATGTCACTCCACTCTCATTTCCTTTTCCGAATGAGCATGACCCTACCGCATATTGTACAAACTCATAATTTTCATCCAAAAATTTACAAGTTATGCGTGACGTATCAAAAATCCGACCTTTCTCTAGCAAATCTGGAGCACTTATGATGGTCACCGTTCCGCTAAGCACATCATTGTTGATACCATTTAATACTAAAGTGAGGTTTCCATATACCTTTTTTGAATTTATTGTCGGACCCACATATGTGTTCTTAATTTCAATTGTATCACCCAACTCATAGTGCTCTTCCCTTGCTTCTATATTTTTTTCTGATTTTTCTATTTCTTCGTCCAATCCATCCATCCCATAACAGCCATTCTCAAATATTTCTAACGTAGAAGTATTATTTGTCCCACGATAGATATACCAAAAAAATGACATTGGCGCATTTTCATTTTCCATCCAAACCATTACGTTCAAATAATAATCGTCATCTTTATCAATGTCCCAATTTTCAGAAGCTGCTGGTTTACAATAAATCAATCCCGTTCCGTCAAATTCCATTCTAACTTTTGCCGTTCCATATGGTGTATCCAAACGAACCGCTTTTTCCCCTACATATGTATAATCTTCTTTTATCTCATTGATGAACTTGTTGAGTTCATCTTCCCACCCAAGTGCTGTCATAAAATCTTTTCCTGTACTAATTTGATACTTATAAAATAATGGCATAATGCCACCTTGCTTTTTTGCCGTATCTTCATCCAATAGTTTTATGTAACTTGGTTTCACATCTGTTGCTAACGATTGATATAAATCCGTTTCATAATTGAATTGTGCAAATATAGAATAATTATCTGTGCCTAACTCTCCATCTTGTTCGTCAAACCAATTGAAATAGGAGCCTGACTCAATCCCCTCCATAAGAGGAGCTGTTGAAATAAATTTTTCAGAATACTCAATAAAAGTACCATCCCCCAAATTATATTGATTTTCTTCTTCATCCCAATATTGTCCAAAATTTTCTTCTACCCTGTCACTCATTTCATTTACTGTAAGACCCTTTGTATCAATCCCATAACAAGTACAGAACTCACCCAACAACTCCCAAGCATCTTCTATTTGTTCTTCTTTTGTCAGTTGTATTTCCTGCGTTTCCGTTTCTTTCTCTGTCGGTTCTTCTATCACTTCTTCCTTCTCCGTTGTCTGCTCTGTCGCAGTTTCTTCTAATTGCTCTGTTGTATTCTCTGTTCCACACGCTATTGCAGAAACAGAAATTGCTAAACATAACATTGTTACCAGTACTTTTCTTTTCATAAGCTACTCCTTTTCCTACGGTATAAAATACTTCCACTTGTACCATTATAATACTAACTATATTTCTTTACAATCCTTAAAGTGTTTTTACGTTACTCCTATTGTGTCGTTTTTATATCTACAATGAGTGTAGGAGGATAACACAATGATTAGAGATTTATCAACCAAGCTGAAAGAATTAAGACTGTCACACAATCTATCCCAAGCTGATGTTGCAAAAAAACTAGAGATATCCCCCTCCATTGTGTCGGGTTATGAAACCGGAGAAAGAACCCCCAGTACAGAAAACCTACTTGCACTCGCATACCTTTACAAGTGCAGTACCGATTATCTCTTAGGAAAATCAAATGATAAACCATCTGTTGTACTTGATACTGACGGCTTATCAGCTGAACAAATACAAGCGTTACAAACTCTCATTAAAACAATGAAGCATGAGTAAATCAAGTCACTCATGCTTCATTATTTTTATCCATATTGTTTTGTAATTCCTGTATTCGTTGCAATCTGTCAAGTGCTATGTTCCTTATGTCGTTCACGCAGTAACCAATGATTTCCATACAGTCAACCGCCTGTTGCTCCATGTGCTCCTGTTGCATACCTAAGCAGAGTGACATTATCATATTATTTAACTTTCCCAATCGCAATGACACAAGTTCCAGTCCGTCCACACACCTTACAAGTTCTGCATCCGATTTCATATGAAAACCTCCCTTCTTCTTATTGTTCGGGTATTGTAACGCTGTGGTGTGCTTTCGTCAATCATTATTTCAAACGTATTTTCATATTTTATTTAGTCCATTTCAGAATTGGGGTGTATTTTCCTTTACCCATTATATATTGTAAATATAGTAGGGGAACACCGCCCGCACGATTTTTCAAACTGTTTAACAAATTTAAAAATGACAGAGTGTCAATCCACTCTGCCATCCTGTAAAAATTCCTGTAACCTATTTTCCTCAAAGTTTCTAATTCTGCTATATACTGTCTGCCGACTTACCCCAAAGATATTTGCAACTTTTGTAACCGCCATGCCAGTCAGATACAAAAGATACAGCCTTTCTTCGTCTACGCTCTTTCTGTATTCTTCGTTCATCTGATATAGTTGCTCTGCTGTTTCGGGTATTTTTCCTTTCCCTTCCTTGCAGTACTCCGCAAACTTTCTGTCATTGTAATAATTATTCATTATCCAGTCTGCTACCGCACTTTTACTAATGGGATTTTCATTTTCATCCACGAACTCATTAATGAAATCTTTATTCTGATACAGTAGCTTTATGGATAATTCGTCACAAAACATCTCGTCATAAAGAACCCAAACCTTTTCCAATGTTTCCATATTCTCTGCACGCCCTTTCCTGCTTAAATTTTTTTCAAAATTTTTAACTACTATGTAATACTATCCATGCCCCTCTGAATGCTGTTTCCTTCTTGCCGACTGCTATTCTTTCATTTTTGCTGTCGGTGCAATTATCCATCAACAGTCAGTTTGAAATTTTCCCTGTTCCTGCAATTTATCATATAACAACTACAATCTTTGCAAAATGATAACAACATCAAGACCTATACTATTCTCTATGAAAGTATAGGCTCATATTCTCCTACGCTCTCAATACCGCCGTAATTGTAATATCCCCTATAAAAATTCTCTTTATCAAGAATACGTTTCACAAGCATAGCGTTGAAGTCAGCACCGTTTCTCCCCTTGTACCCCTCCATCTTCATAAACTCTGCTATATTTTTCAGCGTCATATCTGGAAAACTCTGTCTGATTTCAAATACCCTCTGCACCGCTTTCGCCTCTGTTTCATTTACATATATTTTTTTGCCACCACGCAGACACTCATACCCGAACGGAACGCCACCGCCTGCATATCCACCGCCCTTTGCTTTCTGTAATCTGCCACGTTTTAATTTCAATGCTATCTCTAATCGCTCATACACATCCAATAGCTCAAACATACCATTCACAAAAATCTCGTTTGGATTTTGCGTGTAGATAGAATAATTCAGTCTGTCAATGGCTTTAATATCCACATTATTCTTTTTGAGTTCCCTGTGTAACAGAACCTTTACCA
Source organism: uncultured Lachnospira sp. (assembly GCA_964482965.1). Lineage (GTDB taxonomy): Bacteria > Bacillota > Clostridia > Lachnospirales > Lachnospiraceae > Lachnospira. Next base: position 39,853 of record CAYZZP010000005.1, read on the forward strand.
AGTCCGACCGCCACAGACGGTTTGTTGACAGCACAACAATATACTGAATTTTATTTTTTTTCAATGAAGCCAACATATCAAGCAGACCGTCACGCTCAATACTCATTTCGTCCTCGTTGGCTTTCGCTCCGCTGATACCCTCGTCCTTGAAAATTTTTATCAAGTTGTAACTTTTGGAACTGCAATATTTTTCAATTTCCGCACGTTGCTCCGCTAGTGAATATCCCTGTTTGACCTGCCCTTCTGTTGACACCCTTATGTAGCCATATACATTTACAATGTTGTTTTCCATGTAACCGAACCTCCGTTATAAAACAAATTATTATAACAGCAATTCAAATTCCGGTTAAAAATTATGGGGAACAATAATTTAAAATATTTGAAAATTCTTTATGTGTTTTTTACTCTTATTTTTCTTCATCGTAAGGTATTAACATAAAAAATCGATTTATTATCCCCTTAACACTCGATGTAAAAAACTCAAACACACATATCAGTCCCAATATTATAAACACACAATTAGAATATATTGATATATAGTTTTGTAGAACATTTTTATCAAATATGTATGCTATCATTAAAAACAGTAATACATCCTCAACACTATTTGATAAACGGAATTCTGCACCTATTCTCATTCGATTAAAGTAATTTTCATATTTGTCAAAATACTTTCCCGCTATTACACGTATTATTGCAGCTACGATGACTACACCTAATGATATAATTGCAAGACTTGTAAAGAAATGAACACCTATATTAGAGATTTCAACAATATAGGTAATTACATTTTCGTTTAACAAATTTTTTATGCTATTGCTCATGTTCCAAAATTTATTGCTTACAAATATTACAATCAAAATAAGAAACATCAATGATTTGAAATAAAATATAGCGCCATCTCTTTCTCTTTGACTTTTTCCAAATAACCAATCTAATAGTTTTCCAATGATTGTTCCCATATATTTTTCTCCTTTTCATTCGTCTTATATACAAAACTGAAATAAGTAAATCACAGGTAAAAACTTAATCACAAAATGTTCAAAAGCCCAATTTTACTAGCCATTCCACACTTTTATTACATCCTTCCGTGGCAAACCATGAGGACTTTTATTTTTCTTTGCATAACTTGGTATAACCTCGTTTTTCCTTATATTTCCTAGGTTTTCTCCAATTTCACTTATAAACCCTATCTTGGTATATCTTAGCATAATTTTTATTATCGGAAGTTGATGTTCAAAAAACTTACAGCCTCTCATAATACATCTGTATCATGGAAGCAACCTTCTTCTATTTCACAACCCACATGCCTTTCTTCGTAGCACCTTGATGTTCAATAATTCCGGACTTCTTCATTTTATTAATATGATATCTCACCCCACCCACAGATATATTCAAATTATCAGCTATTTCTTTTACTGAAATTTCAGGGATTTCTTTCATCATATCAATAATCTTATCTGCAATTTCTTTGTTAGTTTCTTTGTTAGTTTCTTTGTTAGTTTCTTTATCAGTATCACTCGGTCCAACAGTCAAATCTGCCACTCCGCTTACTGGAATTATAATTTCAAAAATGTTATCCTCCGTAAATACCGGCGTTCCTCCGGAATACATTTTCGTGTACTTGTTGGTGTTTCGCATTCCCGAACCCAACTCATCTGCATATCCTATTTCTCTAAACACTTTCGATATCGCCGGATTCTTAGGAAATGGTTCAAATTTATTTAGTTGCAATTCCCCGTGTCCATGTGGCAAATTGCTGTTCTTCGTATAGACTCTGTCTTTTTCAATTACAAACTGTGCCGCATACGCATTAGAATAGTCTCTGTGCGCAAGTATATTAGAGATAATCTCTCGCAATATTTTGTCTCTTGCACTGATACTCTGGTCACCCTCTAATACGAATACATCATTCAAATGTTTCTTTCCAAAATCCATTAATCTTCGATAGCTATCAACCAGATTGGTAATAACAACCTCTCTATCATCATAACGATCAACATTTTTCACCCTGAAAATCGCATCTGTTTTATACTGTGGCAATACAGACATAATGGTACTATCTTTCCCAAAGAGCAGAATTGCCGCAAGAGTAATTCCTTCTTTGCCTGTGTCAGGGTCAGTCAGAATAAGTCCGGAGCTTCTAAGAATCTCTTCCTCGCTCATATCAGTCCACGCATGATTATCTACTCTGGATACAGCCAGCTTCTTGGCCTTTTGTATAACGCTATAATCCAAACAATCCAGACTAAGATTCGGATACACCTTATTTACAAAATATGTGTTTTGCTTTCGCGCATACATTTTATAAACAAGCTCTGCATTATCCGTAATATCAATATCACCTTCATGAGACCTGTCAAAAATACGCCCGTTTAATCTTCGTAGCTGCGTTCCCTCAGGAACACGAATATAAATGACCTTCTTGCCATCAACTTCAACTGGTTCCGGAGTCAAATACAGCGGCGGATTGATTTTATTGGCATTGTTAATAGCTGTGGTAAAATCCTTAATCATCTTATCTGCTTCTTTCGGATTAACACCACAGATTTCCCTCGTCTTGTCCACTACTCCTAATATCAGATGCCCGCCATCACGGTTGTTAAAAGAACATACTGATTCATATACATCCTTATTGAGTTTTTCTTTTGATTCTTTGAACTCAACATCTATTTTTTCACCTTTGGTGATTAATTCTTTTATTTCTGCTTCAGTCATAGGAACGCTCCTTCCCCATATACTTTAATATTCAATAATATCGTCTATTTTACAATCTAAGGCTTTGCATATCTTAACCAGAATCTCCACACGAACATCTTCATTTCTGCCAAGCTTCGCCATAGCATTAGTGCTTATTTTTGCCTTCTTAATAAGCTCTGTTTTCATCATGTTTCTCTCTTTTAATATTCCCCATAATTTATCATAGTTAACCGACATTTTGGTTCCTCCGCTTTCGATAAACTCTCCATGCTCAAAGTTATAAATATTATACCAAATTTCATCACTTTTCTCAATAAAAATTTGAAGTTTGCAATCTACAAATAGTCATGATGCAGTCAACTATAATACCAGTATAGCAAACCCTGCTGTACCATAAACCTCCCTCATTGAAAAACCGGTTAGAGATTACTCCAACCGGTATCATTACAATTCCTAATTTAACTCATTCCAAACATCCACATAATCCTGCAAGCCACCCGGACGCATTGCCATGCTCACATAGCCCGCAGGCTCTTCTCTTGCAAATCTGGCAAGAATTCCTGCATCCTCAGGTTCTTCAAAAACTACCTGTGCCTCTGCCTTCTTACAATCTATTACCAACTGCTTTCCCTCCATGTCCGTTACGACAACTGCATCTCTTTCTCTGTCGTAAAAGTATATGTTATACATAGAAAACTGGATTTTCTAGTGCACAATCGAGTAGGTGAGATTCAGCGAACCTGCTCGTCGTGCGAGCCGCTTGCTGCGTTAGCAGCTAATTTCCCTGTGCGGCTCTGCACAAAAAAAGGCTGCAATAGACTCCTCTCCTCCCATTACAATCAAATCTATCGCAGCCAATTATACAGCTCTGTCATATAAAATTTAATAAGACACCTTATGATGCCCTAACCATATTAACTTTATTATTTACACCTGATTTCTCCAGAATTCCAGAGTCTCTCTAAGTGTAGTATCGAGGCTTATTTCCGGTTTCCAGCCTGTCGCCTTGTTTATCTTTGTGACATCAGGCTCAATAATCGGAACATCCACAGGTCTCAGCTTTTCGGCATCTACTTTTACCTCGATAGACTTTGTTGAAAGGGCAAGAATTTTATCAAGAATTTCCCTGATTGAAAGTGCATTTCCCCTGCCTACATTGTAGGTCTCTCCCTTCTCACCTTTTTGCACAAGAAGACCATAAGCCCTTACAACATCTCTTACATCTGTAAAGTCACGCTTTGCACTCAGGTTGCCGACATATATAATCGGCTCCCTCAAGCCCTTTTCTATCTCAGCTGCCTGCTTGCAGAAATCTGCCACTACAAAGAGCGGCATCTGATTAGGTCCTATATGGTTAAATGCCCTTACCATCATAACATCCATATCATACGCTTCCGAATAAATTCTGCCAATCATATTCTGGCAGCTCTTTGTAGCCGCATAGATATTGCCCGGTCTTAAAGTATTATCCTCAACAATAGGACACTCACCCTCTTTAATATGACCATACTCCTCACCTGAACCGATAAGAAGAACTCTTGGCTTATAGTCAAGCTGCCTTATCGCGTCAAGTACATTGACACTTCCCTTTATGTTCACATCAATAGTCAGTCCCGGATTTTTCCATGATACTGATACGGATGACTGGGCAGCAAGGTGAAATATATAATCCGGACGTATTTTTTGCAGGAGACTCACAACCTGATCTATCTCAAGAATATCAAGGTTTTCTATTGCCGCATCCTGAATATTCAGAACCTCTTTCTCTGTCTTAGTAACAGTAACCTCAAACCCCAAGTCATTTGCAAGATGCCTTACAAGATACGGTCCGACAAATCCGCCTCCGCCAATAATAAGTGCTTTCATATTTACATCTCTTTCTTCACTAACTCAAGATCATTCTTTACCATTCTCTCCACAAGCTCCTGGAAGCTTATCTCTCTCTTCCAGCCCAGCTTCTGCTCTGCCTTTGCAGGATTACCAATAAGAAGCTCAACCTCCGCCGGTCTGAAGAACTGTGGATTAACCTTGACTACAACCTTACCCGTAGCCTTGTCCTTACCTACCTCGTTTACACCCCCGCCCTCAAACTCAACATCTATTCCTGCTGCTGCAAATGCAGTCTTAGCAAAGTCTCTTACCGTTCTTGTCTCGTTGGTAGCGATTACATAATCGTCAGGTTCTTCCTGCTGAAGAAGAAGCCACATAGCCTTAACATAATCCTTTGAATGTCCCCAGTCACGCTTTGCGTCAAGATTACCAAGCTCTACGCAGTCCTGAAGTCCCATTTTAATTCTTGCAACAGCATTTGTAATCTTTCTTGTAACAAACTCCAAGCCTCTTCTCTCGCTCTCGTGGTTAAAAAGGATACCGCTGCACGCATACATATTGTAGCTCTCTCTATAATTCTTTGTAATCCAGTGTCCATAAAGTTTAGCAACGCCATATGGGCTTCTTGGATAAAATGGCGTCTCCTCTGTCTGAGGAATAGCCTGAACCTTACCAAACATTTCTGATGTAGAAGCCTGATAGAAGCGGGCCTCAGGCTTAACGGTTCTTATTGCCTCAAGCATATTTGTAACGCCAATAGCATCAATATCGGCAGTTGTAGCAGGTGTATCCCAAGATGTAGCAACAAATGACTGGGCAGCAAGATTGTAAACTTCATCAGCCTGTGAAATCTTCATTGCCGCAATAAGTGAAACTAAATCCTGCATATCGGCATAGATAAAATGTATCTTATCCTTAATATGTTCTACATTGCCGTAGTCCACAACGCTCTTTCTTCTCATAATGCCATATACATTATAGCCCTTCTCCAAAAGAAGCTCTGCAAGATATGAACCATCCTGACCTGTAATACCTGTAATCAATGCGTTCTTCATAATAATTCTCCATTTCCTTAATTACTAATTTTATATTATGATGTTTGGGTCAAAAACCCCTTCGGTTGGTGCGAAGCACCCTTTTGGCCTCATCATCATATTATATTATTATTATTGGTTACCCCTTCCAAAACATACCCGGATATTGTGTTGAACACTGCCGGAATTTCATGCAGGTTCTATTATCACCTAATCAGGTTCTATGCAAATCCTATAGATACTGGTTCTTTCCGCTCTCTCTGAGCTTTGCAAGCACCTGCTTAATCTCGCCCGCATTTTCTTTAGTTGAGATAAGTATTGCATCCTCTGTGTCAACCACAACCATATTCCTAAGTCCTACAGTGGCAATAAGCTTGCCGGAGCCTTCGATAACGCAGTCGCTGGTATTCACTGTAACGACATTTCCATTGACAACATTGTTGTTGTCGTCTGTCTTCTTAATTCTTCCAACTGCCAGCCAAGACCCTACATCATCCCAACCAAAGTTTCCCGGAAGAATATATATTTTCTCAGCCTTTTCCATAATTCCATAATCAACAGACTGAGACTCAAGATTAGGAAATTCAGCCTCAAGAACCTTATCCTCATGGGCCGTTTTAACGGCTGACTTAATCTTCATTAAACCATCGTATGTGGACGGCATATATTTTTTGAAGCAGTCAAGAATTGTTGAAACCTTCCATGTGAACATTCCACTGTTCCAAAGGTATGAACCGTCTGCAAGATAGGACTTGGCTGTCTCAAGGTCAGGCTTTTCAACAAACTTGTCAACGCCGTATGCCGAGCCGTCTTTATTTGCAGCGTCATACTTAATATAACCATAGCCTGTTTCAGGATAGTTAGGCGTAATTCCGACAGTCACAAGATTATCACCCTTTATGGCAACCTCACAGGCTTCCTTAAACGTCTCGATAAATATTTCATTGCTCTTGATAAGATGGTCTGATGGCAGAACTATCATTACTGCGTCCTCATACTTTGACGCAACATGAACCGCTCCCAGTCCGATACAAGGCGCTGTATTTCTTCCTACCGGCTCGCAGAGGATATTTTCCTCCGGAAGTCCAGGAAGCTGCTCCTTAACAAGCTCCCTGTATGCCTTATTGGTTGCAATATACACATCCTCAAGTTCTACAATAGGACTGATTCTTTCAACAGTAAGCTGAATCATGGTTTTTCCGTCATCTGTAAGCGACAAGAACTGTTTCGGGAGATTAATGCGGCTTCTCGGCCAAAATCTCTCACCCTTTCCGCCCGCCATAATCAATGCTGTTATTTTCATCCATAACCTCCATTTGATATATAAATGTTTGTGAGTAATAATATCAAGTTAATCGCTGTAAATTATAGCTTCTTATCCATAACTTGTCAACAATGTGCTGAATGTTCAAATCTATTGCCCGCTATTTTTCTGCGCTCTATTACTTGTATCCACCAACTTACATTTGCTCATATCCTTCGTTTTTCCTGTGAAACAAAATCTGGCAAATACACTTTCCTGAGCATCCTTATCATCTACAACATTCTGATGAATAATATGTGTTGTGTTATACCTTTCCTTCTGGGCGTCTTCCGGCACATCATCAAGATTTTCGCCATAAGCGGAATAATCATCCATAAATTCGCTGGCAAAGGTGGCACGAAGATTAGTAAACATAACCGGAGCCGAATTTGTCGTGTATTTCTCCTTATGCTCGTTCTTTTTCTTTACAAGAACTGCCGGGCTTTGGAACAACTGCTCCTCTCCATGGTCTGCCGTAATAATTATGGTGCTGTTGTCATATATTCCTTTCGCCTTCATCTCGTCAATGAATCTGAAAATCATATTGAACACGCCTTTTGTCTGCTTTGTTTTTGTCCCGCTATCATCTGTGATAAGTTCAAGATTTTCATCAACAGTATGAGGCGGGTGAGAACCCATCAGATGATAGTACGCAAATACATTTTCATTGTCCTGGGTTGTAATTCCCTGCTCCTTATAATCAATATTAAATTGATGGTCGTCCAGCTTATACATATCATACTCTGTACCCTTAAGTTTTACATACTTATCAAAATCTCCGCTGTAAAACCAGAAAAATCTCTTTAACGGAGTCGGCATAGAATAAAATGAACCAAGTTTGTATAATTCTTTGACAAATTCATTCTTATCATCAATAACATATTCGTCTATCTCAACCATATTATCGACCTGTGCCGCATCCAAACCTGTTACGTTTAAGTAATCGGTAAAAAGACTGGTTCTGTAATTATTTGCCTTCAAATCTTTAAATAATGTATTTTCATTATAAGCGTCCTTCATATACACAAAAAGGTCCTTTGACAAATCATCATAAGCTTTTCCCGTAAGCATCATTGGAATACCCAGTATAGTAGGCGAACCTCCGGCTATGCAGTTGTCATAATAGGTAAAATCCTTCAGACGGTCTGTATTTGCAGGATCGCTTTCAATCATCTCTTCATAATATGCTGTATCAAGCGTATCCACCACAAATACAACAATATTTTCTTTTGAGGATAAGCAAAACTCATCCTTTTTTACTAAACCATATTCTGACGACGCCGTCTTCTGTGTTGTTAAAATAGTAGTAACCAATGCCACCACCTGCATGGCACATAACAGATAGCTTCCCCATTTCATAACTGCGGCAGCAGCCTTTTTCTTAAAAAATAAAAGAACCTGAGGTCCGGCTATACATACAACCCATGCTGCAATACTGATAACACTGGCAGTTGTATAATTCTCCCAAGCTATATCCGCTCCATTCATAACGCCAAAATCGGGATTAAGAAAATTTCCCTGCACATAAAATCCCAGCGCAATTCCGAATATAAGCGCAGTATATACTCTTGAAGCCTTCTCCCATACCAGCATAAATCCAACTAAAACAAGCAGCAAAAATGCGGCAATGCTTACGATTGCTATCAACGGAGCAACCTTTGAAAAATCCACAGAAAACTCATCCACGTTTCCCAAAAACAGTACACTTGGCATATACACAAAATATGTGATAACCAAAAGCAGCACGGGTGGTATTATTATATCTGCCCTGCCTAAAAATTTTTTTAGCAATTTCATGTAATTTTAGTCCTTTCTTTTGTAATTTTTATACAGCCTCTATCATAGCTGCAAATCTATTAATAATCACATCCCACGTGTAATTATTCTCCACATACTTACTGCCGTTTTGTCCCATAGCCGCCATAAATTCAGGTGATTTAAGCATATAATTTATACAGCCCTCAAATTCCCTGTAGGACATGTAATAAAGACCCGCGTTGCTTCTAATACAATGCCCCTTAAGCACAGCGCTCCTGCCGTTTACAAGCACCGGAACCGAAAGCGCCATAGACTCAAGGACAACTATTGATAAGCTCTCAAACTCCGAAGGCATTACCAAAAACTTCGCGCCTGCCATAACATCAAATTTGTACTGGTCGTCCACAAAGCCAAGGCTTATAATATCATCCGACTCAGGCACGTCCATAGCCTGCTTTCCCATTAATACCAGCTTTATATCGCTGTCATTTTCTTTTTTATATCTGGCAAAATAATCAAATAATTGTGCGCAGCCTTTAGAAACATCCAGTCTTCCCGTATAAACTATATATTCATCTATATTTCTTTCCTGCCTGAATCTGTTCCTGTTAATATTCGCAGGCAGCTCTATGCCGTTTCCACCAAGTCCTTTGTTGTTTACTATATTTTCATTTTTAAATGTTTTCTCCACAAAATCCTTTTCCTCTTTTGTGAGGTAAAATATAGCTTTCGGCATTTTAAAAAGCTCTTCATACATTTTCAAATGAATTGCCGCCTCATCATGGGCAGTTGGAATAAAAACAGCCTTATCCTTAACCTTTGGCATTCCTTTTACAGTAGTATAATACAGATATGTGACAAAAACAAACACATCATAATTATCTGCATTTTCTTCTATATACTCAACCAAATCCGGCGAATATGGTCCCTGCATTTCCAGCCATCTTTCTTCCTGCTCCGGCGTAACGTCAGGGTTATTAAGCACCAGATTTCCGTACTCTGAAAAACTTTTCACGTCTCTTGTCTCAACCACTCCAAATCTGCGGACAGTAATACCATTTATCACATCCGTATCATTCTTGTATTCATCTTTCCATGTGATATATTCAACCGCTTTAGTAGTAATGACTTCAACATCATATATATGCGCTGTATGCTCTGCCAATTCTCTTGTAAATAATTCTGCTCCGCCGTTTACCTCAAGACCATACCGCTGCACAACAAACGCTACTTTCTTTTTCATTTCACGACCTTTCCGCCTATAAAAATACGCACTTGCCGTCTGCTTTAATCAGGCTAAAATCTTATTTAAAATTTGTTCAAACTGTTTAAAAATTGTATTGTAATCGTAATCTAAAAGCTTAACCTTCTGATTTTCCAAAATTCTTCTTCTTACTTTCTCATCTTTTACCACATAATCAATAACGCCGGCTGTCTCCAGAGCATTTTTGTCATTGAGAAGAACGCCTCCGTTCCCCATAGTCTCTCCTACTGCGGATGAATTATATGCTACAATCGGTATTCCAAAAAACATAGCTTCAACTATAGGCACGCAAAAGCCCTCATGCTCGCTCTGACACAAAAAAACGTCCGCCACATTGTAGAACGCCAATATCTCGCTGAATTTTATATGGCCTGAAAATATAACGTCCTCTTCAACCCCAAGCATATCAATATATTTCATAAGTCTGGCCTTATAATTGATAAATACGCTTTCCGAGCCGACCAGAATCAATCTGGATTTTTCATTATAATGTTTTTTATAATATGCAAAGCTTCTGATTACGTCCTCCTGACATTTGTTAGGAACAATTCTTCCTGTAAACAAAATATTAGTATAACCGTCTTTATATTTTTTAATAACCTCTGCATCAGGTTCTTTTCTGTAATCGTCAAACGGTATCATTATAGGAAGCACATCAATCCGGCACTTATACCCCATTTTAATCAAATCACTCTTATTGTACTCCGAGTCTGCAATACAGTAATCAACCTTGTCCGCCAGCCATTTTACAGCCTTGTAGCCCTCTTTTGTAAGATTGGTTGTACCCTGATTGTATCTTTCAAAAAATTTTGGAGGCGTAATATTATGATATATCATTACCTTTTTACATTCCATATTGCCAAATGTATAATTAAGCTCTGAGCCTATAGCCATATGATATATAACTACGTCGTCCCTTCCAAACTTAGGCAGCTTTGCCAGAGGCTTAACCAAATTCTTAGGCAGTCTCTTGTCAGAGGCGTCCGCATATATCTCTGTTTTATATCCCAGCTTTTCAATGGCCCCTTTAAGAGCTATTACATCATTACTTACCGCATCCCCATAAGATATTGTAGGCAAAACTTGTACTATCATAATGACTTATCTCCCTGTCTTTCTAAATCTATAATTCTCTTTTCGCACTCATACAATCTCTTCTCAAGAAATTTTATTTTAGCCTGATCTTCCCTGAACTTATTTAAGTTCATAACCATAGCGCCATACACATTCTTGTTAAATCTGTTCTGATCATCAACTATAGATTCTATATAAAATGCGACCATACGTCTGATTACTTTTTTTATAAACCTCTCAACCGGATTACCAAACAGCGGTCTATATGACTGAACGTCACTATATTGGTTTATAGCCTCAAGAATTTCGCAATATCCGCCCTCGCTGTAGAAACCGGCATCTCCTCCGTCCATAACGACTATACTCTCAAAAAGCAGCTCGTTGTCTCTAAGTCCTCTGGCTGATATATCGTCTCTTACAGTCTGCAATATCATATCCACATCAATATCATTATCTCTGCGAGTTTTTTCTGCAGCCTCAGTCCGAATTTGCCCCATCACACTTTCAATATTAACATTTTCCATCTTTGCATCTCCATTTTTATAAACATTATCCTAAATATTAAGTTCCCACCTATGAGGTATTCTTAAAACTCCCACATCACCAATATTTGATACCACTTCAAATCTCAATGCTTCTCTGTAATAATCCACGGGATTGCCCTCTCCCCACTCAATAGTAATATCAATCCAATACTGCCCCGGAATCAGCATAACCGAATCCAGAAACACCTTATAGTTTCCGTCTTTTTCTATGTCAAAATTCTCCAGATGGTCTATTCTTGTATTGGTTCCGTAACACCACAAACCGTCGCTTCTATAAATTCCAAAGCCGAAAACTGCATCTGCAATCTTTTTGTCAACCTTATAGTTCAAATCCAAAAGCATAGGCTCTCCGGTTTTAAATACCTCCGCCTCATTGCCGTCCTTATCCAAAATCTTTATATCGGTAAAAAGAGCATCCTTAGTGCCGTAACGCTTTTTCTGCGCCCGTTCCTTCTCCCACTTTTTCTGTTCTTCCTCCTTCTTCCTCTGCTCCTCAGCCCTCTTTTCAGTCTCCTGCCTCTCTTTTGCAGCCTTCGCCTCAAGACGTATACGTTCCTTCTCAGCCTCGTCCATCCGCTCCTGATTCATATATTCCAGATACTCCAGATGGACGTTTTTAGGCTTGCCCTCCATTTGGATTTTTCCATTTCTTATCCAGATAGACCTGTCGCATATCTGCTCAATCTGACCAAGCGAATGGGATACAATTACGATTGTTGTTCCCTTAGCTTTAATCTCTCTTAATTTATTAAAGCATTTTGCCTGAAAGTTTGCGTCGCCTACGGCTAAAATTTCGTCGATAAGCAAAATGTCAGCGTCCACGTTAATGGCTACAGAAAATGCCAGCCTCATATACATACCTGAAGAATATGTCCTTACAGGACTGTCTATAAATTCATGTAATTCTGAAAATGCAATAATATCTTCCAGTCTTTTATCAATCTCTTTCTTGCTAAGACCAAATATAGACGCATTTGTATATATGTTCTCCCGTCCTGTCATATCAGGATGAAAGCCTGCACCAAGTTCAATAAGGCTCGAAACCCTTCCGCACATCTCAATGCTTCCCTCATCAGGATAAATAATCTTGGTAAGGAGCTTAAGGGTAGTACTCTTTCCGCACCCGTTTTTTCCAACCAGACCTACGGCTTCGCCTTTTTTTACGCTAAAGCTGATATTGTCCAGCACCGTTCTGTTCTCGTATTTATTTCTTTTCCAAAATAATACTTTTTCCTTTAACTCGCTGCCCTTGTCATAATAAACCTTAAATTTCTTCGTTACACCATTGACTTCTATGGCATTATTTGAATCTTTCATTTCAATCTCCATTCCCTGAACGCATTTGAAAAAATCATAACCGGCAGATTCCGGTCACAAATCATTATTATTTATAAAGTCTCTGCAAAGCCTTTCTGAAGCTTCTTAAATAAGAAATAGCCAACCACTATAAATATAAGCCCAAGTCCTAAAGCATATAAAAGCTCCGTCATATCAGGCACCTGTTTCCAGTAAAGAATATCCCTGTAAATAGTAATAATAGGCGTCATAGGATTAAGATTAAAAATCGGCAGCACCCAGCCAGGCACCATATCCGGTCCGTACATAACCGGAGTAAGATACTGCAGCGCCATAATAAAAATTCCCAGTATATACTGCAAGTCCCTGAAATATACTGTCAGCGCAGACACTATCAGCGCAATTCCTATGCACAAAATATATTCTACAAGCATAACTACAGGCAGACATAACAACGCAATGGGATTAATTCCTCTGCCCGAAAAAATCAAAACAATAAATACTACAATAAATGTAAGCAGCATATTTACAAAGCCGCTTGTAACTGTGGCTATAGGCATAACCTCTCTCGGAAAATATATCTTTTTAATCATTTCCTTTTCTCTCAAAACACTTGTCGCACCGTCCTGAACGCTGGATGCAAAAAACATCCACGGCACAAGCGCCACAAAAAGAAAAAGATAGTACTGCTCATATCCTGCTTTCATAATAATCGAGAATACTAATGTGAATACCATTAACTGAAGCAGCGGATTGATAAACGTCCACAAAAAGCCCAAAACCGAACCCTTGTAACGTCCTCTCAAATCCTTCCTTACCAAGCTAAAAACCATTTCTCTGTAATCATATAATTCTTTTAAATGTTTCACCTTAATTTCCTCCGTAGGCTTCCCCGCGAACCTCTTTTAATATAAATTCCATAACTGTCTCGCCAAGTACATCAGGTGAGTATCTTGCAACCGCCTTAGCATACTTGCCCTCGTCAACACATGGATTATAGCTTATCATGGCATTGGCCAGATTTTCTATCCGCTGCGCCTCGCCGCACTTCAAATCGAACCTGTTAATGCAATCGCCCACAATTTCGTCAAATATATCAAGATTACTTACCAAAATGGGCTTTCTAAGCTTCATAACCTCAAGCACAGGCATACCGAAGCCCTCCGCCTTTGACGGAAACACAAAGCACGAGCAGCCCGAATAAAGCTCATACTTTTTATTGTTATTAACATAGCTGAGGTAGATTATATCCTCAGTTCTTGACTTTGCCTCGTTAAGAAGCTCCTCAATATCCTGCTCCAGCATTTTTCCGGCAAGCACAAGCTTTTTCCTGCCTCCCAGCTCCCTGTAACGAAGATACGCCTTAATCAGCAAGTCCACGCCCTTGCGCTTTTCCATATTTCCAACATACAGAAGATAGTCCTTATCGGTTATGTTCCACTCCTCTGTAAGAGGATTTGATATAATATAAGCATTACAGTTTGGTATATTGGCTGCATTCTTAAATATTTCCTCAGTAGTATATTTCGTTTGCTCCGAATTGTAAAGTATCATATCCGTTTTCTTTAAAGTTTTATAAAGACTATATCTGAAATAAGTACTGTAAACACGTCCGAAATATTCCACATAATTAATAGGAAACATATCATGTATCGTAATCATAGTCTTAAAGCTGCCATTAAGCCTTATGGGAATAAGCGTATTTACCTCCCAGAACACGTCAGGCTTCATTTCTGTAAGCACCTTCTGCACAAACTTAAAATAATTATATACTCCTACGCTCTTATAAAAATGCTTTCCCCATGTGCGTACTTTAATGCCTTCATTCATAAAATACTTAATATTCTCACTCTCCGCCACATCGGATATAAGAACAAATTCAAATTCATTATATTTCATAAGCTGTCTCAAAAAATCATTGAGATACATTCCGACTCCGCTGGGCCTGCTGCCCATACTTCTTGCATCTATCGCTATTTTCATATCTGCCTCCATTAATATACCACACACTCAGTCTAATTATTGACTCTCTTATATCTTTTATACTTTTATACAATTTATATAATCTATATAATCCAAACAATATATAACATTTTTTAATTATTTTCAATTACTCTCAGTTATGCCTGAATATTCATAAAGGCATAGTTATTACATTGTATAAATACTATCAAATCAGCAATTTTTTGTCAATTTTTGCCTCCTCCCGCCGCCAGCCGGATTAAAGCCTGAAATATTTTCTGCCATATAGTTCTACACCAGCTATTAAGCGCTTGTTATGCCTCGCTGCAATATCCATTTGATTAATGCTCAAATGAATTATATAATTAATTAATAAAGAATTAATAATTATAATTGCAAATATAAACAAATGCGAGGCTCAGGCTATGAACAATAAACCATACTATTCTTCCGGCGAATTTGCCCGAAAAGCAAATGTATCCATTAGAACTATCCGTTTTTACGACAAACTTAATATTTTAAAACCTTCATATGTGAATGACAGCGGCGCAAGATTTTACTCTGATGCGGATTTTACGCGGCTTCAGCAGATACTTCTGCTGAAATACTTAGGCTTCCCGCTGGATGATATACGCAATCTTACCATCGGCGATTCCGACTCCCATATGCTGCTTAATTCCCTTCGCATCCAACAGCGGCTTGTACAGGACAAAATTGAACAAATGCAGCTTGTGGTCAAAGCCATTCAGGACACCACCGCTGCCATTGAAGAAAATAACAGTGTCGACTGGAGCCGCATGCTTGACCTGATTCACCTCACAGGTATGGAAAACAGCCTGAAGACTCAATACCTTAACGCTAATAATATCAACGCACGAATTAACCTGCACAAGCTCTACTCAAAAAATCAGCGGGGGTGGTTTCCCTGGATATTTGACAATATAAAATTTTTTCCCGGCATGAACATTCTTGAACTGGGCTGCGGAAACGGTGCTTTGTGGACTGAAAATTCCAAGCGGATACCCGAAGCCTATGTTACGTTATCAGACATTTCAGAAGGTATGCTGCGGGATACCTGCCGCCTCATATCCGACTGCGGTATCAGCGGTTTTTCCTTTAACGCCTTTGACTGCCACTCCATTCCCTACGGTGATAACTCATTTGACCTTATAATTGCAAATCACCTGCTTTTTTACTGTGATGATATTGATAAAGTATGCAGCGAAGTGCGCCGTACCTTAAAGCCCGGCGGAATATTTATGTGCAGCACCTACGGCTCAAACCATATGAAAGAAATCAATACATTAATATACGAATTTGATGGCAGAATAGTTCTCTCCGCCGACAAATTATTTGAAAAATTTGGTCTGGAAAATGGCGAAAGCATATTATCAAGATATTTTAATAATGTAGAAAAGCGAATATATTCTGACAGCCTAAATGTAAACGCCCCTGAACCGCTGATTGAATACATTCTTTCATGTCATGGGAACCAAAACCAGTATCTGATTGACAGATACAAGGACTTCCGTGAATACATTGCAGGAAAAACCAAGAATGGGCTGCATATCACCAAAGAAGCAGGTATTTTTATCTGCAAAAATGAGTAATTCCAGGACAGGAATGTCCTGAAAAGCCTAATCTGAGCCACCCTGCTCAAAAAAAATACAATAAAAATACAATATTTTTTTATATTTGCTCTTGAAGGTGACGTAGCGTCACCTTTTATAATGTAATTAGATTTTTATAAGTAATTAGATTTTTATCAGCATTTTTTAAGGAGAGATTTCTATGAAAGGCATTATTCTTGCCGGCGGTTCCGGCACAAGGCTTTACCCGCTTACTATGGTGACTTCAAAGCAGTTGCTTCCCATTTATGACAAGCCTATGATTTATTATCCCATGTCTGTGCTTATGAATGCAGGCATCCGCGATATACTTATTATATCAACGCCTCAGGACACGCCAAGATTTGAGAAGCTTTTGGGCGACGGCCATCAGTTTGGCGTGAGTTTGTCATATGCAGTACAGCCAAGTCCTGGCGGACTGGCTCAGGCATTTATTATCGGAGACAGTTTTATTGGCAAGGACTCTGTAGCTATGGTGCTTGGTGACAATATTTTCTTTGGTCATGGACTTAACACAAGGCTTAAAAATGCGGTTTCCAATGCAGAAAACGGTCTTGGCGCAACGGTATTCGGCTATTATGTTGATGACCCGCAGCGATTTGGTATTGTGGAATTTGACGCCGACGGAAAAGCCGTATCAATAGAGGAAAAACCAGCCAATCCTAAGAGCAATTACTGTGTGACAGGCCTTTATTTCTATGACAACAAAGTAGTTGAATATGCCAAAGGGCTTAAGCCAAGTGCAAGAGGCGAACTTGAGATTACCGACCTGAACAGGATTTATCTTGAGCAGGAAAACCTGAATGTAGAGCTTCTTGGTCAGGGCTTTACATGGCTTGATACAGGAACCCACGAAAGTCTCGTCGAGGCAACCAATTTTGTAAAAACCATTGAAACGCACCAGCACCGCAAAATCGCCTGCCTTGAGGAAATTGCATATCTCAAGGGCTGGATTACAAAGGATGAGGTTCTTGCCGTATATGAAAGCTTTAAGAAAAATCAGTACGGACAGTATCTTTTGGATGTGTTAAATGGCAAGTATATAGATAAGCTGCATGGCTGATATAAATGCTTTTACCGCTTATTTTTGCTTTACATTTGCATCTTTAATCAGAATAGAATGGAGAATAATTATGAATATTATAGTTACCGGAGGCGCCGGATTTATCGGAAGCAATTTTATATTCCACATGTTAAATAAGTACCATGATTACAGGATTATCTGTCTTGACTGCCTTACCTACGCAGGTAATCTTTCAACTCTTAAAAGCGTTATGGACAATCCTAACTTTAGATTTGTTAAGGAAAGCATAACTGACAGGGAGGCCGTTTATAAACTTTTCGAGGAGGAACATCCTGATATGGTTGTCAACTTTGCAGCGGAAAGCCACGTTGACCGCTCTATCGAAAATCCTGAAATATTTCTTGATACGAACATCAAGGGTACGGCAGTTCTTATGGACGCTTGCAGAAAATACGGAATTACCCGTTATCATCAGGTATCCACCGACGAAGTTTACGGCGATTTGCCTCTTGACAGACCTGACCTGTTCTTTACGGAGGAAACTCCTATACACACAAGCAGCCCTTACAGTTCTTCAAAGGCCGCAGCCGACCTGCTGGTGCTTGCCTACCACAGAACCTACGGACTTCCTGTGACAATCAGCAGATGTTCCAACAACTACGGACCATACCATTTTCCAGAGAAACTGATTCCTCTTATGATTGCCAATGCACTGAACGATAAACCGCTTCCTGTATATGGCAAAGGGGAAAATATCCGGGACTGGCTCTATGTTGAGGACCACTGCAAGGCAATCGACCTTATTATCCACAAAGGCAGAGTTGGCGAGGTGTATAATATCGGCGGTCATAATGAAATGAAAAATATTGATATTGTGAAAATTATCTGCCGGGAGCTTGGAAAACCTGAGAGCCTTATTACCTATGTAACCGACAGGAAAGGTCACGATATGCGTTACGCCATCGACCCTGCAAAGATACACAATGAGCTGGGCTGGCTTCCTGAAACCAAATTTGCCGACGGCATCAAAAAGACTATCCAGTGGTATCTTGACAATAAGGAGTGGTGGGAAACTATCATTTCCGGCGAATACCGCAATTACTATGAGAAAATGTATGGCAGCCGATAAAAAGTTTCCCATATTTTTATTAAAACATTTGATAACTGTATTTTTGTGTCAATACTTGAAGAAAAATTTTATCGAAAGGAATTCTTAATATGAAAGTATTAGTAACCGGAGTTAAGGGTCAGCTCGGTCACGACGTGGTAAACGAACTTACTAAAAGGGGACATACCACAATCGGCGTAGATATTGAGGAAATGGACATCACTGACGAAAACGCCGTAGACAGCATAATTAAAAACGCTTCGCCTGATGCAGTAATCCACTGTGCCGCATGGACCGCCGTTGATTTGGCAGAGGACGAGGACAAACAGGAAAAGGTACGTCTTGTAAACGCTGTTGGCACTGAAAATATTGCAAAGGTCTGCAAAGAGCTTGACTGCAAAATGATATATATTTCCACAGACTATGTATTTGACGGCACAGGAACACGTCCGTGGAAGCCTGACGATGTGCGCCGCCCTCTCAATGTGTACGGACAAACTAAGTACGAAGGCGAGCTTGCCGTTGAAAAACATCTTTCAAAATATTATATTGTAAGGATTGCATGGGTTTTCGGCGTAAACGGCAAAAACTTCATAAAAACTATGTTAAGTCTTGGAAAGCTCCACGACAAGCTCACTGTTGTAAACGACCAAACCGGCACTCCAACTTATACCTGCGACTTGGCAAGGCTTCTCGCAGACATGGCGGAAACCGATAAATACGGAAAATATCATGCAACAAATGAGGGCGGCTACATAAGCTGGTATGATTTTACCTGCGAGATTATGAGGCAGGCAAAGCAATACAATCCCGTATATGGAAATGTAACCGTCTTTCCGGTGGACAGCTCATCATATCCTTCTAAAGCAAAAAGGCCTTCCAACAGCCGCATGGATAAAAGTAAGCTGGCAGCCAACGGCTTTACCCCTCTTCCGACATGGCAGGACGCACTGGCAAGATACTTGAAAGAAATTGAGTTTTAGCAGACAGTCGGCATTTAATTTATATATTTACATTTATGTGTATTTGCGCATATATATTAATAATATACAGAAAGGCATATTTTATGGGACAGATTAAAGTAACAAAATGCCCAATCGAGGGCTTATATATAATAGAACCTACCGTGCATGGCGACGCCCGCGGATATTTTGTAGAGACCTACAACAAAAAGGATATGGAGGAAGCCGGATTTACTATGGAGTTTGTTCAGGACAACCAGTCCTGCTCCTCAAAGGGCGTTCTTCGCGGACTTCATTTTCAGAAAGAATTTCCGCAGGGAAAACTGGTGCGTGTAATTAGAGGCACTGTATTTGACGTAGCGGTAGACCTGCGCAAAAATAGCGAAACCTATGGAAAATGGTTTGGCGTAGAGCTTTCTGAGGAAAATAAAAAGCAGTTTTACATTTCTCCGGGCTTTGCACATGGTTTTCTTGTACTAAGTGATATTGCTGAATTTTGCTACAAATGCACCGATTTTTATCATCCCGGCGACGAAGGCGGTCTTGCATGGAACGACCCTTCCATCGGTATAGAATGGCCTCTACTCCGCGGAGAATACAAGGGAAGCGCCTCAGCCGAAGGCTATTCGTTAGATGACGGTGCGCCGCTCAACCTAAGCGATAAAGACCAGAAGTGGCTGCCACTGGCGGAAACATTTTATTGATTATATAAAAACACAAACTATATAAAATGAGCTGCCGTACCCCAAAAGTGAGATGACTCACCCAAAAGGATATAACAGCTCATTTTTATAATTTTTTTCATTTTTACTCTTTCGGATGATAAGTTGTTACAACTTTCTTTATATAATGCCTTATATCCTCAGATTCGTCATACGCAATTTTCTTAAGCTCCTCAAGGTCGTCAAAAAATGTATCTTTATTAAGCTCAATAGGCTTTCCGATATGAATCAGCTTATTCTTGGTTTCCTTAAGCCCCTCCTCGTCCATAAGCAGCTCCTCGTATAGCTTTTCGCCGGGACGAAGTCCTGTGTATTTAATCTCCATATCTACGCCTAATGTGTAGCCTGACAGACGGATTAAGTTCTTTGCAAGGTCATCAATCCTTACAGGCTCGCCCATATCAAGAATAAATATTTCGCCGCCCTTTGCGTAAGCTCCCGCCTGAAGCACAAGGGATACGGCCTCAGGAATTGTCATAAAATATCTGATAATATCAGGATGGGTTACCGTAACAGGTCCGCCCGCCTCAATCTGCTTTTTAAAGAGCGGAATGACTGAGCCGTTGCTGCCAAGTACATTTCCAAAACGCACCGCCACAAATTCAGTTTTTGATATACTGTTATACGCCTGTATAATCATTTCACATATACGCTTCGTAGCGCCCATAACATTAGTCGGATTAACCGCCTTGTCCGTAGATATCATAACAAATCGCTTAACTCCATACTTGTCAGCCATTTTTGCCACGTTCCAAGTTCCCACCACGTTATTTTTTACAGCCTCATTCGGACTTACCTCCATAAGCGGCACATGCTTGTGTGCTGCGGCGTGATATACTATATCCGGCTTATAATGGCTGAATATGGACTCAAGCCTTGTGGTGTTGCGGACAGAACCGATAAGCGTTATTACATCAGCTTCCGGGTTAGACATTTTAAGCTCCTGCTGAATTTCGTAAGCACTGTTTTCATATATGTCAAATATAATAAGTCTTTTCGGTTTGTGGCTTATAAGCTGACGGCAAAGCTCGGAACCTATTGAACCGCCGCCGCCTGTAACCATAATTGTCTTATCATTCACATAACCCATAATGGAGTCCAAATCTACCTCCACAGGGTCTCTGCCAAGCAAATCCAGCACATCAACATTTCTGATATTCTGGATACTGAACTCTCCGTCTACCATCTCATATAAGCCCGGAATCATTTTCAGGTTACATGACGTTTCTTTACATATATTAAGGATTTTTCGCTGCTCCTCGTGGGACGCCGAAGGAATTGCAAATATTATTTCGTCGACATCATAATATCTGGCATACTCCTTTATTTTCTCTCTGTTGCCCACAATCCTTACGCCTCTGATAAATCTTCCGATTTTCTTAGGATCATCGTCTATAATACAAACCACCTTAGAATTTTCAAGGTATCTTGAATTTTCAATCTCACGCATAAGCATATTTGTAGCTTCTCCGGCGCCGATTATCATAATCTTCACACGGCTCTGGGTATGTCTGTAATTCTGAAGCGCAGTTCGTGTAAGCCTGTACATAAACCGGCTGGCACACATCATCACCACAAGAAATACCCCTGTCAAAAAATAGCATGACCTCGGCAGTCTCCATTCCATAAACGAGGTAAGGCTTATATGCACAATTTCCGCAACCACACACGCCTCTACAATCTTATAAACCTCCGCAATACTGGCGTACTGCCAAAGGCTATGGTACATCCTGAAAAACCAGAATATCGCCAATGTTATAAGAGTAAACGGTATTGCCGCCTGCTTATACGCCGTCATATACTCTTCCGGTATCTGCGCCACCGATATTTCAAATCTCATCACTAACGAGAGAAATACTGCAAAATTGATTATTACTATATCAGACAATATCAAAAATGTTCTTCTCACAAGAAGCTGCATTTTATCTTTTCTTGTTTCTTCCATCTCTTTCTCTAATTCCTTTCAACCAAAAAGGTAACTTTATCAGCCCGATAAGTGTACCAATTCCATAGCTTAAATGCAACAATAAAAATAAAAACGGCAGCACTATGCATGTTATATTGCGCTTGTCCTTCCCTCCTGACACTGCCATAACAGCCATAACTATGCTTAAGAGCCCATAAAGCACCCACATAACCGCCGTAAGCATGCCTATCAGGTTAAACTGTGGAAATATCAGCTCATTTATCATAATTCCCGGCACAGACAAAATAATAGCCAGCACAAACAAAAAAGGCAC
Source organism: uncultured Lachnospira sp. (assembly GCA_964482965.1). GTDB lineage: Bacteria > Bacillota > Clostridia > Lachnospirales > Lachnospiraceae > Lachnospira. The sequence continues at coordinate 62,303 of CAYZZP010000005.1, forward strand.
ATAGTGGTATAATGACAGACATTTAGGACATACGCCTGTCGTGAGACCAATCCAATAGCCGTTGGCATATTTTTGCCGAAGCATTGATTTTAAACTGCTTCTCGTGTGCTGGTACGATATTATATCAGGGCTGAACATTATTTTAAAGCCTGCATTTCTGATGCGATAATGAATTTCATTATCCTCCGTTCTTGCAAGCTGCTCGTTAAAGCCTCCAACTATCTCAAAAACACGCCGCCTGTACGCCCCATGAAATATGGACTTTACATAGGTTTTTCCAGGATTATTGCGGTATGGCGCAATACTTGAACCAAACATTGAGCTTTCCGCCAACAGCAGCGTCTCTTTCCATGGAGCAGGCTTGTCTATTATATTCGGTCTCTGACCTCCAACCACATCTTCGCCTGTCTCCAGCGCCTCTACATTTAATCGCACAAAATCCTCCGGAATTGAAGCATGTGCGTCGACTTTTACTATCGCCTCTCCGCTGTATGCCTTAAGCGCCACATTCCAGCCTGCCGGAAGGATTTTTTTAGGATTGTTAAGCACCTTAACATCTCTAAAACCAAAGCCTTCAGCGCCGGATGCGTTCTTCCTTGCAAATTCCTGCATAATCGCTTTAGTTTTGTCCGTTGAAGCGCTGTCCACAAGGACAACCTCTATATCGCTGTGGTTATAGTCCTGCGCCTCAATATCGCCAAGTATGCTGCCCAGAGTTTTTTCCTCATTATAGGCAATAACACAAACTGTAATAAACATATGTTTTTCTCCATTCAGAAACAATTTATCACATAAATCCGAATTTTAAAAATCGTATTCCGGCAAGAACCCGGCTCTTACTTGAATACTGATGTAAACGTATCCCACAGAATACTAATATCGTCTGAAAAACCAAAATTTCTCAGGCTCTCCAGATTATACTGCATTTTTACCGGAAGAATTTCTTTTACATATGTCTCGTCTGCGTTAACTGCGTCCTTTAAAAGCTTATCTTCATCCTTATAGGCTATACTTGTTCTTGAGGTAAGTCCCGCGGGAAGCAGCAGCGTCGCCATCATTTCAGGAGTATAACGCATAACATATCGTTTAACCTCCGGTCTTGTTCCGACAAATGTCATATCCCCCGAAATAATATTAAATAACTGCGGAAACTCATCCAGCCTATATTTGCGGAGCATTTTTCCGACCTTCGTTATACGCCTGTCGTTATCCACAGTAACCTGACTACCAAGCTGCTGTGCATTTACAACCATAGTTCTGAATTTATATATTTTGAATATTCTTCCGTACTGAGTAACTCTTTCCTGTCTGAAGAATACCGGTCCCCGCGAGTCCAGCTTAATCATAACAGCTATGACAGACATTGGGACTGCCAGCACCGAAAGCAGCATAATTGCGCCGGCCACGTCCAAAAATCTTTTCGTTTTAAACCAGCCGCTTCTCTTTCTAAGAATATTATAATACCGCCTCACCTCCCTAGTCTGCATTTTAACCGGAAGGTCTGTCCATTCTCTTAATTCCATATTTTTTAACCTATACTCCTTTGGCTTCATTCTCAAATACTCACGCCTGCTTCATCAGTTCATTGAATTTCTCAATAACATACTCCGCCTGCCCGTCTGTGAGACAAGTATGCAGAGGCAGTGTAATTTCGCCTTGATACATTTCATAAGCGTTAGGAAAATCCTTAATGTCAAAACCTAAATTTTTGTAAGCAGTATGCATAGGCAGCGGCTTATAATGTACATTTGTGGCAACGCCTGCCTCCGCCAGCTTAGTTATCAGTTCGTTTCTTTCATCTGCGCCTTTTCCAAGCAGCCTCACAAGCATTAAGTGTCCGCTAGAGGCAAAATCTGCGCCGTAATGCTTTAAGCACTCTACATTCTCAGCCCTGACGCCCTCTGTATATTTTTCAATAAGAGCTTTTCTCCTTGCCAACATTGCCGGATATCTTTTTAGCTGAACAAGCCCAATAGCCGCCATAATATCAGTCATATTGCATTTATAATACGGACCGGCTATGTCATATTCCCATGCTCCCAGCTTTGTTTTTGCCAATGCGTCCTTAGACTGTCCGTGCAGCGACAACAGCATAAACTGCCTGTAAATTTCCTCGTTGTCAACGGCATCTATGTCTCTCCACACGACTGCACCGCCCTCTGCGGTCGTAAGATTTTTTACGGCATGAAATGAAAAACTTGTAAAATCGGCTTCCTCGCCGCTCATTTTTCCAGCTCTCTGCGCTCCAAACCCATGAGCCGAGTCCGCAAGAATAAGTATCCGTCCCAGAGCTTCCTGCATAGGACTTTCCGGTTTAAATACTGATTTTTTCGACTCCACTATCGCCCTTATTTTGTCGTAATCCACCATAACGCCCGCAATATCCACAGGTATAATCGCCTTTGTGCGCCCGTTAATCATATCCCCGATAGCGTCGTAATCAATATAATAGCTGCCTTTGGCAACATCCACAAGCCTAAGCGTTGCGCCTACATGACATACAACGCTCGCCGACGCTGTGTATGTATAAGCCGGCACAATTACCTCGTCCCCTGCTCCTATTCCAAAAAGCCTCAATGTCATTTCCATAGCCGCCGTCGCCGAATTAAAGGTAACACATTTACCGGTGTGACAAAATTCTGCCAATTTCTTCTCAAACTGCTTAGTCTTTGGACCTGTTGTAATCCAGCCCGAACGCAAAACTTCCGATACAGCGCTAATCTCTTCTTCAGTTATATCCGGAGGAGAGAAAGGCACACTTATTGAATCAGCCATTTTTTAAATTCCTTTCTCCTGCATATCTGCATTTTCTTAGCATTATTTTTCAGTACTATTTTTCTTAGTATTATTATTGTCTTAAAAATGTATTGTAAACCTGCATTTTCCACTGCACTAATTAAAATCTTCCGTTGCCTGCCTGACTGTAAAAATGCAGCCTTACCGCTCTGTTAATTTTCCAGTAAGCTGCTGCTTACCATATCCGGAAACGCATATGTCACATCACCCGTTTCATCAGCTATGGAAATCGTATAGCTCACCGTGGAAAATCCCGTCTTGCTCAAGGTTACAATTCTATTGCCCGCATTTTTCTTAAATGTACATGGAATAACGCCCACATATACGCTATCCACATACAGCGTCGCTCCCACAGGCGCTGTAACCTTTACGTTATAGCTGTCTGTACTGGCGGAGGTTGTGGCTGCCTTAGTAGCATCATTTGCAGTCAAATCTATAATCTTAGTTTCATAGGCGGTCTTAACCGTATAATTCTCCGTATAGGTCACATATTTGCTGGCTTTTACGGTGATTTTGTGAGTGCCATAAGAAAGATTTACAATGTCTGAATAATCCGTCTCCTTGTCGTCTATGGTAAGAATGGCGTCCTCAGGCGTAATCAGGAATTTTACGGCTCCATTTTGAACGGCAGGCTTAATATATTCACTGAAATCAAGCGATGTCTCCTGATTTTTTTCAATAGTAACCATTTTCTCAGCCCTGAGGGAACCGCTTTGCAGCTCTATATTATGACTTCCCTCCTGCGCTGTGATAACCATATCGCTGGTTACCTGGAAAAGCTGCTTTTTCCCCACGCTCACATAACCGCCGACAAATGCGTCGATACCTGTTAGTTTAAGGTATCCGTGCCCCTTATCAAGAGAAATCGAATATACCGTCTTATCAATTCCTGTTACCGTAACCTCATCCTGCGCCACAAGCGAAGCTATGGAAATTTTCTCATTTCCTGACATAACAGCGGTGTAAGAAACATAATTCCACTGAAGCCCTCCTACTGTAAGCGTTTTGTTTTTTTCATCAATCTCAAGTCCGGTAATTCCATCTCTTTCCCACGAATCAGAAGCACCGTATATGGTTTTCGCATTTCCTTTGGAATCACATGTAACATTATATATTGCTCCGGCTTTCATAGCAGCCGCTGCTATGATTGTGCCATATCTGTTTTGTATGTCAGTGCCGCCATTGTACGGAACCTCATATTCCACGTTATCTTCTATATCAACAAAATGCATTTTCTTATTATCAGTGTCCAGCTCCGTCAATATGCCCTTAATAACGATTTCATCCGAATTATTAACCGATGCCTCCGTCACAGGCTTTTTTGGCGGAGGCAAAATTGAACTTCCCGGAATAATATTGGATTCTTTAGTCTTACTGTCATTGCCGCACCCCGGCGCAACGACAAGTAGCGATGCCATAAGGAACAACGCTACTAATCTATATATAGCTTTATATATCACTCTTTCATTTATTTTACTGTTGCCGAATATTTTTCTGCTCATATGTACCTCTATCTTTCAAATAAGCGCGCATAACTTATGTATCCGTGTGAAAATGCTTTGCATATGCAGTTTCCCACTATATACTTAATAAGATTTTATCACAACGGTACAGCTTATGCAAATAATTACTTCTGTACCAAAACACGCTTTATTTTAGCGTTTCCACCAGCTTCCGGCGGCTTTGGTTCTGCTCCACCGCCAGATTTAATTTTTCTATGCTTTTTGGCGGAATCCATGCTTTATTGGCGTTAAAATAATAATTGATAATCTTCCAGAATTTCTCAGGAAATGCAAATAGCGCCGAAAGCAATTCCACATCGCTGTCAGAAATGTTTTTTACCATATTATATTCGTCCATGAGCTTATATGCGAGTTTTATGTTCCAGTCATATTTTTCAAGAATTTTTCTCATAAACTGATACAAATCAATTATCCGGCACTCATTGCGGCAGTGGTCAAAATTAGTAACTGCAACCTCGTCGCCGGCAAACAACACGTTGTGATAATTAAAACTGCCATGACACAGTTCTCCCGTATCATAAGCATTTTGCAAATGAGCTTTTATAACGGGGGAATTAAGCCTCTCTACAGCTTCCACCGCCTCCCTGTGAAAACCACCTATATGCTTATAGGCCATATTTTCAAAATCAGTCCGGTGTTTTTTATTTTTAAGATAATTTGACGCCATTTTCAATTCTTTCATATGGCGCTCATATGTATGAGTCAATGACTCACCGCGCCTGCCGTATGACTTTCCTGCTATTTTCTGTTCGCCTGCCGCCAGCTTCTCTGGTAAATTTTCCATAGCTATATGCAGCTTTCCCAGCGCCCTGACTGCGTCGCACACATCACTCATTTCCTTCGTGCTGCATTCTCTTGCGTCAAACCAATTTTTCAATACATATCGTCGTCCGTCTTCGTCCGCAGAGATAATATTTCCATCTGCATTTTTACAATATGTATCCACAAGTCTATATCCATTATCTGCTATTACCGCAGTTATATCGCTCTCTCGTTCATAAAATGCGTTGGGATACGTGCATTCAAGGAACAGCCTGACACCCTTATCCGTATCCAGCAGCATCCCTCCTCTTCCTCTTGCTGCGCGGTTCAACTTAATATCATACTGCCTCAAAACCTCCAACGACTTATCGTTCATATTCAGCCTCCTTACCCATATCTGTCTTATCATATGTGATAAGTTGGCGGAATATGTTAAAAGTTCTTGGCGCTGCGGCAGTCATTATGGTTTAATAACCGGCAAAATATAATGCCGGACGAGCCAAAATTGTATCCTTTGCCAATACCTGTCCAAAAATAAAATCAGGGTGCCAAAAGCAGCTCTAACCCCGCCTTTGGCACCCGTATTCTTACAAATTTTCTATTAAAGCAATCAGTGTTGTCTTTTCATTGAGCTTTGGATTTTCTATTACAATATGCAGCAGCTTTTCCAGCGTTTCTCCGATGGCTGGTCCCTTAAGACCATACTCCATCAAATCATTTCCGGTTATATCCAAATCCTTTATGGATATGCAGTCGCCGCGCTCTGTAATGTCACGGTACATCATTCCAATGACTTTAAGGTGCTTGCGCTTTCCGTTCATTGATATGCCTGTGATTTCTTCCTTTGCCGCCAGCACCGCCCTGTCGTGTTCAAGCATAAGCTCCATAAGGTTTCTGCCATATTTGTATATGGCTTCCCGCACCGCTGGCTCATTCTCCTCAAGTACAACCCTCGAATTTTCCACCAGCTTCGTGACTGTATCCACTGTATAGTTGTCAAGCTTTAAGCTCTTTAAGGTTTCCTTTGCTGCAGACGGTTCCAGCGAATTTAACAGCGCCGCATATCTTAGAACCGGATTTTTGCCTGCATTTTTTAGCATAATCATTGCGCCTTTAGCATATTTGCCTGTAAGCACGCTGTAGACCCACGGGAGAATTTCCTTAAAAAGCCCTGTCTGAGCATATAATTTTACATAATCCGGATTGTCCGAAAGCAGCGTTTTAACCAGCTCTGCCTGAACGCGCTCCATACTGACTTTGACTATGTTAGACGCCATTTCTTCTATTGCAGAAAATGTATCTGCGTCAATTTCAAAACCCAGCTGCGCAGAAAATCTTATGGCGCGCATCATTCGCAGCGCGTCCTCTGTAAAACGCTCCTCTGCATTGCCGACGCAGCGCACTACGCCACGCTTTAAATCTCCGATTCCGTCAAATTCATCTACCAGACCATCGCTGTCGTTATAAGCCATAGCATTGATTGTAAAATCCCTGCGCTTTAAGTCGTCTATAAGCCTAACAGAAAATTCCACGCTCTCAGGATGTCTTCCATCCTTGTACTCGCCGTCGATACGGTATGTGGTCACCTCGAAGCCTGTCCTGTTTATCAGGACAGTCACTGTGCCATGCTTTATTCCCGTATCGACAGTTCTTTTAAAAAATGATTTGATTTGTCCCGGAACCGCCGAAGTTGTAATATCCCAATCGTCAGGGGTTCTTCCTAATATACTGTCTCTGACACAGCCACCTACGGCATAAGCCTGACAACCGTTCTTCTCTATCGTAGCAATGATGTCCTTTACCTCTTCGGGAAGTCGTATTTCATACTCACTCATTAACAGTACCAATCCTTATATTAGTATGCCTTGCCCCAATATACCATTTTCTTTGCAGGCTTTCCGCAGCATACGCATACATCCGATATCTGTTCCTGCTCAAATGGCATACATCTTGATGTAGCCGTGGTATCTTCCTTAATCTTATCCTCGCATGCCTGCATGCCGCACCACATAGCCTTTACAAATCCAGGCTTTTCTGCAACTGTCTTTTTGAACTCGTCATAATTAGCTGCCACATATGTGTGTGCATCTCTGTGTTCTCTTGCTCTCTCAAGCATTTCCTTCTGCATAGCATCAAGTATCCCGCCAATCTTTACAGAAAGCTCATCTATAGAAACTGTAATCTTTTCCCTTGTGTCTCTTCTGACAACTATTGCCTGTCCTGCCTCAATATCTCTTGGTCCCATTTCTACTCTTACAGGGATACCCCGCATTTCCTGCTCAGCGAATTTCCATCCCGGATTTTTGTCGCTGTCGTCGACCTTAACGCGAAATCCTGCTTTTACAAGCATTTCCTTAACTTCTGCCGCCTTCTCAAGCACGCCTTCCTTCTTCTGCATAATCGGAACAACGTCAACCTGAACAGGCGCAATCTTAGGCGGAAGCACAAGTCCGCTGTCGTCGCCATGCACCATAATGATTGCGCCGATAAGTCTTGTAGTCATACCCCAAGATGTCTGATGCGCATATTTTAATGTGTTGTCCTTGTCTGTGTACTGTATCCCAAAGGCTCTCGCAAAGCCGTCGCCAAAGTTATGGCTTGTTCCCGACTGGAGCGCCTTTCCGTCATGCATAAGAGCCTCTATTGTATATGTAGCCTCTGCTCCCGCAAATTTTTCCTTATCAGTCTTACGTCCCTTAATTACAGGAATTGCCAGAACCTCCTCGCAGAACTGAGCGTAGACATTTAACATCTGAAGAGTTCTCTCCTCCGCCTCCTCAGCCGTTGCATGGACTGTATGACCTTCCTGCCACAAGAATTCCCTTGAACGAAGGAACGGTCTTGTCTCCTTCTCCCAACGTACTACAGAACACCACTGATTATACACCTTTGGCAAATCTCTGTAAGACTGAACCTCATCCTTATAAAAATCGCAGAAAAGCGTCTCAGATGTAGGTCTTACGCACATTTTTTCCTGAAGCTCATTTAAACCGCCCTGCGTAACCCATGCGACCTCCGGCGCAAAGCCCTCAACATGGTCTTTTTCTTTCTGCAGAAGGCTCTCCGGAATAAACATAGGCAGATATACATTTTCTACGCCCGTCTCCTTAAATCTTCTGTCCAGCTCATGCTGAATATTTTCCCATATAGCATAGCCTGCGGGTTTAAATATCATGCAGCCCTTTACGCTTGAATATCCCATAAGTTCTGCCTTTTTTACAACATCTGTGTACCACTGGGCAAAATCCACATCCATAGATGTGATTGCCTCAACCAGTTTCTTCTCCTCTGCCATATATACCTCCTAATTGAGATACAAACCGTCGAAATCCTTTATATCTGCAAAATTCGCAAAACATTTCATCCGGCTGTCATCTAATCACATATTCTACCACGTTCAATAACTGTTTTCAAGTAAAGTATTAGCGCCTTAATAACGCAGTACGACACAGGGCCAAGTATAAAGCCCATAATTCCATAAACCATAAGCCCCACAAATATCACCATAAGCATAGTAAATGGGGAAATACCCATACGCTCGCCCATACATTTTGACTCCATAACCTCTCTCACAAAATACGTGATAATATACATGGTTATAAGGATAGCCGCCTCATATACCTTTCCCGACAGCAGCATAAAAAGCGCCCAGGGAATCAAAACCGTTCCCGTGCCAAATATCGGCAGAGCGTCCACCACTCCTATAATCGCGCCTATAACTATGGCATATGGATTTCCCATTATAAAAAGCCCCACTATGCAGACCATAATATTTATTATAAGTATAAGCGCCTGAACCCTAAAATAGACATTTATAAGTTTTTTGAGGCTTTCCGTAACTACTTCAACCTCCCGCTGAAAAACTGTTTTCTGCCTCCACCCATGTATTTTATCCAGCATCCCTGAGAGGTAGACTATGGACATAACGCTTACGATAACGGAACCTACAACCTTTACTACATTTATCACCACCGGAAATGATATGGCAACAACCTTTTCCACCATTTGTCCGCCGCTTCCGTTCTCCATAGAGCGGGCAAACTGCTCTGTGCAGTCGCACAGGAATTTAAAGCTGCTGCCCTTTTCAAAACCCAGCCACAAATCAATATTACTGCATATGTCCGACGCGGATTTTTGAGCAAATACTACATAGTAATCATAGTCTCTTATAAAATGCTTAATCTCTATAAATCCCATATATAAAAGGCAGCCCAGCGCTCCGCCTATAACCACCACCAGCAGAAATACTACTATTCCCGACGCCAGATATTTTCTTCCTCTAAGCATTTTTGACAGCCGGTTTACAGGCTTCTCAATCAAAAGCGCCACAAGATATGCAATAATAAATGGCGCTACTATGGGAAACAGATACTTTAACCCCAAATAAACTGCCGCTACTATAAGCATACTGCCCGCCAGTAATTTTAATTTCTGCACAAATGTAAACTCTGCCATATCAACTATCAATCACCCTTCTCTATTTATAATTCATTATTTCCCGACGGGCGATATTTATAACTAAATTTTGTTGGCGCTTTTTATCTGCACATGTTTATTCTCCTTTGTCTATATGCACTTCCAGCGAGGTTCAATAGTATATGTTTTTTTATCCACTGTAAGGGAATATGCACATAAAGCAATCTCTCCCCGTTTGAGATGAATTTCGGGCGTTGAAGCTGTGTCCTGCCGCTGTACTTCTGCCGTCTGCTGTACCGGCGCTTCCCCCTGTGCATTTGCTTTCTGCATCTTCCGCTCCGGCGCTTCCCCCTGTGCATTTGCTTTCTGCATCTTCCGCTCCGGCGCTTCCCCCTGTAACTGCGGCGCTGACAACAGCCATTCTGCAGCCGCACCTCCGTACTTTCCGTCTCCTAAAACCGGCAGCCCTCTTGACGCAAACTGTACCCTTATCTGGTGGTGCCTTCCCGTAATCAGTTCAACTCTGACTAATGAAAGAATACCGCCGTACTCCTCAACAACTTCGTATTTAAGCTCTGCGCGTTTTGCGCCCGCCTCACCTTTGCCGGCAGTTCTTGAGGTGTTAGATACTGCGTCCTTTACAAGATAATCCACAAATGTTCCGCTTCTTTCAGGCAGTTTTCCACAGACTATAGCATAGTATTGTTTACAAAATCCGCCCTGCTGCATTTGTTTAGAAAGCCTTGCTGCCTCGGGTTTATTTTTAGCAAACAGTACAAGACCGCTGACAGGCCTGTCCAGCCTGTTAATAAGCGCTGCGTACACATCCTCCCCCTTTTTTCGTCTGTATGCCAGCACCTCGCCTGTCAAATCCAAGTCAAAGGATTTTCCGCTCTGGGTCAGCTTTCCCGCTTCCTTTTCCACTATAATAATTTTAGAATCTTCATATATAATATTCATGTTATCCCTTTCTCCTGTTATAATTAAATTTTTCACAGGCTTTTTCTCTGCCGGAATTAAACTTTTTATAAAGTTTTCCAATATAGTAAAAATATCTCTTGTTTTTTTGATGTCCATTTATTATAATTTTCTCATATACAAAATATTTGGCAAGCTTTTTATCAAAGTTTTCCTAAATCAAAATATGGAGGATGTCATGGATAATTACACACCGGATCCATTTAACAATGGGCAAAACAATAATGACAATGGTAATTATGTAAACAGTGAATACACTGATATTTACAACAATAATACCTATAACGCCGACGCTGCTAACAACAGCACTAATACTTACGACCAGAACACTTACAACAATGGTACTTACAACCAGAACGGCTATAATAACGGCACTTACGACAATGCAGGTTACAATCAGGGTTATAACAATTATAATGCGGGCTATAACTACAATAATGGTACATATGACCAGAATACTTACAATAGCTCCGCTTATAATCAAAACGGATACAATAACGGCGCTTACAATCAGAACACCTACAACAATGGTACTTACAACCAGAACGGCTATAATAACGGCACTTACAACAATGCAGGTTACAATCAGGGTTATAACAATTATAATGCGGGCTATAACTACAATAATGTGGCACCATCTAATTTCCCGTCATACACGACTTACCTTGTACTGAGTATTATATCTATTATTTTAGCTTCTTGGATTTTCGGTCTTATAGCGCTTATTTCTACAACAAGCGCCAACACTGCTTTCAAGAACGGAAACTACCAACAGTACGAGTCATCCAGAAAACGTGCAAAGATTATGCTTATCATCAGCCTTGTATGGGCAGTTATTCTGTTCATTGTCGGTTTCATTGGGGGACTTAATTCATAACAACTATTGATGAGAGTTATTTATTGATAAAAATTATTGGTATGGCTTCTTAAATTGATATTAATCAATTAGTTCATAGCAAAAGGACTGCATTAGAATTTGGATTAACTATCCGGCTTCTGTTGCAGTCCTTTTTATATTATTACAATTCCATCGCCTTAAGGCGGTCCTCAAACTCCTCTACAGGCAGAGGCTTGTCAAAATAGTATCCCTGTGCCAGAAAGCAGTTGTTGCGCTTAACAAGCTGCAACTGTTCCACCGTCTCAACACCCTCGACTATACAATCATAGCCCATATCCTTAGACAAGCCTATTAGAAATTTAAGCATAGCCGTCTTTTTCTCGTCAATGCCATCTCCCTCGGGAAGAAAGCTTTTATCCACCTTTAATACATTCCAGGGAATTTCTCTCAACACATTAAGGGATGAATAGCCTGTTCCAAAATCATCAACGGAAGTACTGATTCCACTGGCTCTTAAATCTGTTACAAGCGGCTTCAAAATTTCAAAATCCACATCTGTCGTAGTCTCAGTAAGCTCAAGCTCAATATATTCATGAGGAACTCGGTTACCGTCAATAATCGCCAGTATATTTTTTAAAAGCTTCTCATCTCTTATATGTCTTCTTGAAAGATTAACCGACACCTTTACAACACTCCGCCCTTCGTCCAGCCATCTTCTTATATCACGGCAGACATGCTCAAGCATGTAAAAATCCAGCTTGCATATGGCATTGCTGTTCTCAAGAACCGGTATAAAATCTCCCGGCGGTATTACCTTTCCGTTGTGTATCCAGCGGCACAGCGCCTCTGCGCCAATTAGCTGATAATCCTTTAAATCCACCTTCGGCTGATAATAAACCTTAAATTCTTCCTGCTTAAGCGCTTTAGGAAAAAATGTATCTATCATTCTCAATCTCTTGTTGTATTCCAGCAGTTCCTCGTTAAAAAATACTATAAATGATGTCTCAACAGACTTTCGCGCCGCCTGCAGCGCCATACTCATATAATCCATAATATCTGTGGCATTGTTACAGTCATCCGGTATCATATAAAATCCTGCATAGGCTGTTACTAATATGGTGTCGTCTTCCCCATCGCCATATCGCACCTCCGCACCCAGCATATAATTTTTTACGATTTCCAGCTCATACTTTTTAAACAATACAAGAAAATTGTCGCCGCCAAATCTACACACCAAATCGTCCGGCTCAAGCTGCTCCGCCAGCTGACTTACATACCTTTTCATAACGCTGGTACCGGTCTCTCTGCCTAACTGGTCGTTGATAATAGATACTCTCTTCATATCCAAATAGCAGGCTCCATATTTTCCAATATCGCCATTATCTATAATTTCATTAACTATCTTTGTAAAATAACTAAGATTATGTACGCCAAACTCAGCATCCTTATACATAAATTCTATTGCCACCTGCGTAGCCATAGCTCTTCCATTAAAACTAAACAGCGTCTTTACAAATACATTTATCTTATCAAGTTCAATATCGCTCCAGCTTTCCCTGCCCTCAGGGGCATATATCCTGTAAACCGCAAAATAATCATTTCCGGTTATCTCTCTTTGTGTATAGACGCACTTCGGATTAGCATTTCCTTTTTGGTAAAAACATATGCTGTTCTTTGAACCCTTATCTTCCTCCATGCGGTTTGCGTAAAACTCGGCCTCTACTTTGGCAATCGTCAATATTTGACAAATTTCTTCCAATGCATCTTGTATATCTGTATTTATATAATGGGATTTTTGTTCCATTTTTACCAAAAAATTGTCCATTGCCCGGCTGTATTCAATATAATCAAACATAATCCGCCTCCTATGCCAAAAGCTGAGGTATGCATATCTTTACTGTGGCATCTTCATTATCTCTGCTGATAGAGATAGTTCCTGACATCTGCTCAAGCAGCAAATTAACTATATGTATTCCAAGCATAGACACATCGTCCTGCTCCGAATAACTTTCGCTGACATACCCTGTGTCATTAAGCATACTGTATTCCGTATCTTTGCTCAATCCGGTATTACAGTCGTGTATTGTGGCGTAAAGTCTCGTCGCATAGGATACGTTATGCGTAGAAAATACTATTTTAATAGTTCCGCTGCTCTTTTCCGCCAGAAGTATGTGCACCACCTTGCTTACAAGCTGGCTTATTCTTCCCGCATCGCCCATAAGATTTTCAGGAACAGACTCCTCCACTTCCGCGTCTATAATGATGTCCTTGTCCATAGCCTCGTCAATTACATTTTCAACAATATAACCCACTATGCTTTTGACATTGTAACTGGTCTCAAAAAGCTCAAGCTCTCCGTCTATATGCTTGACATAATCTATGGTGTCTATAATTTCATTAGGTATCTCGTTGGTTTCAAGATTGAGCTTAGTACACAAATCCATTATAAATGCGGACTGCGAGCGTGCTGCATTCTCAATTTTTTTACTTCTTAACAGGGCTGCATAACTATGATACGCAACCTCAGACAGAGTAGCCGCAATCTCCTCAAGAAAATCTGCCGCTCTCTGTATATCCTCTTCTTTCATACACGTTGTCTTCTTTGCCGCCGCAATATATACATCCGGCTCTATCCCCAGTTCCAAAGCAGTCTTTGTCATCTGCTCCTCGTCAACCTCGCTTGTACGCACCTGACCGCCTATAAAGCTCCCGATAAATCTGCCTTCAACCATAATAGGCGCCGCAAAATCCATAAGTCCGGCATGACAGCCATATACAGTAGCACCGCCGTTCTTTAAGGTAAGAAGGGCGCCATTCTTATCGCACTCTCCACACTTGTTGCGCCCAACCTTAGTCTTTCTTGTTAAATTCATGCAAAACTCTGAAAAGCCGCTACCCTCCGTTATCGGCACACCCTTTTCATCTGTGGTAAGAGCCGCAAGCCCTGTATATCTAGAAAATCCGTCCTGTATTCTTTGCAATGCGCTGACATCCAGCAAATCAACTAATCGAATTTCTCTCATATCTGCCTCCACATATTCAAAAGAAACCTACAATCATTAAATAAATTCTAGCACATTGGTAAAGAAATAACAAGCACTACATCTTAAATCTGTATCCCACTCCCCAGATAGTCTCAATATACTGAGGCTTAGACGTATCAAATTCAATTTTTTCACGAATTTTCTTAATATGAACCGTTACAGTGGCAATGTCGCCGATGGAATCCATATCCCATATTTCCTTGAACAGCTCATCCTTTGTAAATACATGATTAGGATGCTCCGCAAGAAACGTAAGCAAATCAAACTCCTTAGTTGTAAAAATTCTCTCTTCGCCATTAACAAATACTCTTCTTGCAGTCTTATCAATCTTTATGCCTCGGATTTCTATTGTTTCATTTTCTTCCTTTGCGCTGCTTACCAGTCTCTCGTATCTTGCAAGATGCGCTTTAACCCTTGCAACCAGCTCGCTTGGGCTAAACGGCTTTGTCATATAATCATCAGCACCGACGCCAAGTCCTCTTATTTTGTCAATATCCTCTTTTTTTGCCGATACCATAATTATAGGCGTATTTTTAACGCTTCTTACCTGCTTGCAGATTTCAAATCCGTCCACTCCCGGGAGCATAACATCCAAAATCATAATGTCAAAATTTTCGTCCAGCGCAGTTTTAAGTCCGCTTATTCCATCAGATTCAATCACCACTTCAAAACCGCTCAATTCCAGATAATCCTTTTCAATCTCCGCAATCGCCTCTTCATCTTCTACAATAAGTACTCTGCTCATATTCTACTCCTTTCTGCTACAACTAAATCCTTAAGTATGTTTATATTTTGATTATGCGGCAAATTTTCACCGCCATTCAACTATTTCATAGGAAGCGCTGTCCTGTCCTCCTTGCAGACCTTAAGAAGTATATGCATTGCAGTGCCTTCTCCCTCAACGCTATCAGCCCATATTTTACCCTTATGATCCTCTATAATTCTTTTCACAATGGCAAGACCTATACCGCTTCCGCCCTGACTGCTGTTCCTCGAATCGTCAGTCCTGTAAAATCTTTCAAATATATGAGGAAGTTCTTTGCTGCCAATTCCCTTTCCGTTATCCTGCATAATAATATGTACATAAGTTCCCTCATCATACACCTTTATGCCGATATGCCCCTTTCTTACTCCGCTCATATATTTTACGGAATTGCTTATAATGTTATTGACTACCCGCTTAAACTGCTCTGTATCCACAGCAACCATTACGTTGTTTTCCACATAATTCATATACTCAAGCTCTATGTTCTGTGACTCCAAATCCATGCTCAGCTCGTCGCAGTAATCATCAAAATACTGCTTTATGCTGATTTTACTAAATGTGTATGGCATCCTGTTGGTATCAAGCCTTGAATATATAGTAAGCTCATCTATGAGCTTGTCCATATCATTTACCTTGTTAGCTATTGTCCTCAAATATTTTTCCTGCTTTTCCGGCGTGTCGGCTATACCGTCAAGTATTCCTTCCACATATCCTTTTATTGCAGTAAGAGGCGTTTTTAAATCGTGTGAAATGTTTCGGATAAGCTCTTTCTCCTCTTTATCTGAATTAATCTTATCCTCCGCAGACTGTTTTAAAATCACACGCATTTCCTCAAAATCCTTGCACACATCACCAATTTCATCATTGCTTGTCTTAGGCATCTCAAAATCAAAATTTCCATTTTTAATATTGTTGGTTGCCAGCCTGAGCCTTCCCACCGGTTTAATTATAGAGCTGTATATCCATATAATCAAAAGCATACTGGTAAGAAGCAAAACCAGCACAATAGCTATAACCGCCTGAACTCCCAGCACTTTTAACTGAGGAATAACCTGATTAAGCGAGGTAACTATAGACACTGTGTACTCATTACCATCGGAATCCCTAAAATAAAGCTGCTTTATCAATTTCTGATACTGACCGCCCTTATAGGTTCCCGTATCCGACACATTTACGCCGCTTACAGCATTCGGAAGCAATTCCTGAAGCTCGCTTTTTTCCATACCTGATGAGGTATATTTCAAATATCCGTTCTTAAATACTGTAATTGTGGAAAGCTTTTGTTCAAGCCTTACATCCAGTTCCTCAAGATATGTCTCGTCATCAAATCTTTCCGGGTCTGTCTCAGACACTTCCTTCATTTCATTATATATATCCTCCGTCATCTGCCCCATAACACTCATGGGCGAATATATATTTTTAATAAGGTCCTCTCCATCTACCCCATATATTTTACAAATACTGTCAATATGAAGATTATATATAAATCCAATAACCATACAGCACAATGCAACAGGCAGAACCAGCATTATGCAAAACGATACAAATAACTTACTCTTAAGCTTCATAATAATTCCACCTTCTGGCATTTTATGCTCTTATCATGCACAATCATATCACAACCCTTTCAAAATTAGCTAATAATAAATCATAAAATGTCTTAAATAATAATAAAGATTTGAGGCGCCGAATAATAAACCAGTCAAAACACGCCCTGCGAGTTTTGCCGGTTCGCGTGCGGCGGCAAATGGAAATGCAAGCATTTACGCTTGCCTTATGCCTTCGCGTAAAATAAAGGACACAATACAGCCCCTGTGTATTCAGAAACTTTATTGTGTCCTCTGTATCAGCTTATTTTCAACTTAAATTTTTGAATTTCTCTATCCGAGTCCACTCTTTCCATAACAGCACCAAGTCCACGCAGCTTCACTTCAAAATCCTCGTATCCTCTTTGGATGTATTCTATATCCTCTATCTCGGAAATGCCCTCTGCTGCAAGCGCCGCAATGACAAGGGCTGCACCTGCCCGTAAATCCGGTGCCGAAAGCGGCGCGCCTGTAAGCCTGCTCACGCCCTCTATATAAGCAGTATTGCCTTCGACTTTAATCTTTCCGCCCATTCTGTTAAGCTCATCAACATACTTAAAACGGTTCTCAAATATGCTTTCGGTAACTATGCTTGAACCCTCAGCCAATGCCAGCACAACGGACATCTGAGGCTGCATATCCGTAGGGAATCCCGGATACGGAAGAGTTTTCACATTGGTACACTTGAGTTTTCCCTTGCTTATTACTCTTACCCAGTCATCGCCTTCTACCACTTCACAGCCAATCTCAATAAGCTTAGCAGACAACGATTCAAGATGCTTTGGAATAACATCCTTGACAACTACATCGCCACGCGTTGCTGCAGCGGCAAACATAAAAGTGCCTGCCTCAATCTGATCCGGTATGATAGAATAGGTTGCTCCATGCAGCCTGTTTACTCCCTTAATCCTTATAACATCTGTTCCTGCGCCCTTTATGTTGGCGCCCATTGCATTAAGGAAATTGGCGACATCAACTATGTGCGGCTCCTTAGCAGCATTTTCAAGAATTGTATCTCCTTCTGCCATACATGCAGCCAGCATAAGATTGATAGTGGCGCCCACTGAAACCACATCAAAATAAATATGGCTTCCCACCAGCTTTTCAGCTTTGGCGCTTATCATTCCATGCGCTATGTCTACCGTGGTTCCCAGCGCCTTAAAGCCCTTAATATGCTGGTCGATAGGTCTGCTGCCTATATTGCAGCCGCCCGGCAACGCCACCTGTGCTTCTTTGTATTTTCCAAGAAGCGCTCCCAGAAGATAATAGGACGCTCTGATCTTTTTAATATATTCATAGTCGACGCTCACGTCGCATATACTTCCGCCATTGATTTGCACCGAATTGTTATACACATACTTTACCTTTGCGCCGATGCCTTCTATTGCCTGCAATAATACTCTTGTATCTCTTACATTAGGTACGTTCTCTATTGTTACAGTCTCATCTGTCATAACTGCCGCTGCAAGAATACCCAAAGCAGCATTCTTTGCACCGCCGATGGAAACCTCACCGCTAAGTGCAACTCCACCCTTAATCACATACTGTTCCATAATGCACCTCAAATCATTATTTCAAATTATTTTCTACGGAATTATCTATATAAATGTCAATCTTAATGTCTCACAAATAATTATTTCATCAATATGTTATAATTATTCAATCAAAATGCTCATTATACATATTCTTCAATATTATAACACAATGATTAAATTTGTAAAGAGAAAACACTCAGTGCTTTTTGTACGCTGAGTGTTTTCTCTTAATTTTTACATTAATTATTTTTTCGTATTAATTCTTATTAACATAATTGAGAGGATTAACAGCTCGTCCATTAAGAATAATTTCAAAATGGAGATGTGGTCCTGTACTTCTTCCTGTATTACCGGAACGCGCTATCGGCTGTCCCTGTGATACATTCTGACCAACGCTTGCAATAAACGAACTCAGATGTGCGTATCTTGTAACAGAACCGTCGCTGTGTTTAATATCAACGCAGTAGCCATAATTTCCATACCAGCTTGCTCTTATTACTGTTCCCGCTGCTGCTGCTCTTACTTCTGTTCCTACCGGAACTCCCCAGTCAACGCCTGTGTGAACTGAACCCCATCTTGCGCCAAATTGTGACGTTACAACTCCACCTGTAATTGGTCTTAAATATTTCGGCGGTGTAAGAGTACCTGTGGCAACTACCTTCGGCTGCGACTCCACAAGAATTGTCTCGCTCACATATTCAATATTTGCCTGGGCGCCGTTTACATATGTTATATCAGCTGTTACTCTGTGATAGCCCGTTGTTCCCGCAGATATAACCTTGTTCTGTCCTCTGTATGCGGTATTGTCATCCACATACTGAACCTCTGCATTATAGTCCTCCTCGTATGTCTTGCGGACAACCATAACTACTGAAAGCTCAGACTTAGGCACTGTTACCACAACCTCGTCTCCCGGAATAATCAATGATTTCTCTGAGAGATTAGAGTTCATTGAATAAATGTCATTCAAAGATATACTGCATTTTCTTGAAATGGCTGAAAGAGTATCTCCCTCCACAACCGTATAAACTGTTTTCTCAGCCTTTTCCTTAGTGATTGCATCATAAGCTTCATCAACGCTTACTATATTGGCTGTTGCCGCAAGAGTTTCATTGACTGAAACCTCTTCCTCAAATGAAATTCCTGTAATTCCATCTGCAGAACCGCTTGTCTCCTCTTCGTCCTCAACCACATCGCCCTCAGCCGGCGCTGCTACAATATCAGTATCAGTATTAATAATTCCTGACTTAACCATATCCACTGTATATACGCCATAATCCGCTGCAGAAGACTTCAGTGACACCTGAAATGAATTATCTGTATCATACTTAGCAGTTACCTTCTGCATAAGTTCTATAACATCTTCCTTTGTAGCCAGCGTAACTGTAAAATCATCAATCCTTACAGTATAAGCTGTGGAATTCTCTTTCTCAGTAACACAGGCAAACAGCGCCTCATATACCGAACCTTCCAGCGCCTCCTGCGACATTCTCTCCGAAAACAGCTTTGATTTCTTAACTATATCAATATCGCTGTCCACATAGACAACCGAATCATACTCCTGACTAAACTTTCGTCTTGCTTGAGCAAGGGCTTTTTCAGCCTCTTCCCTCGAATTAGCTGAACCAATCTCTGTCCCGTTGAGCAATATGCTATAATATCCTACGTCATTCCTAAGTAACTTCTTCTCTGCAAAAGGAATAGCAAATAAACAAGCGAAACAGGCTGCGGTCATACCGCTTACCAGCATACGTCTTACACGTCTGCTGTACCTTGTTATGTGTGCCATGTTTTCCTCCAATACAAATATTTATATATATCACAAAAAATTAAATCCAAAAATAATATCAAGTCGCGTAACTTTTTTGTAACACTTTCGTAACAAAGACATATTACCACGTCCTGCACTTATTTGTAAAGTATAAAACAAGGAATTTTCGTGAAATAATTTACTGAAATTTCACTCTTAGCACTAACTATTACATATTTTTTACTTTTCTGGAGTCAAAATAAACAAATTTGTCAATTTTATCTAATATATCCGCAAAGATTTCTCTCGGCGCCTCCTCAATATATTTCATAAGAATTTCCGTCTCATTGCTTTTATATCTTCCGTAAAATATGTCGTAAAGATTATGACCTCTCACATAAATTCTTATATCCTCGATATGAGCAATCAAATCCTGCCTTGATTTAATATCAATACCAAGTTTAAATTTCATACGTTTCATGCTTGTGAGCTTATAAAGGTATTCATTATATTTTTTCCACAAAATATCATAAAATGCGTCAACGCTGTCCACAACTCCAATCTTTTCCATTACCTCCGGAAACAGAAAATAATTTTCAAAAGAATAATACTTAAGCACAAGCACATTTCTGTCAGTCACTCTCGGAAGATTGCCCTTATCCTCTCTTGAGCGGTCGCCATAATATTTGCAGAGCTGCTTTCCCAAAGCATCCCTGTCCTTGCCGTCGCTGTCCCTTATCATCATAAACTGGTCCTTAAGATAAAGAGTATTGATATATTTTAAATTTGCATAGGTTTTGATATTAGTACAGCTATTAGTCGCAATAATCGCAATTCTTCTAAGCCTTCCGTCGTCGTCATAAACCTCCGAATAGTACTTGTTGAGCAGAAGCGGAAGCCTGTTTTTATCCTGCTTTCCCTCCACAATAAATACAAAACTTACATTCATCATATCATTTGCAGTGTAACCCAAATCATTAAGAATATCATCAATATCCGTATTTTCTCTGACGGACGTATTGTAGCTCTTATCAGAATACACCTGCTTAATCTGCCTTGATGTGAAATTAAATATCATTTCAGGTTCATGCGTTGAAAATATAACCTGATTCTTTTTCGATAATCTGTAAAGAATTTCGCTGGCAACCTTTTGAAGCTGCGGGTGCAGATAGGTCTCAGGATCCTCAATCATAATAATGTACGGAGCTGTATCAGGAGTTTCCACATAAGTCTCCAGAAGAGACAATATGTATATGCTTCTAAGACCTTCGCCAAGAGAATCCAGGCTGCCCTCCACGCCTCTCTCCGTATTTTTCACGATGGTTTCTATTTTAAAGACCTCGTCTGCGTCAAATTTTATTTCATATCGTATCTTCTGCGACCTTGCGCCATTTTTTTGAAAATAATAATTCAGGCTGTCGGCAAATTTATTAAGATTGAGGCTGAACATTTTATATTGAAGCAGGCGGGTAGTTTCCATAAGCGTAAGCTCAGAAGGTTCTTTTTTATCAATAACTCCTATACAATCGAAACATTGAGTGCAGTGCCTTGCGTGGTCAAATATACATCTGTTTTCTCTCATCTGCTGCAAACCGCTGTCGCGCTGCAGCATTGTCAAATCTTCTTTAATGTCAACTCTGTTTCTGTAATGATCAACATAATATATCTTAGGAATAATCGCCTTTATATGTGTATTTTTCTTTTTTACGTCGTCCTTGTATCTTTCTATTCCGTCCCTGCCGTACACATATTCAAACGACAAACTTCCTCCCTTATCATTTTCCTTAAAAGACGGAAGCTTCTGGCAAAAATTTTTCTTCCACAAATCAAAATGCTTAAACTTCCCCAATATTCCGTTGCGATGCATATAATACATATCTTCGTGGGTTATCTCCAAAACCATTCCAATAACGATATTTCCCTCGCCGGAATGAAAATCTTTATCAGATATCTTATAATCCCCCGCAACAGCTCTTACTGCGTCAAGTATTACAGATTTTCCGGAATTATTGCGCCCTACCAGAATAAGAACGTTGTCCACGTTCTTAATATCTATATCACATATAGATTTAAAATTTTTTATGCTCAATCTGGAAATTTTCATATGCTTTCCCCTTTAATAATCTACAGCCTATTTGTTGTTATCTGCGTTTCTTTTCCACAGAGCAGCCGAATTTTCCCAGCTTTTTCCCCATTTCAAAATACTCTCCATGTGAATATACCAATGGATTGGCTCTGTTCAAATCGAATTTACCGCTCTCATCCATATAGCTGTCGTCCACATTCACGCCTACGACATTTGCAATAAACATATCGTGGGAACCAAGCTCCTTAATCTCTTTAACCTTACATTCAATATTGACAGGGCTTTCCGCAATTCCCGGCGCTTTTATATTAACGGAAGCAAGCGGCGTCAGATTCATCTCTTTAAATTTATCCACGTCTCTTCCTGAACGCACTCCGCAGTAATCTGCGGCGCGGCATAAATCTGCTGTAGTGAGATTGATTACAAATTCGCCTGTCTCTTTAATAATGTCGTATGAGTATCTTTCTTTTCTCACAGATATTGACACCATTGCAGGATTGGTGCATATTGTTCCCGCCCATGCAACTGTTAATATATTCGGCTTCTCATTGTCTCTTGCACAGCTTACCATAACCGCCGGCAGCGGATATAACATATTCCCCGGTTTCCATGCTTGTCTTGCCATAACTGATAACTACCTCCATTTTTATTTTAAAATGTCCCGCCTCAATAAAAACGCATATTTCACACATTTTCAGTACAAATATTTATATTCGCCAAATTTGCTTCTTCAAGTATATTGTACACCCTCGTGAGCATAATATCAATGAAAGGCGTTTACAATACTGTTAATTACAGGGAACGTCGCAAATTATTTATTCAAGCGCCTTAAACTACGTTCCCGGAATGGAGATTAATATAATATGTCGTATTCTGTACCAAATGCTACGCTAAAAAGCGCTAAAAAAAATCTTATCATAATAACCATTATATCCATAATAGCCACCTCTGTACTGGGTGTACTATTCCATTTTGCATATGACTTTTTTGGCAGAAATTCAATAGCCGCAATGTTCTTTCCTATAAATGAATCTGCGTGGGAACATCTTAAGCTCTTATTTTTTCCTATGCTTTTATGCCTTCTTATACTGTCAGCATTTTATCCATATAAAAATAAAAGCTGCTATTTGACAGGTATTGCAATGGGGCTTATTTTCGGATGTATTTCCATACTTGTTCTGTTTTATACCGCAACAGGCGTAATCGGTCAAAATATAGACTGGTTGAATATTGTCATATATTTTATCGCAGTTATAGCAGCCCACCTGCTATTTTACTATTATGCAGCAATGCCGTTAAACAATACTTACTTATACTTAAACCGCAATAACGACAGAAACGGCAGCAACTGCAACGGTATCCCTGTATGGATTTCCATTATTGCAATCACTGCCCTGTGCATTTTATTTTTTATATTCTCTTTTTATCAGCCTGATATTGGGCTTTTTCAATCTGCTGCCTGACAAAATGATAGCCCTCAAGGATTATTGCGCCATGGTCTGCCGCCACAAGATTGGAGTTTACCACTTTGTATTCAGATTTAGGAAGTATTGTACCTGTGCGCGTCTTAATCTCAACATCCGCAGTAAGCTCAAGGTTTCTGGACATTTCCCTAAGTACAAGCCTGTGTAACTCCGTATGGTATCCTAACCCGTTCTGTGCAGACATACCGCTTAAAACAGCCTCCGTCTCCACACAGTCCTCAATCTCAAACCAGCCTGAATCGCTTGCGTCGTCTCCTGCCTCTGCCTTGAGGCTGCCCTCCGGCACCAGCGCTACATACGCCGTAGTTATTATTCTGGTTCGAGGGTCCCTGTCATAATCTCCGTAGCTTTTCAACTGGCACATATCTACATGGTCAATTCCCGTCTCTTCCTTAAGCTCCCTCAGCGCTGCGTCGTCCATATTTTCCCGGTATTCCACAAAACCTCCGGGCAGCGCCCACCAGCCGATACTTGGATGGTTGCTGCGCTTTATCAAAAGCAGCCTGCTTATAGTTTTAACTCCGTCTTTTTCTGCGCAGGTAAATATCATCATATCCACCGTATTGCTTGGATTCTGATATTTATTAGGATTGTATTTTTCCAAAAATGCCGACAGATTGTCTCCGCCGGCATTAACAGCCCCTGTTCCTAAGAACCGGGTTATTTGTTCACTATTAAGATACATATTACATCAAACCTGCCAATGCTGATTCTATGGTGTTAAGGAATGTTGAAATAACCGATACAACTATCATAGTAACCGCATATACCCACGGCATGCGATTTTTATCCTTTAATACTGCTCTGATTGCCATAATAAGCAATACAATGCTGAATGCAGAACCAAATGAAGTAATCCATCCGCCTACTGTATCAAATATTCCTACAGGTATAATACCGATTGCATTTGCCAATACATATAATGGTATGTATATAAGATTTCTTACGCTTGAAACTGCCAGCGCCTGCGCCATAGTAATCTTGCTGTCCTTCTCGAAGAGGAACTTGATTAAAAGGTAAATCATTGCTGCAAATAAAACTGATATTATAATATTAAACAGTAATGTACATACAAAACGGAATACTATCTCCAAAATGCTATAAGGATATTCCACAACCCATGTGGTTGGAATCAGCGGATTGTAATACTTTGCTGCTGATATCTTTGTATCAACATTTCCCTCAATCATATAGAACAGTTGAGCAATAGCGCTCAAAAATGCCAAAACTGCTACTAAAATAGCAGACGTCATTATCGAACTTTTTTCTACATATTCCGACACTGCATCTACCGGCTTCTTAATAAGTCCCTTAAATAATGCTCCAAGCTCGCCGATAAATGATGAATTAGAACCCGCTTTCTTTGGCGCAACATTCATCTGAGGCGCCCCCTGTTGATTAATCTGCGGCTGCGGTGCCGCCTGTTGTGATACCGCCGGATTAATCTGCGGCTGTACTGTCTGCTGACATGTACATACCTCTCCGTCAGCTAACTGCCTTCCACACTTAGTACAAAAACCCATTGTTGATCCTCCTTAAAAAAATATATGCCGCTGCCATTTTTTAACGCAACGGCTCCACGCGCACTTCTACGCATTTATTCTACTCTACCACATTTTTTAAATAATTTCCAGTATATTTATATCACTATTTGCTTTTTCATCATACGCCTAAAAGACCGTCAATAACCTCGCATAGACTGCAGAATTTATCAGTCATAACTATAACGCAGGTTTCCTTATACTTTGGCAGCGATAATGTAAGCGGAAACATATGCTTTTCAATAATGTCCGCCTCTTTATTGGTTATTGTAAAGCTGCCGCGGGCATTTTTTAAGGCTTTTGTAGGATGTTCAAAACCATGCAGTCTCTCTCCGTATCCCGGAGTATAATCGTGCCAGTCATAAAGGAACAAATCGTGCAGTAATCCTGCTTTCGCAGCCGCATAGTAATCAATCCCCAGCTTCTTGCATATGAGGTAATTATAATAAGAAACATGCACCGAATGTTTAAAGCAGGACGTTCTGCCATGATGAGTATATTTCTTCATACTCTGAACAATCTGCTTTGTTGCAATACCTCCGACACATTTCTTATACTCTGCCGCCGACCTTTGTTTATTTATACGATTTCCGCCAAAAATATCAAGATAACTTTTTGTAAATGTATTTACCATTGTTTTCCCTCTTTCCCTCTCTATATGATAATTCTTTCAAATATTCTGTCATGCTTTGTTTTATTAAAATTTGCCGTTTATTTTATTTTTGCCATTTATATAAATCATTTTACATTTATTATACACCCAAAAATATATTTATCAATAAATAGCATTTTCGTCAAGTGATTATGCATATATTTAATCGTAAATTTAAGGTTGTACGAAATAATAAAATATGGTACTATGTATCTATACGAGGATGACCTGCTAAATGCAGAGGAACGGAGGACAATTTTATGGTAGGAAATATTATTGTTGGACAATCAGGTGGTCCAACATCTGTAATCAATTCCAGTCTTGCTGGCGTATTTAAGACAGCTAAAGACAGAGGCGCACAGAAAATTTATGGTATGCGTCATGGTATCAAGGGTCTTTTGGACAGACAGTATGTAGACCTTTCAGAAAAGATACAGTCTGATATTGACATTGATCTTTTAAAGAGAACACCATCATCTTATTTGGGTTCATGTCGTTATAAGCTCCCTGAGATTAGCGACGACAGAGAAACTTACGATAAGATTTTTGCTATTCTTGATGAGCTTGATATTAAATATTTCTTTTACATCGGCGGTAACGACTCAATGGACACAATCAAAAAGCTGTCTGATTATTCAATTATCATTGGAAGCGACATTAAGTTTATGGGTGTTCCAAAAACTATCGACAACGATTTGGCAGTAACCGACCATACGCCTGGATTTGGCAGTGCCGCAAAGTTTATCGCCGCAACTATGAAGGAAATTATCAGAGATGGTCTCGTTTACGACTATCCTACAATTACCATAGTTGAAATTATGGGACGTAACGCAGGCTGGCTTACTGCTGCCGCTGCTCTTGCACGCGGCGAGGACTGCGAGGGCGTTGATTTGATTTATCTTCCTGAGAAGGTATTTGACATTGACCATTTTGTTGAGAAGGTTAAAGAAGTAAGCGCTAAAGGACGTTCTATGGTTATCGCCATATCAGAAGGTATCAGAGTAATGGACGGAAGATATGTATTTGAGCTTTCTGAACACGTGGAATTTGTGGACGCATTCGGTCATAAGCAGCTTGCCGGTTCTGCTAAGTTCCTTGCCAACAAGCTTGGTTCTGAACTTGGCATTAAGACAAGAGCTATTGAGCTTTCAACACTTCAGCGCTGCGCCGCACATATGACTTCCCGTACAGATATAACAGAAGCATTTAATGTTGGAGGTGCTGCTGTTAAGGCTGCATTCGAGGGCGAATCAGGAAAGGTTGTAGTTCTTAAGAGAATTTCTGACGAGCCATATATGTGCATTACCGAGACGCATGACGTACATCAGATTGCCAACATCGAGAAGAAGGTTCCGCTTGAGTGGATTACAGAGGACGACTTTGTAACAGAGGACCTTATCCACTATATAAGACCATTGATTCAAGCAGAGCTTTCACCTATTATGGTTGATGGTCTCCCAAGACATTTGAATGTCAATATGTAATTAATATTAACATATAACTGTGCGGCAGTTTTCTAACACGCTTAAGTTATTAATTATGGCACGCGCTGTAAATAGGCGCGTGTCATTTTATGATTTTACTCTGTTATGAATGTAAAAGCCTTTTGATTAGAAAACCTTGAGTAAAACCTGAAAAAATTTTGGGAAATGGGTTAATTAGGAGATACTATGAGATTTATTATACAACGTGTAAACAGCGCCAGCGTCAAAATAGACGGCGAAACCGTCGGAAGCATTGGCAAGGGGCTTTTAATTTTCTTCGGCGCAGCCAATACGGACACCGAGGAAATGCTGCCTAAATTTGTTGATAAAATTTTGAAGCTCCGCATATTTGCAGATGAAAATGATAAAACTAATCTTTCAATAAAGGATGTAAACGGCGAGCTTTTGATTGTAAGCCAGTTCACTCTGTACGCAGACTGCCGCAAAGGCAACCGCCCAAGCTTTATAAATGCCGGTGCGCCGGACAAGGCAAATTATTTATACGAAAAATTTGTCGAACTTTGCCGGGAACAGATTGACAAGGTTGACACTGGAAGATTCGGCGCAGATATGAAGGTTTCCCTTGAAAACAATGGTCCATTTACAATAGTACTGGACAGCATAGATTTTAAAATGTAAAATATATTGGCTGCTATCAGCATTTACTATATGAAAAGGAGTCCGCTTATGTTTCGCCTCTGGTGCAAATTATTTGATGAAACCAACCACTTGATTAAAGATACTGTTATTGTCAATGACAATGAAGGTGTCAACCGTACCCGCAAAATATTTGACGGCATACGGAGCGCCTGCTATGAATTTGATTTAAGCGAGCCAATATGGCTTGACTCTAATATAGCCGCTTTTAAAAGACACTCTAAAGTTCGCTTTTATCAGGACAATTTTATCGACAGCATTGATTTTCACTATATGGAAATACAGGTTATCGAGGAAGATTAACGGACTAAAATGCCGAAAGCCTGTATTTTCAATTACTCAATGATAGAAGCCACACGACCTGAACCAACCGTTCTGCCACCCTCACGTTGCTACGGAGGGTTAGTCCATATCGCAAACCATGATAAAATATGGCTTTTTTATCCGATATTGTTTCTAAAATCGGCTGATTTTTTTGAGAATCAGAAATTTTAGAAGCATTTTAGAAGCACAAGCTATTTTAGTTAATATACAATGCTCTGTGAATGCTTTACTAAACCAAACACACCCATTGACCACAATTATTGTAGTGTTTTTATAAGCTCATTCGGATCAATAATGTCGTTCTCCTGCAAATCATTCTGCTCAATAAAAATATCCGCTTCTGCCCATCCATCACTAGTCAAACGATACATCTTTTGTTGAAAGTTAACACATTCTAACATACCTGTATCTTCTAGCGTTTTAACAGCATCAATCCACGCGGCACTTTCTCTGGAATTATCATCTTTCGGCAACATATATTTCCCAATCTCCACATGCGGATTTAAACGTGATAAATCTTGACCTATATGTAATCTGCCTTCAGTTTTTGTTGCACAAACCAATAATGCAACCGCCTCTCTTCTTTGTGAAATTCTCTGTATTTTTTCAAAATGTTCATCCGAATTGACAGATTCCCATTTAGGCTGAACAGAATCAATTATTTCCTGTTTCTGTTCATTAAACATAGTCTCTATATCTTCATTAGATATAGGTACTGGCCCCATAAATTTTCTGTCGTCAGCATTTGCCTTATTAGTATACCATTTCCAACGTTCTTCATTCGATAGTGATAAGGCATATCTATCAACCATAAATCCCAATGTCGTTATATGATATTGTTGTTCCTCTACATCGGCATTTGCATCAATGCCTGCCGATATCATTAAACCACTACGCTCTAATGCAAGAATCTGAATATTCCCTGTAAATGGCCCGCTCTTCTCGACTATAGATGAAAGATAGTCTAAATCCTCTGGCAAAGAATCCACGATAGCTCGAAAAATTCTAAACATTTCATCTGTATCAATCAGTCCCAATAGCATACTTCGCGTAGCATCTATAAGATAATCTATCTTTTTCTCCGTATCCGTAGATGTCACCATCTTATAAATACGCATAGCATTGTCGTTTTTCCTTTTCGGATCTGAAAATAACTTGTCTGCTATTTTACAAGAGTTTCCAAGTTCTTCTACCCTTTTTACTCCATCTAAATATTTTTTTATCTGCAAATATGGAATTTTTTGAATCTCTGTGTATGTCTTATCTGAAAGAAATGCCGTTATTTTGGCTACTGATAAAGGATCATGTGTTGCCACCCCTATGATTGTCTCAACAATATCATATAACTCACTTGCCTTTGTAATATTTCCATCATTCATATTTGTCACACTCTCTCCCAAAACTATCATTAACCCAATTAGCCAACGAAATTAGACGCTCTCATCTCTATATTTTCGAGTTCTCTGGAATCACACGCAAGTATTCTTAAACCTATATGTAATGAGAAATACCTGTTTAAACCTTATTGAAATTGCAATTTTCAACAAGATCTTATTGTTATATACAATTAGCTTTCTGCTGATTTTCCAACTCAAACTCGGCAAATCGCTTCTCTGTCTTAAACTGTTTTGCTTAAGTTTTATTTGAAATCTGCCGATATTTTACTTTATTTGCACATTTTATTTTGGCTTACTGATTTTCTGTTGCCAAAGTGTTGCCATGAAAATATTATACCAAGATTCTAAATATTTACAATGTACTTTTAAGAAAAAATGTTCTATTCGCTTTTCTTAGCTTTCCCATATAAATTTGATTGTCCTTCAAATTTTATCTTTTTTTCTTCGCATAATCCCTTAATAAGCTCCACATACCATTCTTCTGCCATTGGATGAACTCTAACTCCCGATATATATTTATCCAGACAGGTTATTGTCGGAAATAAATCAA
>CAYZZP010000006.1:0-89428 GCA_964482965.1 uncultured Lachnospira sp.
TAAGTCCAAATGTTAATTTGCGACTTTAAGTCCAAATGTTAATTTGCGACTTTAAGTCCAAATGTTAATTTGCGACTTTAACCATAGAATGTCTTATCACCGTATCCCGGTAAGTATAACCCTTTTCAAATTCCTCAACAATAATGTTTTCTCCCACTGAATCATCCTCAATATGCATAACCGCATTGTGGAAATCAGGATTAAACTCACTGCCTACAGATTCAATCGGCTTGACATCCATATCGTTAAGCATTTTTAAAGTCTGCTTATAGACCATATCCATGCCCTTTACAAATGGTGTTCCAAGTTCCTCCTCCGATACAGACTTAAATCCTCTCTCAAAGTTATCTACTATCGGAAGTAATTTTTTGATTACATCGGAAGCTCCCATTTCAAACATAGCTGATTTTTCTTTCTCAGTACGCTTTCTAAAGTTATCAAATTCTGCCATCTGACGTTTTACTCTGTCCTGTAAATCCTCGATAACGGCGTCCTTTGGATCCTTCTTATTTTCAACCTTCTGTTCAACCTTTTCTGTCGACTTAGCTGCCTCTTCCTTAGCTTCGCTGCCATCGGCTTCATTATCGCTGCTGTCTGCCTCCGTATCAGTTACGCTATCTGCTGTGGCACAAGCGTCTGTGTCTGAATTCACCTTACTTTCATCTACAGTCTCTTCAAACATATTTTCTTTCCTTTTAGACACCTTTTACCCAACCTTTCTTACGTTTTCTTAAACACATCATCCAACTGCGTACGGATTGTTTTCAATTTTTCTACAACCTTTTCATAATCCATTCGCTTCGGACCAATTATACCGATTGTTCCTTTCATACCATCCTGCAATTCATATGTTGCCGTAACAACGCTACAGTCTTTCATAGACTCAACCGGAGTTTCATTTCCTATATATACCTGAATACCATGGCTGTCAGCGTCATCATCAGACTCTACATTAATCAAATCTGTAAGACTCTGCTTTTCTTCCAAAGTATATATAAGCTCGCTGGCTTTTGTTGAATCACTCAGTTCCGGATATTTAAAAATATTCGTAGCTCCGCTAGTGTATATTTTTAAATTGTCCGCACTGCTGATTGTCTCAACAATGGCGTCGAGTACTTCTTTAATAAGTACTGTGTACTCGCCTGCCTGATTTTCCATCTTAGACACAAGCCCAAGATGCATCTCCTGCAACGTCAGTCCTGTAAGCGTAGTATTCAGAAGAATATTCAGCTTTAAAATGCTTTCCTGTGAAAGTTCCCCGCTAACAGTAATGACCTTATTGCGGATAATATTTCCTTCCATAACAATTACCGCAAGTATTTTATTGCTCTCAAGCTGCGAAAGCTGAACAAATTTAAGCCTGTTACCCTTAACCTGCGGCGTTGTCACCATTGTGGCGTAGTTGGTATCCTTTGCCAGCACCTTTGCCACATTCTGAAGAAGCTCCTCGACCCTGTCAACCTTCTCGTTCAAAAATTCCCTCATAGACTCCAGTTCTTTTTCCTTGTCTCTGACGTCATTTTCTCTGCCTTCCAGTTCTTCCGCTTTCTGCTTCATCATATCATCCACATATAGCCTGTAGCCCTTATCGGTAGGTATTCTTCCTGCCGAAGTATGCGGCTGTACAATGTAGCCCAGTTCCTCAAGGTCTGCCATTTCATTTCTGATAGTCGCCGAGCTTAATTTTAAATCAGTATATTTGGAAATAGTTCTTGAACCAACCGGCTCGCCCGTCTCCAAATAGTTCTGTATGACTGCCTTAAGTATCTTGACTTTCCTATCATCCAGCTCCATGGCATCGCTCCTTCCCTATCTTGTTAGCACTCATTTCTATAGAGTGCTAATATTGATATACATAAAATAACACTACACATTGCTATTGTCAACACTATTATCCCAATTTTTCTCTAAATAATTTATAAAATGCATTAACCGATTATTAACTCTATTATTAGTAATATTCCACTGAGGATTTTCCTGTGCATACGTTAAATCCATCTCGCCGCACACATCAATTCCTATCACATTTCTTTTGCAGAAAATGAGTTCCAGCATTTCCAGCAACTCGTTCACACTCATATCTCCCTGGTCCCAGTTAGTCTTGTATTCATTTTCACAAAGAACATCCTTATCTATAGAAATGTAGATATACTTTTTTCTGCTGTTATCTCCGCCGGCGCATCCTTCTGCCGCTATATCTCCTATAGAAGCATTTCCTATTGCAATATCTTCCATCGCAATTTTTTCATCAACAATACGTTCTGCAGCATCATTTTCTAATACACTCTCTTCCCATATACAATCTCCTGTAATATTGTCCACAAGCTCTTCTGCATTTATTCTGCCATACTTTTTTCTCTGCTTTGCCAGCATTTGTTTCGTTATAAAATGTACCTTCGCATTTCCGGAATTTTCTCTGTCTACAAAATAGGGCTGACGCATTTCCTGTGTTATCAATTCATCGTTTACGCCGATTATATATACATTTTTCAAATTAGGATTAGCATCTATTGTATCCTTTATCCAGCTTCCGCATGACAAAATAGGACCAAACAGCGGCGGCTGCATGTCCGGATGATGGTCGAACACCACTAAGTCAAAGTCTTTGTTTATTTTATCGGTCCACAGCTTGCTCAGATAGTGGTAGTTGCCGCCGTCTATATAATGAAGCCCTTCCGCGCTGTACGGCTCCATTAGCGCTTTCAGCTTCTGTACCGCCGTATCGTCGCAATAACAGTCTGTACCGGAAATTTTCGTACAATCTATAACCTCAAGCTCTTCTTGATTTATCTGTATTTTCCGCTCATTAAACATTTCCTGATTAAAGCAGACGCCGGACATATTCATAAGAAGTATATTTTTCATGGCTTACCTCCCGCCGCATTATATATTTCCACTGCTTATTTTTCCTGTGGCAAAATATCTGTTCACCCAGCTTATTCTCCCGTCTCTCCATGCAGCTTCACTGTTGTATAACTGTGATGTACCGCCTCCAAAATTCCGCCCTCTCCGAACACATCTGAAATTTTCAGTCTTATGCTAGATGTATTTACGCAAGGGTGGCAGCCGAAATACTCCCCAGCCAGCACATCCTCGTCCACCAAAAGTGTTACGTCGTTGTCCTTATCGTTCATAAGCCCCATAACGCTCACTGAGCCGGGCTTGATTTTTAAATATTTTTCCATATATTCCTCTGGTGCAAAGGACAGCCTTGAACTACCAATCTGATGTGATATTTCCTTTGTCTTAAATTTTTTATCTTCCTTTATCATCAAAAGATAAAATTTATTTTTTCCTGCGTTACACAAAAACAGATTTTTGCATATCACTGCCGGAGCCAGAATTTTATCAATAGCAATGCAGGCTTCCATAGTGCTGGCTGCCTCGTGGTCAACTCTGTCATACTCTATTCCCAGCCTGTCCAGCAAATCATATGCTGCAATCTCCGTCTCCAGTCTTCCGCTCACATCATCCGGGCGGCCTTTTTGCAAAATCAGTCTTTCCATAATTAAACCTACTCCTTAATAAAATTTATTATAATGTGCGACATTTAAAAACAGGTGCAGTTTCCCACACCTGTCAAAATTAACTCAATATGGCTTTCAACAAAAACGGCTATACGGCTTTTTACTGCTTTTGTTACTGCTCCTATATCAAATTCCAAGTATCCTCTTTACATTATCGCACATTTCATTTACCTCGCAGACTGTGTCGTGAAGTACAGGAGCTGTGCGTATATCCTCGATTGCCTGCGGAATGTCAACATTTGACAGCTTGCAAAGCTCGTCTATAAGCTCAAAATCGGTCATGGAATCATACTTGGCATCAATAGCGTTCATAACGCTTCTTGTGAACTTATACGGACTTGCTGTTGAGGCAATAATAGTCTTTGTATTGTCGCCCGTCTCCTTAAGATACTTATCATATACAGCAGCCGCAACAGCAGTGTGCGTATCAATGATATAACCTGTATCCTCATAGAGCTTCTTTATGGCTGCGGCGTCCTCCGCCTCTGTAGCATAATTGCCATAAAAATCAGCAAGCTCTGCTCTCATAGCAGCTGTGATTGCATACTTGCCGTTCTCCTTTAAGGACTTCATAAGCTCTGTATTCTTTTCAGCGCTGTTGCCTGCAATTCTATATATAAGTCTCTCAAGATTGCTTGAGATAAGAATATCCATTGAAGGAGAGGTTGTTAATACAAACTCTCTGTTTCTGTCATATTCCCCTGTCGCAAAGAAATCGTAGAGAACCTTGTTCTCATTAGAAGCGCAGATAAGCTTGTTAATAGGAAGTCCCATATTTTTTGCATAAAATGCAGCCAAAATATTGCCAAAGTTACCTGTAGGAACTACTGCATTAATCTTCTCGCCGTCCTTAATCTCACCGCACGCAAGAAGTCTTGAATATGCATATACATAGTAAACAATCTGCGGAACAAGACGTCCGATATTGATTGAATTGGCTGAGGAGAACTGGAAACCTGCTTCGTCCATAATCTTCTCCAGCTCTTTGTCGCCAAATATATTCTTAACGCCTGTCTGAGCGTCGTCAAAATTGCCCTTAATGCCGATTACATATGTATTAGCACCCTTCTGTGTAACCATCTGCTTTTCCTGAATCGGACTTACACCGTTCTTAGGATAGAACACGATAATCTTTGTGCCTTCAACATCAGCAAAGCCTGCAAGCGCTGCCTTACCTGTGTCTCCTGATGTGGCTGTAAGAATAACAATTTCATTTTTTACATTATTCTTCTTAGCCGAAGTGATAAGCAAATGAGGCAGAATTGATAACGCCATATCCTTAAAGGCTATTGTTGCGCCATGAAACAGCTCAAGATAATATGCGCCGTCTGCCTTTACAAGAGGAGCAATCTCCTCTGTGTCAAATTTAGAATCATAAGCCTTATTAATGCAATTCTTCAACTCTTCCTCTGTGAAATCATCAAGCATAAGCTTCATAACTTCATATGCCACTTCCTTATATGACATCTTTGATAATTCTTCTAAACTCTTATCTAATGAAGGGATACTGTCAGGTACGAACAAACCGCCGTCCGGAGCAAGCCCCTTTAAAATTGCCTGTGATGCAGTAACCTTTACATTATCGTCTCTGGTACTTCTGTATAACAAACTCATTATATCTTCCACCTTTTAAAAATGTATTTTTATGATTGCAATTATACAACAACCATAATAAGAAATACAATAGAGATTTTTAATTTATTTATTTGCTGTTTCAGTCTGATTCATTTAACCAGCCTTATCATATTGTTATGATATTGGTTTATAAAACGGATAATAAGCATTAAAACTTCCATTATAATATGTATATAAAAAGCTGCTCACATATCCTAACTGTGATTCTATCAATTCTTTATTCTCAACATCCGGCTCAACATTATGCTGCCAGCTAAATACTGCGTAATGAGAAAGGGTATTATAGCTTGTATCAAATTCACCATAACCACATTGATTTAAATACTCCAAAGTTACAGCATAATCCTTCTTAAATTGTTTGAGTGCCTTGCTTCTGTTTTTGAATATAAGTTTTCCATACACATTATACGTCAAATCATAAGCCTCATTAGTCCCATCCCCCATACACATTGTCTCTTGTAGTACAATCCTTTACCGGTATTTGTGGTGCAGGAACCACAAAAACACCTGCCGCTGCAATAATTGCAAACACTGTTATTATCATCACTTTTTTAATATTTCTTTTTTCATAGCTTAACCTCACTAACTTGAACCAAAATTTAAACTATAGATTTCTTTACATTTAAATAAAACATATCGTTTACAATTTTTATAAAAAAAGCTATACTAAACCTATGCACTTTTATTAGGAATTTTCCAGGCATTTCATTCCGATACTGATTTTATATTTTTATACAAGAAAATTGTGCTTTGCACACTTACACGTCTGAAAATTTACATAAGCACATCTTTTCTTGCCGCGCGTGAGCAGGCTGCAACGCAGTATTTTCCTTTCTGCAAACTGCGCATATTATTTTTTGTTCTATAGGAATACACTTTCGTGCTTTACCGTTACAAGGTCTTTCCTATAGAATAAAAAACTGCAGAATAATACGTCTATATAAAATATGAGTAACCCTATTATGGGTAACCTAATCGGACGCATCTATTCTGCAATATAATAATTTATATAAGCTTCAAGTTTAATACATTATGTCCGCCATCTAATAGCATGCCCCTCTATACAACCCTGATTTATATTATATTGTATATAAGTATAATATTTATGTCAATAAATTTATTTTATTAATATTTGTAATTACAAATATCACAATAAGCAGAAGGAGTAACCCTATGCCTGCCGGAGTTTATATTGCGCACAAAAAAGACAAAACCGAATACTACCGCGTATCTGTCACCTACAGAAACAAGCACATAAGTCTTGGCAGCTTTGATGACATGGAAAAAGCTGCCAAAGTCTACCATGATGCACTTTCTGTTATCAACGTCAGCAGCTCTCACGCCATAGATACCGAAACCTTTGCCACAACCTATGACGGCAGCCGCCTTGACATTCCCTTTGAAAAATTCATTATCCTGCTGAACTTCCGGGACAACGGCATATACATAAAAACCCCTATTTATATGTGCCACAAATACTTTTTGTATTTTCTGAGTGAAGAAACTGTGCTAATCTTCAGCGCCGACGATTTATTTTACTACTCCAACCATAAAATCCTAAACCGCGGAGGATACTTTTTTGTCAACGACTATGGTATGCAGACAAGCATACTGTCCCGCTACGGTATCCGCAGCCATTCGGTTAAGGGCCGGGATTACATTTTCAGAAACGGCAACGAACACGATTTCAGATATGAAAATGTTCAGGTAATCAATCCCTTTAACGGCGTGCAAAAAATCAGCAAAAAAGGGCGTACCATGTACAGGGCATTAATTCATATTAACGGCAACTACATAATCGGCGATTATCAGTCTGAGGTTCAGGCTGCTGTAGCCTACAACAAGGCCATTGATATGCTTAAGGGCAAAACTACCGTAACATATGCCACAAACTACATAGAAAGCATATCCAGCATTGAATATGCTTCCCTTTACAATATGGTTAAAATATCAAAAAAATTCAGAGATTACATAAAAACCTTGTAATCTCTGAACTTCTCTCCTGCTGCGCTGTATGCAAATGTATTTTCATGTTATGATTAGTCAACGCCTTAAGCCGGCAATCAATCCTTAACAGCTTAATAATCTTTATAACTATGCTCTCTCTTCTCATATGTAGCATGCTTTTTCGCAAGCAGCGTCCGCTTTATCCATAGGATAATTCCAAATGTTGCTAAAAGCATAACTGCATAAAACGGTATCCAGTACTCAATCGGCAAGACTGCCATCCCTCTATCGTAATCACTATTTATATAATACACATTCACCTTTCCATTGATTACCCTTATTCCGTTTGACGCAGTAAAATTTCTGACTTTTCCGTCCGGCGCAGTCCACGATATGCGATAATTACCTGCATTGTTAGATATAACCTCACCTTCAACGCTTTTTCCCATTACCCTGTAATAAATATGCGGATACGATGTGTACAAAAGCGATGCCCATGCAACAGCCATAAATGCCAGAAGTACAATAGGCAGCGTCAGCTCCTTAAACTTTTCTCTGCGCTCCTCACGTTCATCATATCTGCCGGAGCCTGAGCCTGAGCCTTCATAATCCGATGCATTTCTTTCCATTCTGTCTCTTGTGTACAAATCATTCATAAATGTTCCTCCTCAATTATACTTTTTTGACTTATCTTAGGTATAATATATCATGCCCTCTGCATTATTAAATACCAAATTTTCTAAATATACAAATCTGCGGTTAAAATGTCATTTTGTACACCTTAACCGCAGACTGCTCTCACATTTTAACTATATGATTTTAACCGCTCTTTTTATCTCTGATTAATGTAATTAACAAGTCCCTCCGCCTTGATAATCTTCTGCATAAACTCAGGAAATGCCTGACCCTTGAAGGTTGCTCCCGTTGTCTTGTCAGTAATTACACCGCTGTCAAAATCCACCTCTACCTCGTCACCTGCCGAAATAGCTTTAGCCGCCTCCGGACATTCGATAATAGGAAGTCCTATATTAATTGAATTGCGGTAAAATATTCTTGCAAATGTCTCTGCTATTACACAGCTCACGCCTGCTGCCTTGATAGCGATTGGCGCATGCTCTCTTGACGAGCCGCAGCCGAAATTCTTGTTGGCAACAATAATATCACCCTTATTAACATTTTTCACAAAATCCTTGTCAATATCTTCCATGCAGTGCGTTGCCAGCTCTGCCGGATCTGATGAATTAAGATACCTTGCAGGAATAATTACGTCTGTATCTACATTGTCGCCATATTTAAAAACTCTGCCTTCTGCTTTCATTTTACAATCTCCTTTCTTACAGTCCCAAGTCGCTCGGCTGGCTAATCTTACCCGTAACAGCACTCGCAGCAGCCACGGCCGGACTTGCGAGATAAATCTCTGAATTAACGTGACCCATACGTCCAACAAAATTTCTGTTAGTTGTAGAGACGCATCTTTCGCCCTCTGCAAGAATACCCATATAGCCTCCAAGACATGGTCCACATGTCGGTGTGCTTACAACTGCGCCGGCATTGATAAATGTCTGCACAAGACCTTCCTCTATAGCCTGCATATAAATACTCTGAGTTGCAGGGATAACAATTACCCTAAGTCCCTTAGCAACCTTTTTCCCCTCAAGAATTTTAGCTGCAACTCTTAAATCATCAATTCTTCCGTTAGTACATGAACCGATTACTACCTGATCTATCTTAATCTCATCAATGCTGTCCACTGTGTGTGTGTTCTCAGGAAGATGCGGAAATGCAACAGTCGGTTTGATTGTGCTTAAATCAATCTCTATAACCTGCTCATACTCTGCATCCTCATCCGCTGTATATTCCACAAACGGTCTGTCCGAATGTTCCTTCATATACGCTCTTGTCAAATCATCTACAGGAAAAATGCCATTCTTTCCGCCTGCCTCGATTGCCATATTTGCAATGGTAAATCTGTCGTCCATAGTAAGATTTGCAACGCCGTCTCCAACAAATTCCATAGACTTATAGAGAGCGCCGTCAACGCCTATCATACCGATAATATGAAGGATTACGTCCTTACCGCTCACCCATTTTGAAGGCTTTCCTGTAAGCACAAGCTTAATAGCTGAAGGCACCTTAAACCATGCCTTACCTGTAGCCATACCTGCTGCCATATCAGTAGAACCTACACCTGTTGAAAATGCGCCAAGCGCACCATATGTACATGTATGAGAATCCGCACCAATAATGACATCACCTGCAACTGTAAGTCCTTTTTCAGGCAAAAGCGCATGCTCAATACCCATCTGTCCAACCTCAAAATAATTGGTAATATCGTGCTTCATAGCGAACTGTCTCACGCACTTGCAATGCTCCGCTGACTTAATATCCTTATTCGGCACAAAATGATCCGGCACGAGAGCTATCTTATCCTTGTCAAATACTGTCTTGACAGTCATCTTCTCCATCTCATGAATAGCCACAGGAGAAGTGATATCATTTCCCAGAACAAGGTCAAGCTCTGCCTCTATAAGCTGTCCTGCTTTTACTTCTTCCAGTCCTGCATGGGCTGCAAGAATTTTTTGTGTCATTGTCATTCCCATATATAATCT
The DNA here is from genome assembly GCA_964482965.1 of uncultured Lachnospira sp. Lineage (GTDB taxonomy): Bacteria > Bacillota > Clostridia > Lachnospirales > Lachnospiraceae > Lachnospira. The sequence continues at coordinate 9,719 of CAYZZP010000006.1, forward strand.
TCCATCCTTTCATACTGTTGCTTATACAGGTAATTGCGAAACTCATCAAAACATTGCGCTAATTGCACAAATTGTACAATTTCAACAAAATCTAGTGAGTTTCGCAAACGCCTATGTTGCTTATACAGTTATTTTCAATATGTTTAAGCCCTATAATACAGCATCAGACAATATTTTGCAAATATTTTTATATCCGGCGCTTTTTATGAAAGGCATAATTTGTTTATAACATTATTAAGCTTATCCAAATCCAATGGCTTTGCGCAATATACTGTACAGCCCATCTCAAAGGCTTTCTTGGCGTACTGCTCCTGCCTTAAATGCCTTAACTCTATCGGCAATATTGTTTTCAGCAGAAACAAATACTACAGGCACATTTCCTGTAACAGGGCTGCTCTTTAGCATCTCACAACACATCTGATAGCCGTTAATGTCAGTCATACTGGCATCAAGCAGTATAAGCTACGGAAGTTTTTGCCTTATATGTTCAAAAGCATCCCCGGCACTCGTTGCCGTCCTGCCCGTATATCCCATAAGAGTAACCATTTCCGGCAGAATTTCCACATTCATTCTCAAATCGTCCACCATCAGGATTCCGGTATTCCTATTTTTTCCATACATTTCTCCATTCCGAAAATGCTGTCTTTCTCCCCTTTGCAGCAATCTGAATCAGATACCTTTTATAATATTCCTCAATCCCTGAAGTATCTCAATGCTATTGTCATAATTTTCTTTTCTGACTGCCATCTGAAGTTTCAGAACCGTAGCCTTTATGGTTCTGTCCGCCTCCTGCACAAGACTTTTGATATTATTCGAGAAAAATTCTGCTTTTTCCCAATTCCCCTTCTCTATACAGAGGACTAATTTTTCTATATTACTGTTAATTTCTTTTATATTTTCCGGGCTTCCATATACATACACAAGCTCCATACTCTGCATTTCAGGAAACCACATTCCCTCTCTGATAAATTCCACTGCGGGCAGTACATTTTCCTGCTCGTCAACGCTCTCCGGCACTCCCACCTCTATATTGAAGCTGAATGTACTTCCCTTGCCCTTTTCGCTGTCAAGGCGTATCTCGCCATGCATAAGCTCTACAAGCTGCCTTGCCACATAAAGGCCAAGCCCCGTTCCGCCATATTTTCTTGTTATGGAACCATCCACCTGGGAAAAGCTTTTAAAAATTTTCTCCTTCTCTTCAAGGGTTATGCCTATTCCTGTATCAGTTACAAAAAATGTAAGCTCCATTCTGCCATGCTTAAGCCTCGTCTTATATACCTCTATCGCCACATAGCCAATGGATGTAAACTTGAGGGCATTTGACACAAGATTATTCAAAATCTGCACAATTCTAAGCTCATCTCCAATTATAATCTTTGGAATATCCTCCGCTACATTCACCGACAGCTTAAGTCCCTTTTCATTTGCCACCGCCATATTTGTATCCAAAATATGATTCATGCACTCCCTGAAATCAAACTCGCTCTCACTAATCTCAAATTTTCCCGCCTCAATTTTTGAGGAATCCAGAAAATCATTAATAATCTTTTCCATATTCTCACAGCATTTGAGAACTATATCCATAGTCCGCTTTTTTTCAGGATCCGTTTCCACACTGTGCATATTTTTAATATGCCCTTTAATACCGTTTACCGGAGTCCGCAGCTCGTGGATAATATTCGCCGCAAACTCATTTCTTGCCTTCATGGATTCCCTCATGGAATTTTCAACACGCTCAATTTCCTGTCTTGTCTGAAGCTCGTATTGAGTGTTAAGCACAGAGACCACATTATATTCAGCTCCATCACCAACCGTCAGCCTGAGGGATTTAATATCCGCATTAAAGCATGTACGATTTTTCCTATATGCTGTCCCATAAATCACTTTATTAGCTGCATTAGTCACGAAATCAGCAATATCAATATCATCCGTAAACAGTGCAGGCAGAATTTCCTGTATATTGACCTCCCCTTCGTTATATCCGAGCTGCTGTTTTCCTGATTCATTGATGTATGTAATAACTCCCTTATCGTCAAAGACAAGCATTATACAGAAAATGTGATCGAAAATATTCCTCACTGTATCCGGAACTATTAATGTAATTCCCATTTATCCCTCCATATATATTTCACAAACGTATATATCTGCACATATGTGTGTGCATCGCTTTTTATGTACCTATACTACAGTTATAATATATCTACAGCAGTACTTTAATAAACTCCAAATTCATTATACAATACAGCAATTTTGCATGCAATATTTATTTTATTTTTGATTTTTCAATGCTTATTTTAAAATTTTCGCGCAATTTATGTTTTTGTACGACAGCATATACAATATTAAATTATAAGCAGTATTTTCAAGCACCTGCTATAGGCAGCCGTCTTAAATCAACTGCATTGACACCTCAATATCATTCCCCACAGCCCTTATATTGGCACAGCTGCCGCTAATCAGCGGCATTGTAGGCGCAAGATGTCCCAAGTCGCAGTCCATGATCACCGGAACCTTGTATTTTCCTGCCACTGACAAAACTGCGTCATACTGATTAAGACCCATAATTTCCTGCCCGAATACCAACGGTCTGCCTATTATGAAGCCCTTGACATTTTGAAACCAGCCTGCATTTTCCATCTGCCACATGGCTCTCCTTATGGCGAAAACATTCAAATCGCAGCTCTCAAGGAACCATATAATTCCATTATCCGCATATTTTTCATTGAATTCTTTGACCCTGTCATACTTTGTTCCCAAAAGATTGACGAGACAGTCCATACATCCGCCAGCAAGTCTTCCTGAAAATTCTGCCGACAAAGCGCTCTCGCTGCCCTGATAAATCTTAAGAATTTCAGGCTCTGTAATATTCCATGCTGCCGTCGGGTTATCCGCAGATTTTAAGGACTCCCTTTCCCAGCCGTCATAGCCGTTTAAAGTCAACTTTTCTCCCCTCAACAATTCAAAGGAATCATATAAGGCTTTATGCCACACCTCCATTCCGAAGGAAGCCGCACAGGAACCATATACAGCCGCCGTATCGCACATAGTGGTCTGTAAAAATGTAAAGTTAGTATTATCGGAATATCCCATAAACCACTTTGGCTTCGCATTTACAATCTTTTCCCAGTCAATGTACTCAAGAATTTCACACATAAGTTCTCCGCCGCCGCAGGATATCAAAATATCGCTGTCACTGCCGCAGTACATATCCGTAAGCTCTCTGCCGCAATTTTGCGGTGTGCTGCTTATTCCTATGCCTGAGCCTTCATAACAGTTTTTTCCGAGCTTTAAACTATATCCAAGCTCCTTAAATTTATTCTGTGCGCTTTTAAATGCAGAAAAATAAGGCTCTGTGGCACATCCGAATGAAGGCGCCACAAAACCTATAGTTCCGTTATCTTTTAAAAATTCAGGATATCTCATAAATCCACCCTTATCTGTTTTTTATTATATATTTTTACAATCAGGCAACTTTGCCGCTCTTAAATTTTATTTCATAAATCCGTTGATAATCTGTTCTTCAGCTTCCTGCTCCGTAAGACCAAGCGTCATAAGTTTAATAAGCTGGTCTCCTGCAATCTTTCCAATAGCAGCTTCATGTATAAGGCTTGCGTCCAAATCGTTTGCCTCAAGCGCAGGCACAGCCACTACCCTGCCAGTATCCATAAGTATAGCGTCGCACTCTGTATGACCGTAACATCTGTTATTGCCGCAAATCCTTGAATTAAATATCTGCTTTGAATTTCCCTTTGCCACTGAACGCGATATAACATTTGCGCTTGAATCCTCGCCGTTAAGCTCTACCTCAAAGTTAGTCTCTGCCACCTGCTGACCATGTGTCATAATTTTTTCTTTTATAACAAGCTTTGCTCCTGCTTTAAGGTCTGCCTTTGTATCACGAATTGTAGAGTCGACGCCCTTAATCTGGGTACTTTCCATTTCCATATAACCGCCCTCGTCGATATGTACAATGGTCGTAGGATTGAGAACATTCTTGCCCTCTCCGTCGCCTTCGCCGTAGTGCTTTTCAATATATTTTACTTTAGCATTCTTCCCTATATGAAATGTATGGATACCCTCGTGCTTTGACGTATCCACACCGCAGTTATGAATACCGCAGCCCGCAACTATGGTTACGTCAGCGTTCTCACCAACAAAAAAATCATTGTAAACCATATCCTGCAGTCCGCTCTCGCTTAAAATTACAGGTATATGCATACTCTCATTCTTTGTTCCGGGCTTAATAATAATGTCTATGCCCTGCACGTCTTGCTTTGTAACAATATCTATATTAGCCGTAGTGTTGCGGCTGTCAGTTTTTCCATTATAGCGAATATTGTAGGCCCCCTCCGGAACACTGTGCAAATCTGCAATCTTTTCCAACATACTCTTCTGTAACTGGTCCATATCTTCCTCCATACCGATTATGTTCTTGATTATGACACCTTATTTTGTCAATTAATTTAAGCCAGCTTATTCATAAGCGTTGCGCAGGCTTCGGAAGACGCCAGAAGCTTTGGCATAACTTCGTCCTTTTTCCCCTGCGCTGTAACCTCTCCGCCTGACAATACGATAATCTTATCCGCAATATTAAGTATTCTCTCCTGATGAGAAATAATTATGATAGAGCCATTGACTCTGTTGTGCAGACCTTCAAATACCTTTATAAGATTGTTAAAGCTCCAAAGGTCAATTCCCGCCTCAGGTTCATCAAATAATGAAAGTTTTGTTCCTCTTGCCATAATAGTAGCAATCTCTATTCTTTTCAGTTCGCCGCCTGACAGAGATGCATTAACCTCTCTGTTAATGTAATCCTTAGCACACAAACCAACCTCTGAAAGATATGAACAAGCCTCTGTCACAGATATTTTTTCGCCTCTTGCCAAAGTTATAAGATCCTTTACCGTAAGTCCCTTAAATCTCACAGGCTGCTGAAATGCAAAACTTATTCCCTTCCTTGCCCTGTCTGTAACTGACAAGCCTGTAATATCCTCACCGTCAAGAATAATCTTTCCTGACACAGGCGTGACAATACCGGCTATAACCTTTGCCAGCGTTGATTTACCGCCTCCATTTGGGCCTGTAATAGCAACAAATTTATCGTCGATAACCAGATTAATATTTTTTAAAATTTCTTTTTCCTTATTATCATCATTTACCTGAAAACAGATATCCTTTAGCTCTAACATATTTCCTCCGCCATCATTGTACGCAACAGTACTTTTTCACAATATTAACAGCATTTTCCGCTATATATACCTCCAAATGTTCCCTAATATATGCCGCTCTGTCTTGTGTGTAATGCACAAACTCACCATATTCTGTCAAGGAATTTATGAGCTGCTTAAATCTTTCCTTTGAACTCCTGCCCCTGTAAAGCAGCAGATAAAATCTTCCTTCTTTGTCTTTATATAAAGTATTCTTAATTCCCCAAGTCTTTGGAACAACCCTGCAGAACTGCTCCACATTGTCTAATGTGCCGAGCCTGCATATAGCCGCCTCGCAGCCTACCAAATTACCTTCAGAGTCAACAGCTATAGTACTGCCTCCCTGCTCTTCATCATTTTTTACCGGCTTAAAGTCCGGCTCCCTCACATTGTTTTCAGCCTCTTCAGTGTCTTTCTTTATAATATTATTTCCGGACTCCCTCTTGGTCCGCATCTCTGAGGCTGCCTGAAAGGCTCTTACTCCTGCCTGCTTAAGCATACTTCCGAACTCATCCTCTCCTGCGGAAATCGTAAGCAGCAGGGAACGATCCATCTGAGGTGCAAGCTGCAGGGACATAACGCCGCCATCCAGCTCAATTCCTATAGCCTCCTGAGCTTTTTCCATAATCACATCCAAGAGACCGTGGATTTTAATGGTATCATTTCTGAAAAAATCATCCAGAGATATATTATTATCTTCTAAATCTTCCTCGTATAACAAACATTGAAATTTGCTGTCACTTATCTTTTTAAACTCCATATATATCACCCGTCCCTTAACAAATAATGTTATCAACAGTAACCATGCATATTCATGCATTTATCTGCTCCTCTATTGGAGCAACTAATATTTTAACACATATTTCATCATAAAAGTATATCTAAAATACAAATTTTGTCTTAATCTTCTAAATATTTTATAATCTCGTCTACTATATCCGCAATTATTCTCTCTTTGTCCGAATAACTTCCTCCGTCGTTAAAATGTCTTCCTTCGCCGTTTTTTCTTAAATATACAAGAACCTTAAATTTTCCTCTCACAATTCGGGCGCATACGCTGTAATAACATTCACCGCCGCACCTATGCACCGCCTCGTCAATTTTTAAAGACACTGTTCTTTCTATCTCCAATTTCCTTATAAGTTTTGCAGCCGACGCCCCGGCAAGTACATTAATACACTCCGAATCCTTCCTGCATACCAGCGCTATAATTCCTCTCCCCATATTAGGCGTAACTGTTTCCCTGTCAAGATAATTATATCTGTAATTCAGATTTTTATGAAAATTAAGGTTAATAACCTGCGCCGCCGGAAGCAGTATGCCATCGCATTTTTCTTTGCCAAGCCTGTCTATCTGCTCTGAAATTCCGCCGTCCGCCGGCATACAAAGCACCCCGTCGAACCTGTCCGCAAGCTGGAATCCACTCTCGCTGTCCCAGACCTCCACAACAGCATTTGCAAAATGTTTGCTGCTTTTTCTTCTAGTCATAAGCACATATCTGTCATCCACGTCCCGCACAAATGCCGCAATAGTAATCCCTTCATCCCTATCTGAAAGAAATCGGTCAATTTCACACAATTCAAAGGCTGCAATATCTATTTCTTTTCTGCAAAGCGCCTTGATAACCGCCGCCGGCTCGCTTCCCGCCTTTGGCTTCAGCTCTTTGGACACACATTTTATACCACGACATTTTTGCTCAACTATGCGCATTCCCTGTTGTACGTAACTTTGCATAAGGCTGTTATCCGTCACGCCAAATATCAATTTGTCCATAAAGCCTCCATGTCAATTACATTTCTTTAAATACCTATAGATTATACGAGGAAATCATACTTGTGTCAAATGTCTCAAATCTGCCTATTTATTGCTAACATTTTTGATTTATGCTATTCTTATATTAGTATTATTAATTTGTGCCGCTTGTTTATTTTATATTATTCATCTGCATTATTTTGACAAACGTCTGACCCATTACGAAGGAGGAATACCAATGAAATGTTTTTGTTTTAACATAAAATATATTTTTGTAATTTTGATAATTTTATGTGTTGCTGTTATTGATTTTAATTTTGTCTCTGAAAACGCTGAGGCTGAGAATATTGAATTTAAGCAGGAAAACGCTGAAATGCCCGAGGCTTCTAAGTTAAATATCAGTATTTCCAGCAGCGGCGGCCAGAATTGCAGCCCTTTGCAGGACGCTTCGTACAGCTCTTCCGTTTCATTTTCAAAAGATAATATTATTACAATCACATCGGATACTCCAATATACGGAATATATTTAATATGGGATTTGCCTGCGGTAGAATGGACTTTATCATATGGCAACATTTCCAAGTCCTGCGGAAATAACGGCTTTCTTCACGAATATGTCAGTATTCCGGAAGCTGCTGCAAGCTGCACCGTAAGCTTTTCTAAAACTGCACAGCTAAGCAGTATTTCCTGCTACGGCAGCGGCAGTCTTCCAGATGATGTGCAGGTATGGCAGCCTCCATGTGAAAAGGCTGATATACTTGCATTTTCCACTCATGCAGACGATGAAATTCTGTTTCTCGGAGGTCCTCTGGTAACCTATGCAAATCGCAGCAATGTTGACGTTCAGGTTGTATATATGTGTGAATTTTGGAGCACACAGAAAGTCAGAGAGCACGAAAAGCTTGACGGTTTATGGGAATGTGGAATCAGGCACTATCCTGTGAGCGGAAACTTTAAGGACTTGTACTCAATGTCTTTAGACGCAGCGATGAAACAGTACAATTATGACGATTTAGTTAAATTTGTCACAGAACAAATAAGAATTTTTAAACCACAGGTATGTGTTACTCAGGATTTAAACGGCGAATATGGTCACGGAGGTCACAGAATACTCTCCAAAGCCTTCTGCGAGGCTGTTGACAAGTGCGACAAGAGTGATTTTTGTACAGATTCAGCTAAAGAATACGGCGTATATAGCGTTCCTAAGGCTTATCTTCATCTGTATGAGCAGGGCCAAATCAATCTAAATTTAAGAACTCCTATAGAAGTTCTTGACAACCGCACAGGTCTTGAAGTTCTAAAAAGCGCTTACAAAAAGCATGTATCCCAGCAGTACTGCTGGTTCTATGTATCGGACGAATATGAATATAGCTGCGCTTCATTTGGTCTGTACCACACTACTGTAGGGGCTGATACAGGAAATGATATGCTCGAACACATAGTGACATACAAAACCCAGGCAGAGCTTGCTGCAAAGGCTGAACAGGAGCGTATAGAAGCGTCTATAGCCGCCTCTGTCGCCGAGTCCGTTTCTATTGACGAGAGTATAAAAGAATCTCAGCGCGAAGCCGAAGAATTAAATCGCCTAGAAGACAGCAAGCGTCAAGCCAAAAATCTGCGAATGACAGTTGCAATCTGCGCTGTTATAGTTATCGCCGCCGTTATAACTTTTGTTGTCACAAAGGTTAAAAAGCGCCGAAGCTAAAATTTCATTGCGAACAAAATAAACGCGAAAGGAGTACAATAAACATGGATTTTGTTTTGGAATTATTGCTTGATATAATATTGGAAGGCTGCATAGAAACTGCAGAGGAAAAAAGAGTTCCTGTAATATTAAGAATTATATGTGCAGCTCTGCTTATATTGTTTTACTGCGGTCTTGTAGGCATACTTTTATTTGCAGCAATAGAAAACAAAAGCGGTCTAATGCTTTTTATTACAGTTTTTATTGCGCTGATTTTTCTGTTTGCATTTGTATATAAATATAGAGAAATAAAGAAAAACAAATAAAGTACGATAATGCAAAATGCTTAAAAATTTCATATGCAAGGCACAGGCAAAGGAATGATAAAGGTAACAAAAGCACCGCACAACAACCGTTATCCCGGTCATTTTGCGATGCTTAAATTCATATATAATCCGGTTTTATCCGGCTATAAGCCAGACTTATAAATCCAAAATTAGTTGTTGATTAACTTGTCGCTCTCATCGTTCCAGCTGTAAAGTTTTCTGATTTCCTCGCCAACCTTTTCAGATGGATGCTCTGAAGCAAGTTTTCTCATAGCCTTGAAGTGTACCTGTCCGCCAGCTTCTGACATATCAAGCAGGAACTCCTTAGCAAATGAGCCATCCTGAATATCAGAAAGTATCTTCTTCATAGTCTTCTTTGTTTCCTCTGTGATGAGCTTAGGTCCTGTTATGTAATCGCCGTACTCTGCTGTATTAGAGATAGAATATCTCATACCTGCAAAGCCTGACTGATAAATAAGGTCTACGATAAGCTTCATCTCATGGATACACTCAAAGTAAGCATTTCTTGGGTCATAACCGGCCTCAACGAGCGTCTCGAAACCAGCCTGCATCAATGCGCATACACCGCCGCAAAGTACTGCCTGCTCACCGAAAAGGTCTGTCTCTGTCTCTGTTCTAAATGTTGTCTCAAGAACACCAGCTCTTGCACCGCCGATACCAAGCGCATAAGCAAGCGCCATATCAAGAGCCTTGCCTGTCTCATCCTGCTCTACTGCAACAAGACAAGGAACACCCTTTCCAGCCTGATACTCGCTTCTTACTGTGTGTCCCGGTCCCTTAGGAGCTATCATAGTAACATCTACTCCCTTAGGAGCCTTGATTAAACCAAAGTGTACGTTGAAACCATGAGCGAACATAAGCATATTTCCTGCCTCAAGGTTTGGTTCAATATCTTCCTTATATAACTTAGCCTGCTTCTCATCGTTAATAAGAATCATAATAATGTCAGCCTTCTTAGCAGCCTCGCTTGCTGTATAAACCTCAAAACCCTGAGCCTCTGCTTTCTTCCATGACTTTGATCCTTCATAAAGACCGATGATTACATGGCAACCTGAATCCTTAAGATTTAATGCATGTGCATGTCCCTGGCTACCGTAACCAATAATGGCGATTGTCTTACCATCCAATAATGATAAATTACAATCCTGCTGATAGAAAATCCTAGCTTCTGCCATTTTACTTTACCTCCACATATAGTTAAAATATTTATTTTAAACTTGCAGTTCCTCTTGCAAGACCTGTAATTCCGGTTCTTGCGAGTTCTGTAATTTTAAAACCGTTAAGTAACTCAATAAATGCGTTTACCTTGCTCTTTGCGCCTGTCAGTTCTATAATAATTGACTCCGGCGAAACGTCAACTATATTCGCCCTGTATATATTGCTGATAGAAATTAATTCCTGACGGCTCTTTGCGTCGCACTCAACCTTTACAAGAATAAGCTCTCTGCATACAGATTCATATGGAAGCTCTATAATCTCAATAACGTCAACAAGCTTGCTTAGCTGTTTATGTATCTGCTCAAGAACATCCTCTTCGCCTGTAACTGTTACAGTCATTCTTGAAATCTTAGGATTAGTGGTCTCGCCGACTGTCAGACTATCTATATTGTATCCTCTTCTGCTGAATAAGCCGGCCACACGGCTTAAAACGCCTGAAGAATTTTCAACCAAAATGGAAAACACTGCATGTCTCATAACTGCCTCCCTGCTAATGTCATACAGGATACTATCAATATGTTTTTACTTTTGTTTTTACTTCTATTGACAGCATGTACCATGACATAAAAATAATTACTAACAATTTCTTAATATTGTAACAACTGCTCATTGACTTGTCAATAAGCAAATATGAGCTTTTAGAGCTTCGGCATCCTCCCTGCTGTGAGTTACCAGCAAAATAGTGCGCCCATTTTGGTTCTTAAGTATATACTCCCTTACCAGCGCCCTGTTTTCATCATCAAGCCCCGCAAAAGGCTCATCCATACATATAGTATCGCAGTCGCTCATAACCGCTCTCACAACTGCCGTCCTTCGCTTCATTCCGCCGCTTAACTCTTCCGCCTCTCTGTCTATACAATTTGACGGAAGAAGCTGTTGCAAATGCTCTTTTACATTATCATACTTTTTTCTTTTCAAAACAAGCCTTATGTTTTCAAAGGTTGTAAGCCAATTAACCAGTCTGTCTTCCTGAAATACGGCAGAGATTTTCCCCGCTCCCTCTATTGTGCCGCCATCAGGCTTTTCAAGCCCCATAGCAAGCCTTAAAAGCGTAGTTTTTCCAACTCCCGATTCGCCCATAATACAACAAATACTTCCTCTTGGTATTTCAATACTGAAATCCTTTAGCACCTGATTGTCACCATAGCGTTTGCTAATTCCGGAAATCCTTAAATTATCCATGCGGTCTGCACTCTGCCAAGCCCCTGAAACTTTCTCATATGTCGTTCCAATTCTTTCATTTGAAATACTTCCCGGACGCTTCACAAAATCCACTGCCAGCTTCAATAACCTTATAAACAGCGCCTCGAACGCCATACTTATAATCACCACAACCACGCTCCACGCAAACAGCTCTGCCGTCATTAAATAAAGCTTCGAGTAATAAAGCTGCTCTCCGACAGAGCGGCGCACAAGTCCGATAACCTCAGCGGAAACTCCGGCTTTCCAGCACATTCCGATTCCTGTTTTCAGATTTGCCTCCACAAATGGCAGTATTTGAGGCACATATATGCACCTGATTCTCCTAAGCATAGGTATTCCAAATATCTCTGCCATTTCCTTAAGCTTTATATCCGTCTTTCGCACGCCCTCAATTACCCCTGTGTATATCATAGGAAAGACCACAATAAACGCTATAAAGACAGCTACATTTTCCGAACCGAACCATATAAGCAAAAGTATTATAAATGATGTTATAGGCAGAGTTTTCATAAGCTGCACCGGCGGGTTCAATATTTCCTCAACTATGCCTAATCTTCCCGACACAAACCCCAAAATTGTTCCCGCCGCAAATGCAGTCAGAAATCCAAGCGTTATTTTTAAAAAGCTGTTTACCAATGTTATGTAAAATACTTTTGTGCCAAGCAACTTCACCAGCGCCCAAAATACACTAACAGGGCTTGCCAATAAAAGTTCAAGCCCTGTCAATATGCTGGCAGACTGCCATATAAGGAGCCAGACTGCCACAATTATTATTTTTTTTGCAATAAGTTTAATTCTACTTTTCATCAGCTTTAGCAATCGCCTTTACTACCATATATATAGTGGAAATGTCATCCTTGCTCCACTTTCTTCTGTTCTCACCAAATGTATCAAAGCTAAGCATACCTATTCCGTTTTCATCTTTACAAGCAAACATCTGAAGCAGCGAACATATATTATATTCCTTAAAAGTCTCATAAAGCTTTGGAAAATCAATGGCTAAGGATGCCACATTATTTACTGTATTGATATTGTGATTATCAAAAAGCTTCTGATACTTCTCATCGAGCACATAATCAGCCGTCTCCATCTTTTTAGAATAATATCCGAGGGCATACTTGCACTTCATATGAGCCGGGTCGTCATAATTATCATATATGCTTATTCCATGAATATTCATTTTATCCATAAGCTCTTCCAACGCCGGAATTACAGCTATCTTTCCTTCCTGCAAAACCTTAATCATAAGATTTGAGGCAAGCTCGCACTTATCAATCGGTTTCATAAATTCAGTGCCGTCGTTCAGTCCAACTCTCCTTATATCGTCGCCTATAAGATTTCCATGCAGCGCCTTGTCATATATTATGTATCTGTCCTTACCCTTTTCCTTAGCAATATACAAAGAACCATCTGCAATTTTGAAAAGCTCCTCATATGCGTTGCCATCCTTCGGATACTGTGATATTCCTATTGAAACAGAAAACAAATAATCGTGTTTGCGTTCAGCAAGTTTAAGCTTTAATCTCTTACGCACAGCTTTAAGAAAATCTTTTACCTCGTCAACATCATCAAAATCCGTAAGCAGCGATATAAACTCGTCTCCGCCTATTCTTCCCGCTATGCCTCTGCTGCCGATAGTCCTCTGCAGCTCTGTGGCAAAGCTCATAATTACCTCATCGCCAAAATAATGTCCGTATGTATCATTTACAGATTTAAAATCGTCAATATCATATATAATCAAATACAGAGGTTTCTTACTTGCGGAATCTCTTGCACTTTTAATTGCTGTTATAATATCATCTGTTACAGCTTTTTTATTAAGCAGTCCAGTGGCAGGATCCCTATTTGCATCATTATCATAAAGCACCGCTTTCTGCTCTATTCTGCCGCCAATCTCCGATATAAGTCCCACAATCATGGTTTTAACGGAGCCATCCGTAAGAGATTCTCCTCTAAAGTTCAGCGTATCCCTTCTTCCACCTTTAGTCATGATCGTTGACTGGAATGTGTAAGAAAATGAATCTGCTCCTCTGCGTATATCATCGCACATATTATTAAATATTTCTACCTGCGCATCCTTTACATACCCAAGCCTTAGCATACGCTTCTGCCATTCATCCAGCGAATCTCTTTCGATAATTTCAGAACGCCCGTCAATATAAAAATATATACATATTTCTCCGGTTGAGAAGTCATACTCAAATATCTTATCCTTAATCTGCGTAAGCATTGAGCGATATTTCTTGACATTGTCATAATACAGCGCAAATTTGTTCCTCTGAACCACCACGTCATAAAAATACAGTTCAATAAGTTCTCCGTCGTCAGCGTGATTTATCTTTCTCTTTTTATAAATCAGACACCAGCGGTATATATCCTTAAGCTGACATCTTACAAGTACAGGAGTACTCTCTTCTCCATTAATTATGAAATTGACAAAGGCATTTCTATCATCTTCATGCACAAGCCGGTCTAAGGTGTACATAGTATTATCGCCAAACGCCCTATAAAATCTCTCATCGCCCATTATAATCATATAGCTGTCATCTATAGTGCAATTAAACGCTATAATATTGCTATCCTCACTTCTTAAACTTACCGGTAACATACAAATACCCCCTTTGTTCATTTTCATAACATTTTGAAATTATACTGCAATCCGCGCATTAACGTCAAAGCATCATTAACAGCATCCCGCATTAACAGAAGCATATCCGCATTAAAATGTAGCCTTCAATGCCTGCTCAATATCCTCAATAATATCATCAACATTCTCAATACCAACAGACAGACGAATTAAATCCGGCTGAACTCCTGCCTCCACAAGCTGCTCGTCTGAGAGCTGTCTGTGGGTATGGCTTGCAGGATGAAGCACTGATGTCCTTGAATCTGCCACATGGGTAACAATGGCTATCATCTTAAGATTATCCATAAACTTAACAGCAGTATTGCGGTCTCCCTTAAGACCGAAGGAAATTACGCCGCAGGTTCCATTTGGCATATATTTCTGCTGAAGGGCATGATATTTATTGCCTGGCAAATCAGCATAATTAACCCATGCAACATGCTCGTCAGCCTCCAGAAATTGTGCAACCTTAAGGGCATTAGAACAATGACGCTCCATTCTCAAATGAAGTGTCTCCAATCCAATATTTATCAAAAACGCATTCATCGGAGCCTGAATCGAACCCAAATCTCTCATAAGCTGAGAAGTTGCCTTTGTTATGTATGCGCCCTTGCCAAATCTCTGAGTATATATAATTCCATGATAAGACTCATCAGGCATCGTAAGGCCTTTGAACTTATCCCCATAAGCAGCCCAGTCAAAATTACCGCTGTCTACGATGCAGCCGCCTACTGTAGCCGCATGTCCATCCATATATTTTGTTGTGGCATGGGTTACAATATCAACGCCAAATTCAAACGGTCTGCAATTTATAGGTGTAGCAAATGTATTGTCCACAATAAACGGAACTCCGTTTTTATGCGCTACCTTTGCAAACTTCTCAAGGTCGAGAACTACAAGCGCAGGATTTGCAACTGTCTCGCCGAATATGCACTTAGTATTAGGTCTGAATGCTGCCTGAATTTCCTCCTCAGACGCATCCGGATCAATAAATGTAACTTCAATGCCGAGCTTACTCATGGTTACGCCGAAAAGATTAAATGTTCCGCCGTAAATAGCCGAAGTACTTATAAAATGGTCTCCTGCCTCACAAATATTGAACACAGCGTAAAAGTTTGCTGCCTGACCTGAGGCTGTGAGCATTGCTGCGTAACCGCCTTCAAGGTCACAGATTTTCTTAGCAACACAGTCGTTAGTCGGATTCTGAAGCCTTGTATAAAAGTATCCTTCCTTCTCAAGATCAAACAGCGCACCCATTTCATCGCTTGATTCATACTTAAATGTTGTACTCTGTACAATAGGCACAATTCTAGGTTCGCCGTTTTTCGGCTCCCAGCCGCTCTGTATGCACTTTGTTTCTATTCTGTAGTCACTCATGTCCTTTATCTTTCTCCTTTTACTGTTCTTTTGCTGCATCTGTATCCACAGGCGCCACTTCAACATTAGTAATCATTCTATTGCTGACGCTTAACACTTTGAACTTGTAGCCGCCGCATACGGTCTCAAACTCCTCGTCATCCTGAGGAATTTTACCCATCTTATAGATAAGATACCCGTTAATAGTATCAATATCTTCACAATCAAACTTAATTTCAAGCATATCCTCGATATCCTCCAGCGCAGTCTGCCCGTCAACTATATATGAGCCGTCCGGCTGCCTGTTAATAAACTGTTCTTCCTCATCATATTCATCGAGAATATCGCCCACTATCTCTTCAAGAATATCCTCCATAGTTACAATTCCAACTGTCTGACCATACTCGTCAACAACAACAGCCATATGTACCTTCTTGGACTGCATAGACTTAAACAATGCACTGATATTACGGGTTTCAGGCACATAACTTGCGTCAAAAAGCACCTGATTCTTCATCTCCCTGATAGTCTTATTTCTGTTTCTTTCATCTACATAAATCTTTAAAATATCTCGTAAATGAAGTATTCCTATAATATTGTCAATGTCTCTGTCATACACAGGATATCTTGAAAAGCTCTCCGCCATAATGATATCAAACGCTTCTCCGATTGTAGCAGTGCAGTCAATAGCAACAATACTCTTTCGGTGAGTCATAACATCCTGAGCCTGTTTCTCTCCAAACTCAAAAATATTTCCAATCATCTCTGCTTCGTCTTCTTTAAGCACTCCATTATTCTGGCCTTCGTTGACCATATCCATAATTTCTTCTTCCGTAACATCATCATCTCTTCTTCCCTTTGAAGATAATCTCTTCAAGATAGAAGAAAATAATCCTTCGTTCCCATCCGCGGGATGGCCGTCACTCATACTATTTCCTTTCTTTTTGATTGCTCAAAAACTAAATATACTAATATATTGTATTTATACTTTTTAGTTTACCACACATGTTGGCTATCGTCAATATTTCATATATTTAAGGATTAATTTTAATACAAATTTACATATTATGTTCATCTTCCATTTCTAAACTTATTGATAGTGCATGATTTACTTGGCTTATTATCTCGTTGTCAAGATGACACACCTTATCCTTAAGTCTCTTTTTATCTATGGTTCTTAACTGTTCAAGCAGTATAACTGAGTCTTTTACTATATCATACCGCATAGAATCTATTTCTACATGAGTCGGCAGCTTTGCCTTATTCATCTTAGATGTAATTGCTGCGCAGATTACAGTAGGGCTGTGCCTGTTTCCTGTATCATTCTGTATAATAAGTACTGGTCTTATTCCGCCCTGCTCAGACCCAACAACCGGTCTTAAATCTGCATAAAATATATCGCCTCTTTTTATAACCAACGCTTTTCACACTCCCCTAAAGCATATTTACTTGATATACTCGTAGTATTTCCAGCTTGCGGGTGCGTATTCACAATTATTTAATTTAACAAATATAATTTTGGCACTTTTTTATACCTAATTAAAATATTAAATTAAATCCTCCATATTTTTTTCAAACTGCCAATTTTCATGAAAATAATCGTGTCCTCCGATATATTTCCCATTTATATAATAATTTCTCGGTATCCTCTTATTCAGGTCGCAGACAAATTCATAATTAAAGGTGCCTGCCAGCGCTGATATTTCTTCAACTGTTATGGCGTTCTTTCCGTCATTTCCTATAAGAGTAACCTCGTCATTTCTTTCAATATCCTGAATGTCCGTCGCATCAACCATAAGCTGATCCATACAGACTCTTCCTATTATCGGCGCCTTTTTCCCTCTGATAAGAACATAGCCCTTAGAGGATAAGGCTCTTGGATATCCGTCGCCG
The DNA here is from genome assembly GCA_964482965.1 of uncultured Lachnospira sp. GTDB lineage: Bacteria > Bacillota > Clostridia > Lachnospirales > Lachnospiraceae > Lachnospira. Next base: position 27,005 of record CAYZZP010000006.1, read on the forward strand.
TAACCCAGCGATATTGTAGCTATTTTAGTATCCTGCTTTGTGACAAATGTTCCGCCGTAGCTTACCGCTTCTCCTGCAGGAACCATTTTCACCATAGTCACATGGCTTTTAAGCTCCAGCGCCGGTTTCAGCTTAACATTATCCTTAAATACCTGCTCAGAAGGATACATGCCATACATGGCAATCCCAAGCCTTACCATATCCATATTAGTCTGCGGCATATCAATAACCGCCGCACTGTTGGCACAATGTCTGACTTCAAATGTAACACCCTCTCTTTCAAGCGCCTCACCAAATCCCTTAAATCGTTCAAACTGTCTGTTGGCAGCCTTCTTTTCAGCCTCATCCGCCGTCGCAAAATGTGTAAATATCCCCACCGCGTCAAGATTCTTTAGTTTCTTTATGGCCTTAACAGTATTAATTCCCTCGCTGTCAGGCTCAAGACCAATCCTTCTCATACCTGTATCAACTTTTATGTGGCAGTACGCCTTTTTCCCAAGCTCTCCAGCCACCATATCAAGCTGTTTTGCTGTCTCATAGTCAAATACCGTTGCCGACACTTCATTTTCTACCAAAGTTCTGTACTCATCAGGATTTACAAATCCAAGAATGAGTACAGGCTTATCAATTCCGTTCTCCCTCAGATTAACCGCCTCATCCAGAGTTGCAACCGCATATGAATATACCTTATCGTACACTGCCTTTGCCACAGCCACGTCTCCATGCCCATAGCCGTCAGCCTTGACAACCGCCATAGCCTTAGTTCCGGAATTTGTAGTTCTCATAAGTGCATCCACATTATCCCTTATGGCATCAAGATAAATATTCGCATAAACTCTATAATACTTTTCCATTATATTTCTCCAATCCTATATACTTCAGGCAGCCGCTCTATAATATCCCAAGCCTTCATTCCGTAAGCTCCAAGCCTGCTCCTGCACATATCTCCCGATACGCCGTGTACATTTACCGCCATAGCCGCCGCGTCAAAATATGTGTCAAAGCCCGCCGATGCCATTCCGGCCATAATGCCTGTAAGCACGTCGCCGGAACCCGCTGTAGCCATGCCTGAATTGCCCGTAGTATTAATATATATATGCTTTCCGTCAGTCACAACAGTCCTCGCGTCTTTTAGCACGCATGTAACCGACAACTCATTTGCAAGAGTTATAGCGCTTTCAACAGGATTTTCTTTTATAGATTGGACATCAGTTTCCAAAAGCCTTGACATTTCTCCAACGTGGGGAGTTATTATGCAACCGCAAGCCACCAGCTCCCTGAAATCCTTATGGGCTGCCACTATATTCAGCGCGTCCGCATCCATAATGACAACCTTTCCGTCCGCATTTTCAAGGATAGTCCGAAGTATACGGCGGGCAGTATCGTCGCACGACAATCCCGGTCCCACAACTATGCAGTCTGCCCACCGGCATGAGACCTTAAGCGCATTTTTATCCTCGTCGGTATAAATGTCTGAATATACGACAGGTACCGCCTCCGGAACAGCTCCAAGCAGTATCTCCCGATTATTTACATGCGTATATACGCGTACCAGTCCTGCGCCTGAGCGGTAGGCAGCACCAGCCGACATACATGCCGCGCCGCCCATATTTTTTGAACCTGCCGCTATAAGGATTTTTCCGCATTTTCCTTTGTCAACGTCAGCACGCCTTTTCGGAATATTTTTTATGTCCTCTACGGTGTAGGTATATGCCGCAAGCTCAGTACAGCATTTTTCCTGACTGTATTTTTCATAGCTGCATTTTTCTATCAGGCTCATACTGTCAGCAGCTTTATTTGCAAAGTTAATATCTGCAAATCCAATGTCTGCCACCGTCACATTTCCTGCATACTCTGCTCCGGGAAACATAACCATTCCAAGTTTGTTATAGCCGAATGTAACCGTCTCGTCAGCCTTTACTGCAGTTCCCATAACCTTGCCGTCGTCAGCGCTGATACCTGACGGTATATCAACAGATACTACTTTTATATGCGGAGCCGCATTTTTTGCCTGATTAATATTTTCGATAATATCGCGATACACGCCCGTAACATCCCTTGACAGACCTATTCCGAATATGGCGTCTACAATATAATCATATTCCTTCATATGTACACTGTTTCTATGCACAAGCCCCATATTTTTAACAATGCGTCTTTGGGTTTCATATTCGCTTGTCCCCTCTTTATCGCCGCCTGCCAGCATTATTTCTGCTTCAAAGCCCGCCTGTGACAAAAGCCTTGCTGCAGCAAGACCGTCCGCGCCGTTATTACCTCTTCCGCAAATACACAACACGCGCAAATTTCGTGCAGACGCACAACAAGCGGTACCGGACATACTCAAAATTCTGTCCTTTACCGCCAATGCCGCTCTTTCCATAAGCACAAGTGATGGAATCCCTATATTATTAATTGAATATTCGTCAACGCTTTTCATCTGTCTGCTGTTAAGCAACCATTTCATATGGAATATCCTTCTTTTCTTATAAATTTATTCTTCCTCTTTATCGTTAATCCTATCCAGCTCGCCCATGACTTCAGGTCCTACAATGTCGTGAAGTCCGGAATATATCTGCTGGTTCTGATTTTCCTTGTCCTGCTTTATCAGAAGATTTTTTTTCAGCTTAATTCTTGTGGCGTTAATCCATTTGTCAAGTACTTCCAAATCAGCTTTATTTTCATTAATTGTCTGGTAGCAAAGCTTAGCAGTCTCCACCAAAAGCCCCTGATTTGCCTTAGATAATTCTCTTGGAAGCTCTCTCTCCTCGTCCTCAAGCTGCGCAATCTTATCTTTTGCCTCATGGATAAGCCTCTGGTTCTGGCTCATAATCTTCTGCCTTTTCTTATCATTTCCGTCCTCTTCCATATTATCCACGACATCCTTGATAAGCTTGCTTTTTATTTTTTTGACTTCTTTTATATCATTTGTAACCCGCCCCTGCCTCTTTAAAAGCTCGTTGACCTTATTTTCCCAGTATCTCACCTCATCGTTTTTGATGCTGTCCGGCACCAACTGATACCAGCGTGGATCTAAGGTCAATATAGGCGCTGTTCTCACAGAGGCAATATTCTTCAAACTCTCGTATGTGATATCTGCCACTCCGGCTCAACCTCCTAACGTTTATCGCTGTTGGCGATATTGTAAGACAACCTCATAAGACTCTCCGATAAATGCACGTTTTCAATTATAACATCCTCTGGCAGATTCAAGTCCGTATGGGCAAAATTCCATATTGCCTTTACTCCTGCACCAACCACTGTCTTTGCCACTTCCTTAGCCGCCGACTTCGGAATTGTGAGCGCAGCAATCTCAATGTTATTATCCTTTATAAAATCTTCTATTTTGTCTGTCATCATAATAGAAACATCTTTTATCTTTTTTCCCTCAAGTTCAGGATTATTGTCAAATACCCCCTTTATAATAAATCCTCTCTTGGCAAAATCTTCATAATTGACTATCGCCTGGCCAAGATTTCCCGCTCCTACGATAATCATATTATGGGTACGGTCTATTCCCAATATTTTTGCAATTTCATCATAGAGGTATTTTACATTATATCCATAGCCCTGCTGTCCGAAGCCTCCAAAATTATTGAGGTCCTGTCTTATCTGGGACGCAGTAACCTTCATTCTGTCGCTTAACTCCTTTGATGATATTCTATTCACATCATTTTCAATCAATTCCCCCAAATACCTATAATACCTCGGAAGCCTTTTTACTACTGCCGAAGAAATTTTTTTTGTCTCTTCCATAAATATTCTCCTGCCTGTCACATAATTTTCAGGGCTTGTAAAACTCCTGTAAAAATTATAGCTCACTGTGAAAATAATGTCAAAGTATTATTATCCCAGAACTCTTTTAGCTATATCTACAGATTCTTTCGCATCTTTAGCATAATAATCAGCCTTAATCTCTTTTGCGTACTCCGGTGTAAGCACCGCTCCGCCCACCATTATTTTACAGTCAAGACCGTTGCTGTGAATCAGCTCTATTGTCTCTTTCATTGACACTAAGGTTGTAGTCATAAGAGCTGAAAGCCCCACCAGCTTTGCGTCATATTTTATAACAGCGTCAACCACCGCCTGATACGGAACGTCTTTACCCAAATCTATTACCTCGTAGCCATAATTTTCAAGAAGAACCCTAACTATATTTTTACCTATGTCATGAACATCGCCCTTGACTGTGGCAATAACGATTTTTCCCTTGCTCACAGGTGCAGCGTCGCTTGTCTTTGCCATATGCTTTCTTATTGCCTCAAATGAATTTTGTGCAACCGCCGCAGACATAATAAGCTGCGGCAGGAACATAGTTCCCTTTTCAAAGCCTTCTCCTACTTTGTCAAGAGCCGGAATAAGCACCTCGTTTATTATCTCCATTGAATCGGTGGTTTCCAGCAATTTTTCAGTAATAGTTGTTCCTTCGCTCTTAAGTCCCGAAATTACTGCGTCGTAGAGAGCTGCCTTTCCGAAGACCGTACCGCCGGCTGTTCCCACAGCACCGTTAGCGCCTGAAGCGCCGATGTTTCCTGCCGAAGCGCCCACCGTACTTTCCGTACTGCCCGCGCCTCCTGTTGTCACTCCAGCCGTTTTTGCGGCGGCAGGCGGCACTAATTCAGGCATATTTGCATACGCCTTTATAAAATCCACTGAATTTTTGTCTATGCCTGCGAGAAGCTTATATGTGCGCACTGCTCCTGTCATTTCCTCTATGTTAGGGTTGATAATCGGCAGGTCAAGACCATTTTGCAAAGCCATGGTCAGAAAAATATGGTTTACAAGCACTCTGTTTGGCAAACCGAAGGAAATGTTGGATACGCCCAGGACTGTCTTTAAGCCAAGCTCTGTTTTTACTCTGCGCACCGCCTCAAGAGTCTCCACAACGCCCTCCTGCTCTGCAGAGGCAGTAAGAGTAAGGCAGTCGATATATACGTTTTCTTTGGGAATACCATAGCTTAACGCTCTGTCGAGAATTTTCTTCGCAATAGCAAATCTTTCCTCTGCCTTTTTTGGTATTCCGTTGGAGTCAAGCGTAAGTCCAACAACAGCCGCACCGTATTTTTTCACCAGAGGCAGAACATTTTCAAGAGACTCCTCTTCGCCGTTTACAGAATTGACTATAGGCTTTCCGCTGTACACACGCAAAGCCGCGTCCAGCACCTCCGGTATGGTGGAGTCAATCTGAAGAGGCACGTCCGCCACAGATTGTATGGATTTTACCGCCGTAATCATCATTTCCTTCTCGTCTATACCCGGCAGCCCAACATTTACATCAAGAATGTCTGCTCCGGCTCTCACCTGCTCCAACGCCTGATTTAAAATGTATTCTATATCTCCATTTATAAGAGCTTCTTTGAACAGCTTTTTACCTGTCGGATTAATTCTCTCACCGATAATTCTCGGCTCTGTCACCGCAACAGTTCTTGTTGCGGAGCATATGGCTGCGGGAATGTCCTTTTTAGCCGCACCTAAAGCACCCTGCGGATTGCCATACTGTGCAAGCATATCTGACAGCCGCCTTATAAATTCAGGATTAGTTCCGCAGCAGCCGCCAAATACCTTAATCCCATATGTTCTAAGCTCTTTCATAAATTCTGTAAAATCTTCCGCCGTCAAGTCGTATGTATTAGTCTTAGGATCAGGAAGCCCCGCGTTAGGCTTTACTACTATAGGAAGCCTTGTCCAGCGTGAAAGCTCTGCTATAACAGGCTCCAGCTCCTTTGGCCCCAGAGAACAGTTCACGCCTATGGCGTCGGCACCAAGCCCTTCAAGGGTGAGCGCCATAGCTGACACCTGACATCCTGTAAATGTACGCATATTTTGCTCAAACGTCATAGTACATACCACCGGAAGCTCTGAATTTTCTTTAGCCGCAAGCACAGCCGCCTTAACCTCAAGCAAATCCGTCATGGTCTCGAATACAATCAAATCTGCTCCGGCATCGCTGCCCGCCTTCACTATTTCAGCATATATATCGTATGCTTCCTCAAAGGACAAAGTACCGGCAGGCTCAAGAAGCTGGCCTATCGGTCCCACGTCCAGGGCCACCATAGCCTCCGTCTTTACATTTTCACAAGCCTTTTTTGCATTATTAATTCCCGCTGTTATTATTTCTTCAAGACTGCTTTCACAGCCCTCAAGTTTATATCTGTTTGCGCCAAATGTATTGGCATAAATCACATCTGCTCCTGAATTTAAGTATTTTTCATGAATTGATACAAGAAGCTCCGGACTGGTGATATTTAACATCTCAGGGATTTCGCCCATTTTCATACCTGCTGCCTGCAGCATGGTACCCATAGCTCCGTCAAATATAATATAATTCCTTTCTCTAAGGAGCTTTCTAAAATCCTTACTCATTACAACGTCCGCCTTTCCGTCTGAAATTACAATTTTCATACATACTGCATGTCTGACAGCCTCTCCTTTTAGAAGAAATCGGCTGTTTTGACAAACCTATAACCGCCGTCACCGATTTTGTCGGCGTAAGCATACATGATGCGCTTGTATTTAAGCCTATAATCTTTGGAGCATTCAGCACGTTTACAAAATCCTTCTGCAGGGTTATGGGTAAATCGCCATATCCTACGCCAAATCTAAAAGTCTGGTAGTACTCCGGAAACTGTGCTTTTATTATCAGCTCCGTCTTATCGCACACCTGCTCAACCGCCACCGACGCCAAGCTGTCCATTATTACAGCCTTAGCCATATCCTCGAGCTGCGTTATTCTTATAAGCCTGTCAATCCCGGCGGATACGGTAGCCGCAAAAAGCACTGCCTTTTCGCAGCCTGACAAATGCTCTGTTATGGAATTTCCTGTCAGCACAAGGCTAGTTCCTTTCAGTGCAACATACTTATACGCTGTACTGTCTGATGCAGCGTCCCCGCCAACTGCCTCCTTTGACTGCGAGGCTGCATACGGCGCCAGCGGTGCCTCTATATCAAACACCTTATACACCATCTGGGGTCTTGCAGTTTTCATAATCTCTTGCGAACATTCATTTATAAGCTGCATAACCATCTCGTCCGGCGTATTGCTGCCATAACCTAAATATCTTAAGCCCTCGCTTATATTAAGCTGTTCTAAAACTATCTGATTATCCTTATCCATTTTTCCTGTTGCCCTTTAATGTCAGCTTCTTTACCGCTGACTTGTCTATATTTTTCTTATCCTTTTCCTTCTTTTCTTTACGGACTTTTGCCGACTGCTTTTCCCTTCTGTCAGACTGGACGCGCTCCATTTTTTCCGGTCTGCGCCCGCTTTGGCTCTTCCTGCCTCTCGATTTTGCAGGTCCTTGTCCGGTAGCCTTTTCTATACTTATGGTTCTTCCCGCAATAACGGCGTTGTCCATAGCCGCCAGCACCGCGTCCGCATATTTTGCAGGAACCTCGACAAATGTATAATTGTCAAGCATATCTATAGCTCCCACAAGCCTTCCTGGTATTCCCGATTCTCCGGCAATGGCGCCAAGTATATTTGCAGGCTTAATTTTATCCTTCTTTCCTACATTTATAAAAAGCCTTACCATCCCGCGAGGATTATCATCCATATTAAAATGAACCTGCTCCACTTCCTCGCGTTCAGACAGCGAGTCGCCCACAGTCATTTTAAGCAGCGCCGCAGCCACATCCAGCGCAGTCATATCGTCCTCGTTAATGCGGTTTTCAATAATCTCCATCATCTCAGACAACCCGCCGGCTTCCATGCTCTCCCTAATCTGTCCGAACAACTGGTCAAGCTTTCTGTTCTTTACATCATCCATAGTCGGAATCTGCTTAACTTTGATTTTTGTCTTGCAGTAACGCTCTATTTCTTTGAGCTTGTAAACTTCCTTGCCCGATACAAAGGAAAATGCCATTCCTGACCTTCCCGCGCGTCCCGTCCTTCCTATTCTGTGTACATAGTACTCCTCATCCTGAGGCAAATCATAGTTAAACACAATATCCACGTCGTCCACATCAATTCCTCTCGCCGCCACGTCCGTAGCGATAAGAATTTCCGTCTTTCCGCTTCTGAAATCCGACATAACCCTGTCTCTCTGCGCCTGCTTCATATCTCCATGAATACCGTCTGCAAAATAGCCCCTGCCCTTAAGCACCGATATTAAGTCGTCAACCTGTCTCTTTGTGTTGCAGAATACAACTGAGAGCTTAGGATTATAAATGTCTATCAGCCTGCAAAGCACTTCGTCCTTGCTTCTAGGTCTTACCTCAAAATAATACTGCTCTATATTTTTTACTGTAAGCTCTTTCCTAACAACCTTTATGGTCTCAGGATTATTTTGAAATGTTGCGGCAATATCCATAATTTCTTTTGACATTGTAGCAGAAAACATTACAGTCTGCCTGTCCTTTGGCGTGTCTGTAAGTATGGTCTCCATGTCCTCGCGAAAGCCCATATCAAGCATTTCGTCCGCTTCGTCCAAAACCACCATAGCCACATTGTCAAATTTAACAGTTTTTCTGCGCATATGGTCCATAACTCTGCCGGGCGTTCCTACAACTATCTGCGCTCCTGACTTTAAGGATTTTATCTGCTTTACTATTTCCTGACCGCCATATACCGGAAGCACCTTGATGTCGCTCATGTATTTTGCAATTTTTCTTATTTCTTCAGCAACCTGCACTGCCAGCTCCCTTGTAGGGCAAAGCACAACCGCCTGCAGCTTTTTAAAATCAGGATTTATTCTTTGCAGCATCGGGATTGAGTAGGCTGCCGTCTTTCCTGTTCCTGTCTGCGCCTGTCCTATAACGTCCTTTCCGTCCATAAGCGCCGGAATCGCCTGCACCTGAATTGGCGAAGCCTCCTCAAAACCCATATCCGAAACCGCTCTCAAAATTCTCGCGTCTATATTCAACTCTTCAAAATTATTCATTGCATTTTCTCCATTTTCAATATTTTACAGCACCTATACCATTCAGATTAAGTACCACATATATTATAACATACCATTTTTTCCTTAATTTGTATATCATTTTTATTGTTCCCCTTTTTGTTCATTGCTTTTCCAAGCCAATACATTTATAATACTATCAATACAAAATGGGAGATAAATTAAAATGATATTATCATGCAGCCATATAGAAAAATCTTTCGGAACCGACCAGATTATTAAGGACTGTTCTTTTCATATTGAAGAACGTGAAAAGGCGGCAGTCATAGGCATTAACGGTGCCGGAAAATCCACGCTTCTGAAAATTATTGTGGGTGAAATACCTGCTGACAGCGGCACAATCACCATTGCCAAAGATAAGACATTGGGCTACCTCGCGCAGCACCAGAACCTTAACTCTGACAATACTATATTTGAGGAGGTTATGACTACAAAGCAGAATATTATTGATATGGAGGCTAAGCTTCGTTCTATAGAAAATACTATGAACAATGCGGAGGGCGAAGCCCTTGAGATTCTTCTTAATAAATATTCCCGCTTAAACCACGAATTTGAAATGCAAAATGGGTATGCTTATAAAAGCGAGGTTACAGGGGTTCTCAAGGGTCTCGGATTTGACGAGAATGATTTTTCACTTCCTGTAAACACTCTGTCTGGCGGACAGAAAACCCGAATTGCTTTAAGCAAGCTTCTGCTCAGCAAGCCTGATATTATACTGCTTGACGAGCCTACCAACCACTTAGATATGGAGTCCATTGCATGGCTTGAAAATTATCTTTCGGGCTACAGCGGAAGCGTCGTAATAGTCGCCCACGACAGATATTTTCTTGACAAAATAGTCACTAAAATTATTGAGATTGATAATTCAAACGTCACTGTATTTTCAGGCAATTATACCGACTACGCCGCAAAAAAGGCGGTTCTTCGCAATATGAAGCTAAAGGAATATTTAAACCAGCAGCGGGATATCCAGCATCAAGAGGCAGTTATCGCAAAATTAAAGCAGTTTAACAGGGAAAAATCTATCAAGCGCGCTGAAAGCCGTGAAAAAATGCTGGACAAAATAGAGCGCATAGAAAAGCCTGCAGAGCTTAACGACAAAATGAACATTACGCTGGAGCCTAATATTACAAGCGGAAACGACGTTTTAACAATTACGGAGCTTACCAAGTCTTTCGATGATAATACTCTGTTTTCTGATGTCAGCTTTGAAATCAAGCGCGGAGAACGCGTCGCTCTTATAGGCAACAACGGCACCGGAAAGACTACTATACTTAAACTTATAAACGGGCTTATAGACGCCGACAGCGGTACTATTTCCCTCGGAACAAATGTTACAATCGGCTACTACGACCAGGAACACCATGTGCTTGATCCGGATAAGACTTTATTTGACGAGCTTCAGGACACCTATCCTGATTTGAATAATACGCAGATAAGAAATACTCTGGCTGCATTTTTATTTACAGGGGACGATGTGTTTAAACTTATACGGGAATTAAGCGGCGGCGAGCGCGGAAGGGTATCCCTCGCCAAACTTATGCTTTCCAATGCTAATTTTCTGATACTGGACGAGCCTACCAACCATTTGGACATTGTCTCAAAGGAAATTCTTGAAAATGCCTTGAATAATTATACCGGAACTGTGCTTTATGTGTCCCACGACAGATATTTTATCAACACCACAGCTACAAGAATTTTGGAGCTTACCCACAGGTCTGTACTGAATTATATTGGAAACTATGATTATTATATAGAGAAACGGGAAGCCGTTTACGCCTCCGCAGGATTAAGCGGGGCTGACTTGCAAAATGGAGGAAACGGAAATTTGGGCATCCGCGGCACCGGCGTAAACAATTCAGCCAACGGTACAACCTATAACAAAGACAGCAGCAAAACCCATGCTGCAGACTGGCAGCAGTCTAAAGAAGAACAGGCGCAAATCCGTAAAATCAAAAATGAACTTCAGCGCACAGAGGAAAAAATATCAGCCATAGAGGTAAGAATCAGCCAGATAGATGAAGAATCCTCACTGCCGGAAGTTTGCACCGACACCTCAAGACTTATGGAGCTTCATAACGAACGCACAAAAATATCGGACGAGCTTGAAATATTATACGAAAAGTGGGAAGAATTGTCGGAAACCGCTGGTTTATGTTGACAAAACATGGATATAGGAGTATAAATATAATGTAGTTATAATCACTTATGATATTAAGGAGGATGTAGTTTTATGAACAAAACAGAATTAGTTGCAGCTATAGCTGCAAAGGCTGAATTATCTAAGAAAGATTCTGAGAAGGCTTTAAAGGCACTTACTGATACTGTTGCAGAGCAGTTAAAAAAAGGCGAGAAGATTCAGCTTGTAGGTTTCGGTACATTTGAGGTTGTCAAAAGAGCTGCCAGAACAGGCAAAAACCCACAGACTGGAAAGGCTATTAAGATACCGGCTTCTAAGGCTCCAAAGTTTAAGGCCGGAAAGGGCTTAAAGGATACCGTCAATAAGAAGTAGTTAGTACTGTTTACATTTAAACAAACCGGAAGGTCTGCGGCAGGGTGTTTATCATTTTGCGGCAGCCTTTTTTATATATAATATTTAACATAATTTGTACGTATGCTGCTCACACTATTTATATAATTATTAGAAATGGAGAGATACTATGGAAATAGAACGCAAATTTCTCGTATCAGGCATCCCTGAAAATCTTTCTGAATATAAATGCAGAATTATTGAACAGGGCTATCTTTCAACTAATCCTGTAGTCAGGGTACGAAAGGACAATGACGATTATTATCTCACCTATAAAGGCAAGGGATTTATGGCAAGGGAAGAATATAATCTTCCTCTCACAGAGGAAGCCTATAAACATCTTCTCTCAAAGGCTGACGGAAATATTATAACCAAGCACCGCTATGAAATCCCTGACGGTACAGGAAAAACTATCGAGCTGGATATATTTGACGGGAGTTTTAAGGGTGTTGTTCTCGCAGAGGTTGAATTTAACTCTATGGAGGAAGCAACAGGCTACATTCCTCCTGACTGGTTCACTGAGGATGTAACCAGTGACAAGCGTTACCATAACAGCAATATGAGCAAAGCTGACATTACTTCCTTTACGAACACTAAGTAAAATATTCAACAGCATTGCTCCTATTGTAAACTGATGAATCATCACTAATTCAAAGTACTTAATACAAATCAACCGAGGCTTTAAAAATGAAATCTTTATTTAATAAATATTATAATATTACATTCCCAATAGTAAAAAGCTATTATGCCGCTGTGATAACTTCAACCAAAACTCTGTTAAAATGGTTGGCATATTCATGTATATGCGGCGGAATTATAGGCGTAATCGGAGCTTTATTTCACCATTTGCTCACAGAAGCAACAATTTACAGGCAGAATAATCCCTGGCTTATATTTTTCCTGCCTGTCGCCGGAATTGTCATTGTATTTTTATACAAGCTGTCCGGTGATACCGCCTCTAAGGGAACTAATCTGGTCATTTCCGCAATCCATTCCAACGAAAAGGTTCCCGTAAGAATAGCTCCTCTCATTATTATTTCAACATTTTTAACCCATATGTTCGGCGGTTCTGCCGGACGCGAGGGTGCGGCGTTGCAGGTTGGCGGTTCCATCGGAGACTTCTTTGCCGGCATTTTTAAGGCTGATGAAAAAGACACCCGAATTCTTATTATGTGCGGTATGAGTTCATGCTTCTCAGCATTGTTCGGCACTCCTATTGCTGCTGCGGTGTTTTCTATGGAGGTTATCAGCGTAGGAATTATGCACTATTCAGCGCTGGTTCCATGCGTTGTAGCATCTCTTATAGCAAATGAAATTTCAAGTTTTATGCAAATTGAAGGTACACATTTCGATATAGGCGAGATTCCTGCCATTTCTCTTATAAATGGCAGCAAAATGCTGATTTTAGCAGTTGCTTTTGCCTGTGCCAGCATACTTTTATGCCTTGTGCTACATAAAACTTCTCAGCTTTACCAGAAATTTATCAAAAACCATTATCTGCGCATAATCGTGGCAGGCCTTTTAATTATCGCCCTTCGCTATATCTGCGGCACAACAGATTATCTTGGGGCGGGAACCGACGTTATTGCCAGAAGCTTCGTCACAAGCTGTGCATGGTATGTATTTATACTGAAAATAGTATTTACGGCTATTACGCTTGGAGGTGGTTTCAAGGGCGGCGAAATTGTTCCTGCCATGTTTGTCGGAGCAACTTTAGGAAGCCTCCTCGCCCCAATATTTGGACTTCCTATCGCATTATGTGCCGCCTGCGGAATGGTTAGCGTATTCTGCGGAGCTACCAACTGCCCTCTCACCTCAATTATTATTTCTGTTGAAATGTTTGGCGGAAGCAGCCTTGTTTTCTGTGCATTGTGCATATCCGTAAGTTATCTGCTTTCCGGCTACTTCAGCCTATATAGTACACAGAAATTTGTATATTCAAAATATAAGCCTGAATTTATTGATCGGGAATCACATTAGACGAAACCTGTGTTTATTGTCAAGGAAACACATTAGTAATTTTGAAAAGCCTGTTACCAGTATGCTATGAAATTATTAAATGGGGTTAGAAAAATAGTTTAAAAAGTTCTCAATAAGCACGATTGTGACTATTATAGCCCCAACGTGCATTTTCTTTTTTCAAAAATGTTGCCCGTTATATAACGGGCAACACAAAAATCAGCAAGCCGTGGCTAATCATTTTTATTGACTGAATTCTTCCTACAACCCATAAAAGCTTCCATCCGGCATTGCTCCGCCTACAGAAGCCGGATTTTCATCATACAATACCTTAAGGTAATTCTCGACCTTTGTCTTCATATCATTTCCTGTCACATATGTAATATTACAGTATGGTATTGCCTTTTTTGCAACTGCCGCCTTAAATATATCGAATTTTTCCACAAGATTTGCAGCGTCGTCCACATTCCCTACAACATATTCAACAGACGCCTTATATTCCTCCATAAACTTATCCACTGCCGCTTTGTTATTATTGTAGTAATCCGTATTAACAACTATAACGCCTGTAACAACAGTACTTTCCGAGCCTGCCAACTTCTCCCATTCTGCAGTTACGTCAAGGGCTATCCTAACTTTTGAGTTATTCGTCATCACTGTTGTTACATAAGGCTGCGGAAGCATAGCTATCACATCTTCGTCTCCCTTCGCCATAATCGCAGCAACCTCAGCCGCCTCAGACTTAAATTCAAGTTTAACATCCTTGTCAGGGTCGATACCTGATTTTTTAAGCAAATACCGCAACGTATATTCCGGCGTTGTTCCTTTTCCTGTAAGATACACTGTCTTTCCCTTCAAATCCGCAACAGATTTCACTGTTGAACCTGTGTCAAGAATATAAAGCACGCCAAGAGTATTAATTCCTATAACCTTAATTTTTCCATTACTTTTATTGTACAGCGTAGCAGCCGCATTACAAGGCATAGCAGCTAACTGAATATCTCCTTTTATCAGATATGATGTAAATTCATCTGCCGCAGCCGCAATTTTAAATTCATAATTATTGGCTGTCTTTCCGTTTTGTGCCTCATCCATCAGCTTAACCATTCCGATTGCCGTAGGTCCTTTGAGAGCTGCCACCTTAATATCTCTCGCAGTATATTCCGTACTGCTTTCCTGCGAATTAGTTGCCTCATCATTATTTATCACCGATGAAGAACCATCCTCAGCCGAAACGCCTTTGCAGGCTGACAGCGACAATGCCATTACAACCGCCATTACGGCTGACAAAAACCTTTTTGTCATAATCTTACTTTTCATTTAACCATTCTCCTTATTATATAATATTTTTATCCTTATCCTTGTCTATCACTTAATACTTTATCCTGTCGTATATTTCCACTCCTGTACAATAAATTGAAGGCTTTTCCGCCCCATATATTCATTTATATCAGGATAATAAAGTATGTTAATTTCGCTGTCTGGCTGCGGAATATTTTCAGGTGCTGCGCCAAACATTACCGCATCAACCACATTTCCCGCCGGGCTTTCCAGCTTCATTTTCAGCACATTCTGACTTTTTCCAATAAGAGCAGCGCTTCTTATCCTAAGTTTTCTGTCTGCAAATGCAGGCTTTTCATTGCCCTTTCCAAACGGCTCCAACAGCTTTAACTGTCCCACAAATTTAAAACTTACATAATCAACAGGCATAGGAACGTCTATCCATGTAACCGGAATAAGCTGCTCCGGCGTAAGAGTACACCTTTCATTCAACATTTTTCTTAAAGGCTCAATATTTTCCTTCTTTAGAGAAAGTCCCGCCGCCATAGGGTGTCCGCCAAATTTATCAAGCAGCGATTTGCAGGCTGTAAGCTCCTCAAACATATTATAGCCTTCTATTGAGCGCCCTGAGCCTTTTGCTCCATTCTCAGCCTCTGTAATTACCAACGCCGGCTTGTAAAAATATTCCCTGAGCCGTCCTGCAATAATTCCTGCCACACTCTCGTGACATTCCGACAGATATACTACAAGCACTCTGTCATTTGCAAGCTCTGAATTTTCCACCAAATCTATCGCCAGTGCCGCCTGCTTTTCTGTCATAGCCTTCCTGTCATCATTCAGTGCTTTTAACGCTCTTGCCTTTTCCGCTGCACAGACCGGATTTTCCTCAGTAAGAAGCTCAACAGCCTTCCGCGCCGTATCCAGCCTTCCGCTTGCGTTAATACATGGACCTATTACAAATCCTATATGATAAGCGCTTATTTTGTCAATCTCAATTTTACATTCCTCTATAAGCGTACGAAGTCCCACATTTTTTGTTGTTTTCATGGTTGAAAGACCATATTTTACCAACAACCTGTTTTCATCTGTCAAATCCACCACGTCGCCTATAGTGGCAACCGCAGCAAGCTGCCTATATTCCTCCAAATCTTCTTTTGGAAGCCCCAGCCTTTCATAAATAATCTGAACAAGTTTATATGCCACCGCAGCACCGCACAGCTTCTTAAATGGATATTGGCACTCCGGCTGCTTTGGATTTACAGTTGCATCTGCCTCCGAAAAAAGATATACTTTTTTACTTTCATTTATCTCAAAAGGAATATCGTGGTGATCCGTCACAATTACAGTCATTCCCTTGTTCTTCGCATAAGCAATCTGCTCAATAGCTGCAATACCGTTATCGCAGGTTATAATTGTGTCTATGCTGTCATTGTACGCCTTATCAATCAGGCTTTCATTAATGCCATATCCATCGTTAATTCTGTGGGGAACAGTATAATCCACTATCGCTCCTGCATTTTTTAACGCCTTGTACAATATTGTAATAGAGGTAACTCCATCAATGTCATAATCGCCAATTATCCTAATATTAACTTTAGATTTAATTTTATCAAGAACTATGTCAGCTGCTTTTTCTATATCCTTCATATTTCTTGGATTATACATAAGTTCTATAGAATCTGAGAGATACATTTTTATCGCCTCATCTCCCACAACATCACGGTTTCTCATAACTCTTGCAATAACCGGATCAATATTGTACTTTTTGCCTATGCTGTCAAAATCTGCTTTTTTAGCATACACCATCCACTTACTCATACATTTCTCCGCAATAATTTTCCTCGCTAATTTGCAAAACTTCACTTCATTATAAAATGCACTAACTCAAAAACGCCGCAGCAGACAGTCATAAGACTCCCTCTGCGACGTCATATTAAATATTTTTTAGACTATTGCACCGTCTGAATTCTTCTTAAGCTTTTCTTCTTCCTTCTTCTTTTTAAGCTCAGTGGTAATACCATTTTTCTTACCGCCCATTACATACCACAATGCACTTGTGATACATACTGAAGAATAAGCACCAACAGCCACGCCTACCATAAGAGGAAGTGCAAATTCACGAACAGATGTAACACCAAATATGAAAAGTGAAAGCAACATGATAAATGTTGTGATATTGGTATTAACCGTTCTTGTAAACGTATTAGTAACAGCACTGTTTACAAGGTCCTTAATGTTCGACTTTTCATTAGCAGCTCTAAGGCTCTCACGAATTCTGTCAAATATAATAATTGTAGCATTGATTGAGTAACCTACAATCGTAAGCATACAAGCGATAAATGTTGTGCCTACCGGAACTCTTGCAAGCGCATAGAACGCCAAAACTATAAGCACATCGTGAAGCAGCGCTATAACGGCTGCTGCAGCAAATTTAATATCTCTAAATCTGAACCAGATATAAATCATCATACATATTGTAGAGATAATTACTGATATAACAGCGCTCTGCTTCATAGAATTACTTACAGAACCGCCGATTGTATCAGATTCAACAATTGAATCTTCCTCAATAGGGAATTTTTCCTTTATAGCTTCCTCAACTGCATCTCTCTGTTCAAGCGACAGTTCTGATGTCTTAAATGTAACCTTAGTGCTGTCCTTTACCTTCTGCTGCTGAACCTCTGTAATTCCTGCTGTCTGTCTGATAAGCGGAATCATCTGGTTTTCAATTTCTTCCTGAGTATATTCCTTTTCAAATGTATATGTGCTTGTTGTACCGCCTACAAACTCAAGGCTGAAGTTCAACATTCTATTGCCTGACGCATTAAATGCAATCATACCTATAATTCCCGCAAGAATTACGGCAGCTGAACCTAAAAAGCACCATCTGCGGATACTTAGCACATCAAATTTCTTCTTATGTACTGTCCTTCCATACCACTTTGCGCTCTTAAAGCCAAAATTGTATAACAGCTTCATAATAATCTTTGTTATAACAAGAGCTGTAAACATTGAAACCACAATACCTACAGCAAGAGTTGTGGCAAATCCCTTAATAGGACCTGTTCCAAATGCATAAAGAACCGCCGCTGCAATAAGTGTTGTTACATTTCCATCCACAATGGCAGACGTCGCCTTATTATAACCGGCAAGAATTGAATCCTCAACATTTCTTCCGGCGCCAAGCTCTTCCCTGATACGCGAATAAATGACAACATTAGCATCCACCGCCATACCAATGCCAAGTATAATACCGGCAATACCCGGAAGCGTAAGTGTAAGGTCATATGCACTTACAAGCAC
Organism: uncultured Lachnospira sp.; assembly: GCA_964482965.1. Taxonomy (GTDB): domain Bacteria; phylum Bacillota; class Clostridia; order Lachnospirales; family Lachnospiraceae; genus Lachnospira. The sequence continues at coordinate 44,972 of CAYZZP010000006.1, forward strand.
AAGCACGAGCGCTGTATATATCCATAGTGAAAATGTAGCAACCACACCCGGAAGTCTGTAAACAGCTATCATAAATATACAGAGAACAGCAAGACCAAGTACAGCCGCATAAAGGCTTGTCTTAATAGCGTCGTGGCCGAGCTGTGCGCCTACAATATTAGAACTTGCCTCCTTAAGAGTAAGCGGAATTGAACCAATTCTGATAAATACAGCAAGATTATCAGCTGCTTCATATGACTCCATATTAGTAATTGAAGCTGTACCGCCTGTAATAGCAGTCTGTACTGTCGGATAGCTTACAACCTCACCGTCATATACGATATATATTGACTTACCGATATTAGCTGCTGTAGCTGTTGCAAACTTTTCAGCACCTTCGTCAGAAAATGATAAGGATACGCCGAAAGCTGAATTAGATGAGCCTGACGTATCAGTGTACGCCTGAGCGCCGACAACATCATTGCCTGTAAGCAATGCCTCATATTCCTCATCATCAGCCCATTTCTGATAGTTTGTCTGGTCAAGAAATTCAAGAGAACCAGGCGTACCAAGCTCCTTCAAAATAGCATTGGCATCAGTCACCCCGGGAATCTCCACAGTGATTCTCTTATCACCCGCCTGATAAACCTGCGACTCTGTACTCTTTCCTTCAACTCGCTTTTCAAGCTTTGCAATAGTATCATTGATATCCTGCTGACTTGGATTGTCCTCCTGTATCTCATAGGTGATACTTACACCACCTGCAAGGTCAAGTCCCAGCGGAATATCTTTAACGCTTCCATATCCCTTTGAATCAATTCCAAATATTGCTATAAGCGTAAAACCAGCCAGCATAGCAATAATAAGCACCGAGTAAATAATCTTTTTCTTCAAACCGTACTTCATTGTTATTATAAACTCCTTCCTGATTAATCCTCTGCCAATGCAGCCTTAATCATAATTGCACATTCTATTCTCTTTCGCTGTAATTCACAGCCCACATCATAAGTGTCATTAATATCGCCGTGGAAATTGTAAGAATTAGCTGCACAACCTCCGCTGCAATAAAATTTTGCAAAACATTTTTTGCACTTTTCTTTAGAATAAACATTGCTGTTTTTAAACTTTTCCCGAATATCCTCTCTTGTTATGCCATCGTCCACATTACCCATAAGAAACTCCTCATTGCCAACAAACTGATGACATGGATAAAAATCTCCCCACGGCGTAACAGCCAGATATTCGCAGCCCGAACCGCAGCCTGACAAACGCTTCGCAACACAAGGTCCTCCATTCAAGTCAATCATAAAATGAAAGAAATTAAAACCGTTGCCTGCCTTTTTTCGCTTTATCAGCTCCTTTGCCAACTTATCATACTGCTCGCAGATAAGCGGAATATCCTCCTCCCTGATAGCATAATCGTCCTCAGGGCGCGCCACGACAGGTTCCACAGAAATCTGTTCAAAGCCCTCGTCTGCCAGATGAAGTACATCATTGGCAAAATCAAGATTATTATGTGTAAATGTACCTCTCACATAATAATTGTTCTGATTGCGGCTTTCCGCAACCTTTTTAAATTTTGGCATAATAATATCGTATGAACTGCCACGTCCGTTTCTTGTAGGGCGCATAAGGTCGTTAATCTCTTTACGCCCGTCTATGCTAAGAACAATGTTTCCCATCTCCTTATTAGCAAATTCCATAATATCATCATCCAGCAAAATTCCATTAGTAGTAAGGGTGAATCTGAATTTCTTATTGTTAGGCTCCTCCAGACTTCTGCCATACTCCACAAGCTGCCTGACAACTTCAAAATTCATAGTTGGCTCTCCGCCAAAAAAATCCACCTCAAGATTCTTTCTCGAACCCGAATTAGCCACCAAAAAATCAAGTGCCTTCTTGCCTACCTCAAAACTCATCATAGCTCGTCTTCCATGATATTCGCCCTCCTCCGCAAAACAATATTTGCATGCGAGATTGCAATCGTGGGCAATATGTAAGCATAAGGCTTTTACAACTGTCTGCCTGTCCTTAAAGCTGTCAATGTAATTCTCATATACGTCTTCAGTAAATAGCTGTCCCGACTCCTTAAGCTGCTCAATCTCTGAATATGCTTCCCTGATTTCCGCTTCCGGATATTTTGTCTCCAGCTCATCTATAATCTCATCCAGAGACTTTTCTTCATACAGCCTGATAATATCGTACACCATATCATCAACCACATGGACAGAGCCGCTATTTACATCAAGCACGACATTGTAGCCATTATTCTTATATTGATGTATCATAATAAAACTCCATAACTGTGTTATAATTTATAAACGCGAAAATAAGAGCGTGTTGAAATGCTTTAACACGCTCTTTCACATCAATTAATTATTCTTATTCTCACAGCTCTGATTGCCAACTGTGCAAGATGTCTTACAAGCTGACTGACAAGATGTCTGACACTCGCCACATCCGCCGTGCTTCATTGTATCCTTCAAAACCCGATTGCTGATTGTCTTAATGTGTTTCACGACAATACCTCCTTTTTGTTCATAAACTATCGTGTATTATAACATAACGATAATATTATTTCAACTAATTTTACCGGACAACACTAATACTAATTTTACCGGACAACACTAATACATTTGTGTTCTTTTTTCATTAAGTATCATTCCTTCAAAACAAATTTACCGCAATTTATCCCCGCTGTGACGCCTCAGCCCAAATACTGCAAAAATCTCAGCAAAAATATCCATCCCGTAAGCGTAACCGCCGACAACAGCGTCGTCAGCACCACTATGCTCGACGCAAGCACTCCGTCGTTGTGCATATTTTTTGCCATAATATATCCGCTGACTGTGGAAGGCGACGCAAGCATAATAAGTATCGCCATAAGCTCCTGATTTCTAAAACCCATAGCAATAGCCAGAGGCAAAAACAGCGCCGCCTGGCCTACCAGCTTTACAAATGAAGCAACAATAGTAGGCTTTATCTTCTTAATAGCCTTTCTTCCCTCAAACCCGGCCCCTATGGCAATCAGCGCTATAGGCGTAGCAGTCTGGGCTATACTGTTAATCGTCTTGTCAATAATTGGAGGAAATGTAATTCCCAGCACCGAAAACGGAATACCAAGAACAATTCCGATAATAATAGGATTTTTCACAATATTAATTATTGATTTTTTAATATTGCCGCCGGACTTTTCAGCTTCCTGCTCCTTGTCTGTATGCGCCTTAAATGTAAGCACTATCACCGAAAATATATTATAAAGCGGTACTGCCGAAACTATCATAAGCGGTGCCATTCCGCTGCTGTCATACACATTTTGAATAAATGCAACTCCAAGAATTGCAGCGCTCCCTCTGAAAGACCCCTGCACAAAGCTTCCCTTTTGGGAGTCGTCCTTCATAAATATCTCCGAAAGAACCCATATTCCCGCAAAGCACACCGTCGTCACTATCATACAATACAGCACAAACCTTATATCAAACTGCAATCTGATATCTGACTCAGCAATATCCTTAAACAGTAAAAACGGCAGCGCCACACTAAACACATACTTATTAGCCTTATTTACAAAATTATCATCTATAATCCCCCATTTTTTAATAAGACCGCCTATTATCATCACAAGAAATATTGGTATTGTGGCGTTAAGACTGTATATAAAACTATTCATTTTTCTCCTTCCCGTCATTCCATAAATTTTAGCAAAATACGTCGCATAAAAAATTATTTATATCCCATACATATGATTAAGCGGGCCATTACCCTTTCCCAAATCAAGCCCCGCAGCTATTGCGCCTGTAATATACTCCTTTGCTCCGGCAACACTCTCCTTAACATTAAGTCCCGCAGCAAGATTGCATGCTATAGCAGATGACAACGTACAGCCCGTTCCATGCGTATTCGGATTATCAATTCTTCTTCCTGAAATCCACGCATATTCACCATTATAAACCAATAAATCATCCGCATTATTAACACTATGTCCGCCCTTTACCAGAACCGCACCTTCGTCTCCTATCATCAGCGCCAGCTTATCTGCCGCCCTCATCATATCCTTTTTATTATTTATATCAATTCCCGTAAGCAGTCCCGCTTCAGGAATATTCGGCGTTATAATAAAAGCCTTCGGAAACAGCCTTTCAATCATAAGTTCCCTTGCTCCCCTTGTAAGAAGCTCCTTGCCGCTTGTTGACATTACAACAGTGTCAATCACAAGATTATCAGCGCAATACTTATCAAAGCAGTCAGCTACCGCCCTTACAACATTTTCATCCGCCAACATACCAATTTTTACTGCGTCCGGTTTTATATCTGACAACACACATTCAAGCTGCTTATATGTAAAATCATAAGAGACCGGCTCAACTCCATACACTCCAGTGGTATTCTGCGCCGTCAGCGCCGTTATGACGCTCATGGCATACATTTTGTGCGCCGTAATCGTCTTAATATCCGCCTGTATCCCTGCACCTCCGCTGCAATCGCTGCCCGCAATAGTAAGTACTGTTTTCATATTTCCGCCTCTCCTTCACAATTACCCATTATTTCCTGTCCGTTTACCAATCAAGCGGCTTTTCCATTTCTTCCCAAACAGCAGGAAATTTTAAATTTAATTTTCTCTATCTGTAACCTTTTTCTACACATATTATACTAATTTCTACACACACTATCACAAATACAAAAAACGCCCTTATAACCGAAGTTATAAGGGCCAGTGCAGTCGGCGGGACTTGAACCCGCACCCAAGCAATATGGACTAGATCCTTAGTCTAGCGCGTATGCCAATTCCGCCACGACTGCGTACTGCGTTATATTCACAACGCTTGTATATAATATCATTGCAAAACTGTTTTGTCAACAAGTTTTTCATATTTTTTAAAATTGTTTTATTACTTTTCAATCATCTCAGCTATATTTTTAAGAATCTCATCCTTATCAAACGGCTTAGTAATGAACTTCTCCGCACCAAGCTTTAACGCCTCGATAACCTTGCTCTGCTGTCCGGCTGCTGTAATCATAATCGCCTTTGCCTCGCTGTCATAATCCTTAATCTCTTTCAAGGCTTCAGTTCCGCTCATATTAGGCATAGTAATATCAAGAGTCACCACATCAGGATTATACTGCTTATAGGCAAGAACTCCCTCCATACCGTCTGCCGCCTCTCCCACAACGGAATAGCCGGCCTCTTCAAGTATATTTCTAAGCATTTTACGAGACATTCCGGAATCATCCACAATCACTATTCTTCCCTTGCTGTCAGACGTATCGCTGCCTGCCTTAACCTGCATCTTGTGAAGCAGCGGCATAGCTCCAACTTTAACCTCATTGCCAACGGCAATATATAACAGCAGTTCATTGCCGCTTATGTAGATAGGAAGCACATACGCTTCTCCCTGAGCCACCTGATTTTCATATGCAAACTGAGGCATAATCTCCAGCTCAACACCCTTTTCAGACACAGCCGTAGCAAAAAGACCGCTTGTGCAGTTAATAAATTCTCCAACCGCATCATATACCTCTACGCTGCTCTGCGTAAAATCTTCTCCCGAAAATTCCTTTGCCGCCTGAATAAAAGCCGCATCATCATTGCCGGTTGCCAAAGCTATACACACAGGAAAATCTCCTTCACAGCGCTGTCCTGCAAGATTCCTGTACTCAAACTGAGAAACCGGTTTAATATATCCAATATAAAAATCCGTAGAAACAAATCTGGTTATATTACGAAGCACAAGTCCTGCAATATCCTCCACATACGGTTTTGCACCCTTTGTAAATATCGGAATAACAGCGTCTATGTTATCTTGCTTAAGCGCCTCCTTCTCATCATCTGTAAAACCATATTCCTTCTGAAATTCATCCAGATATCCGTCAATCTTAGACACCCTAATACTGCTGTTCTCCACAAGAAGTTGTAAAAACTGCATATAAGGGCTTCCCTGCTTTCCAATAATCTCTCCAACCTGTTCCTGCGTAAGATATCCCTTTTCCACAGCAATATCACCGAACCTCTTATCCATCTGAAGCTGTAGCTGATTAATCTCCTCTGCCTGTTCCTCTGTAAGAAGTTTGTCCGCAACGGCAATCACACCCATTTTAACTCTTGCCTTTGACTGCTCAGACAGAATTGTTTTAAGCTCCTCCTCCTTTAATGCCCCCTGCTTTACAAGATAATTACCAAATAATTGTCCAAACATGCAACTTCTCCTTTTATCCTATTTTGCTATAAATTATAAATCGAATTCACGAATTTACCTATTTTAGATATTGTAGCATATTTTCTGTAATATTCCAAATAATTTTTTAATTTTCTTTATATTTCTTTAAATTTCTTTAAATTCTTTATAAATTCTAATATTTTCCTCTTTTCCTCTTAAACAAAAAGGGAATGTCCTCTATGGAATTGACCGTGTGAGAAAGGTGGTGGATTCCGATGACTGATACCATCCGAGAGCAGATACTCGCCATCCGTGACAGTGGGCGCACAAATATGTTTGATGTGAACACCGTCCAGAGACTGGCTTACGAGCAGAATTTTTATGAGTTGGTGCTATGGCTCGAAGATCACAGAAAAGAATATGTCCAGTTCATCCTGACCGGAGAACTGGACTGATAGAAAAGCCGCACCGGGGATTGGCTCCCTGATGCGGCTTAGCGGTTCATTTCCCGCCTGCTACAATTTGCTGATAACGGCCTCACCATTTTTCTTCAGCCACTTCACAGCTTTCTGGTAATCTGGCATTTCATCTGCTACGAGCTTCCAGAAGCGGTCGGAGTGGTTCATTTCTTTTCGGTGGGCAAGCTCATGCACGATGACATACTTCCTGACATAGGACGGAACAATCGTCAACAGGCAATTAAGGTTGATATTGCCCTTGTCCGAGCATGAACCCCATCGGTATGACAAACTCGCCGACCAACTCAAAAATCTGGAGGAGCAAAAACGCCAAGCTGAGGCGGATGTCATCATGGAAGTATACCGAAAGAGCGGCAAGAGTTTCGATGAGGTCATGACATTCCTGCAGCCCTGAAGGCATTTAGTGTAACTTTTTTGCAAAGTTCACAATAAAATAGATGACAAATTTTAAATGCTCTATCTAAATTATATCAAACAAATAAACCAGTATAACCGCCCATTTTTACAAGTGTTCTGATACCCCAGTTTGATGCAGAGTATTCATTATCTCGAGCAAGAAGCATGCGTTCTCTGAACTGCGTTTCAGGAGTTGATAAATGAAGAAGACCGGTCTTTTTAAGCATTTGATTTGTTGTAACCAAAAATGGTTCAAATGGGAATCTCGCTCCTGCCGGCACTGGTTTCTTATTATCATTGTAAAGATACACCGTCACAAGAGCATTATACCCAGGTTTCAAAAAGCATCTACAACCTAATACTTGACCGCTATCCTGAACTATATTTGTTTTGCCTAGGAATATGGGATTTCCATTACTATCTGGCTGGCTGCATGAAAATCCCACTTGAAATCCAGAAAGCTTTTCCGGCGCAACCTCACAGCTGATTTCACAAATATTCTCCGATATATTATTCGGAATTGTAAGGCTAATTGTATATGAGTTTTCAATTCTGCTGCCAGAGTCAAAGGTTTGGATGTTTCTCCATCCCCACTGCAAATTGTTAGATACAAGGCTCGCCATGTCAAGAGCGGATGATACGTCAGGAAAAGGATTTGAATTTTCATCATCATTAATCTGCGCAATCAAGCAGAAGTGCGTACCATTATCCGGTTTTGGCGTATTTGTCCATACAAAAGGTCTATCACCTACCTTAACTTCACCAGGAGTCATATTGCTGAGCATTGCCTTACCTGTCGGACTAAGATCCGTACCTATTCGGTTATCTTTCCACTGGCTTGGCCATTGTATGGCGTTAGATTGTGCATAATAAAGAGATACATTGCGGGTAATATTTTCATCCCCTCCATTTTTCGCTCTGACATAAATATAATTTGACATACCAGCAGTAACTCCATTTGTACATTCCTTTTCATATTGTTCATTAGACGCAAGAAAAGTCTGATAATCTACCAAAGGTGATGTTCCGTTTACCCAGATATCAGGGGAAGCCGAAAGCGTACCTGTAGCTGGAATCGTACCATTATTTGTAAGATTTGGACGCATAAATACTTTTTCAAAATTAGCCATTGTTAATTTCCTTTCTATAATAATTTAATTAGGTAATTGCGAAACTCATCAAAACATTTCGCTAATTGTGCAAATTGTATAAACATAAGCAGCCCCTTTGAAGGCGTCGGCACTTGGCGGGGTCCTGTCGAGGCTAGTGTCCGTTACGCCTGAAACGGAGCGCAAGCGTGTCTGTGTTGTTTATACAATTTGTACAATTTCAACAAAATCCAGTGAGTTTCGCAAACACCTTATAATTTAATATGTATCAGTATAGATATATATGAGTTTTATTATATTGTATCAAATAATAATGTATTATCAGATCTTTCAACATTCTTGGCGCAAGAAAAATAAGTTGTAATCATAGTAATACTTGTAAGCTGACCGCCAATTACGGGTATTAATGCTGATATACCATAGGTTGAGGTTATCAAAGTTTTCAAAAGTCCTATTTTCAGGCAGCACATCAAAGGTGGAACTACATTAAGAATGTAATCACTTACACCAGGTGTCTGTGATGACATACATAGAGCACATATTGCTGCCGCTTCAAAAAGTATGCCATAAATAAACGTTATGACCTTTGAATATTCTGACGATGAATTTTCAGGCATATTTCGTTCAATTATCAGAAATACCAGATCCAAAATAACACCGCCGCATACAAATCCGTAATTAACCCACTCAGCCGTGCTTGGATCAGTAAACCAGCATACTGCACTTGTCAAAGCCCATATTGTCTCACATGCAAAGCAACCTAAATTAAGCGAAAACGGTACAATTGTTTCTGAAACAACTGATATGGTGTCAATGTATGAAGAAGCTATATAATAAACAAAACTTGAAAGTCCGTTAACAATATGCAAAATAGATCTTACCCATGCAGGTGCAATTACAGAATAGCTCGTAATCACTGTAGAGGAAACATTCTGGCTTTGTTTACCGCAAATTGCTGATTTATATAAATCAGAATTTATATATTTTTTAAATTCGTTAAACTCTTCTTCGTTTGCAATGGGCGCCTTTTTATTTATTAATTTATGTACAATAGTAACCGGAAGGGCAATAATCAGACTGAAAACCCCTGAAACTGAAAGTTTGTCTCCATTAGTAATCATAGCAAAAAACGTTGATAAGAATGGAAGTTTGATTTCTTTTGTCAATAATTCATAAATAGTTTTAATTACCTTGCGGCACATTTCAAAAGTGGCTTTTACAACTGCTTTTGACGCTGAAACAATGGCAACTGACAATCCTTCAAAAAGCTTTATAAGTCCGCAAAGCATATTGTTGAACATGTTGTCTCTGCCACTGAATACGCTGCTAAAATAATCAAAAGCTTCTTTAAAAGCGTCATTTTGTTCGGTTTCAGATACAAAATCGCTTAGTATCTTCAAAAATTCGTCCGTTTCATCTTTAAATGAATCAAATGTTTCTGCTGCGGATAAATGTTCAGCTGACGAAATAGACGGTACATCTCTATAAATATACTGATTATAAAGGAAATTATTTGATGCACTGTATTCTATTTCAGTATTATTTTCAGTTGCTCCATTTCCTGAAAGCATTTCTCCGAATGAAAGTTTAGGATTAAGATTTGATATGAATTTGTCGGAGGTTTCAGAAATTATAGATTTCATATAATCGAAGCAGCTGTCGACTTTTGATTCAGCATATTCAAGTGTACTGTCAGCGCATTCAAAAATTTGATCTACGCAATAATCAATCATTTGCTTGGTTCTTAAAATATCATTCCAATTAAAAATATATCCGATCCACTGAAAAATATCTGAGAAAAATACCTTTACCTCATTAAATACACTTTCAACAACATCCCATACTTGCTGCGCTGTCTCCACAATTTGAGTAAATAGATGTTCAACTTTATCCTGAACATATGTAATAACTGTTTTTACAGTATCTTTTACAACAGTTACTACTACTTCAACTACCTCGACTACTTTCTTCGCAACTGCCCTTAAAAAATCTCCTATTTTTTTAAAAAATCCTCCTCCAACAATAGCGTTATTGTTTTCTGCTTTTAGCAGCAGCAAATCTATTTCTTGCCGGGATTTTAAAGTATAAGTTACCTTATTACCCTCTTTCTTAAGACTCCATCCTGCTGAATGACTGAGGGTGTTTGTCGGCTTTATTTTATCATGAGCGTCTATGCACTCCCGACTTATCCATCTTGCATCTCCAGTAAGCATGTGATTCTGTCCAGATGAAGGTATCAATGCAACACATTCCTTTAATGCATCTGCAACATTTTGCGCTGTTTCTTTATTTCTATACTCTTCCGGAAGAAGTTGTGTACCATCATTCCTTTTGGCATTGAGCAATCCATCACCATCAATATTTTTAAGAATATTCTGTACAGGAGAATATTGAGAAACTGCTATGACAGATTCGCTGTCGAAAACATTTTTGCCATTTTTAAAATTGTCGGAAAAAGAAACATAAATTTCAGGTACACTCAACATACATGTTTCCTGGGCGATATATACTATACCATTTTCATTTGTAGAACATGAAAACTTGTTGTCAGGTCCTATCATTACACTTTCGCCGTTAATTTCAATTCGGGTATCTTCGTTACTCCATATTGAAATTTGAGCTTTAGGATATATTAGTCCGCTGGAATCGTAAGCTGTTATTTCTGTCATATACGATTTATATTCATATATCTCATTTTCAGTTTTCAGTCCTATTTCCTGTATATTCCAATTACTTGATGAATTTTCTAAAATCATTAATTTTACTTTTTTATTTTTATTATCATTGCAGAGTACAGACAGCATTTCACCATTGCAGTCTGAGATGCAGAAATCTGAAACTTCACTAATAATCGGAGATAAAACATTAAAAGTTGAATCATTTGTACTGAAAAACCCATGATATATATTTGCTTTGGAATCAAGAGCAATAATATGCATTCCTATATTTTCCTGATAATGAAGTCTTGACTTTATAAAATCAGTGCTATCAGTAAACTGAGTCCATTGATTTGATGCGGTATTAAAAACATATAAACGCTGGTTCATTATAACTGAAATAACATCAGCCTTTGCTATTGGGTCGTATGAAGAATAAATATCCGTACAACTTCCTTTTTCAGGAACAGAAGAAAAGCTTTCAATCTTTCCAGATAGTGCATGTATGCCGATCATTTGACTTCCACAAAAAATTATTACAGGATCGCTTTCATCTGACAGTAGCCACATACATTTTGAAGATGATACGGTAATACCCGAAGTTTTTAAAACAGTATTTTCATTTTGCCACATTCCACATAAAACATGCAGTTCACTTTCAACCTCACTTAACCCTGCCTGCATTATAACTGCTATCCAAATATTTGCGCCTATTTTTCTGACAGCAATGCTGCATATTTTTATAGCCAAATATGGCATATCTATATTTACTTTCTTTGCAATATCAAAATTATCCTTATCATTTTGTTTTACTGAAACATACAGTTCTTCTCCTTGAGCAGCAAAAACAAGTACATCTCCGTTGTCACAAATCACTGAAGAAATAATCGAACCATGAATATTAAGAGCAGTAGAATCATATCCTGTACTACTTTCTTTGTTATGACAAAAGCTTTCCGCATATCCATCTGTCCTCATACAAAAAAAGTCATCCAAATTATGCTTAGATCTAACACTCTGTAGCTGTTCGCCCATTTCAATAGGCTTAGAAAGCCTGTAATTTTGTGTAAATTTGGTATAAACTGTACAATATCCTTTTTCGTTTTTCATATTATTATTTTCCATCATAAGCTCCTCCTTAAAGTCATCATAATATCCATTGTCATAAATAAGATAAAGATCAACACTAAATATTCAAGACTCGCTCCTGCTAGTCTTGGTGCGCGATTCGGGTTTGCTTTAGCAAACATTTTCCAATCCGAATCGCTGCGCATCCTCGCGGAGCGTATATCAGGCGGGAGTCATCTCACGTCTGATATACAATTATCATCTGTTGACACAAGACCGCCAAAAACAACTTGTAAATTATTCTATAGCTGTCCATATTTTTAAAAAAGATAATATTCATTATCCAATTACATTACAGCATAAAATATTTCAAATTTCAAGCATTTTTAGTGCAATTTTACTATATTTTTTTCGACATTTTAGTACATATTTCTACATTTTACGACATCTCCTAAAATTTCATCTTCTGATAAGTTTTGTCAAGTGGCGGTGTGGATTTTTTAACCTTTCTTCTGATTCTCCATACAGTCATTTATAATCATCCTTTTCACTTTATCCGCAAGGGTTTCTGTACTGCTCTCGTCAAAATGTACTTTGACGGTGTAGGTTGTGTTGCCCAGCTTTTTCTTAAAGCTGGGAATATATTTCTCTGTTTCTGTCATACGCTCTCCTTTACATGAAAAAAAGACAGCTATAAACCTTTATATGGTCTATAACTGCCCTTACGCTGTGTCATTACATTTTTACTCGTTATTAGCTTACTAAAATTTCCTCATCTTTTGCAATCTTTTCCACTTCTTCCAAAGAAAGCTTGGAACACTTCGCTATTTCTTCCAAAGAAAGTTTTTTAAGCTTTAATAATTCTAAGGCTATTTCCTTCTTTTCACTATCAATGATATCTTCAACAATCCGGCACATGGCTTCCACTCATTTCTCATCTTCCTTATAGTACCTGACCTGCTCTGCCAACGGCTTATAATACATATCCGATGGGTTCTTGCATGAAAAATCGTGCATGAGCTTTCCTATCGGAAAGTCATCATCAAGCAGGCGAAACTCTTTAATCTTCTGTAAAAGTTCTTCTCGTTTACTGTTACTGTTTTCCAAAACTTATTTTCACCCGCCTTTAAATAAAATCTCTCATGTTCATAGTATCACAAACCCCTTGATATTTCAATCATTTCACAAGTCTATTTTAGCACTCCTGCTATGCTTGTACTGTCGGTTCTCGTTCTTAAGCTCACGCTCAAGGTTCTTTTTATTGTAGCTGATGACCTACGCATACGCCAACTCATTAGCAGTCAATGCCTGCTCCCTGCCGATGCGGTCATACTCTTCCTGCAGGGATTTTATTTCTGCCATCAATTGCTTCGGAGTTATCTTCTTCCCATGTTCTAAAAGGCTTGCAGTTTCTCCCTCATTTCAGGATATTTTTCAAGGCTCTCTTTATGCTCCTTATCATGCTCAAAGCTTGCCGTTTTATTTGACAATATTTTGTCTGAACTTAGTTCAGACGGTTGTCGAGGGTTCAAATTCCTCCGGTCGGTGAAAATCTTAAAAAGCATCATGGTTTTCGTCTTGAAAATTTCGGCTATAAAACGCAAGAAAGCCGCGTAATTACGCGGCTTTCGAGGTGAGCAGCCATTTAGCCTCACCAATATAATGCGGAAGATGGGACTTGAACCCACACGTGGTAAACCCACACAAGAACCTGAATCTTGCTCGTCTGCCATTCCGACACTTCCGCTTGTTATGTTGACAATCCAACACGCAAGATTTATTGTATAACGAAAACTCCTACTCTGTCAACGATTATTTTTTAAACTGCCGCAAATTTTCTAAAATATTTCAGACTTCCGCAAAACTGCTGCAAACCGTATGCCCATCCGCTGCAGCCTGACATGGACAGTCCGACAAAATACACATTCCATTTACGTTATACCTACAGGCCTCCGCATTATGCAAAACCTCCTCCGCACTGTGCAAAGCCTTATTTTCCGAGTTGCTCATAATCAGTACTCCATAAATTCCTGAATATCCCTCAAAACATCTTCCAACTGAGAATCGCTGTCCTGAATTGTAAGATGTAAAGGTTTGCTGATATCAAGACTAAAAATACCAACCAATGATTTTGCATCCACACAACTATGACCGGACTCAATATCAAAAGAACAGGAATATTTGCTTATAACGCTCACAAAGCGCTGTACCTTTTCTACGGAATCCAGCATAATAGAAACTGTAATCATAGTTCCCTCCTAAGTATATTTACCACAGCAGTCAATTCGGCAGCACCGTTGTCTGTATAACCACTGCTATGCACTATGATACTACATTATTCCAAGAAAAACAACAAACAAATATTAGAAATTCTTATGTTTTCTCTTCTTTATAATAAATCTCACCGCCGAACCCAGCACATCAAATGCAGTTTTTTTATACTCGCCGCCAAATTCACCGTCAAGAGTCCAGCTCACCAGTTCGTCACTTTCAATCTCTATATGCTTCGCCTTGATAGATAATATCATATCACATTCCTGATAATTTTGCGTGAGAAATGCCGTCATAAGCTGCTGTATCTCTGCCGGAGTCTTAATCTGTTTTATAAGAGTAACCTCAAACAGCCCATCCTGCAAATCTACATAATTCCCGGCAAGTCCCTTAATTCCTCCAACCGACTTCGTATTGCTAATCATTCCATAGACATATTTTCCCTTAGCATATGAATTGTCGGCCTTAAGCGTTATATTATACGGCTTAAGCGTGGTAAGACTCTTGACAGCCTCCAGCAAATACGCCTGATGTCCCAGAACATTTTTTAAAGATTGAGGCGTAGCATAGGAAACCGCTGTAAATGCGCCAAATGCAGCAACATAATTAAAATATCTCTCCCCGTTAATAATTCCCACATCGCATGTCAGAGGCTCACCGGACACTATATGCTCCGCCGCCGCAGTCATATTCTTTGGAATACCGAGACTGGTAGCAAAATCATTTGTTGTGCCGCTTGGAATATATCCAATAGCTATATCCGTCCTGCCACTCTCCAGCACAGCGTTTACAGTCTCGTTAAGAGTTCCGTCGCCGCCGCTGCACACCAGCATATCATACCTGCCGATATTTTCAAGGATATGTCTGTATCCATCCATTTCAGCCTTTGTAGGATACACTGTAACTTCGTAGTCAGCCTCAGAAAATAATTTTACAATTCCCAGAAGATGATTTTTTATCTGTCCCTTTCCCGAATGTGGATTAAACACAAATAATAATTTCTTCATACACGTCCCTCTTACTTCCGTTTTTATATCTTTTGTTTCCGCAGTCCATCACTTATATTGCTTATCTGTCCCACTTATCGCACAGTGCATTAATCTGGTCGGCAAACTTAGCAAGATCTTTATTGGCTCCGCCCTCATTGTGGCTGATAACAGCCATAAGCCTGTTGCCTGCTGCCACCAGTCTGGCAAATACTCCCTGATTTCTCTTTGCCACAGTACGTCTGGTCTTCTTCTCCTTGTTGCCGAGAGTTATCCACCTTTCTTCAATCAAATCATAGCTTGCGCCCGTATATGGAGCCTCCGCGTTATATCCGTACCGGTTGTTAAGCATCTCGCAGAATATATCGCAGACCTCATCCTCTCCATGAACCACAAAAACCTTTTTCGGCTTTTTCGTAAATGCGTTAATCCATGTTACAAGTCCGTCTCTGTCCGCATGACCGCTCGAACCTGCAAGCTGTACAATCTCAGCGCTGACCTGAATAGGCTCGCCAAAAAGTTTAATCTCCTTAGCGCCCTCTATAATAGCTCTTCCTGTCGTACCAAGCGCCTGATACCCCACAAAGAGTATTGTGCTTTCCTTCCGCCACAGATTATGCTTAAGGTGATGCCTTATTCTTCCGGCTTCGCACATACCTGATGCCGAA
The DNA here is from genome assembly GCA_964482965.1 of uncultured Lachnospira sp. Lineage (GTDB taxonomy): Bacteria > Bacillota > Clostridia > Lachnospirales > Lachnospiraceae > Lachnospira. Next base: position 60,740 of record CAYZZP010000006.1, read on the forward strand.
ATAATAACCTTTGGGTTCTGATCGAAATTAATCAGCTTTGAAGCGTCTCCTGTAATAGCAAACTTAAGCCCGTCAAATGTCAGAGGGTTAATCCCCTGGTTGATAAGCCCCATAGCCTCCTCGTCAAAGCACTCATATATATTTTTGCCAAATATATTTGTGGACTCAATGGCAAGAGGACTGTCCAGATACACGTCAAAAGGTCTTGAGATAAGCTTCTCTTCTTTTATTTTTCTTATAAAATATAAAAGCTCCTGTGTTCTTCCTACCGCAAAGGACGGAATCACAACATTGCCGCCTCTCTCAAAGGTTCTTTCAAATATCTTCGCAAGCTCGCCCGTATAATCCGGCGTTCCTCCATGCGTTCTGTCGCCGTATGTTGACTCCATGATAACAAAGTCAGCTTCTTCTATATACTCCGGATCCTTAATAATAGGCTTATTAATATTGCCTATATCTCCTGAAAATACAATTTTTCTCGCTTCGCCGTTCTCCTCAAGCCATGTCTCAATGCTGGCAGAGCCTAAAAGATGTCCTGCATCTATAAATCTTATCTTAACTCCGTCGCACACATTAATAATTTCATCATAGCGGCATGGAACAAACTGCTTCATAACATTAATGGCCGCATCCATATCATAGAGAGGCACAAATTCCTTCAGAGTTCCGTTTGAACGCTTAGCCTTTCTGTTGCGCCATTCCGCCTCAAATTCCTGAATATGCGCACTGTCCTTAAGCATAATCTCACATAAATCCGTTGTAGCCTTTGTGGTGTACACGCTTCCTCTAAAGCCATTGGCATACAGCAACGGAATCAATCCTGAATGGTCAATATGCGCATGCGTCAGAAACACATAGTCAACATCAGCCGCAGGTATTGGAAGCTCCTGATTTTCATACACATCATTTCCCTGCTCCATACCGCAGTCGACAAGTATATTTTTTCCACATACGCTCAAATAATGACAGCTTCCTGTAACTTCGTGGTCCGCACCCAAAAATGTTATTTTCATAAATACCCCTTTCCTGGAAATCACTCATCATACAATATACATTGATTTTTTCCCCTGTTCTTTGCAATATATAAAGCTCTGTCCGCCTTTTCCATCATCTCAGAAAATGTTGTCTGCACATTTGAATATGATATGCCGATGGAACACTCCAGTTTTACGCCGTCCTCCGTTATAACATCCAGCGTCTTTATAAGATTTTCGCACCTTCTTACAACTTCTGTCTTAGTCGGAATATTATTTACAAACACTACAAACTCATCGCCCTCATATCTTGCCACTATATCACATTTTCTAAAATACTTATTCAATTTCTTAGCAAATGCCTTAATAGCCCTGTCTCCGGCAATTCTTCCATACTCCCGGTTAATCTGCGCAAAATTATCAATATCAACAAGCAGCAGCGCCCTTGACTGATTTTGATTTTCAAGCATGGTCTGGATAATTCCGCCCGCCGTATTCCTGTCATACAGACCTGTGAGCTTATCTCGCCTTATTACGTCAGCCCTGCTACTTGTAAATACATTGGCAACCCTCGCCATAACAACCTCCGGCACAAAAGGCTTAACAATGTAATCGCTGCATCCCATCTCTATAAACTCTCGCTGAAGCTCGCTCTCACCGTCTGCAGACATAACAATAACAGGGATATCCTTGTACCTTTCATCAAGCTGCTTATACTTCAAAAATTCCATTCCGTTCATTACAGGCATACGCACATCCAGCAGAATCAAATCCACCTTCTTTTCTCTCATAATGCTCAAAGCTTCCTTGCCGTCAGCCGCCTCATATATGGTGTACTTTCCGTCAAACATCCGCGTGAGTACCATTCTGTTAATTTCCTCGTCCTCCACGATAAGAATAAACTTATCGTTCTTATCCTCAGGAAATACAAGATTGCGGTATTCAAGCAGCTCTGCGTATATTTTCTTCTGAACCGTAACATCTATAAGTATTCCAAATATAATATGTCTGTCCTCAACGCTTCCCACATACTTAAGGTCTACATGAACCCACTTTGCAGTTCCGTCCTCAAAGCACCTTAAATACTCGCAGCTTGCAGAATCCTTCGTCTGGGCTGTCTTTTCAAATGCAGAAACTATAGTATCCCTGAATTTCTCCGCAATAGTATTGTTAAACCAGCCGTCGGTAACTGTCATATTCAAATCATTGTATCCAAAATTTTCATAGTATGCGCTGTTTACACGAATAACCTCAATATCGCCCTTGCAGTACTCGTATATGGCTACAGGCTGGAACATATTGGCAAACAGTGCGTCCATCTGCTCATTGTACGCATAAATAGTATTGCTGTCAGAAGCAGTCTTTCCTATAGCCTTGTCAGTATAGTGCGGAAGCTGCTGAAATGCGCATTTTTCATAGTCCTCCACAGACATAGGCTTTGCAAAATAAAAGCCCTGAATATACTCGCAGCCGATACTCTTTAAAAAATCAAGCTGTTCCTTAGTCTCAACGCCCTCCGCTGTAACAGACATTTTAAGCCATTTTGCCATTCTTACAACGGACGCCATAATACATTTGCCGCGTTCAGGATGCTCTGTCTTTGAAAGAAAACGCATATCCATCTTTATAATGTCAAGAGACATATCCTTTAAGGCATTAAGTGACGAATAGCCGCTGCCAAAATCGTCCATAAGGACAGTAAAGCCATAATCCTGCAGCGACTTCATAGTCTCCTTTATAACCACAGGGTTTGCCGTAAATGCGCTCTCTGTCAGTTCAAGCTGCATAAGGGCAGGCGGCACATCATACTTCTTAACAAGGCCGCACATAATCTCCACAAGCTTAGGATTATACAGGCTTATACGTGACATATTGACCGATACGGGGTCAGGCTTCTTGCCCTCGTCAAGCCACCGTCTAAGCAGCATACAGGTATGCTCCCACACATAATTATCAAGCTGCATAATAAACCCATTTTTCTCAAATATAGGTATAAACTCACCCGGAGAAATCATTCCCTTTTCAGGGTGAATCCACCTCACAAGCACTTCCGCCCCCACAAGGGTATTGTGCTTAATCTCATACTTAGGCTGAAGATACAGCGCAAACTGTTCTTCTTCGATGGCTGTAGTCATCTCGTTGACAATCATCTGCTCGTCAACGATAGTTCTTCCCATCTCCTCGTCATAAAATGCATAATTCTCTATGTAATTACCTTTACACTTTTTAGAAGCCATATTGGCTCTGTCATACATTTCGTTGATAGTAAGGGAACGATCCTCTATAATATACACACCGAATACCGGCAGTATAACAAAATTCAAACCATAATTCTCAAGTCTTGCCCTAACCTTCTTAAAATATCCAAGTATCTTTTCCCTGCTCTCAAACGGAACACAGCAGCAGAATACATCCACCTCAATATGTCCGTAGCATGTCACTTTTCTGCCGTCGCTGCCATATTCACGCTGAGCTTCAGCCACATCCTGTCCCATATCGTCTGCTATAAACTTAATAAGCTTATCTCCCTCTGCGACACCATAAAACTGATTGATAAGCTGAAATTTATGAATATCAAATCTTATAAATGCAAAGGTTATATCAGGATTGTTGTCAATAATCTTTCTTGTCTCGCTGAAAAACTTAGTTCTGTTATACAAGCCTGTCAGCATATCATAATTTTCCCGATATTTTATCTCCCTATACACCGACATTTCATTGGCAGCAATAATATTATTTATCCTAAACCTTATAAGCTCACCATTGTAAGGTCTTCTTATAAAATCCCACGCACCACATTCAATCGCATCGGTAACATCTTCCTCCGAAGCGTCAAAATCAAAAGAAACAATGATAGGTATCTTATGCAGCGTCCTACAGTCCATACACCTTGTAACAAAATCTTTGTTTCCATTGGGCGTTCCCGCCAAATCCACAATAATAAGCCCGACCTTTTCCTCAGAAGCGCCTATAGCCCTGATTCCCGATTTAGCGTCCTTCGCTGTAGCAACCAAAAATTCATCCTTTAAAATATCATATAACTCGCTGCATTTTTCCTCATCATCAACTACCAGCAACACTTTACTCTTAGATTCCATTGCACAACCTCCAGCAAGTTTTGTATTCTATAAAAAATCACTAATAAAACAAAGAAAAATACACATAGCTTCTTATTATATTGTAACATAAATAAAACTATGTGTATTATATCATTTTAACTGTATATTTTCAATCAATTATATTATTTTTTGCCAAAGCCTTAGCATAGCCCCTGCGCTTCATCACTGAAAACGAGACAAGATAAAACAATATTATACAAATATTGCCAACCCATGCAATTCTCGCTGTCGTACACAGCGACACATAAAATGAAAGCGCGCCCAGAGCAAGAAACATATACCTCTTTATTCTATTATTGTCCGAGAACATAAACAGCCCCAAAGACACGGCACAGAATATGCAGCTTATCCCCGCAAACCAGTTACTGTTATGAGTAAGACCATACGCCATATTGTATTTAACGTGGGACTCAGGTTCAAAAAGACAATCCACAATGCGAAAACCAAATGTCTGGAAAAATGCCACCACACCCTGAAGCAGCGCCACCGCACAGAATACATACAATATATTTTTCCTGAGACGCTTGTCATTTATATGCGTTCCCGCAAACATCAGGCAGTAATACGCCGCAAAATGTATAGGAAGCTCGTCGTAGTTGTACCCTGTAACCGAATTTTCTATATCCTTTGAAAATATCAGGGATATGGCAGAAAACAAAAAGAGAAGAACAAAAAATATGTCTGACGGGTAATATGTTTTTTCCCCTTTTATATTTTTTACAAAATAGCAAAGCACCTGAATAATACCCGTCAAACCTGCCAATTCCAAAACCGTCGGCTGCGAGATATAAGTTATTCCAAACAGTTCTGTAACAAGCTCGCACACCGGAACCAGCAGCATTATCGCCGCTATATAATAATACTGAAATTTTTCAGAAGCAATTATGTCAATAAGAGATATTTTTTTATCACTCATTTTATGTATATCTCCCCATTTCTGATAATATACCAAGCCTTAACAATATTTAAGTTTAATCGCACGCCGATATATTTGTCAACCACATGTTAATTATTTTACTGCTGTTATTTTATTACCGGCAATTTCTTAACTTTTTTTAATTGCCGCCCTGTAGCTGCATAAAAGCGCCATAAACTGAATAAAGCTGCCGGCTGCTCCCGCATACAGCGGAGTGAGGGTTTCCGGATAAACAACAAAGCTTCCCCCATTATAGAGAATATTAATAAGCACCGTAATAAGCTGTGTAATAATTATAACTATCCACATATCCTTTATCATCACCAGCGCCTTAGCTGCAAAGATTTCCTTCATACTCCTCGGAACATACAGCATTTTTACAAAAATGCTCTGCATTTGGTTCTTCTCATTCACAATATAAACAGATTCGCATAAATATTTAAAAGCCAGAACTTCCATCCAAAAATACGTAAATATAAGCCCTCCTACACTCCCCTCATCCGGCTCTGCAACTGCAAATATGATACAGCTACATATAAGCCCAAACATAAAAAATCCAAATATAAGCATCTGCATATCCGCATGCTTTTTCCTTAATTCTCTTTCATGCTTTATGTATAATTTCAGTCTGTTTCTATTCATAGCTTCTCCTTTACCAAACAGGTTCTTCTTCCAAAATTGGCTGTATATTACCTTTGATTTTCCCTCATACAGCAGACACCGTTTTTTATCTCAACAATGTAGTCCGCCACCTTTTCCAAGTCATCAGCAATATTGGTGGACATAACAACCGTCATATTTTCATCAGCTATAAGCGTCTGCAGCATTTTTAAAAAATCTGCTCTGAATACAGGGTCAAGCCCCGCCGTCGGCTCATCAAGTATAAGAAGCTGCGGTGATACAGCAAGGGCAAACGCCGCCTGAAACTTAATATAATTTCCCTTCGACAAATCCTTTAGCTTAGTATTTATGGGAACCTTCATGGATTTCAGCGCGTTTCTGTACTTTTCAGATTTCCATTTCGGGTAAAAACTTTTATACATATTTTCATTCTCAATGGCGGAATATTCCATAAAAAATTCTCTGTCCTCAGATACATATCCTGTTATACCAAGCATTTTATCCCGCTGTTTTACAACGTCATAGCCGCCTGTGCTTATAACGCCTTTCATCTTCGGATACAAACCCAGCATCATTTTTATAAGCACAGTTTTGCCCGCTCCGTTAGCGCCTGTAATCTCCACAATGTAACCCTTAGGAATCTGCAGATTTACATTTTCAAGCGCAAAATCGTTAAAATCTATGCCTGCATTTTTTATATCTATCATTACTTCGTCCATAACTCAACCTCACTCTCCGCATCTTTGCCGCAATCTGTCCTCATCATTTCACAATTCTGTCCTCAGTCTGCCTTATTCTTCCTCGTAAAGCACGCGGACAAGATTGATAATATCATCCAGCTTCATACCAGCCTTACGGCTGTCTGCTATAAGCTCCGTATATCTTCTCTCTAGCAGCATCACCTGCTTTTCCTTTAAAATATCGTTGTTCTGTTCACACACATAAAAGCCCCTGCCAGCCACAGACCTTATAACTCCTTCTTTTTCCAGCTCCTCGTAGGCGCGTTTTGTGGTTATTACACTGACCTGCAAATCCCTTGCAAGATTTCTGATAGAAGGCATAGCCTCCCCAGGCTTCAGTTCGCCTGAAACCACCGTATCCCTCACCTGATTAATTATCTGCTCATATATTGGCAGATTAGAATTAGCTGATATAATAATTTTCATTTAAGCGTTGCTCCTTGTCTTCTTATCAACCATTGTCATTTTCTCATAATCGGAATAGCACTCCACCATTGGCTCAAAAAATTTTCTCCAAACAAAATAGTGTACCACAGCCAGTATTACCGCAACAATAAGAAGCACTGCCCCGCTGCTCTTTCCAAAAGAGAAAAACTCATTATCGCATGCCCCTATAAATACTACTACATCAGCAATCATAAGCACTATTATCTTTAATACCTCTTTTTGCGAATGGTGCGACGCATAAAATGCTTTAAAAGACATCATATAGCCCAGAGACAGCGAAACAATAAACATTGTAAGTCCGTTTAAGGGTGTGATAGTTCCAAGCAGCACAGCCACCGTCAAAGCCACTGTCATAACAGCCATTCCAACAGCTATTTTCCTATAAAACATCCTGATTACAAGTTTTCTTCTGTCATCCTTAGAAAACGGCGCTATAAATACTCCCTTCGGCGGCTCCGAAGATATTCCTCCAATCACCATAACGACAAGCAGCATTAAAAATACCACGCCAAACGTAATAGCATCTCCAAGCATCTCATAATCCAAGCCGAAGCAAATAAATATATAGCACCATACTACCACAAAGGAGATATTTCTATAGTCTTCACATATACGCTTCCACAATATCCTTACCATGCTTTTTTCCTCCTTTCACAAAATGATACATAATTTCTTCCACCGTAGGCTGCCTTTTTGTATAGCCGTCGTCCAGCTTTACGCTGCCGGTGTTTATTACCAGAGCGCTGCCCCCATATTCTCTCTCCTGCATATATACAACCGCCCTTGCAGGAATTAATTTAAGCTTATAATTCTCGGCCTGGACATATAAAAACCTTTCGCAAAGTTCTTCCTTTGATTTCATAAACAGCAGCTCTCCATCCTGTATAAATGCTATATAATCCGCAACTCTGTCCAAATCCTCCGTAAGATGCGTTGAAAACAGCATTGTTCTCTCCCCATCTGCTATAAGCTCTGTGCATATATTAAGAAATTCTTTTCTAAATTCAGTATCAAGCCCCGCCGTCGGCTCATCAAATAAAAACAGCTTCGCATCATGGGACAATGCAAACGCCAGTTGGAATTTAATCTTCATACCCTTCGACAGCTTCTTTAACTTCTTATTCTTTGGCAAATTAAATTTTTCAATGTAACTGTAAAACAAATTTCTATCAAATTTGGAATAAAACCTGCCGTACAATTTTTCTACGCTCTCCGCTGTCATGTTCTCCTCAAACATCATCTCGTCCATAACCAGCCCAAGCATATCCTTAATCCTTGCTTCCTCCTCGTCAAAATTAAGTCCATCCACATAAACCGCTCCCGAATCCTTACTGTAAAGCCCTGTAATCATTTTGATAAGAGTAGATTTTCCAGCTCCGTTCTCCCCTATAAGCCCACATATGTAACCCTTCGGAACTTCAAAGCTTATATCCTTTATGGAAAATCCCGAAAACTTTCTGTTTAGTTCTTCAATCCTTAACATACTTACCTCCCTGCTTATTCTGCGTTCCCAACATTCTTTTTTCCGCTTGCCTTATGCCTTCGCGTAAAAAAGAGTGTGCATATACTGTATATATCTTTATATACAGTATATGCACACTCTATATATTTGTCAATAGTTTTTTACAATTTATAAAAATATATTTATCACAGCTCATAAAACGCTTTCATAAACTCATACATGTGCTGAGTATCCTCTGCTCCTGCCGTTTCAAAGCATGAATGCATAGCAAGCTGCGCCACTCCTATGTCCGCTGCCGGAACTGACACATTTCCCTGAACAAGATTTCCAAGCGTTGAGCCTCCCGCAATATCGGAGTTGTTGTGATATATCTGATAAGGAATATTATTCCTTCGGCATATTTGTTTTACAAATGCCCCTGTATATGCGTCTGTGGTATATTTCTGCCCTCCATGATACTTTATCACAATTCCGCCATTTAACCTCGGGCGGTTGACTATATCCGCCTTTTCAGGATGATTAGGATGAACCGCATGTGCGTTGTCCGCACTTACCATAAAGCTGTTTTCAAGCATAGCCCGATACTGCTCTCCGCTAATTCCAAGCTCCTGTGCTATATTCATAAGCGTATTTGACAGATAATCTGAAGCTGCTCCATGCCTTGACAGGCTTCCAACCTCCTCGTTATCGAATATGGCAAGAATGTTAATATAACTGCCGCAATCTGTCTGCGCAAAGCCTTTTAGCGCTGTATATACACACTGCAAATCATCAAGCCTCGGCGCGCACACAAGACTTTCATCATTTCCCACCATACAGCCCTCCTGCGCATTGTAAAGATAAAGGTCGGCCCCTAGTATATTATTTTCCTCACAGCCTGCATTTTCCGCCAGCAAAGAATATAAGCCCTTGTCCCCAATAGGCTGCAAATCCGTCTGTATGCTTAAAGACCTTTCATCGCCGCCTCTTGTCATATGGATTGCAAGATTAGGAATAATGTACATAGGCTTTTTCAAATCAACATTGTCAGATACCAGTGCGCCGTCCTTCTCGCTCACTATTCGCCCTGCCACAGACAGCGGTCTGTCAAGCCATGTGTTTACAATCATACCTCCATATTTTTCCACATTCAGTTTTACATAGCCGTTTCCATCCGGATTTTCAGCGTTTTCTTTCAGCTTAAACATGGGCGAATCCGTATGGGCGCATACAATATGAAAGCCATTAACCACGTTCTCCGCCGCACTTTCATGAATTTTCCATGCTATAAGCGAGGAACCGTTTCTCACCGTAAATCCATTTCTACCGCACTCCGAAAGCACATTTTTATACTCTCCCAGAATTGTGCCGCACTCAAAAAATCCGCTTTCCTTCAAGCTCCTTGCTGCATTTTCCACCGCCTGATACGACGTTGGCGACTTCTTTATAAAATCCAACAATTCTTTATTAATATTCTTGCTAATGTCCTTACTGATATCCATACTACCTCCAAACCTGACTTCCGACTGCCGTATAATACCGCAAAATCTCTCCAAAAATAAGAATAATCCGGACAATACTCTGTTATCCTCATACTTAAGAGTATTGCCCGGATTTATTATTACAATCTCAGTAACATATCACCGTCATTTATAAGCTTAAATTTTCTCATAAGCTCTGAGATTGCAAGTGTGAGCAATGCAGGAAGCACAAAATGCATCACAATAATCTCAATTATGACTATGTGTGCCGGCATTGTCTGCGACATACTCTGCCAAGCCATAATCTGTCCTACAAAACCTGCAGAACCCATACCTGAACCTGTCGGCGTGCTTGTCATCTTAAGTACAGCCGATGATATCGGGCCAAGAATTGCACTCGAAATAATTGGCGGAAGCCATATAATCGGCTTCTTTACAATATTTGGAATCTGGAGCATAGATGTACCAACTCCCTGAGCTACAAGTCCGCCCATTTTGTTCTCACGATAGCTTGCAACCGCAAAGCCTACCATCTGACAACAACAACCCACCGTTGCCGAACCTGCTGCCAGTCCCGTAATACCCATTGACACACCGATGGCTGCTGAACTTATTGGCAATGTAAGAATTATACCCATAAGCACAGATATAAGAATACCACCGATAATCGGGTGCTGCTCAACATTGATATTGACAAGATTTCCAAGCCACATCATAAATGCAGAAATCGGCGGTCCGATAATGAAACCAACCAATGCGCCTGAACCAATGGCAACTGCTGGCGTCACAATGATATCAACCTTAGTCTTTCCTGATACAAGAGTTCCCAACTCAATGGCAACTAATGCAGCAACAAAAGCTCCCAACGGCTCACCCGGCTTTCCCAGAGCAAACTCAGTCATCTCATTTACCGTAGGAAATGCACCTATCATACCTGCAACTGCGGCAGAAATTGTGACGAGTGGACTGGACTTAAATTTAACAGCAACACCTACGCCGATACCTGCGCCTGTAAGAGTCTTTGCCACATTAGCGGCACCGTTGATATAAGAACCAACAGAACCGCCTATAAGCGTGCCTATCTGCGCGATAATAGTACCGATAATCAGTGTAGAGAAAAGTCCCAGCGCCATCCCGCCTAAACCATCAATAAAAATGTGATTCAATACTTTTTTGAGTTTTTCCATCTTTTTCTCCTAGCATTTCTTTCAACATATTTTATATATTTCCACTCTGCTTACAATCATTAATCTACATAATTGTGAGGCTTATGTCAGAAAACGTAACGTCGGCATTTCTTGAAACAAACATACCGACATATACGCCTTCCGGATTAATAGCCGTAAGCTTAAAGTCGAAACCTCCTGTGACTGTCTGCTCTTCCCCAAATGTGCAGGCATATCCGTCCTCTGTACCCTCTATGCTAAGAGACACTTCATCTCCAGGCTTGTACTGCTTAGTACATACGCCTCCATAAATAAGCACCCCGCTCCTTCTGGCAAAGCAATTCACGCATTTATCTCCATGCGTAAGAAGCAGAGGCGCCGCTGCGACATAATCGCCCAAAATATCAGGCGTGACCAAATCTATGTACATATCGTCTCTTGCCATAAGGCCAAAAGAGACCTGGTCATTCAAAAAATAATCATTTATTCTTACCTTTGCCTTAAGAACAAATTTCTTATCTGCCGGAACTTCCCTGTAATACATGGCTATGCCGTCAGACACCGCTGCAATCTTTCCTGCATTATTTCTGACAGCAATATGTATATTGCCATCGCCGTCCTGTTCCAGAATAAAATTATTCATGGACGGCTGCTCCGACACATCTCCAAACACTGTGCCTTTCCATTCGCCTATATTTTTCCAGTTCTTACTCTTTGGAAGCTCTGCGTTAAATACAGTCGGAATGTAACTCTCATTTGGTACAAGATACCTGTCCTTTGAAGGAACCGGAACCTTCCCTGCAAACAGCCTATCGTCAAAGCTCTCATTTTCCACATTGATATGCTCTGACAGCCCTTTTATTCCCAAAGCCTTCACAGCCCTTAAACACAGATATGCATTTACTCTTGCACCCCATATATTGGTGTGGGTATTATCAGCGCTCAACTGATTGTTAGAAGGCCATGCATGCAGATAAATACTGTTCTTAGGACCTATCGTGTCATAAAATTCTTTAGTCATGGAAGTCATATCCACCACAGGGATACCCAAAGCTCTGCCCATATCCCGTATTGCCTGAGCATAATCGCCGCCTATGAATTTTCCGGTATTTCCGATAATATGAAGTTGTGCGTCCTCCCACTGTCCTGTGGCGCTTCTTCTTACAATAGGCGTGCATAATATAACGCTGCATCCGGCATTTTTTGCAGGAACCACATAATTAAGATACAGGGAATTGGCAAATGTCCCCTCCTCGCCGCAGCTTCCTGTTCCTGATGTAAATCTTCCTTCTTCCGTCTTTTCATCATTATGTCCGAAGCCGATAATCAGAAAATCGCCGTCCTCCATACCTGACAGCAGCGTTTGATATTCCGGCTCCGCCGTATAACTTTTGCTGCTTCTTCCCGAAAGCGCAATATTTTTCACACAAATCTCATCATCAAGATATTCCGACAGCATGGTGCCATACCCGTATCTCGGATAATAATATTTATCGTGAAAACCGCTTAATGTGGAGTCGCCCACAACCCATAAATTTTTCATATTCCAACTTAACCTCTATAACCTTTCAGCCAGCCGCTAAATAGCGCTATTCTTCATTTTTCTTAAAACTACTCAGTCTTAAGCACATATGCTATGCTTAAAATCACATCGTCCTTTACTGTAAACTCCAGCATCATATTTCCAGAGACATAAAAATATATATTTCCGTTTACATTATAGCCGCTGCCATAAACGGATATCATCTTGTCCTTATTATCGCCTATCTTAACGCCTTCCTTTGTCTTTACCGTATCGTCCGTAAGGGAAACCATATAGACTAAATCCTCGCCATTCTTCTGGTACGCCTGTATAGTAAATCCGTCATAATACCAGAACTTATCCAGTCCGTCAAATGCACAGCTCTTTGCCTCATAGTATCCGCCCTTCGGCTCGCCCAGCTTGCTTGTATAGTTATCAACCTTAGTGTCAATCATTATATCTGTTCCTGCGCTCTCAAATACATAGCCATTTTCTTCCGGTGCCTGATTATTAGACTCTTTTTCTTGGCCGACTGTCTTATTTCCTGAATTGCCGCCGCATGCCAAAAGCCCCGCGCTCATAACCATTACCATTGCTGTCATTACTAATCTCTTAATCATTGCTCTCCTCCCATTCTCTGGTTTTAGCTTCCTTTTCACTATAATACTGTTCGACCACCGCTTCCCATTCCTTTGAAATTTCAGCGTTATTTCTGCGGTCATCAAGATTATATTCTTCATCAAGCACTTTGCCAAGATATTTCGATAATTTTTCTGCGCCCTGCACATTAAGGTGCTGTCCATAATCAAATGTATCCGTTGTAAAATCAATACCTATTTTGTCAATATCTTTCAATGCATTAATATACATCAGACTATTTTTTTCAGCGAATTGAACTATCTGACTGTCGTACTCGTCATACCAGTGCGGATATATGCTTGGCGCCTTAAACAGCACAAGCTCAACGCCCTTCTCGTCGCACAGCGCCTTCATTTTCGCAAGATACTCCATATTTTTCTCGCTGAATGTATAATCAGGAAGCACCTGGACTCTTGGCACCGTAGTAACAGGTCTTACGCCTACCTGCATAAGATAGCCCTTAGTTGTGACTGATGGCTTAGTGAAGAAATATTTAAAATCCTCCGCCGTAAGCTCATTCCATCTTGAATGATATCTCAATATAGGAAATATATAGCTTGCAAAGGTCTCCTCCTCTGTCATTGACGACCTGATAGCATTTATCTTAGAGGAAGACCATTTCATGCCGTCTATAGTCATTCTGTTGTAAGCCTCGTTGTCCGCCTCATCGTTTCGCACCGACAAAATGCTTACCACCACCGCCTTAGGCGTCTCGTATTTTAAAGTATCCTCCAGCAAATAATAGGACTGCCATATATACTGGTCCGCACTGCCTCTCACATAGCTTGTTATGCCATATTCCTCCCACATGGTAACGGGGGAAATATTTTCATAAACCTCGCAGTCTCCAATAAATATAACGTCGTTTCCTTTACTGCTCTTGTAATACTCCTCTATCATGGAACCCTCCGGAATATTTTCCACATACTTCGGAACCAACAGTCTCTGCAGCCCTGCAAGGCAAATTATTGGTATAAGGACAACTGCCGCAGCCCTGATAAATTTTTTAACCATATATGCCTCCTTAGAACTGATTGTAAATAAAATTGCTTGATTCATAGCCAATTCCATATACGCCAAACACTATTATGCTTAGAAACAGCAGCAGAAACAATACATACCTAAACGCAAAGCCGTGGCTTCTAAGCCTCTCAACTATCGGTTTGCTTCTTGAAAGCATACTCACAATAAGCATAATTAAAGCTCCAATAACTATAACCGCATAATCCGCCGCACCAAGCCCGATATTCCACATGCCCTCTGTAATTACATTTCCCCAGTTATGAACCGTAAGAAGCGACACAAATGCGTTAAATGCCACGCTAAGGCTCTTATAATGGTCTAAAAGCTGCAAAAGCTCCAGAATAAACAGGGTTCTTATTATCTCAAATACTTTATAGTACTTTAATTTTCTGTATCCGAATTTATGGTCTGCCCTCGCATACAGCGGCTTAAACTCCTCCGACACAAGAATTACAACGCAGTTAAGCATACCCCACACAATATAATTCCAGCTTGCTCCATGCCAGAAGCCTGTCATAAACCATGTAATTATTGATGAAACATATATCGGAAAGCGCACTCCCGCGCCGTTGCTTACATTTTTCTTAAGCCATTTTGCAGCCTTCGTCACACCCTTTGACATAGAAATCGGATAAAATAAGTAATCCTTAAACCACGTACTCATGGTTATATGCCACCTTCTCCAATATTCAGCAATGCTCTTTGAAAAATATGGCCGGTGGAAATTCTCCGTAACGTCTATGCCAAGACATTTTGCAATACCAATGGTTATATCAATTCCGCCTGTAAAATCTGCATAGAGCTGCACTGAATACAGCACCATTCCAAGAAATACAAAGGCGCCGGGATATCCGGCTACATCCGACGATACAGCCGCTACCGCAATAGCCGCCCTGTCTGCTATAACCAGTTTTTTAAAATATCCCCATATTACTCTTCCAAGCCCTCTCTCAAACACTTCCCACGAAAATGCATGCTCCCCGAAAAGCGTTGCAGTCAAATCCTTCCAGCGGCTGATAGGGCCCTGCATAAGCTGCGGAAAAAACGATATGAACAGCGCAAATTTAGCAAGATTTTTCTCCGCCGGAAATACGCCTCTGTACACATCCACCAGATATCCTATAGACTGGAACGTGTAAAATGAAATACCCATAGGCAATATCAAATCCACCGTGCTAAAGGACGTGAAGCTGATTATAAAAAAGTTAGTATATTTAAGCACTATAAGGATTCCCGCCGTCACTATAAGACATAGAACCATTATAGTCCTCTGACAGCGCTTGGCCTTTTTCTTAACGACCTTTTTCTCCTCTTTTGTTATGTTTTCCTTATTAGCGGCAATATATGCCTTGTTTTTCTCCTGATTGGCGGTTATAAGCCTTGCAGCTGCGTAAGTGACCCCTATGGTTATCGCCATAAATACTGCTCCGGCAACGCCTGCCTGAAGGTAAAACCATATATTTGCAATCAGCAGCAAAATCCACTGAAACCTCTTTGGAACAACATAATACAGCAGTATCACCAAAGCTGCAAACACAACAAACTCTACGGAAGTAAATAACATTTGTCTCTCTCCTAAAATTTATCTCGCTTATTCAGACATTTTAATATTTGAAACATACCGGAGCTTTAATACGCAAATTTATCCGTCGGTGTTGCCGGATGCTGCGACGTATCCCATATATACCGGTTAAGCCCTGTTTTCTTCATCCAGTCTTCAAGCTGCGCGTCTGTGTACATAAATCTCTTGCCTCCGTCAATAGTTACGTTAGCATAATGGGTAATATCAAAATGATACCAGCCTGTACCTATATTACAAAGCACCCAGACATGATTTGAGCCGCATACCTCAGCTCCTAAATTCTGCATCCACTGCACCTGCTCTCCCGCAGTCTCCAGCACAGCCATAGCCACCGCCGCCGAAGTAAAACAATCTCCTCTGGTACTTCCGTTACTGAGTATCTCCCGAAGGGCGAGGACTGCTTCCTCCTGCCATGTGCTTCCCGCCTGCTTTCTTGCTCCGTAACTAACCTTGCTGAAAAGATAATCATATATTTTCTTTACTTTCCGTCCTTCTGTCATTGAGCTGTCAACAATCTGGCTCAGAAGCTGCTGAGACAGCTCCTTATATGTGGCGCTGTCTGCTACGTCCGCTTTAAATGTAAATGTAGCTTCCGCCTTTGCCACGTTTCCAGCTTTGTCCGTCGCTGTATATATTACCTTGTACGAACCAGCCTTTTTAACATCAACAGCAGACTTGTCTACCACAACCTCCACATCACCGTCCACATTATCCTTTGCGGATACTCCTGACGTATAAGTTACAGTATCTCCGATATTATAGGTTCTGTCCTTAACACCTGATATAACCGGAGGCTCTGTATCCAAAGCCTGCGTCGTCTCCTCCTCGGTCTCTGTGACAGCCGCCTCTGTAGAATTATTCTCATCTTTTCCCAAATCCAGACTTCCGGCAATACTTTTTGTTGCTTCACTGTTATCGGCATTGACGCTGTCTCTGTCCTTTCTGCCCGGCATCGCTATAACCACAACCAAAACAATCAGAAGCGCAAGCAACGTACAAACCATTGCTGTAAACACAGCCCTTTTATTTATTCTTTTATTAGCCTTTCCTGTTTCTGTCCGCTTTTTAGTACCATTTATCTCTTTACTGCCGTTTTCTTTTCCCATTTTCTCTTCCCTTATCGACGTTATATAATTAATACATATACCCCCTGCTATCCCTAAAGCACTGGTTCTTTGGGTTCGCATCATAGTCAGGGTATAAATTTACGATAACATTATAAAATAATGTCTTTTCTTTTTCAACTTTTTTATAAAAACAAAATGGTTGCCAAAAAAATACAAAATACTAACAAAGGTTATTTTTCATTCACTTTTAGGTGCCCTGAAGCAAAGCTTTGCATAATCCACAGTACATTTTTTCTATATAAAGTTTACTTTTAAAGGGATTTACAATAACACATGACCTGCGCCTATTGATATGATTTTCTGATTTTTATATAATAATACTAACAGCATTAAGCAATAACATAATTTAACAGGAATAAAAGAGACAAAAATTATTCAAACCATTTCATAAAGGAGTACTATATGATTATTCACAATATATTTACAGGCGGCACTATAGGCAGCCACATAAACAACGGCGGTTCCATATCCACAGACAGAAACAGCCCATATAAGCTGCTTGAAATATACCGGCAGTCCTGTGGAAACGACAGCCATACCTGCACTGATATCACATTTGTAAACAGCGAGCCATACTGCATACTCAGCGAAAACCTGTCGGCTGAATATATTCTTAAACTTATTAACGCAGTTGATGATGCCTTAAAAAATAACCCCGACGGAATTATTATAACACATGGCACTGATACTCTGCAGTACAGCGCCTCCATTCTCGGCTTAATATTCGGCGGTGCTTCTGTTCCGATTATCCTCGTATCCAGCGACTATGTTCTTGAGGATAAACGCGCCAACGGTCTTATAAACTACAAATGCGCCATAGATTTTGCGGTCCGCAGCGATGTTGCCTCTGCCAGTTGCAAAAATGACTCCGGCGTGTTCGTCAGCTACTGCAATAAGGGCGGAAAGCCCACTATCCACAGAGGCACAAGGCTTCTCCCAGCCGTTCCGTTTTCTGCTGATGTAAGAAGCGGCGGCGATTTCTGGTACGGACAGTATAATGAAGATAATTTAACCTGCAATATCTGCCATAACTTCATATACAACCCGCTCTATAATACCGCTCCTGACAATTATGCAAATCTGTGTGAATATGCCGGACTTTCCTGCGATACTCTTAAAATTTCACCCCATTCCGGCAGCATATTAAGGCTGTCCTCATATCCCGGAATGGCTTATCCTGAACTTACTCCGGCTGTCAAAGTCATTATACTTGAAAGCTATCATTCCGGTACTATCTGCATTGATGAAAATTTAAAAAGCTTTGCAGCCAACGCCGCAAAGCTTAATATTCCTATATATTTAACAGGTCTTTTATACGGCGCCGCTGAATACGAAACCATTGATATATACCGAAAGTTCGGAATTGAGCCTATATATAACATTTCACCTGTAACCGTTTATTGCAAATTCTGGCTTGCCATAAGCAACGGCATTGATATAAACGACATAGCCTGCTCACATATTGCCGAAGACTATTTCTAAAACATACTGCAAAACTACACTAAAGCCTGCTGCTTTGCCTCTGTTGTCCGCTTATTTTCTGACAACTGCCTGTATGTCATAAATATTACAACAGCGGAGGCTATTGCTGTCAGTATATCCGACACAGGCATAGAGTATAGTACCCCGTCCAAGCCGAAAAACATAGGAAGTATAAGCGCCCAGCCAACGCCGAATACTATTTCCCTAAGCATTGATAACACTGTAGACGCAACAGCTTTTCCCATAGCCTGCAGGAAAATAAATGCCGCCTTATTAATACATGCAAATATAATCATACACAGATATATTCTAAATGCCTTAACCGCAAAATCCGTATAGTAAACGCTCTCATTCGCCGCGCCAAATATGCCAATCAGCGCTTTTGGAAATACCTCAACAATAATAAATGCCACAACGCCAACTGCTGTCTCGCACAGCAAAAGCATTGTAAACAGCGTCTTTACCCTGTCTTTTCTGCCGGCTCCCATATTAAATCCTACTATAGGAATACATCCTGCCGCCATTCCGACCACTATAGATATGACTATCTGGAAAAATTTCATAACAATTCCTACAACCGCCATAGGAATCTGAGCATACTCCTTCTGCCCGAATATAGAATCAAGCGCACCATATTTACGAATCATATTGTTAATTGCCGCCATAGCTGCAACCAGCGATATCTGCGACAAAAAGCTGCACACGCCAAGAGATAATGTCCTTCCGATAATTATACGATTTAACAAAAAATCCTTTCCTGACAGCTTTACGCTCTTAACATTAAACAAATAAATCACCGAAAGCACCACTGTAACTACCTGTCCGATAACTGTAGCTACTGCCGCGCCCATCATTCCCCATTTCAAAACAAATATCATAACCGGATCAAGAATGATATTTATCACAGCTCCCGCCAGCGTGGCAAGCATAGCAAACTTCGGATTGCCGTCAGCCCTTATAACAGGATTCATAGCCTGACCGAACATATAAAACGGAATACCCAGAGTAATATAAAAGAAATATTCCTTAGAGTATTTAAAAGTTTCCATATTTACAGTTCCGCCAAACATGGTAATTATCTGATTTTGAAATACAAGATATATAACGCACAGAATAATTCCGCATAGAACTGACAGAACCACTGCATTTCCTATACTGATTCCAGCCTCCTTTTTACTGTTTTTTCCGAGGCACAGACTAACATACGCGCAGCATCCGTCGCCAATCATAACCGCTATAGCAAGAGCTATGACCGTCAGCGGAAACACTACTGTATTGGCAGCATTTCCATATGAGCCAAGATACTCCGCATTTGCAATAAATATCTGGTCAACTATATTGTATAACGCTCCCACAAGCAGTGAAATAATACATGGAATGGCATATTTACTCATAAGCTTTCCCACTTTCTCCTCTGTAAGATAAAACTGTTCTTCCTGTTTCATTTTCAAAATTCTCCCTTCTTATCTCATCGAATGTTGTTTTGCACAATCCGCCTTTTAGAAAGTTCAGATGTCTTCCAAAGTACAAATATGTATAAATAAACCCGGCACCCGGACAAAGAACAAAGCGAACTTCCTAAATCCCTCAATCCTTGAGGGACTTGCTTCGCTTTGTGCGCCGATGTGCGGCTGCAAAGCAGCCTTCCTCTGCACATCGTGCGCATCCCTTGCGGAGCGTTTTTATATCATAGGAAACAAAGTTTCCTATGATATAAAAAATGCGTAAACCCAGATTATCTGGATTTACGCATCAAACGCCACTCGATGTGTTAATTATAGCCCATACATTTTTCAAAAGTCAAACAAAATTTCGCAGTACTTTTACTTTGCTATTTCTTTAATCTCGCCTAAAAGTTCCATATCAGACTGCTGTATTTTCATATTGGAAGTTATGGGTGCCTCGCCTGGTCTTGTTATGGTAACCTCTATGATTGTTCCCTCGTCGATTCCTCGTGAGAACACCGCTGTTAAAAATGCAAAAAATTTAGGATGATTAGCCTGAAACTTATTTTTTGCTGACATTAATTTCATCATAGATGCCGGATTCATAATATAACTTACCTCCATTCCGATTTTTTTATTCCCCGCCGCTTTACTTTTCTGCTTTTGCAGTTTCGTGATACTCCTTTTCAGTATTAACATTCCATACAGATTCCTTATCCATACTGCCGCTAATAATTGATTTGGCTGCATTTATGGCTGTAAGCATGGAATGATCCATATTGTTGTATCTGTGCTGCCCGTTTCTTCCAACGCAGAAAAGGTTAGTATATCCGTCAAGGTATTCCTTCACCTCATTAAAGCGGGCATATGTTCCAAAGTAAGCAGGATATGCCTTTTTCACCTTAGTTGTAAATTTATCAATAATATTTTCTTTCTTGATAATTCCAATCTTTTCAAGCTCTCCGGCAGCAAAGTCAATAAACTTCTCCGGCGGCATATTCCACATATCATCGCCCTCGTTGCAGAAATACTCAAGCCCTACCCACACGTGGTTATTCATATCGTCAACCATATAAGGCGACCAGTTGTTAAATATCTGAAGCCTTCCAATCTTCACATCCCTCTCCTGAATATAAATCCAGCAGTCAGGAACATTGTTATTGATTGTCTTCATCTTTGTTTTATTTTTTATCTCCAGCCTGTTTAAAAGCAGTCCCACCGTAATAAAGTCCCTGTATGGCAGATTTCTTGCTATATGCTTAACTTCCCCCGGCGAGTCCTCCATAGCCTCTATTAAATCTTTTATCGGCATAGAAGATATAACATAGTCGCACATTATCTCTTCCTCCGCACCGTAAGCCGAAGAATTTTTATCCACATTTTTAACCGTTACGGATACTACATTTCCATCCCTTGTATTAACCTTCACAACGCTTCGCTGCATAAGAAGCTCAGCTCCCATATCGCAGTCGGTCTTAGCCAGCTTTTCCCATAGCTGCCCCGGTCCGTATTTAGGATAATAAAATTCCTCTATAAGAGAGGTCTCAACCTTGCTGTTCTTATTTCTAAACGGCTTTGTAAT
Source organism: uncultured Lachnospira sp. (assembly GCA_964482965.1). Lineage (GTDB taxonomy): Bacteria > Bacillota > Clostridia > Lachnospirales > Lachnospiraceae > Lachnospira. Next base: position 82,047 of record CAYZZP010000006.1, read on the forward strand.
TGCCTGCGTTATAACTTTCCACACAGACAACCCCTTAACACGCTGTGCGCCCCAGTCAGCCGCTATCTGAGAAGGATGCATGCCCCACAGCTTCTCTGTGTAATCCTCAAAAAACATCTGATACAGCGGTTTTCCAAATCTGTTAATATAAAAATTTTCAAGGGAGGTCTCCGGTCTTTTGTGCAGCACGCTGCCGATATACCCAAATCCTGCTTTTAAAGTATTCACAAAGCCCATATTTATGAATGTAGCCGGCTTAAGACTTATCGGATAATCAAAAAATCTCCGTCTGTAATATATCCTTGAAACTCTTGTCCTTGCAAGAAATACATCATCCATTTTCTCCGGATCAATCTCAGGATTGTCTGAATGTGTGTGGGTTCTTCCCAAAACAATATCGTCCTTTGACGGCGAACCCTGAAGCGGAAGAATATCCATCCACATCTTCATTACATCCTTATCCTTTGAAAAAAATCGGTGTCCTCCGATATCTATACGATTACCCTTATATCGCTCCGTACGGGAAATTCCTCCTATAATACCGCTCTCCTCAATTATAACAGGGTGGATTTCGCTGCTTTCCTTTAAAAGCGAATATGCCGCTGTAAGTCCGGCAGGTCCAGCTCCAATTATAACAACCTTTTTCATACAAGCCCTCCATATGACATTGTAACCCAATGCTTCACATATACATTTTTCACACTATTCACCCGCAATTATTTAGAAAATTCTTTTTCATGCTCTTTGAAAAAATCATAATAAGCCCTTACATTTCCAAGCTCCGTCCACCGCTTTACATCAACAGGCTCCTCGTCCATATCATATATTTTTGCCCCTTTCATAGCCAGTATAAACGGCGAATGTGTTGAAATAATAAACTGGCAGTTGAAAAATCTTGCCGAGTCCGCAAGAAATTTTACCAGCTCCTGCTGCTTTTCCGGCGAAAGGCTGTTTTCCGGCTCGTCAAGCAGATACAGCCCATTTTCTCTAATCTTATCCGTAAAATATAGAAATGCGCTCTCGCCGTTGGAATGTTCTCTCACATTGTCTGAAAGCTGCTCCCTAACATAGCGGGACTGGCTGTTCTTTCTTGCAGAATTAACCTTTTTCAGACGGTCATAATCCTCTATGGACCTCATTTTAAAATTGGAATATTTAGCATCAAGATACTCGTCAAACAATTCATCCCTGCGGCGGTCGATGCCATCATTAATGCTTCTCAAATCAAGCATAAAATCAAACACATCATCACTGGTAATAATTCTGCTGTCCTTCGGAAGCCTGCCGCAAAGCTCATAATCACACATATCTGTGTAATTCCCGAAAAAATTGCTCCTATTGTACAGCGAATCCCTGTTAATCCCTATTTTCTCAGCAATAACATTTAACACAGTAGTCTTGCCTGAACCATTTCCTCCATAAAGGATAGTAACCTCCTCAAAATCAAGCATCCTAAGCCCATGCTTTGACACCACTCCAAAGGGATAAAAAGTATCATAGCATGTCCGCTTCTCTCCCATTGTGAAGCTATATTCCTTCTCAATATGAGGAAATGAAAAATGTGTCAAATAAACCATAACTACCTCACCCTATATGTGTCCGGCGCATTATATATCATCTCAGGGAAATATAAATCCTCCACTTTTGAGCCTGCATTTACAGCATTATTTACAGCGTTAAATACAGCGCTGTTGAGCATTACTTCAAGGCTTGCTTCTCTGCTTGGATTCTTTTCCAGCATATATCTGCACACAGCCTGCTCTATGTAGCCATATGTTCTGAGTTTTGATTTTTTTACAGATATATCAGGTTTTCCCTGACGGCATATTTTAATGCTGTCTGAACATTTAAGATTAAGTGCCATAAATGTATATATTTCAGGTGTAAAGTTTTCCAGCTCCCAAAGCAGATTAATATCTTTATTGCCCATTAAATATAACTCTGCCCTTGCTCTCTCCTTAGACTCTTCATCAATTATTGTCAGCTTATTTTCAATAAACTTTTCTGTCATCATCATAACCAGCTCGCTGTCCGGCTCATTCTTCCCCTTTTCTTCTTTTATAAGCAGGAAAAAGCCCTTTTCGGAATGGAAGTCCCGATTTGACCATGTATCCACATATTCCTCAATTTTCTTGGTAAGCTCCGGAAAAACTGCTCCGTTTATCCTGACCTCACAATTAGGCTTACCGTCGATGCAGCATGCGTACACCTTTATCCAATACGCATTCTTCGTTCCCAGATATTCCGGTATTTCTTTTTCTATAATCTCCCAGAGATTTCTTCTTTCAGGATTTTCAGAGCCCATAGAATACACTGTCTCCGTACATGCTCTGTGAAATACATGAGTTTCGCCGTCAACATCCGTCTCCACCAAATTTTCTCCTGTACAACCCAGAGACGACAATACAGGCAAAAGTACAACACCTGTAAACTGTTCAGCTCCTGAACGCATAGCGCTCAACTCGCAGTCTCCCATACCTCCCACATATTCGCATAAAGGCTCGTCAAACAAATCATGATTTAAGATAAACAGCATTTCTGATGAATACCTGTCATCATGTCCCGACATTCTCTGAATAACACAGCTGACATGAAGCCCGGCATCGCCATACCATATTCCGTCCTCCACACGCTGCGCTCCATTTCCCTTAGAAACAATCTCATCATAGACTATATCCAGATTTTCTTTAGGACTCTCTGTATTTATACGTCCCTCGCCATCATATCTGACGCTTTCTTTCTTATTTTTTCCAAATTTTAAAATTGACATAGTTTTATTCTCCTATCATTAATTAATTAGCAGTATTGTGCTTTCTTACGTCACTATATCGCTGCAATTTTTCATTTTCAATATCCGCACCCTCGCCTGCTTCGGCGTATTTTTTAACAATATGCCGACACCACAGAACAGCAAAATACAAGTCTGGCACCACATTTTCTCAAATTATAATTTATTATATACCACTTATATCATTCATTATATACCACCATATATATTTTTCACAACAACTTTTTCGATACCTTTACATCATACCTGCCTTAAAATACACATAATCCCACGCAAAAATGTCATATATCAATCGCTCAAACTGATATATGACATTGCATTTTCATCCCGCTGCTCTTATACTTAACTTAACTTTATTTATATATTCCGGTCGTTCCTGTTAGTTCTCGTTCATCTTCGCCAGCTTTGCGTTCTGGTCAGCGACTATGCACGCGTCAATTATCTCCTGAATGTCGCCGTCCATAATTTTGTCCAGCTTGTAAAGCGTAAGACCTATTCTGTGGTCCGTGACGCGTCCCTGAGGAAAATTGTATGTTCTTATTTTCTCCGAACGGTCGCCTGTACCTATTTGGCTTCTTCTTGCGTCAGCCTCGGCATCATGCGCCTTCTGGCACTCCATATCGTAGAGTTTTGCACGAAGCAGTGCAAAGGCTTTCTCTTTATTTTGAATCTGAGACTTTTCGGTCTGTGAATAAATAACTATACCTGTTGGATAATGAGTAAGACGTACCGCAGAATCTGTTGTATTTACGCACTGTCCTCCATTTCCCGAAGCACGCATAACATCAATACGGATATCTTTATCATCTATCTGAATATCAACCTCCTCAGCCTCCGGCATAACCGCTACGGAAGCAGTTGAAGTGTGGATACGTCCGCCCGACTCTGTCTCAGGCACTCTCTGAACACGGTGAACGCCGCTCTCATACTTCATAACAGAGTATGCGCCCTGTCCCTTAACCATAAACTCAATTTCCTTCATACCGCCGATTCCTGTCTCGTCGGCATTGACAACTTCTATTTTCCAACCTCTTGACTCCACATAATGAGTGTACATACGGAAAAGCTCCGCAGCAAAAAGAGCCGCCTCGTCTCCGCCTGCGCCTGCACGAATTTCCACAATAATATCCTTATCATCATTAGGATCCTTCGGCAGCAGGAGTATTTTAAGCTCTGTCTCAAGCTCAGCTATACGCCTCTTGGAATCGTTAAGCTCCTCCTTAGCCAGTTCCTTTAACTCCTCATCCGTCTCCTCGTCAAGCATAGTCAGACTGTCTTCTATATTCTGTCTGCAGCTCTTATACTCAGTAAATGCTGTAACAATCGGAAGAATATTATTCTGCTCCTTCATAAGCTTGCGAAAACGATCCTGGTCGTTGACAACATCAGGATTGCTTAACTCCGCAGTTATATCCTCATAACGGTTAATAATATCTTCAAGCTTATCAAACATATCCATAGCTAACTTTCCTCTCTATCAGACAATAATCACTTAATATAATATAAAAATTACATCACAGGCACGCGCCTGCTCACAACATTTCTTTCCTATATATGCCCTTAACCACCCTATCAAGACTTGCATAATCCTTTATAACCTCAATCTCATCAAAGCCTGCCGACAGCATAATGGCTTTAACCGCCTCTCCCTGATTATAACCAATCTCATACATCAGGCATCCGCCATTTTTCAGGAAACACGGCGCCTCCTCAGTAATTCTTCTATAAAAATACAGCCCGTCTTTGGTTCCGTCCAAAGCCATCACCGGTTCAAATCCTCTTACTTCCTCAGATAAGGTCTCAATTACATCTGTCTCTATATATGGAGGATTTGAAACAATTATATCAAACTGCTTGTTTTTGCAGTAAGCCAACTTATCAAACAAATCACTCAGGACAAAGGATACATTACCGGCTCCCAGTTTATCTCTATTTTCTTTGGCGACATTCAGGGCTTCCTCCGACAAATCCACCGCCACAACCTGACTTTCCATTACCTCCAACGCCAGCGTTATGGCAATGCAGCCGGAACCTGTACACATATCAAGGATATTCACTCCCCGCTCTGTGCCGTCCACAGACAACTTACCTATCTGCTTCAGTGCCTGCTCTATAAGCACCTCCGTATCAGTTCTCGGAATCAGCACACTTTCATTAACTATATATTCCCTGCCATAAAACCAAGCTTTACCCAAAATGTACTGCAAAGGCTCGTGACTGCATCTTCTGCTTATATATGCGTCAAATACCTGCATATTCTCCGGGCTTACATACTCATCACCATGCATAAGATAATATGTTTTATCTATACCTGTTATATCTGAAAACAAAGCGAAGCTGTCATAACCGGCATTATCAATATTACATTTGTTAAGCCGCATGCTTCCTTCTTTTACGGCTTCTTTTATTGTAATGTTGTCAGCCATTGCGCCTACTCCGTCCTTCTTTGCTTAAATACAGGAACATCATCTGCATAGGTATCATCAGAAATCTCGCTTTCCTCGTCTAAAAACTCAAAACCATCGTCATTCTCATCGGAGTCAGCATTTTCATCAGAACAATCCGCCTCATCTAAGCCGTCGCCGCCCATATATCCGCCTTCATTTGAGCCGTCCTCATTGTCAGAATAATAACCGGCGTCCTCATTCAAAATATCACTTTCGTCTGATTCAAAATCCTCATCAGCCTCAGCGCTTTCTTCAGAAACAGCCTGCTCATTCAAAGCCTCTCTCTCTTCGTCAGCCTCCTCTAAAATATCAGCATAATCCTCTGAATATTCTGTATCATCATCTAATTCATCACTATCATCGTCATCATCATAATCGCTGTCATACTCGTAATCATAATCGTGTATTGTGCTTTCTGACTGGTCGCTGTCCTCAAAACGCTGGTTAAAACTCTCCTGATTGAAAAAGATATTGTCGTCATCTTCATCATTCTCAGACTTCTCAAACTTTATAACTCTCGATTTATTTTCCTCACCAATATTAAAACTTGTGGTAAGCGCCATCTCCGCCTCGGCAGCCTCCATATCAGCCTGAGGATCTTCGGAATCCGCATAATATTCCTTCAAAAATGCGTCAACATCAAATACCGCCTCAACCGCCTGAATGGCAACCTCTATCATATCATCTTCAGGCTCTTTTGTTGTAAGCTTCTGAAGCCACAGTCCCGGTTTGCTTATGACATTAACAACACCATTGTCATTTTTTCCTGCCCATCTTATTATCTCATATGACACGCCTGCAACCACAGGTATAAGAAGCAACCTTATAACAAGCTGGAGTATCGTATTGTCAACTCTTATAAATATAAAGAAAATAACGCTTATAAACATTACAAGAAACAGAAAACTTGTTCCGCATCTTTTATGCAATCTTGAACTGTGTCTGACATTTTCCACTGTAAGACGCGCCCCATGTTCAATGCAATTAATGCACTTATGCTCTGCCCCGTGGTACATAAATGTTCTCTTAATGTCCTTACTGTATGAAATTATAACAATATAAAGCAGAAATACAAGAACTCTCAAAATCCCTTCTATAAAATTAAGCAAAAATTTTGAGGCAATAAATGAACTCAAAAGTCTTGAAATGTAGTATGGCAAAAGCATAAAAAGTCCGATTGCCAACAGCACTGACAGTATAATCGTCGCCGCCATAAGCACTGATTCAAATCTATCCTTAAATATTGATTTGCCTATTTTATCAGCCTTCGTGTCCTCCTGTTCTTCGGGGTCATCATAAAATGAAGCTGAATAACTTATTGTAGATACACCCATAACAAGTGAATCCACAAAATTAAATATTCCTCTTATTATTGGAAAATTAAGCCACTTATACTTCTCAGTAAGCATTTTTCCTTCTTTAACTAAAACCTCTATATCCTTGTCAGGCTTCCTTACTGCGATGGCATATTTTTCCTTATTTCTCATCATTATGCCCTCAATTACAGCCTGACCTCCAATACCCGATGCTTTCATAAATCACCTCAAAAAAAGTAAAAAAGGTTGAGGTAATACGACCTCAACCCTATCCATAGCTAAATTAATTGTTCTGTACGCCGTACTTTCTGTTGAACTTATCAATACGTCCACGTGCCGCTGTAGCCTTCTGCTGTCCTGTATAGAAAGGATGGCACTTTGAACAGATTTCAACGTGGATTTCTTTCTTAGTTGAGCCTGTTACAAATTCATTACCACAGTTACAAACAACCTTTGCCTGATAATACTCTGGATGGATTCCTTCTCTCATGATTTCACCTCTTTTAAAAAAAAATAAAAATATTGTCATTGCAAGACTTAATCTTACAAAGTAATTCTTTGTCTTCAATAAGCAGCTAGGATATTGTAACACAATACTTACATATATGCAAGCACTTTTTCATAATTGCTTTATAAAACTTCACTATAAAGTAATGGAAAAAGAAATACGATATATATTACACAGCCGATTTTGTGCCATGTCGTAATAGGTAATTGCGAAACTCGCTAAGTTTATTTGCAATCTTGATTCGAAACAAGGTAGAAATCGTGTAGCACACGATTCCTGAGGTAAAAAGCGATGCTATATGGTTTTTAGGCGCACTTTAATAA
>CAYZZP010000007.1:0-29366 GCA_964482965.1 uncultured Lachnospira sp.
GTTCTGGGCGTTTTCCACGAACTGGAACAGTATAGGAATAAGTTATAGGGAAAAAACATCAGGCTGAAACAGGTCTGGTGTTTTTTTGTGCCAAAAAGGGAGGTGGTTAAAGCACAAACGCACCGGAGAAAGCCCGGTTTACCTTTATAGCGGGAGTTCCCCGTTTTCATAGATAACAAATAACAGGACAGGAGGGAATGTTTGCTTATTGAACTGCTAATGTTCAATAAGATATGTCATTTCATTCGGAGAATGAGCCGGATTGGAATTGATATTGTCAAGATTAGTTGACACATTTATCTCAAAGATATCATTGATTATGCTGCTAGTTCCAAAGTCTCATAATACTGTTTACGTTTTAACATGGGTGGAAGGCCTCCATTTGCGGAGCAGATCCTCCGGTTGTTCCAATAACTGAGAAAGTATCGCCAGATGAGTATCTTTAATTCTTCTATTGTCATCTGTTCTGTATTGTAACGGTCATAGAGAAGTTCCGTCTTCATTCTGGCCCACATGCTTTCGCAGCGTGCGTTATCATGGCAGCGCCCTCCGGCACTGTTCATACTCTGGTGAATTTGATGTTTTCTAATTGCCTGTCGGTAATTCTCACTGGTATACTGTGCTCCGCGGTCACTGTGAATCACAGCTCCTTCCAGAGATGGGTATGCGGTCAGGGCGTTCTCCAGAGTATATAGCTTTCAATAAAGGCTATATATCCCACACTGATAACGCCTGCGAAATTGTCTGCCTTTTGAAAGCCCTTTGAAATATTCTTGTAATCCTCCACGCTGAGCGTATCATTATAGTTGAAAATTTTAGAAATTATCTCTCTATATGCCATTCTGCATATCCTCCTACATTGTACTTATAGTATACCATCTACCGGAGAATCTGAATGAGTTGTAAAATAAGAGGGGAGTAATACAGTGACAGGTGGCTTTGAAAGGCATCAATATTAAGGCGTCTGCAATTGAAATTGGAATTGCTTCTTGCAGGAAGAACGAAAAAAATAAGTTGCTTTTTTTAAGATATACATAGTATAATTTTATATTATAAACAGAAGAAAGGGCTTGATTTAGGAGATGAAAAAGACTATTGGAAAGAAAATTTATTCAGTTTTGGCAGTTCTGGTTTTGGTTTTCGTGATCGTGCTGGTATATAATATCAGCAGCCTGTCGACGATTAAGGACAATAATAACAATATGTCCATGTATATGTCAATGGCACAGGCGAAGGAGGATATTTCGGTTTCCTTTCAGCAGGTACAGTTGTATTCCAATCTGGTATATTATAAGCGCAACAGTGAAGATATTGATATGATGAAAAAAAAGCTTGTCGCCAGTCTGGAAACATTGAATCAGGACATTGAAATCCTGCAGCAGCTAGGGGAGAAGACCGGCGATTCTGAGCTGGAGGCTGCGGTAAATGAATGGGCGGCGACACTTAAGAATTTTTCCGATTACTGCGCTGATATCAGTAATATGGCAGAAAGCGGAAATTATAACACCATTTTGGAAAAAGTAGACGGCGTATACCAGTATATTAATCCCGCGCAGGAAGCAGAAAATGAATATGATGATCTAGTAAATGCGAAAAGGGAAAATATAGAAAATCTAAGCAGTGCGAAAATTTCATTGACATTTACTTTTGATACAATGTCATTTCTTATATTCCTTGTAATCTGTATTGGCGCAATTCTCGTGGTGCGGCTGACTGTTGCAAAACCGGCAAAAAATTCCGGAAAACAGATCGAACAACTGGTATATAAGCTGCAGAATAGCGAGGGAGATTTGACCGAGCGCATTCCGGTTACATCAAAGGATGAAATTGGTCAGATGACAATGGGGATCAACAGCTTTTTAGAGCAACTGCAGTATATTATGCACACCCTGAAGCAGAAGTCAGAGATGTTGAGTGTTTCAGCGGAATCGGTACGCCAGGAACTCAATACATCCAACACCAGCGCCAGCACAGTTTCAGCTACCATGGAGGAAATGTCTGCCAGCATGGAAGAAATATCCGCGACGCTTAGACAGATTGCAGACGGAAGCGACAGGGTACTGGATGATATTAAAGCGATGATGGGGCATGTGAATGCTGGAACGGATTTGGTTGAAGAAATTAAAAAACGTGCCAATGAGATTCATCAGACAACCATAGAAGACAAGGAGAACACCAGTCAGGCAATGGATGGAATCCGCCAGAAGCTGTCAGATGCCGTGGAGGAAAGCCGCAGCGTAGAGCAAATCAATGAACTGACTGGAGAAATCCTGAATATTGCCAGCCAGACAAATCTCCTGGCACTGAATGCTTCCATCGAGGCGGCGAGAGCGGGTGAAGCAGGAAAGGGATTTGCGGTTGTTGCGGATGAGATTCGCAATCTGGCAGACAGCAGCAGGGATACCGCAAATAATATCCAGAGCATCAGCAACATGGTAACCGCAGCGGTAGAATGTCTTGCGGACAGCGCAGAACAGATGATGCAGTTTGTGGACGAAAAGGTCATGGAGGATTACGACGGATTTGTGAATGTGGTAAATCAGTATCGTCAGGATGCGGAGAATGTTAATGAAATTATGATGGAATTCTCAAGAAATTCCAGCGAAATTGAGAACACCATGCAGGCGATGAACGAAGGCCTTAATGATATTGCAATTGCGGTGGACGAAAATGCACAGGGAGTGACAAGCGTTGCGGAGAGTGCAGTTGAACTGGTGGATGCGATTTCACAGATTCAGAGAGAGACGGATAATAATCAGGAGATTTCAGAACAACTAAACAGTGAGGTAAACAAGTTCAAAAACGTATAATTGTGGTCTGGGTGAGAAGAAAAAAGGTATTAAAAAACTTCTTCACATTGGATACAAGATAGACTGAATGGCGTGGGTTGGCAAAATGAACGCTATCCGCAACGCCACTACAGAAATCATAAATCAGGAGTTGATTTATGTATGAGAAAACGAAAATACTATTTGCGGCTAAGTGACACCGAACACCGATTTATCATTCAATGCCTATTCGAATATAGAAACAAACTCATAGCACAAGGCAAATATACAGATGGCGTCGATGAAGTTATAATTAAATACACGAAATAACAACAGGCACGGGAGTCAAAATCTCCCGTGCCTATCTCTATTCTATAATGTATCATTCGGCTTCTTCTGTTTGGTCACTTGAATCGTTGGCATCAATCGATGATTTTTTGGATTGATTAATTCTAATAAGTTCTTGCATAACAGAAATTAATTTCTTTGAATTGAATATTTTATACATCAATTCTTCAAGGCCTTCACGAGTGGCGCAGGATAAAACATATCCCGAATTGCCACTTGAAATGCTTCTAGCAACGCTTTCCTCAAGAATAATATTTACAGGATAATTAGATGTATCGTATTTTACGAAGAATACTCGATATTTGTATCCAATATGTATAAAGCATCCTCTTATTTTGCTTTATAAAGGCTATAATTCCTCTGTTTATCTATGATGGTGAACCTTCCGTGTCTAATGGAATCGTGTTCCAACTTCCTTCGTTCCACCTGTTCATACACTGAGTGCGACTAAGCTTTCAAACAGGGTCATGCCCTACGGAGAGAACTACTGCCAGCTACAGCTCTTGTTTGTATTTGATTCTACTGACCTGATTGTTCTGTAAGACTCTGAGATACAGGCAGGGACGGTGGCTGAATCTACAAAGAATGAAGTCACAGAAAAGGAAGCCGAATTGCCTGAAAATCTGCTGGGGTATTCAAATGCACCAATGGATGGTGGTACTGCCGCATCTCTTGCAGCCATGTTTGCGGATGATGAAGATGATTAAGTCGGAAACTGTCAAACAAACCGTAAAACAGAATAGGGAAAAACAGTAGGAACTGTTAAACATTCAGGAAGTAATCAGCCAAAAGTGTTTAACAGTTTTTTTATGTAGAGGTAAAGATAAAGAAATTGATAGAGAAACTACCGGAAAGGGTTTTGTTTGGTTCAGACTATTCTGGATAAAGATTAAAATTGATGTACAGCACTTGACCACAACACAGTCCCAATATGACATTTTGAGAACCTTTTTGAAAGTAAGTTGTGTTACTAAAAAGTTTTAGGTTATATATGGGGCAGGGTGTATTGCGTTAGGTAAACTGGTGTATAAATTATTAATTTCATTAACGAGTCTATGAAACTTTTCTGCAAATAGGTATTTTATTTCTAAGATTTGTGATATAAAATTAGAGTCAGGCATAGATGAAAACTTCGTTAGGTATAAAGATTTGTATATCGAGATTATACAGTTGTATCATTTTTGAGGGTTGGAAAATAAATTACAAAAATCATAATCACCCACATAAGGAGCACTCCCACAATGGACCAAACACTACAAAAAATACTAAAAAAAGTATATTACAAAAAATCTTCTAAACAAGACAGCACCGGAAACAAAATAACAATAGAAACCGGAGACGTATTTGATTTAAAAACTATGACCTGGCATTATTCTACAAAAAACCTATCTTCTAAGGAACTTTCATATTTGCAGGGCAGCGGATATAAGGTAAATGATATTGTACACGACACGCATGACGAAAATATCCTCAAATTAAAGGAAATTATCAACAATCCGAATCTGTCGCTGCACAATTTGCTTTCGGCGTATATTGCAGGCTTCGGAAGCTTTCCGAGAGGTCGGCAGCCGATTATGAGTTATTTGTTTGCTCGGGCAGTGCCGATTCACGAATTTTACAGTTCACGAGATGGAAAGCATTGTGAAATTTGTGGAGTAAAAAAGGACTTTTGGCTGGAAAGAGGTAAGCAGATATTTGGCAGATATGCGGGAAATTCATGGAATGAGTGTAGATGGGGATTTTATATTGACTTGGAAGAGTTTTCAAAGTTGCCGCCAAGAGCTGCTGCTGAGGAAGATTTGCAAATTTTTAGTGCTGTTATTGATATGATACGAAATGCGCCGGAGTATGAAACGCCGGGTAAGTTGGAGCAGAGAATAAAAAAGTCAAAGCGGATTCCAAATTGTGAAAAATACGGACTGCGTGGACAGTTAATGACGCTGGCTGAACTTGGAGTTATGTATAATCCATTTATAAAGCCGCTGTTTGACGAGTTTTCAGACTGCAATACCCGTTGGGAAGCTGGTCGGAAAGTGCCGGGCAGCAACCGTTCGGATATTGTCCTTCCCTTAGGCGGCTGGCGCGGCGAATATGGAATTTGCGAGGAACGGTTTGGTGAGCTTTTTGGAGAATTTTATTCCCTCGCAGCAAAAGGAAAAGCAGCAGCGGGAGAGACAGGAGCTTATAGATAAGGTCTATGCGTTAAAAACGGAAAAACAGTCGTTTTTAAACGATACTTTTTTCTGGGTAAAGTTGGCGAGGGAGGCGGTGGACAAGCTGCCGGACACACGGTTCAGATTTAAAGTGCCTAAAGCGGGAACGGATGACGAAACCAGAACTGTAGCCCGCAACAATGGACAGGAGATTAAAGCCAGAATAATAAATAGGGACATTTATAACAGTGCGTTTGTCTCTATGGTTGCAGCGGAGGAGAATTATTTGTCAAAGATTATGACTCTGCTTCTTCAGTATGATAACAGGCGCATTAAATGCACGATTGCGGGGATTAATTTTTCTAAGGATGTGCAAATCGTAGACTTGATTGACAAGGCGCCTGGACTGAAGCTCAATAATGAAGCTCAATAAGGAAGTTTGGGGCAAATGGATTGAGATTAAGGCAAGAAGGGATTTGTGGGTACATAACGCAGGTATAGTTAATCAAATATATATGGACAAGTCAGGAGAATATGGGCTGTGCGGGCTTGGAGAAGAAGCGGTTATTGGCGAACAATATTTTGCCGGCAGCGTGGTATTGCTGAAGAAAATGATTGGGCGGATTTATTTGGATATTAAAAGGTTATAAAAATCAGCAAGATACAATTTTGGAGGAAGCTATGAATCAGAGGGCTTTGCAGATTTTAAAAAATTATTTCGGATACGATTCTTTCAGAGCAGGTCAGGAAAACATTATTAATACAATTCTTGAGGGCAGGGATGCCCTTGCGATTATGCCGACGGGCGCAGGAAAATCAATTTGTTATCAGGTGCCGGCGCTTATGCTTGAGGGAATCACTGTTGTTATTTCTCCGTTAATTTCTTTAATGCAGGACCAGGTTAAGGCTTTAAATGCGGCTGGAATAAATGCGGCATACATTAACAGCACACTTTCGGAGGCTCAGATTTCTCAGGCACTCAGATATGCGGAGCAGGGGCGTTACAAAATAATATATGTGGCGCCTGAACGCTTGGAAAGCGGCTGGTTTCTGCGTTTTGCCACAAATATGAAAATTTTTATGGTGACTGTGGACGAGGCGCACTGCATTTCACAGTGGGGACAAGATTTCAGACCTAGTTATTTAAAAATAGTTGATTTTATAGATGGACTGCCAAAACGTCCGATTATCAGCGCATTTACGGCGACTGCAACGGAAGAGGTTAAAAACGATATTATATGCACGCTGGGGCTTGATAATCCTGAAATTGTCGTGACCGGATTTGACAGGGAAAATTTGTATTACAGCGTAGAAAATATCAGAAAAAAAGATGATTATATTGTTAATTATATTTCAAAGCACCCAAATGAAAGCGGTATTATTTACTGTGCTACCAGAAAAAATGTCGAGAAGGTGTTTGAATTTCTGTTTAAGAGAGGCGTTTCGGTGACGAAATATCACGCCGGACTCGACGCAGAGGAGAGAAAGCGCAATCAGGAAGATTTTATTTATGACCGCACGCCTATAATAGTTGCGACAAATGCGTTTGGCATGGGAATTGACAAGTCAAATGTGCGCTATGTTATTCACTACAATATGCCTCAGAGTATTGAAAATTATTATCAGGAGGCAGGGCGTGCGGGACGTGACGGTGGGGCTTCAAGGTGCGTGCTTTTATTTTCTGCGCAGGATGTGGTTATCGAAAAATTTCTGCTGGACAGAAAAGAGTTTCTTGATGTAAATGAAGAAGATATCGAACTGCTTCGCCAGAGGGATATGAAAAGGCTCCGCGCTATGGAAAATTACTGCAAAACCACAGGTTGTCTGCGAAATTATATTTTGAACTATTTTGGTGAAAAAACTTACGGACCTTGTGACAATTGCGGCAACTGTCACAGAGAATATAAGGAAACGGATATGACTGTACAGGCGAAATGGGTTATCAATTGCGTCTATGAGACAAGGGGCAGGTATGGGCTTAGCGTTGTTTTGGGAACTTTGCTCGGAGCTGACAGGGCGAAATTAAGACAGATTGGTGCCGCAGAATATAAATCATACGCAGCATTAAAGGACTGTAGCGAGGCAGAGTTGCGTCTGCTTATAAACCAGATGGTGCAGCAGGGCTATTTGTATCAGACTGAAGATAAATACAGTCTGTTAAAAATGGGACCTGAAACAGACAGGCTTCGCAATCCGGATACACATGTTGTTGTGCGTACTTATGAGGAGAAAGAACCTGAAATACGCAGAACAAGAGAGTACAGGGCAAGGAGTACGGATTCCCTTACTACCGCAGGCTTTGATCTGTTTGAGATACTGCGCATATTAAGGCTTGAAATTGCAAGGCAGGAGGCTGTACCGCCATATATAATCTTTAGTGATAAAACCTTGATTGATATGTGCCTGAAAATGCCTCTCTCAGAGGAGAAACTGCTCAGAGTAAACGGAGTTGGACAGCGAAAAGCAGCTAAATACGGCGTAAAGTTTTTAAGCGCGATTAAAGAGTATGAAGCTAAACATCCGGGCGTGAAAACCGGGGAACAGTTGGCAGAGACGGACGCTGGCGGCAATATAAATAAAAAAGCAAAAAAAGAAGAATTTTACATAACGCAGGAGCAGGCAGAGGAATTTAAGTATGGAGAAATGTATTATATTTCTGAAATAAAAGACCATTTGAATGAGCTTCGTGACGCTACGGCTGTAAAGAGTGTGACAATAAAAGCAATATGGGAAATGTTAGTTAATGAAGGACTGACATTTGAAGAAAACCGTAACGGCATTTTTATAAAAACTGCGACAGATAAAGGCTTGCAGGCAGGAATAGAAATTATCCGCAAAATTAACGAGCAGGGCTTTATGTATGAAATGCTAAGATATCCAGAAAACGTTCAGAGACTTATTGTAGAATTTTTTATTATTTAGGAAAATTTTAATTGAGCCGTTCCTCAAACTTTGGGATAGCCCCTTGTAAATCTAAAAGATTGAAAGTTTTAATTAAACTCATCGGCTCTGCGGCTGTGCGTATGGCTCTTTAATTTGCATTTGCTTTGCATCTATTAGTGCTTCTATCAAAAAACATTTGCATAATTTTATAATTTATTGCCTAATGTTATAGTGCGACCAATTTTATTTCCAAAATACATGGCAAATGAAGATAAAAAAGATTTTAATGCGATGTTGAATGACAGTAAGGATATGCCTAAGCTTCAGATAATTACGGATGAAAAAAGCATAAAGAAGTATGGCGGAGACAGAATGTATTTTGCGCCGCCGATTGATTATGACAAAGTGATGAGGCTTGTACCGTTTGGAAAATTACTTACCGTAGGCACTATAAGAGAATACTTTGCCAAAAAGAACGGAGCTGATTTTACAGAGCCTATTACAGCAGGAATATTTGTTTCCATCGTTGCATGGGCAAGCTATCAGCGGACAGATGACAAAACGCCTTATTGGAGAACGCTGAAAGCAAACGGTGAATTAAATGCAAAATATCCGGAAGGTATAGAAGCCCAAAAAGAAATGCTTGAAAAAGAAGGACATACGGTAATTAAAAAGGGGAGAACGAATATCCGCTATTATGTAAAGGATTATGAATTGAATTGCTTCCGGTTGTCAGAAAAATGATTGGGATACAATAGATTTCTGGAAGGAGAGTATGCGTATGGAGTGCATCATATGGGAATGGAAGATAGGAGATGCGGCTAGTTTGGCAGAAATGCTGAATAATAAAAATATACTCAACAACCTGCGTGACGGATTGCCATATCCATATACAAAGAGTGATTCAGAAGAATATATAACATCAATGCTTCCGGCTGATAAAACGAAAGGGATATTTATATGGTAACTATCAGAACAATGGTAATAGATGATTATGACAGCGTATATAATCTGTGGATTAATACACCGGGGATGGGGCTTAATAATATGGATGACAGCAGAGAAGGGATTTGCAAGTATATAAAGCGTAATCCGACGACAAGCTTTGTTGCGGAGGATAATGGAATAATAGTTGGTGTCATTATAGCAGGGCATGATGGCAGGCGTGGATATATATACCATACGGCTGTTTCACCGGCATATCGTAATTGTGGAATTGCAAGAAATCTGGTGGAAGCAGCGATGAAAGCATTGGATGAAGAAGGAATTAATAAAGTTGCACTGGTTGCTTTTTCTAAAAATGAGGTTGGAAATAGATTTTGGGAAAAGATAGGTTTTGCAGAACGGGAGGATTTGGTTTACAGAAATAAAAATATACATGAGTTAAAAAGAATAGAAAACTGATTTTACCTGTGCTAAAATTGTAGTGACGGAGAAAAAGAAACTGTATAGTTGATTTGCAAAACAAAATTTAGGGAAGGGGTAATTAAACGAAAAATCCGTGGAAAGAAAATCCGTTAGCCGATTATGAAAAACATATGAAACTGGATTCTGTTATGCAGTTACAAACTATGAACGAAATGATGAAAGGGCAATTCGACGAATATCCCATTTCCAGCGTAATGATATTAGGTATTGCAGGCGGTAATGGTCTTGAGCATATTCAAAAGACAAATTTAAAAGATAAGTTTAAAAGAGTATATGGAGTAGATGTCAATCCTTCTTATTTGAAAGAAGTTAATAACAGATACTTAGGTTTAGATGGGATATTGGAATGTCTGTGTATCAATTTGATAGATGAAGCTGATAAGTTACCGGAGGCAGATATGGTCATGTTTGATGGACTGGAACAAGTACATCACCAAATGGACGAACATTTATTGAAAAAAGCAATGATTGAAATTGATTATCATGCAACAAAAACTTTGGAACGTATGCTGCCTAATGGGAAAAAATTAGTGCAAATAGATTTTGAGAGATGATTTTTGCTGTGGATTTTAATAAGGCCTATGCAAAAGAAAACTCACGCTGGTAGTATTTGAATAGGCTTGCAGATATCAAATTTTCTATTGTTTTTATTTTGTATATAAGCTATACTGATTACTGGTAAATAAAGGCAGTTTTATGGGCTGAATCAATAAATTTTGGGAGTGATGAAAATGTACCGATTTACAGATGATTGTATTACAGGTATTGAAAATATTGACAATGAACACCGCAGGTTGTTTGCCATGATTAACGAAGGCATTGAGCTGATAAACGGCGGAGACAGGCTGGCTCTTACAGTGACTAAGAATTTAATTGCACAGCTTAAGGATTATGCGGCAACTCATTTCGCCCATGAAGAGGAATACATGGAGAGAATAGGAGATGCTGAGCTTGACAGGCAAAAACGTGAGCATGCCCGGTTTACGGAGTATATGAACAGTCTGGATGTGGCGTCGCTTAATGAGGAAAATGCTAAGGATAAATTAAATGAAATACTTAATTACCTCTCAAGATGGCTTTACCATCATATACTTGGAAGCGACATTATGATAGGATATTGCCTGAATGAAAAGCAGGAGGACCCATTTGCCTTTACTGATAAATATAAGACCGGAATTGAACTGGTTGACGAGGAACATAAAAAGTTGTTTGAGATTATAAAAGAGACTAACGATTTGATATATGAGGAATTTGTTCCTGATAAATACGACGCGATAATGCACATTATAGGGGAACTTAAGGATTACACAGTTAAGCATTTCAGCGACGAGGAAGAATATATGAGCAGTATCGGCTACGAGGGCATTGAGGCACAAAAAGCAGCTCATACAGCGTTTGTTGACAGGCTTAATCGTATTAATTTTGATGATATTGAAAATAACCAGCGCGAATATCTTTGCGAGCTGATTAATTATCTTTTGTGCTGGCTGTCGGCGCATATTTTGAAAATGGATAAAAGAATACCGGTAAAATAAATTAAAACCGTGTTAAATGCGCGGGAAATAGACGGATTAAAAATACAAAAAATAAAAATATACGGAAATCACAGCGGGGGATAAGCATATGCAGATGATACAGAATGATGAAATTGTTTTTGCAGATATAGAAGTAAAAGTGAGTGACAATAAGATTGCGGATATTGGTGCGGTTCGGACAAAACTTCCGGTGCTTGCTGCCGACGGTTTGAAATTTCATTCGGGAAATATATGGCAGTTTGAGCAGTTTTTAAAAAATGTCACCTTTGTGTGCGGGCATAATATTATCAATTTTGACTTGAAATATATTATGCCGGCTCTGGAGCAGGCAGGAGTGCGCTCTGTCATTGATACGCTATGTCTGTCTCCGCTGTTGTTTCCACAGAAGCCTTATCACAAGCTGGTGAAGGATGATAAGCTTCAGTCTGATGATTTGAATAACCCTCTAAACGATGCCATAAAAGCTATGGAACTGTTTATGGACGAAGTTTCTGCTTTTGAGAGTCTTGATGATACCCTAAAAAAAATATACTGTACACTTTTAGAGATGACTGCGGAATTTCGCGGCTTTTTCAGATATATGAATTATCATGAGAAAACCGGTTATCTTGGAACTTTTGTGCATGCATATTATAAGGGAAAAATATGTGAAAATGTTGATATTGACGCAGTTGCACACCAGTATCCCATAGAGCTTGCCTATTGCCTTGCGACAATCATTACCAATGACAAGGAGTCTATCATTCCTTACTGGGTTCAGAAAAATTATCCGGAGGTTTATAATGTTTATCATCTTTTGCGGGGAGTGCCATGCAAGGACGGCTGCGATTATTGCAGAGAGCGGTTTGACATACATTTGCAGTTAAAAGAAAAATTTGGGTTTGACGGCTTTAGAAGCTACAATGGTGAACCGTTGCAGGAAAATGCGGTGAGGGCGGCGGTAGCCGGAAAATCACTTTTGGCTATATTTCCAACAGGAGGCGGCAAGTCCATAACATTTCAGCTTCCTGCACTAATAGAGGCGGAGTCTGTACATGGTCTGACAGTGGTTATTTCTCCGCTTCAGTCTCTTATGAAAGATCAGGTTGATAACTTAAGCGAAAGGGGCATAACTGACGCAGTGACAATCAATGGATTGTTGAATGTAGTTGAGAGGGCTGAGGCGTTGGAGAGAGTGGAAAATGGAATTGCTTCTATTTTGTACATTTCTCCGGAATCGTTGCGCTCAAAAACTATAGAGAGGCTGCTGCTTGGCAGAAATATTGTGAGATTTGTCATTGATGAGGCTCACTGTTTTTCATCATGGGGACATGATTTTAGAGTTGATTATCTTTACATCGGAGATTTTATCGCTTCCATTCAGGAAAAGAAACATGTGAAAATTCCTGTTTCATGTTTTACGGCAACGGCTAAACAGAAGGTTATAAGCGACATTAAGGAATATTTTAAAAGAAATCTCGATTTAGACTTAGAATTATTTACCACAAACGCAGCTCGTTCAAATTTGCGCTATGAGGTTTTATATAAGGAAAATGATATTGATAAATATTCTGCCCTGCGTGACCTTATCGAAGTCAAGAATTGTCCTACCATAGTGTATGCTTCAAGGACTAAAAAGACTATGGAACTGGCAGATAAGCTCTGTCAGGATGGATTTAATGCGAAGGCGTTTCATGGAAAAATGGAGCCTGATGAGAAGATTGCAAACCAGGAGGCGTTTATAAGAGGAGAGGTACAGATTATCGTTGCTACCTCTGCATTTGGAATGGGCGTTGATAAGAAGGACGTAAAACTGGTTGTACATTATGATATTTCAGATTCTCTTGAAAATTATGTGCAGGAGGCTGGGCGAGCAGGACGTGATGAAAATATCAATGCGGACTGCTATGTGCTTTTTAATGAAAACGATTTGGACAAGCATTTCATTTTGCTTAACCAGACGAAACTCAGTATCAGCGAGGTCCAGCAGACTTGGAAGGCTATCAAGGATTTGACGAAGGAACGGAAAAGAATAGTATGCTCAGCTCTTGAGATTGCCAGAAGCGCAGGCTGGGATGAAAATGCGGTGGAGATAGAGACGAAGGTAAGGACTGCAATTACAGCACTTGAAAATGCAGGATATATAAAGCGCGGTCAGAATTGTCCGAGGGTTTACGCTGACAGTATTTGTGTAAAAAATGCGCAGGAGGCAATAGCAAGAATTTACAGCTCGGAAAATTTCAGCAAGAAGCAAAAAGAGTATGCGGTGCGTATTATCAAAAAGCTGATTTCCTGCAGAAGCAGGTCAAGAGCGGACGCAGAGGAAGCTGAGTGCAGGGTAGATTATATCGCGGAGCATCTGGGCATTTCAAAGCGGGATGTCATAGAGGTTGTCAATATTTTGCGGGACGAGGGTATCCTTGCAAATGATAAGGAAATGTCGGTATATGTTGAGACTGCGGCACTTAGGGGCAGGAGCAGGAATACAACTTTAAACAAATTCATTTCTCTTGAGGGCTTTCTTTTAGACAAGCTGGAAAACGACGGAATCAGGATTAATTATAAGCAGACAAACGAGGAAATTTTAAACAGCGGAATAAAATCTTCGACAGTCAATAATTTGCGGCTTCTGCTGTATTTCTGGATTATCAAGGGTTACATAAAGAAGCCTGAGGGCGAGATTAATGTGGCAATGCAGATAAATCCTGTAGATGAGGTGGAGAATATAAGGCGGCGCTATGAGAAAAGAGTGCAGATTGCGCAGTTTATTGAAGACTATTTTGTTCAGAAGGCAAGGGAGAAGGAACATACTGAAAATGGAAAAAGCAGCATATTGGTGAATTTTTCTATTCAGGACGTCAAGAGGGCGTACAATGATGCGCCCAAGCTGCTTAACAGGGAGGACGCAGGGCTTAATGAGATAGAGGAAGCGCTGTTGTATCTCTCAAAAATTAACGCATTCAGAATAGAGGGCGGATTTTTTGTCATTTATAATGGCATGGATATTCTGCGCCTTGAAATGGACAATAAAATACGATATAAGGTGGAGGATTACCGCCAGCTAAAGGAGTATTACGACAGTAAAACACAGCAGATACATATAGTAGGCGAGTATGCAAATATGATGGTGCGCAATTACAACGAGGCACTGACGTTTGTAAATGACTATTTTCAGATGGAATATAAGCTCTTTTTGACAAAATATTTTAAGGGCAGCAGGTTAAGCGAAATTGCAAGAAATATTACGCCTATGAAGTATCAGATGCTTTTTGAAAATTTATCGGAAAGGCAGTCGGAGATTATCAGCGACGATACCTCGAAGACAATCGTTGTAGCAGCAGGACCGGGAAGCGGCAAAACAAAAATACTTGTGCATAAGCTGGCTTCGCTTATGCTTTTGGAGGACGTTAAGCATGAACAGCTTTTGCTTCTTACATTTTCCAGAGCAGCAGCTATGGAATTTAAGCTGAGGCTTATAGATTTAATAGGAAATGCGGCTCATTTTGTGGAGATAAAGACATTTCACTCATATTGCTTCGATTTGCTTGGGAAAATAGGCAGCCTTGAAAATTCCAACAATGTGGTGAAGGACGCTACAGATATGATTCTGAGCGGCGATGTGGAGTTGGACAGAATTACAAAGACGGTGCTTGTGCTTGACGAGGCTCAGGATATGGATATCAACGAGTACAATCTGGTGAGGGCGCTTATGGATAGAAACGAGGATATGCGTGTCATAGCTGTTGGTGACGACGACCAGAACATATATGAGTTCAGAGGTTCCGATTCCCAATATATGGCGGCGCTTCGTAGTGTTCCGGATTCCCGTATGTATGAGCTGTTGCAGAATTTTAGAAGCAGCCGCAGAGTAATAGCCGCCTCGAATACATTTGTTAAGCTGATTGGGAATAGAATGAAGCAAAGCGAGATTGTACCTGTTAAGCCTGAATTGGGTGAGGTACAGATTATAAGAAATGCGTCGTCTCTGGAAATGGCAGCTGTAAACAGGCTGGAGCTGGCTTTTAAGCAGAGAAGATTGTCTGACAGCAGTGTGATTAGTGCAGGAAATGGCAGTTCAGGCATCAGCGGTTGTGGAACGGATACTGACAATGCTCAGGCTGCGGATGCCGGAATTGAAAGAACCACAGCGGTACTTACCTCCACCAACGAGCAGGCATATCTGGTGGCGGAGCTGCTTACGAAAAAAGGTTTTAAGGTAAGAATGATACAGTCAAATGATGGATTTTTGCTGTATGATTTGGCGGAGCTTAGATATTTTATGGATACGCTGAAAAGCAGCGATGTTCCTGTTATATCCGACGATTTGTGGGAGCAGGCAAAATATAAGCTCCGGCGTAGGTATGCGGACAGCGCCAATTTAGAGGCTTGTATGTATATGCTGGAACAGTTTGAAAAAACTAACGAAAAGAAGTATTGCACTGATGTGGAAGGTTTTTTGCGGGAGTCAAGATTTGAGGATTTCTACAAGAGCAACAAAAATGAAATATGCGTGTCAACCATACATAAATCTAAGGGCAGAGAGTTTGATGACGTGTACATGCTGGTGGGAGATGCGCATAAAATACACAATATGGACGACAGAGAAAAGCGGGCTGTATATGTGGGAATGACCAGAGCTAAAAGCAATCTGTACATTTTTCATAATTCCGGCTATTTTAATGGAGTTTACGACGGGGCAGCTTCAGCGGGCGTGCAGTGTATGCGGGACAATAACAGCTATCCTGAGCCGGCGGAGATTGTTATGGCGATGTCCCACAAAGATGTATATCTTGGATTTTTTACGGAGGCGGAACGTTCAGAGATTATATCAGGACTTATAGCAGGGGCAGAGCTTGGTGTTACTGAATATTCTTATAATGGGCAATATAAAATATATTTTACAGTGGAGCATAATGGAAAAACAAAAAGGGTGACAGCATGCTCTCAGGCTTTTTGCAAGAGTATTCAGGCGCATGCGGAAAAGGGCTATGTGCTGTTTAGCGCTAAGATTAATTATGTGGTAAAATGGTGGAACAGGAATGATGAGAAAGAATATAATATTATTCTTCCTATTGTCAAATTGAGAAAATGATATTTTTTATTTTATCACATTAAAAATAATAGTATTACATTACATATAATAAGATTGGGAAAATAATAGGCGAAAATTTTTCCAAAATGCTGTATACATTTGCAATTTTTGTCGAATTATGTTATATAACTACTATAATTAATAGAAGGGGTGCAATGTAATAATGCGGACATATTGTTTTAGGTCCTGTATCTCTATAAGTCACAGCAACGACGGAGACAGGGAAAAAACTCACGTTCATACGGTGGAAGTGGGGGCCTTCGTGAAGGCTGAAGGGATAATTTTGGATTTGCAGAAATGTATAGATGTGGAAAGCGTATTTTTGAAATGTCTGGAACCGTATCAGGAGTGTTATCTTAACGATATGGAGGGATTTAGCGAGGATGTGAGCATCGAATATCTTGGAGAAACTCTTTTTTATCAGGTAAGTGAGAAAATTAACGACGGCGCTGTGTATGTGGAGAGACTTGAAATAGCGGAAACGCCGCTTAGAACATATATTTTGACGCACACAGCATAGTGCTGCAAAGATGAAAAAGTATGTTTGAGCGGAAACTGTGAGATTGAATAGAGGATACGAGTTGTAGGGGCATAAGGAATGAAAGGCAGAGGTGGCAGTGTGAGAATGAAGAAGATTAAGAAAATAAGAAATAAAATGGTTTGTATTTTGGGCGGAATTTATGCTGCCTGGGCGGTATTGGCATGCGTGCAGCCGGTATATGTTAAGGCAGCCGTGAGTGCTGTTGCCGGAAGTTCGGAAATGTCGGACGCTTCTTCAATTATTATAGATGGCGACGTGTCTGAGTGGAGGGCTATGGAATCCCTTGAAGTGGCGGACGGAAGCGTTGCGGAGTGGAAGCTGGCCAAGTCTGAGGATGAAAGCGTGCTGTATTTTTGTTTCAGCGGTACAGCTAAGACCGAGTGGGATACAACATATTTATGGGATATTTTAAATATTAAATACAGCAATGGAACAAGCCTTGATTGTCAGATCGCCAATATAGAGTATGCGTGGGTGCTGCCGGGAGCGAATATGGAATATAAGAGCAATGCCAGCGGCAATAATCCGGGAAGATACGGAGTTGAGTGTGAACTGCCTGTAAATGAGACAGGATACAGCATAACATTTGCAGGAACTACAGTGAAAGATGAAAATATACCGCTGTTTACAAAGGCTGAGCAGGTAGAAGCCGTATATAGCGGAATTGAGATTGACGGATATTATAACGATTGGGACGCAGTAGAAAAGACTCCGGCAGAGTGCGCCAGCGAGTGGCATGACTATGAGTGCCTTGACAGTGTGGCATGCATTTTTGACGGTGATTATGTGTATATATATTTGAAGGATGGAGAAGATGGCAATGCCGCAGGAGCAGGCGTGGCGTCTAACGGAAGATATGCTATTGTGACAGATATGGGAAGACAGCTTGTATTTCAGCTTGACGCGTCTAAGGGCGGTTCTGTGAGAGGCATTGAGGGAGCAAAAACTGCGTATTTTGGAGATGAGTGGGAGATAGCTATTCCTGCTGAGGCGCTTCCGTTGTGGAAGGAAAGCATTTCTTTTGGTTTGTATCAGGCGGAGCCTTTCGTATCAGGTATTATGAACCTTAGAGGTGATGAGGGCTATACAGGTACAGCGGGAGATTTTACGGGTATTGTGTATGATGGTCTGTATGGAGACTGGAACGCATATCCGCATACTTTGATTCAGTATGCTACTCCGGGAACAGGAATACATTATCCCGACGGAGAGGGCGCTTTATATCTGGATGGAAGCGAACTGTACGGTCACGTTGTGACATCGATGGACCCTCATACTATAACAGAGAGTGGCGGCGAATTTACAAGTGCAGTGTCTATCTGTTTTAATGGAAAGAAAGAATACAATGGAGATAAGACATGGAATTTGTATCCTAGAATGGTAGGTGTGGCGCAGGACGGAACAATCGACTGGAACCCGCAGCTTAAGGATTTGCCGGATGGAACCTACGAATTTTATATAGCGGACAGCCGGGGCGAGTATGATACAGGCACATTAAAAAATATATCTGATTTGGCTGACCATGAGAAATTTTTCGGAAGAATGATGATTACAGTGGGCGGCGATAAGGATGAAATGGAGTTTTATATAGATTTAAAGCAGGTGGCAGTATTTTTGTCACATTATAGTAATACTACTATTGAGGCAAGTGATTTTAAAATGATAGAGGCGCAGTTTGGACGTATCGGCAATGAATATCTGTCTACAGCGGGAACATCTTCAGGCCCGTATATGGGCGTGCTTCTTGCTATGGGAGTTTCTTTGGTGGTGCTGTTGAAAAAGCGCAGACATAATGGAGTGGTACAATGAATCCTATTTTTGCTGTTATGGTTATTGCCCTATGGCTTTATGCCTTGAGGGTGTTGTCTAAAGCAAAGCTTGAGTTTTGGAGATACCTTTGTGGTTCTGTCGGGCTGTTTATTATTATGCTTGTGTCGCTGCGGAACTTTTTGACTGTTCCGCTGGCAAGGTGTATTGCGGCTATGGCGGGGCTTATAGGAAATGTAACCAACACATTTGTGGCATATCTTAAATATGGAATTATCTATATATATACAGCCGCAGGTTCTATGACGCTGCAGATAGACTTTGAGTGTTCAGGAATAATCGAGATAATGGCGTTTATTTCACTGTTGGTATTTTTCAAGGTTTATACTGTATATGAGCGCATTATTGTAGGCGTATTGGGAACGGCGTACATTATGGTGTGCAATGCCCTGCGGGTTACGCTGATTTGTGAGGCGGTACATTTTTTTGGAACGGATGCATATTTTGTGGCACATACATTCATAGGCAGAATATTTTTTTATGCCTTGACTGTGGTGCTGTATTTTTATGTTTTTACAAAGCCGCATATTATTCGGATGAAAGTGGGGAATTTTACTTATGGTAATCATAAACCGTCTGCTTAATTCAGTCATATTTTGGGCGGCATGGATTATTATACCGGTAATTATGGAGATAGCGCCCGCCATAGGAAGTGTGTTTATACTCTTTAAAAGACATTTAAAAAATCGTAAAAAGAGCGCAGAACTGCCTATATATCCTGAAATATCGCTGATTGTGCCGGTATATAATTCAGAACAGACGTTGTTTGGCTGTATCAAATCTATATACGACTGCGATTATCCAAACGACCGTATAAGAGTTTTTCTTGTTAATAATAAGGGCAGGGACGACAGTTTTTCTGTATATGCAAAATGTCAGAAGGAGTTTTCGGATTTGCCTATGCAGTGGCTTAATTCCCAGCAGGGAAAGTCAAAGGCGTTAAATCTTGCCTTATACAACAGTTCCGGAAAATATATAATCAATTTGGACAGCGACGGCATGCTT
This sequence comes from uncultured Lachnospira sp., assembly GCA_964482965.1. Classification (GTDB taxonomy): domain Bacteria; phylum Bacillota; class Clostridia; order Lachnospirales; family Lachnospiraceae; genus Lachnospira. Next base: position 19,560 of record CAYZZP010000007.1, read on the forward strand.
GAGAAATCCGCCCTTAAAAATATGGTTAAGAAATTCGAGAACAATCCTGAACTTAATTGTATGACAGGCGCTATTTTGACGGTGCCGGAGCAGATTGAGGCATATAAGAAATTTTTTCCGAGGCTTTTGCGCAAGCTAGAGTTTATGGAATATGCCCAGGCCTTTTTGGCGGGAAGAAGCTATGCCTCTGAGACAAATGGAGTTTATACCTTGTCAGGCGCATTTTCAGCATTTAGAAAATCTGCTGTTCTTAAATCGCAGTTATACAATACTGATACTATCTGCGAGGATACGCAGATTACGTTCCAGATGAAATATTTTTACAAAGAGCGTGTTGAGGTATGCGAGGACGCAATATATTTTGTTGACCCTATTGAGGGCATAAATAAGTTATATACGCAGAGACAGCGGTGGCAGAGGGGAAGCCTTGAAGTGGCCAAAATGTTCAGCAGTGAGAAATTCAGAATTTTTCGGGTGTTTAAGGATATTAATATAAAAACGCTGATGTATGACCATACCTTTGCGTTTCCAAGAATGATATGGTATCTGGCGCTTATATGTCTTCTGTGTATGAATTACTCCGGCAGGGCGATTATTTTTGCCACTGTTATGATATTTATTATGTATATCATAATCGGATATTTTTATTTTTTCTCTACCGAAAAATTTTTAAAGGGTACGCCGGAAATCAGAAAATATTATTGTAAGCAGTGGTGGGTTGTTATGCTGCTTCCGGCATTTAACCTCATGGTGTTCTTTATCAGATTTGCGGGAATTATCAACAGTATTAATACGGACAGCGCATGGAAAACCAGAGATTTAAATGATGAGCGCAGGGCGCTGTCGCAGGTGCTTCACGAGGATATTAAGAAAGCGCGGGCTTGGATAAATAAGATTCGGGCGTTTATTAATGGAGAGGAGAAAGATACCGGAGCTGCTGAAATGGCACAGCAGGCATCTTCGGGAGCTGTGCATAAACCTATTGGCTGGCATATATGTATAGGTCTTGTTTATGTGATTTCAGTGCTTATAATCGTAGTGTGCCACTGGGTTACGGAGACCTATGGAGTTGGATTAAATGAACTTATCAGTACATTTACATTGTCGCTTAAGGGTACAAGCTCCGATGTGGTAAATGCAGTAATAGGAAGCTGCCTCCCGCCTGTGCTTATAGCGTCGGCAGTGTTTGTTGCGCTGGTGTTTGTGGACAGGATAAGGCTTAGAGGAATACCGTTAAAAATAAAGAGAGTGTTGCAGCGTATAATGGCAGTTGGTGCGGTTATAGTATTTTTTACATCATTGATATATGCAAATTTATGCTTTGACGCAGTGGGATATTTTAAAACAAGCGTGGCGCAGACAAGGATTTATGACGATTATTATGTATCGCCGGATTCTGTCGCTATAACTGCCGACGGCAAAACAAAAAATCTGATTTACATATATATTGAAAGCCTTGAGACTACCTATGCCTCAACTGAGGACGGAGGCGCCCAGAGCGATAATTATATTCCTAATCTTACGCAGCTTGCCAATGAAAATATTTCATTTTCAAGCTCAGACAAGCTGGGCGGTTTTCATTCTACATACGGAACAGGTATTACTATGGGAGCGTTGTTTGGAACAACAAGCGGCGTGCCATATAGTATGGGAACAGAGATAAATGAAATGCTCGCCAACAATAATTTTATGTCGGGAATAACTACTTTAGGAGATATTCTTGCGCAAAATGGATACAAACAGAAATTTTTATGCGGTTCGGACGGAGATTTTGGCGGAAGAAAGACATATTTTCAGCAGCATGGCAATTATGATGTTGTGGATTTGTACGCTGCCCGCGCAAAGGGGTATATACCCGACGATTATTTTGTGTGGTGGGGCTACGAGGACGCAAAGCTGTATGAAATTGCGAAAAAGGAATTGTCAGAACTGGCGTCAGAGGGCGTACCGTTTAATTTTACTATGCTTACGGTAGACCCTCATCACATAGACGGATATGTCTGCGAGCAGTGCGGAAATGAATATGAAAATGTAACTGCAAATGTTATGAAATGTACTGACAGGCTGCTTGGAAATTTTGTAAGCTGGTGCAAGGAGCAGGATTTCTATGAGGATTCGGTTATCGTAATAACAGGCGACCATCCGAGAATGGACACCTCGCTTGTTGCGGGCGTAAGCTATTATGACAGAACGGTTTATAACTGTTTTATTAACAGCGTCTACAGTGACAGCAGTAACAGCAATAATGGCAGCAATAGCATCAAAGGCGGCACAATTAATAAGAATAACCGTATATGCACGCCTATGGATATATTTCCTACGGTGTTGTCGGCTATGGGCTATCATATAGATGGAGACAGGCTTGGACTTGGTACAAATCTGTTCTCGGACCGCAGGACGTTAGCGGAAGAAAGAGGCTTTGAGTGGCTTGATACAGAGTTGTCTAAGTCATCAAAATATTATTATAAGGTTTTTGCGCCTGAATTGGGTGGCTGAACCTGAAAGGCAATATATGAGCAGAAGAACAAAAAATCCATATAAAATTAAAAAGAAGCGAAGCGTTCTTGCAGTAACGACTATTTTGGTTATTTTATTTGTGGCGGCAGGAGGTCTGCTGGCTTGGCATCAGATGAACGAGATGGAAAAAGGCATACTTGATGTATGTGCAACCCAGCAGGACTCATATGTTCAGCTTGTGCTGGACCAGATTAATCTGAAGGACAACAGGGATGATGATGAAATTATCAACGAAATTTTAAGTACGCTGGATACATCGTCAAATAAATACTGGACATTTTCAAAGGACCGCTCCATGCTTTTTGTAAAGGATGTCATTGAAACCAACAGATACAAGGGGCTTACAACAGTCAGCTACTACGAATCTGAAAGCGCTAAGAATTTTCTTGACAGTTTGCGGACAGACAGGGTAATCCATAAAAATATTACCATTAACAACAAGGACTATGTGGCTTCGGGCGTTGCCTTCAATTACAACAATGACGAGTACAGGCTGTGTCTTCTTACCAATAAAAATGTTATTTTGAATAATAACAGATTTATGACCGCAAAAATGGAGATGTTTATTCTTGTTGGATTTATTATGATTACGCTGATGGTGGTTTCTATGCTGTTTGCAAGAAAGCTGGAGGCAGTTTCAAAGTCTGTGGACGAGAAAGATGCGCTAATAAGGCAGCTTCAGAGAACGGTCGGGCATCTTAACGAGCTTTTAAGCCAAAAGGAGCATTATGATACAAGGTATCAGCTTTGGAGCAGCGACGTTTTGAGAGAATTTCTTGGAAAGCTTAAGATGAAAAATGTGAGGACGGCTGTGGCTGCAAAGGTTCATTGCCAGAATGGGCAGTTTAGAGATGATTTTCTCGACAGGGCATGTGTGGTTCTTGATAAAAAGGTACTTAGATTTGTGCTGGGAGATACGGATATTTTGCTGTTGTATGTACAGTGCAGCGAGGATATGGCAAGGAACAGTCTTGGAGTACTTTTAAATAACGGTGTGAAGCTGGAAAGCATTGAGACGCTTGATTTGGAGTGGGTTAATGCGGAAGAATACGTCAAGAGTTTACATACGGAGGAATAGCCGGTATAGTGGTTAGCTGCAAAAATGCAGCGCTGTAGAGAGGTAAGGTATAAAAGGTTTGGTTACAAAAAAGTAGAGAGGTACAGTGCAAAATGGATATAAAAATATTTAGGGAATACAGGCTGAAATTTTACTTAAATGCCAGACATTATATTATCATAGGCGATAAGAGGGGCGAGACGCACCCTCATACATGGGAATTTGCGCTGACGATTCTTATACGGCGGAAGGAGTTTGTTCAGTTCAACATTTTTGAGACGAAGATAAATGAGTATTTTGAGCAGTATCAGGATAAGATATTAAATGATATTGAACCATTTGACAGTATTTTGCCAACTCTTGAAAATATGGTGGATTATTTTACGGAAAAGTTTCGTGGCATTATAAAAGGTATAGGAGGAGAGCTTATATGTGTTGAGGGAAGCGAGGGTCCTTCAAGAAGCTATATACTTGATTTACGTGGAGAAAATGAGAGCATAGAGTCTGTAGACCAGCAGACTGACAGCATACTTTCAGAGATAATAGACAATATTCTGGATGACATTATTGAGTAGGAGTGTTAATTGTGACTAAGAAAACAGGACATGAAATTGCATATGTTTTAGTTCCGATTTTGTATGGGCTGCTGGCCATAGCTATCGCTATGCTTGTGTGCTGGAGTGGGCAGTATCCCTTAGGCTCGGACACTATGACTCATATATATAGAGGGGATATGGTGTACAATGCAATAAAGGACGGCAATATTTTTCCGCTGTATGATGCCATGTGGTACAACGGAGTGGAGGTTTTGGGCCGGTGCGCTCCAATACCTCTGTATTTTATGGCGTTTTGTCAGGCGGTGGCAGGCGGCAGCTCTATAGACGGCTATCTTATATTTGTCGGTTTTATATTTTTTGCGGGAGCCATAGCATGGATGTTTATAGGAATTAGAAAAAATCGCATGTTTATGTGTTCATTTATTGGAATTTTGTGGTTTTTTATGCCGCACAATCTTTATGTGCTGTTTTTTGAAGGGAATCTTCCAAGAGCGTTGTGTGTGGTGATATTGCCGCTGTTTATAAGCTATATATACGATTACATATCAGAGGGAAGACTTGGAAATCTTGTAAAGCTTATGATTGCATATGCTTTGATGGCGCTGTGCGATTCGGAATATGTGGTTATGGTGGCAATTAGCGTCGTTGGATTTTCAGTAATATACGGAATTATACACCGTAAATGGAAAAGGCAGCTTGAAGCGCTGGTTGGAATGGCGGCGGCATTTATGGCGACAGGAATATATTTTGTGGCGCATATTATGTCTGGCTCCGGGTCAGGAAATGCGGAGACTATGTATAAGTATTTCCAGAACATTTTAAAAAGCCTTAATCCGGTGGAGAGATATACAAGCCTTAATCAGTTTTATTATTTTGGGCTGGCGGTATTTTTGCTGACAGTGTTTGGAATATTGTTTAGTAAGAAGAAATCTGTGCCGGGCTTTTGTACAGCTATAATAATTTTATTGGGAACCACATCATCAGCTTATTCGATATTGTCTGTTATTCCGGGCGGCAGCAGTCTTGTTATGTGCCAGTACATTTCAATAGCGTTGTGCCTTGCCTTGTATGCCTTTGTAATGTGGGATTCCCTGAAAAAATATATGCAGCTTATAATATGCGTACTTTTGGTATTGGACGCAGTTCCGTCGTTAAATCTTGTGTATGGCAGTTTGAGCGGTGTTCCGGTCGAGGAGCGGTTTGACGAGCAAAATGAGACTACGCTTATAGCAAAGGCAAAAGAAATATCGCAGCAGAGGATTGCTTTGCTTGACGGAAGCGAGCTGGAGGCTGTGGGAAATTACCTTGTGACAAATTATGAGAACGGAAAGGCAGCGTCATTTGGTTCGGACTGGGCTTCTGCTGTGACGCAAACAAACCTTGCGCAGTTAAACAGGGCGCTGTCAGGCGGATTTTACGATTATCTTTTCGACAGGTGTCTTGACTTGGGAAATGATACGGTGCTTATAAAGCTCTCGCAGATGGACGCAGCTGCTTCGTCTGTTGCCAAGCTTGACGAAGCAGCGGAAAATGCAGGTTATGAGCTGTCAGGCTCCAATGAATTTTACAGATTATATCACATTGATATGGAAGGTAACTGGGGAACAGTTACAAAATATCCTGCTATAGGAATAGGTACAGGTGCCTCTGTTATATCATTGGCATTTCCGGCAGTGCAGGAAATGACGTCCTACAACCTCAACGACTATACATTTGAGGAATTGTCCCAATACGAAATGATATATCTTTCAGGCTTTACATATAATGACAGGGAGAGCGCCGAGAGCCTTATTGTAAGGTTAAGCGAGGCGGGAGTGCGTATAGTAATTCTTGCGGATGGTATTCCTGAGAGCAGGGATTCCCATTCAAAGGAATTTTTGGGTGTAATCTGCAACAACGTAAAATTTTCTAACGGTTACCCATTTCTTGATACTAAGATAGGCGTGCTGGACTGCGGATTTTTCCCGCAGGGAAACGAGGAGTGGGACACTGTATATGTGAGCGGGCTTGACGAGGTTTGGGGAACTGTTCAGGAAGACGAAATGAATCTGGATTTTTACGGTACTGTGAAGAATGATAACATAATTGTTGTGGGCTTAAATCTGACGTATTATTACGCAATTACAGAAGACGAGGGAGTGGGCAGGCTGTTGGAGGACATAACGGATATGCCGGCAGGAAGAACGCCTGACAGGCAGCTTGTGCCGCTTACCGTCAGGTATGGAAATAATTCTATAACAATTACATCGAAAAAGGATGGGGTTAATACATCATTAGCTTACCACAAAATGTTCAGGAGCAGTCAGGATATTTCGGAAGAAAATAATCTGCTTTATGTTCAGGCGGGAACCACAGAGATAAAAATGAAATACAGGTATTTTTATCCGGGACTGATAGTTGCCGTACTTGGATTATGCATGGCAGCGGCGCTCATTTATGTGCATATACATCTTGGCAAAAATCTGCTGACAAAAAATGCTGAACAAGTTGTTGATGAAAAATGAGACAATCTGCATAAATGTAATTAATAACTGTTGTATTTTTTAAAATGGTACTCTATAATGCTGATTGTTTAATGTCCGGTCAGGGCATAATAATACTCAATATGAGAATGGAGATACATCAATGGAATTAGCGGCTATTACGGCACAGCAGATAATAATATTATTTATCCTGATACTTACAGGATTTGCGGGCGTTAAGGCGGGAGTAATCAAAATGGAAGGAAAGAAAGCCTTCTCAGATTTGCTTATATATATTATTGTGCCTGCTATGATTATTGGCTCTTATATGTCGGAGTATAATCCGGAAATTTTATCAAATTTGATTAAAGCATTTTGGCTTAGCGCATTGCTGCTTCTTGTAGGACTTGCGGTAACTATGCTGCTTACGATAAAAATGAAGGACAAGGATATAGCCATAATGAGATTTGCATGCATATTTTCAAATGCGGCATATATGGGTTTCCCTTTGATAAGAGCGCTGTTTGGAACGGAAGGACTGCTTTATGCCAGCGCATTTGTTACTATGTTTAATCTGCTTTTGTGGACGGTGGGCTATGCTATAGTTAGCGGACAGGTAAAGCCGAAGGAGGTAATGAGAAATATATTTGCCACTCCGGCGCTTATATCTGTTGTCATCGGACTGGTAATATATCTTTGCAGAATACCGATGCCGGAAATTATAAAGCAGCCCATCAGCCTCGTGGGAAGTATGAATACGCCGCTTTCTATGATTATAACAGGTATGATAATTGCGGGAAGCAAGGTGAAAAGCCTTTTTGCAAACAAGAAACTTATATTTGTCATTGTGGTAAAAATGTTTGTAATTCCTGCAATATGCTTTGGATTGTTTGCACTGCTTGGAATGAACGGAATGGTTGCGCAGGTAGTATTGCTGCTTGAGTCCTGCCCAACCGCCGCTATGACATCGGTAATGGCGGTGCAGTTTAGCCACGATGAAAATCTGGCAGCTGGCGCAGTGGTAATTACTACATTTCTTAGCATATTAGTACTGCCTGTTTGTGCTTATTTGACTACGCTGATTATATAAGTAACTGTATAACGGATTATAGATTAACGATTTGGATTTAATATTGCGTTCCTATGGCAGCCAGCTTTTTATAGTATAATACAGTTCTGTATCTGTAGATTTGATATTACTTAAATCTAAGCCCATAAAGAGGCTGAAGAAAAACTGTGTAAATGCGGCAATCACCAAAAATATTATAAGATATCTTGCAATATTGCGTTCTCTGCAGTTTTCAAAGAGCTGCAAAAATACTATGGCGGCGGACAGCAGCAAAAGCCAGCTGTAATCGCTTTCGTATCTTGATAAAATTCCGCCTGCCTCGGTGATAAATGCTACCATAAACACAGAGGCTATAATGCTGAATATAACAAAAGAAAACATTTTTTTTTCCTTGAGTTGTCCCCTGACTTTTATTGCGCAAATATTTACAAGGGCAAAGCAATGAGTGAAAAGAGTTCCGCCGTACATGGTTTCACGAATAGTTTTTCCCACATAATCAGAATTAAATGGAACGGAAAATATATATGGGAATTTCGGGCTTATGTTGGGAAGCTGAAAAAGGTACATGAATATTCCGTCGGAAAGTCTTTCAAGGTTGTAGCCGCGCCTTGTGACATCATTTGTTGTAAGCTGGTAATTTGCACCGAAATCCAATACTGAGCCGAAACGTATATAATTATAGTACATAACAGCGGCTGCTACTATTATATATGGCGCCGCAAATGCTGCGAGCCTGCATATATTCTGCTTTGTAAAAAGCGATTTAACTGTAGTGCGCAATGTGCTTCTGTCACATTTGTTAAGCAGGGAGGCGCCGAGTATTGGAAATGCAAAAAATGACGCGATTAAAAATGTCGGTCTGCACCCTGCAACGATTGCCATACATAGCGAGCCGGCTATAAGGTTAATTATAATGGACATAGATTTCTTTTTATGGTTATCGGCAGCGTTTATCCAAAGTGATAAGCCGGCCATAATAAATGCCTGAGACATTATGAATGGCAGGGCGTAAAAGCTTGGAGTCATAAGAAATGGTATATTTCCTAAGCCATTTCCTAAAATAAGCGATGTCAGCAGATAAACTCCAAGCGGCGTCTTTGGAAACCACCGCTGAATAATCTTTTTTATCAATACAAAGCTCATAATAAGAGTAATCACTGAGCATAGATATATTCCCAGATGCGTAGGAAAAGCCTCGCCCGTAAGCAAATAGTAGGGCAGATAAAATATAAGAACAGGAACTGCACCAAAATATACATAGTATTTATTGTTGTAGTAGCTTATATCCCAGGGAGCAGAAGGCGCCTCCTGACTGCGAAGAGTTGTGTCGTAGGGATTTTCCATAGCCTCAAGCTCAGGACATTCAGGAAGCTCTATATCAACTCGACCTTCTGCAAAGGCTTCGGCAAGCTGTGAATACTGTCGGTGCCAGCTCCAATGAGCGCTAATATATGTGCTATTCATTTGTATCAATACTGTGTATATCAAAATGTTAAATGTAATTATTGCAAAAATTAATCTTGTCTGTTTATGGCTTCCATTTAGATTCTGTTTGTATATGGACGAAGAAGGTCTGAATCCGTACAGTGCAATTAAAATCAGAAATATGGCAAGAAATCTTACAATGTTAAAATTAAACGGAACATTTGCATTGAGAGTAATATTGTCAGCCTTTATAGAATATTGTGCTGAGCTGCCGTAGTCGATACGCAGCGATTTAAGGTTTCCGTAGGAGTGGAGCCTGTAATATTTGCTGTCTTCAACTAATGATTGTATAGTGGCTTCAGCAAATTTGTAGTTTATGGCATTTCCTTCGTCAGTTCCGTAAATATTGACTTTGATAGGAATTGTTTCTCCGTATAAGGTTTGACAGCGCAGGTCGAGATAAATGTATTTTACATTGCAGTCAATGTCTGTGATTTCGATGTAGGTGTCGTTTACCTCGTAGGATGGACTGAAGGGCTTGCTGCCTAAAGAAGCAAAAAAGTCAAAGTTAAATACTGCCAGTTCAAGCAGCATGCTTATAAGTAAAAATGTTATAATTGCAGAGGTTCTTGATAGATGCCTGCAAAATAATTTCTTAAATAAATTCTTCACTATATAATTCCTTTCGCGGGCTTCGCCCTATCAAAACCGACATATTCA
>CAYZZP010000007.1:29466-70228 GCA_964482965.1 uncultured Lachnospira sp.
AATACGCCTGCAGGCAGTCGATTTGCCTTTGTCTGTTTTGGCACTGCTCATTGCCGGATGTGGATTAGATAAAGACCGCAGTGCCGCTCGATTGCGCTGCGCTGCACCTCGCTCGCGGGCTTCGCCCTATCAAAACCGACATATTCAAATACGCCTGCAGGCAGTCGATTTGCCTTTGTCTGTTTTGGCACTGCTCATTGCCAACACGTACATTATAGCATGGTTTGACTTTAATTTATTAAGAAAATTTGAATTTTTTTTAGGGTTGAGGTTATTTTCCACATTATTTTTTAATATTTATTAAAAAATTGTAAAATTTACCGTTGATTTCCACTATTTCAAGTGATAAAATCGACGGCAAAGCAGCAGGGCTGATTTCGACAAATTCTGCAAACTGTTGAAAAGGCGGTCTTGACTGCAAAAAGATTCTAAATTTTTTATAGAAAGAAGGATTAAGTATGAGTGGAATTCTCATGATGGTAATCGCTATTATTGTTCTTGGCTGCGGTTACATTTTTTACGGAAAGTATCTTCAGAAGAAATGGGGTATAGAGCCTGAGGCCAAAACTCCTGCTTACGAGTATGAGGATGGCGTTGACTATGTTCCTGCTGATACTAATGTTGTATTTGGACATCAGTTTGCTTCTATCGCAGGCGCCGGTCCTATTAACGGACCTATTCAGGCAGCTATATTCGGATGGCTTCCGGTACTTTTATGGATACTTATCGGAGGTGTATTCTTTGGTGCTGTTCAGGATTTTGCGTCTATGTATGCATCAGTTAAGAATAAGGGCCGTACAATAGGTTATATTATTGAAGAGTATATTGGTAAGCTCGGAAAGAAGCTTTTCTTAATTTTCTGCTGGTTGTTCTGTATTTTGGTTGTTGCAGCATTTGCAGATGTTGTAGCAGGTACATTTAACGGATTTGCCGCAAACAGTGTAACGGGTGAAGTAACAAAGGTTGCTGCTAACGGTGCGGTTGCCACGACTTCAATGCTCTTTATTATTGAAGCGGTTGCACTTGGTCTTATACTTAAATATTGTAAGCTCAACAAGTGGGTTAATACAGCCATTGCTATTATTATGCTTGTTGTGGCAGTTGCTTTGGGACTTTATTTCCCTATATATCTTTCAAGAGATGTATGGCATATTATTATATTCATTTACATACTGATTGCATGTGTTGCTCCGGTTGGTGCATTGCTTCAGCCGAGAGATTATCTGAACAGTTATCTCCTTATATTTATGATTGTGGCAGCAGTGGTGGGCGTATTTGTTGCCAACCCATCATGCAACCTTGAGGCTTTCACATCATTTAATGTAAACGGACAGTATATGTTCCCAATTCTTTTCGTTACTATTGCCTGCGGTGCTGTTTCAGGTTTCCATTCACTGGTTTCTTCAGGTACTGCGTCTAAGCAGATTAAGAATGAGAAAAATATGCTTCCTGTTTCATACGGCGCAATGCTTATGGAGAGTATGCTTGCTGTTATAGCGCTTATAGCTGTTGCTTCATTTGGCAAGGGCGAGGCTGCTGCGCAGGGGCTTGTTACGCAGCCTCAGATATTTGCGGGTGCTATCGCTAACTTCCTTACAGCTATCGGCTTGCCTTATTCATTAGTATTTACGTTGATTAACCTTGCTGTTTCAGCATTCGCATTGACATCACTTGATTCAGTTGCGCGTATTGCAAGACTTTCATTCCAAGAGTTCTTTATAGAGGACGGTATGGATGAGAAAAATATGAAGCCGTATATGAAGCTTGTTACAAATAAGTATTTTGCTACAATTATTACTCTGATACTGGCATACCTTCTTACAAAGGTTGGATATGCAGAAATCTGGCCGCTGTTCGGTTCAGGAAATCAGTTGTTGTCAGTACTTGCACTTACAGCTTGTGCAGTATTTCTTAAAAAGACAAAGAGACAGGGCGCAATGCTTTGGATTCCAATGGCATTTATGATGTGCGTCACATTTTCAGCGCTGGGGCTTACAATTTATAATCTCAGCAGACAGTTGTTCTCAGTAGGATTAAGTATTGGAAACGGACTTCAGCTTATATTTGCCATATTGCTGCTTATTTTGGGTGTTATTGTGGCAATTCAGGGTGTAAAGAAGCTTATTGAAAAGCCGGAAACAACGAAGGCTCAGGCATAAAAATTGCGCCATATCAAAGGCTTGATAAATGTAAAAAAGTAGTTTGCAAAAATAGAATAGTATAATAAAATATCGACGTATAAATATGCGGCAGGGATTTTCTCTGCCGCATTTAATTAACTAATTAATTTGGAGGAGCATTATGTCTGATAAGGTGACGAAGGATATGACTCAGGGAAGTCCTGCAAAGCATATACTCGGTTTTGCGATGCCTATGCTGCTTGGATTGCTGTTCCAGCAGTTTTACAGTATGGTTGATACTATTATAGTGGGAAAGTGGCTTGGCGTAGACGCGCTGGCGGCGGTTGATTCAACCGGTTCAATTAACTTTATGGTAATAGGCTTTTGTATGGGAGTGTGCATCGGATTTGCATACAAATATTTGCATATTATAACAGCATACAGTATTTGCTGTAATTATTTCATATGCGCCTTATAAATGTATTTTGGGATTTTAAATTCACAGGTTCCCATATACCCCGGACCGGCTTCATATTTTTGAAATACGATTATCAGACTGCCGTCTTTGTCAAAGTAAAAGTTCTGATTTTTGTCTATTTTTTCAAATTTATAGAAGTTTTCGGATTCATTATTAATCCAGTAACTTTTATTGCTGTCGGCAGCCATCTGTTCATTCATCTGACGGATAATTTCAGTGCTTATGGCCGTTACATAGTCATAATTTTCATCAAACAGGTCTGATAAATACACAATCTTTCCAGCACGTTTGTCTATGTGGTAGAAGCGGTACTCGGTGTTGCTGCTTCCTGCCGCATAGTGAAGTATCAGCTTTAATGTAAACCATTCGTCGGTATTGGTTACAGTTTCATAATCAATGGATAATCCAAAATGTGAATCCGGAAGCTCATCCACATCCTGTTCAAATGCCTTGATGACTGAATCAGTAAGCTGCTTTATATCGGCGTTAATGTAGTCTATAGGTTCTTCAAGTCCTGTTTGTACGTCAACCAGAGGTATGTTTATATCTGCATAGTGGTAAGAGTCGTTAAAATCCTTTTTATAGACAGCAAAATAAGGAGGATATACAGGGGCTGTTCAATCGCTCCATAGGCGTAAAAAATAAGGCTGAATAAAAATAAACAAAGGTTTCTGTATTTTTTGGGCGTCAGATAATAAATTACCAGAAAAAATGGAAGAAACCATAATAAAAATTCAAAACTGCTAAAAACCATAAGCGACTCCAAGTTTTATAATTAATGTCTTTATAAATTAAGAGCAGACAGGGAAGTAAAAGGTGACAGTATGAATACAATTTTTTTTGATGACAATAATATAAAAGCGATACCCATAAAGCTACAAATGGGAAGTCAGTTTAATGTAATAGGAGGAAATTACTATGACACAGTTGTCGGAAAAAGAATTGTCTTCGATTAAGGATTTGTTGTCGGAGGAGGATCTTCTTGTAAAGAAGTTTAAGATGCTTGCCGAGCATGCGGACACAGTAGAGTTAAAGAGCAAAATGACAAGCATTTCAAACAAGCATCAGGAACATTTTAACGAGCTTTATTCAAAGTTATCTTAGGGAGGATGAGTTATGGCAGGAATTTATACTGAGAAGGAAATTTTGAGCGATGCTCTCGCGGCTCAGAAGGCAAGCACAGGTAATTTCAATACTTTTGCAAATGAGTGTGTTCATGAGGACGTGAGACAGACAATGCTCCACATTTTGAGCGAGGAGCATGATATTCAGCAGGATGTATTCAATATGATGCACGAGCAAGGCTACTATCCTACTCCGGCAGCAGAGCAGAAAAAGGTTGATGAGTTAAAGCAGCAGTATAGTCAGTGCGTAAAGTAAGCGGTGAAAAGGTTGCTTTAGAGTAGGTGCAGTAAGTACGGAAGTAACCAAAGTAAATGCAGGCTATAGTAAGGTCCGGCGAAAGCCGGACCTTTTTATACTTTTCAGTAAAATTATTACGATTGTTTTAATACAAACTTGAGATAATTTCAACGCATTTGTCGATTCCAAGCTCACCGCTGTCTAAGCAGATGTGATAATTCTGCGCATGTCCCCATTTCATATCCGTATAAAAGCGATGGTATGCTGCCCGGCGCTTATCCTTATCTTTCAGGCGCTGTTCAGGCGTTTCTTCACGCTCGCCGTATTCCTCCACAATTCGTTTAGCGCGATGTTCCATGCTGGCATAAATGAATACCTTAAGGCAATCCGCCTTATTTCTTAAAATATAATCGGCGCATCTGCCAACAATAACACATGAACTTTTTTCCGCAAGCTCAAGAATGATTTTTTGCTGAATATTCCATAGTTTATCTTGATTTGTCGGTCCCATAGAGCGGTTGGAGAGAATTGGCGCAAGCCAGCTTCCGTAGGCATATTCGCTTTCTTCTTTGACATAGTTTGTTGTAAATCCGCTTTCCTCCGCCATCTTCTGGATTAAATCCGCGTCGTAGCATGGAATATTAAGTCTGGCAGCTACATTTTTTCCGATACTTCGTCCGCCGCTGCCAAATTCGCGGCTTATTGTTATAATTCTGTTACTCATTTTGGTTTTCTCCTTTAATTTTTAATATTTTTGTCAGTTGCTAAGTTCATTGGCAGCAGACAGATTTTCTTCTTTTAACTTGCAGGATACATTAAGGGTTTTATAAGTTTTGAGAATAATGAAAAATGCGAATATAAAGGTCAATATATCGGCGACAGGGAAAGAATACAGCAGTCCGTCAAGTCCAAAGAAAATTGGCAGAATGATTGGCAGGGAGACGCCGAAAACAATTTCACGCATAAGTGAAATGAGAGTGGATTCCACAGCTTTTCCCAAAGCCTGCAAATATATAAAAGTGCCTTTATTTAATGTTGAGAGCGGCATTAAGCACAGATAAATACGGAAACTCTTCACCGCAAAATCTGTGTAATATGAGCTTTCATTTTTTGCGCCAAAAATATTAATCAGTTGAACAGGAAATGCCTCCACAATTATAAGAGCTATTGCGCCAATTACAAATTCTGCAATCAGCAGATAGGTAAACAATGTTTTGGCTCTGTCCTTGCGGTTTGCGCCGATGTTGTAGCCCACAACGGGAATACAGCCGGCCGCCATACCAACGGAGATAGAAATTGCAATCTGGAAAAATTTCATAACAATTCCAAGAACTGCAAGAGGAATCTGAGCGTATTCCGGCTGACCGAAAACTTCGTCCATAGCTCCGTATTTTGTACACATATTTTGAACGGCCGCCATAGAGACAACGAGAGAAATCTGGGACAGAAAACTTGTGATGCCGAGAGATAAAAATTTTTTCATCAGATATCCCCATAAACCGAAGCTGCTCTTTTTAAGCCGGACAGCTTTCAGATGGAATAAATACCATATAGAAAGCGCAGCGGTAAGTATCTGTCCGATAACTGTTGCGATTGCGGCACCCATCATACCCATTTTCATTGGATAAATAAAAATCGGATCAAGTATAATATTTGCAAAAGCGCCTGCAAGTGTTGCAAACATAGCAAATTTTGGACTTCCGTCGGAACGGATAATTGGATTCATAGCTTGCCCAAACATATAAAACGGAATACCCAGAGAAATCCAGAAGAAGTATTCTTTTGCATGTGCATAGGTTTCAGGATTAACCTTTCCACCGAAAAAGCTAAGGATTGGTTCGCTAAAAATCAGGTATATGGCAGTAAGAATAATACTGCTGATAACGCAGAGTAAAATGGAATTGCCTATACTTTTGTGAGCGTTGTCCTTTTCCCTTGCTCCGAGGCTGATACTGACAAAAGCGCAGCAGCCGTCGCCAATCATTACAGCTATAGAAAGTGCAACTACTGTCAGTGGAAATACAACAGTGTTTGCTGCATTACCGTAAGAGCCGAGGTAATCTGCGTTAGCGATAAAAATCTGGTCTACGATGTTATACAATGCGGCGACCAGAAGGGAGATAATGCAAGGAATAGAGTATTTGCGCATCAGCTTCCCGATTTTTTCTGTTTCCAGAAAAGAATTTGATTTTTGGTTCATTTAAATGACCTCCTATTTTATGTGTTTTCTAATAATCAAAAAAAAGCACATGCATATCCTGCATGTGCAAATAAAAAACGATACATGCAGGCAACACACACTGTTTCGTATCAGCAGCGTGTTTGCGCATTGCCTGTATCGTGTCGAATGTTCTTTTTATTGACTAAATTATTTTAGCATTACATTTCTCTAAAAGTCAAGGCGAATATTTCCTATAAATAATATAAATAATAGAAAATAAATAATAGAAAATCCCCTCGCATTTTCACCATTTACCGTTTTGACCGCCAGATTAAAAAATCTAGAAATCTAACAATCAAAGCATGGTAAAAATGCAGGGGATTAAGTTTATAGCTTAGTTTTATTTTTACATAGCTGTAATTTTATTTATCAGTAATCTCACTATGAAGCGTCTGAAGAGACTTCATATCGCCGTTTCCATGATTTTTGATATAGTTAATACCGTCGGCGGTGGCTTTGGCAGCAGCAATGGTAGTCATATATGGTACCTTAGCCTTTATGGCAGCCTTACGGAGATAGCTGTCGTCATTTATGCTGTCCTTGCCGACAGGCGAGTTGATAATAAGCTGGATGTCGCCGTTAGTAATCATATCAAGGATGTTAGGACGTCCGTCGGTAAGCTTGTTTACCTTAGTTGCAGGAATACCTGCGGCTGTAATAACATCATAGTTTCCTGATGTGGCAACAATCTTGAAGCCATTGTCGTAGAAGCTCTTTGCAACTTCGGCAAGCTCTGCCTTGTCCTTGCGGTTTACAGAGAACAATACTGTTCCCTCAAGCGGGAGCTTAGACTGAGTAGCCTCCTGAGCTTTGTAAAATGCTTCTCCGTATGAAGGCGATAAACCTAATACCTCGCCTGTAGAACGCATTTCAGGTCCGAGTACAGGGTCAACCTCCTGAAACATATTGAATGGGAATACGGCCTCCTTAACACCATAGTAAGGTATGTGCTGCTCCTTAAGGGCAGGAACAGGAGAAGGCCTTTTGGTGATTTCCGAGGTAATAATATCTGTAGCCAAAGGTACCATACGGATGTTGCAGACCTTTGATACCAAAGGTACGGTACGGGATGCTCTTGGGTTAGCTTCAAGAACATAAACCTTGCCGTTTTCAATGGCGTACTGCATATTCATAAGACCTCTTACATGCATTTCCACAGCAATTTTTCTTGTGTATTCCTTGATTGTCTTAACATTTTCTTCTGAAATGTGCTTTGAAGGAATGATACAAGCTGAATCTCCTGAGTGTACGCCTGCAAGCTCAATATGCTCCATAACGGCCGGAACAAATGCATGGGCGCCGTCGCTTATGGCATCTGCTTCGCATTCTGTAGCGTGATTGAGGAAACGGTCGATAAGGATTGGTCTGTCAGGTGTAACGCCGACAGCAGCCTTCATGTAGCCTGTCATACTCTCATCATCATATACGACCTCCATACCGCGTCCGCCCAGTACATATGAAGGACGAACCATTACAGGGTAGCCGATTTTAGCAGCGATGGCGAGAGCTTCGTCAACTGTTGTTGCCATTCCTGATTCAGGCATTGGAATTTCAAGCTTTTCCATCATTGCGCGGAATAAGTCTCTATCCTCTGCAAGGTCGATAACAGAAGGAGATGTTCCAAGAATTTTAACGCCATTTTTCTCAAGCTCTGCAGCAAGGTTCAGCGGCGTCTGACCGCCAAACTGAGCAATAACGCCGAGAGGCTTTTCTTTCTTATAAATGCTTAATACATCCTCGAGTGTAAGCGGCTCAAAATATAATTTATCCGATGTATCGTAATCTGTTGAAACCGTCTCAGGGTTGCAGTTTACAATAATTGTCTCAAAGCCCAGCTTCTTAAGGGCGAGGGCTGCGTGTACGCAGCAGTAGTCAAATTCAATACCCTGACCGATTCTGTTAGGACCGCCGCCAAGAATCATAATCTTTGGCTTGTCCTTTGAGACAGGATTTTTGTCAGGAGCATTGTAGGTTGAATAGTAGTATGCGCTGTTCTCTGTACCGCTTACATGAACGCCTTCCCAAGCCTCCTCAACACCGAGAGAAATACGATGATCTCTGATATCCTCTTCAGGAATTTCGATAAGCTGGCTTATATATTTATCTGAGAAGCCGTCCTTTTTTGCGCTTATAAGAAGTTCATCAGGAAGCATATGTCCTTTAGACTTAAGGATTTCCTCTTCCTCGTCTACAAGCTCTTTCATCTGTTCAATAAAATAATGCTTAACCTTTGTTATCTCAAAAATTTCATCGGCGGTTGCGCCCTTTCTCAATGCCTCATACATTATGAAATGGCGCTCGCTGGAAGGCGTAGCAAGGAGCTTTAAGAGCTGTTCCTTTGTCATCGTGTCAAAATTCTTTGCATGTCCCAGACCGTAACGACCTGTTTCAAGACTTCTGATAGCCTTCTGGAAAGCCTCTTTATAAGTCTTACCGATACTCATAACTTCGCCTACGGCACGCATCTGTGTGCCGAGCTTGTCCTCAACGCCCTTAAATTTTTCAAATGCCCACCTTGCAAATTTAATAACTACATAGTCGCCGTCCGGTACGTATTTATCTAAGGTTCCATACTTTCCGCAAGGAATATCCTTGAGTGTAAGTCCTGCGGCAAGCATAGCTGAAACCAAAGCGATAGGAAAGCCTGTCGCCTTAGAAGCAAGTGCGGAAGAACGTGAAGTACGAGGATTGATTTCAATAACGATAATTCTGTCGGATACAGGATCATGAGCGAATTGTACGTTAGTTCCGCCGATAACCTGCACTTTGTCAACGATTTTATATGCCTGCTCCTGCAATCTCTTCTGACATTCTTCAGATATAGTGAGCATTGGTGCGGAACAGAAAGAGTCTCCGGTATGGACGCCAAGCGGGTCAATATTTTCAATAAAACAAACTGTAATCATATTGCCTTCTGAATCACGCACAACTTCCAGTTCAAGCTCTTCCCAGCCGAGGATAGATTCCTCGACAAGAACCTGTCCTACAAGGCTTGCCTGAATACCTCTTGCACATACGGTCGCAAGTTCTTCCTTATTATATACAAGACCGCCGCCGGCACCGCCCATAGTGTAGGCAGGACGGAGAACCACAGGATAGCCCAACTTGTCAGCGATAGCAAGCGCCTCGTCTACAGAGTAGGCAACCTCGCTTCGAGCCATTTCTATGCCGAGGCTGTCCATAGTTTTTTTAAATTCGATACGGTCCTCGCCGCGCTCAATGGCGTCAACCTGAACACCGATAACCTTTACATTATATTTGTCAAGGATACCAGCCTTATAAAGCTCAGCGCAAAGATTAAGACCTGATTGTCCGCCCAGGTTAGGAAGCAGAGCGTCAGGGCGCTCCTTTGCGATAATCTGTTCAAGGCGCGCAACATTAAGCGGTTCAATGTATGTCACGTCAGCGGTTTCAGGATCAGTCATAATTGTGGCAGGGTTAGAGTTGACAAGAACAATTTCATAGCCCAGTTTACGAAGAGCTTTACAAGCCTGTGTTCCGGAATAGTCAAACTCGCATGCCTGTCCGATAATGATAGGACCTGAACCAATAATAAGTACTTTATTAATATCTGTTCTTTTTGGCATAAAAAATTCCTCCTTATATTCTATTGTATATTATATAGAAATTAAGAAAAATCACAAGGAATTTTTGATAATTAATTTTAGAAAGTTTTTCTTGCCGGCAGTGAAAGATAAAATTGTCTGTCATTTTATTTATAAATATAATATAATAAATCAAATTATATTTTTAATATGAGGAAAATAAAGCTGCGAGGAATGTGTGCTTTGGCGATGCGGACTGCATATTGTGCGACGCAAACGGTATATTTGAGGTTACTAAAATGGTTTTAAGCAACGAGCTTAATTGCCTTATTGAACGGGAAACAATACCCGAGAAATGGTGGAAATAGTGGAATTGTACTAAAAATAAAACAAAAAATATCAAAAATAATGTATTTTAGGTGTTGTAGAAGAAAGGCAAAGATGATAAAATAAAATGGGTTAGGGTTTTCTAACTGCAAAATGTCTGATAGTCGGTGAAATTTAAAGTTGATTATTAGAAATATTAGGAGTGACGTAATGGACAAATTAGGACATATCAATGTAACCAAAAGATTATCAGTCAACCTCAGCAGGGTTGGTCGTTTTTGCTTTGTTCTTGGCAGTATTTTACCGGATATTTTCGTACATACATATATTGTCGGACACAAGTGGGAGACTACGTTTGAGAAGAATTGTGAGAGGCTTGCAGGATTAGAAGACTGGGGCGGAATGGACTGTGTTTCATATTTAAGACTCGGTTATATAATTCATTACATCGAGGATTATTTTACTTATCCTCATAACACTATTTTTGAGGATGATATGAAAGCGCATATTAAGTATGAAAAAAATTTTTATGCGTTTTTAAAAGAGCTTGGCGAGACAAGGGTTGAAGCCGGAGATGACAATATGTCTGTAGAGGAGCTTTGCAGCTGGCTTGAAAAAACTCACAAAGAATATATAGAGGAGCCGGAGCATAACCACGAAGTTGACTTTGCGTACATTACAAGAGCTGCACAGAAGACAGCCGAGTGTATGCTTGCTGCATTTGAGCGCAACGAGAGCCGCAATGTCAGTATTGGAAGGCTGTATGGTGCAGTAGACCGTAGAATGTAGAATAATCTTAGAGGACAGCAGATATTTTGTTGCCTGTGCAAAAAAGGCAATAATAATTTAATATTTGTCAGTGTAAGCCATGTGCTAAAATAAGTCTGTCGGAATAAAATCCGGCAGGCTTATTTTATAACCTTTTGATAGGAATGATGGGAGGTAAAATGTATAAGATACTTATTGTAGAAGACGATATAGGAATAGCGGAGGCTATAAAGCTTCAGGCTGAAAGCTGGGATATGGATGTGGTATGCGTGGAGGATTTTAGAAATGTAATGGCAGAGTTTTCTAAGGCTAACCCGCATTTGGTGCTTATGGACATATTATTTTGCAGTAACTATTGAAAATCCTATAGAGGCGCTGCAGTTGTTTTTTCTTGCAGTCATTCTGGTAATTATTGGGACATATCTGTTATTTGTTTCAGGTTCTGTGCTTATTTGCCGCCTGCTGCAGAAAAATAAGAAATATTATTATAAGGCAAATCATTTTGTGTCGGTTTCATCAATGACATACCGGATGAAAAGAAATGGGGCAGGGCTTGCCACAATCTGCATACTTGCCACTATGGTGCTGGTTATGCTGGCTTCAACCTCATGCCTGTATATAGGCACAGAGGACAGTTTTTACAACAGGTATCCGCAGAATATAATATTTAATGTGAATTTTGAAGATGTTCAGGATATGAACGATTCGAATTTGTCAGAAATTAAAAATTATATCGCAGCTCATTTGACTTCGATAAATGAAGAAAAATATGGAGAGGTTGAGTATGCTGTGTCAGATATCGAGGGTGAATATGCTGACGGAGCGGTTGATACTGCTGTGACTGATTATACCAACAGAAAAATGGTAACTGTACACATAATGTCTCTTGATAATTACAATAAGATGGCTGGAACAAATGAGACGCTTAATGCGGGGGGGGGGGAAGGCAATCCATACAATATTTCAAGCTATTCTGTCAGGTCTGCGGCAGAGACCGGAAATGTTTTTTATGGCTCAAACGGAGGTCTGTTCTTTCCGGGAATTTTGTTAAGCGTGGTGTTTGTATTTGCAACAGTGCTTATTATATATTACAAACAGGTTTCCGAGGGCTATGAGGACCAGGCGAGATTTGAAATAATGCAGAAGGTGGGTATGACCAAAAAAGAAATCAGAAAGAGTATTAATTCGCAGATACTTACAGTATTTTTTATGCCGCTGATAACTGCGGGCGTACACCTTTGGTTCGCATTTCCGTTTATAAAGGAATTATTAATACTTTTCGGAATACTGAACACGAAAATATTAATTATAACCACAGTAATCAGTTTCCTTTTATTTGCGTTATTCTATGTGATAGTATTCAAGATAACTTCAAATGTTTATTATTCGGTTATAAGCGGAGCGAGGGAATAAGCGGGAAAATGAGTTTATGTATCTATTGTAATGGTTTTTGTTTTGTTGTACAATTAGGAGGTACTTTATGAAAAAAATAAAGAAGCATTATGAGGGATAGGATGAGGCAGATATGACTAAGAAACAATTAGCGCTTGAGGTTATCGAAAGATTAAAAAATGAATATCCGGACGCGGGCTGTACCCTTGACTATGACGACGCATGGAAGCTGCTTGTGAGCGTAAGGCTGGCGGCTCAGTGTACGGACGCGAGAGTAAATGTGGTGGTGGAAGGACTGTATGAAAAGTATCAGTCGGTGGCGGCGCTGGCGGAGGCGGATGTTGATGATATTGAGGCGATTGTAAGACCATGCGGGCTTGGAAAAAGCAAGGCGAGGGATATCAGCGCCTGCATGAAAATACTTCACAAAAAGTATAGCGATAAGGTGCCGGATGATTTTGACGAGCTGCTTACTCTGCCGGGAGTCGGAAGAAAGAGCGCTAACCTGATTATGGGAGATGTGTTCGGAAAGCCGGCGATTGTGACGGACACACATTGTATCAGGCTCTGCAACAGGATTGGTCTTGTAAAAGACCAGAAAGAACCGAAAAAGGTTGAAATGGAGCTTTGGAAAATAATTCCGCCTCAGGAGGGCAGCGATTTTTGCCACAGACTGGTATATCATGGCAGGGAGGTTTGTACCGCAAGGACAAAGCCCTGTTGCGACAGGTGCTGCCTTAATGATATTTGCAAGAAAAATGGAGTGAAGGATTGAGCCGGAGCTAAGTTGCGATGGCGTGATAAAAGGCAGGGGAAAAGTCATGGGGAATGGAAAAAAGAGGTAAAATATGATTAGGAACTGTGCTTTAGAAGAAATTTCGGACGGAAGACTGTACACTGAAAACGATATGGTAAGGACGGACACATGTAACTGCGAGGGCTGCAAATCTGTATGCTGTCATGGTATGGGAAGTTCTATAATTCTGGCTCCGTATGATATTTACAGGATTACAAAATGTCTTAATACTACATTTGAAGAGCTTCTTAAGGACAATAAAGTAGAGATAAATTATGTGGACGGTATAATGCTTCCCAATTTGAAAATGACGGCAGACACAGATGACTGTTCATTTCTTGATGAAAATAAAAGATGTGCAATTCATCAGTACAGACCTGAAATGTGCAGGCTTTTTCCTCTCGGAAGATACTGGGAGGACGAAACGCATTTTAAATATATTTTTCAGACAGGACAGTGCAAAAAGGAAAAGCTTTCAAAGATTAAGGTCAAGAAATGGCTTGATACTGATAATCTGGCAGAATATAATGCATATGTTGTTATGTGGCATCAGTATTTGAAAAGAATTGAGGCAGCAGTTGCAGATATCAGCGCAGGGCTTGCAGCGGTGGAAGGCGCGGAATTAAAGGCTGACGCAGAACTGGAATTGAAGCGCAGGGCGGAGATTGCTGCTATTCAGATTAAAACTATATGCCTGTACACATTGAAGACATTTTTTAGTACGCCATATGATGAAAGACAGTTTTTTGAGCAGATAGAGGAACGAATAGATAGTGCTTACAGTGCATTGGGAATGGAGTGATTTATGAGGAAAATATTGTTTAGTATTGGCAATGTTCCTATATACAGCTATGGCTTTTTGATAGCAATAGGATTGCTGGTAGCGCTTTTTGTAGGAGAGTACAGATTTAGGAAGCATAAGCTTGATGATGAAATTGTGTTTGATTTGCTTATCATCTGTGCGGTTACGGGATTTCTTGGGGCGAAGCTCCTGTATGTCATAGTAGAGTTTGATGAATTTATAAAAAATCCTATGGAAGTTATTGGTTCTGCAGGTTTTGTGGTTTACGGCGGAATTATTACGGGAGTTCTTTCAGGCTACATTTACACGAGAGTTAAAAAGCTCAATTTTATGCAGATATTTGACTGCGTAATGCCTGAGGTGGCTTTGGCGCAGGCTTTTGGAAGAATCGGCTGCTTTATGGCGGGCTGCTGCTACGGCAGGGAGACGGATTCATTTTTAGGAGTAATATTTCCTGAGGATTCACTGGCGCGTTCCGGGGTTAAGGTTTTGCCTACGCAGTTATTTTCGGCAGCAGGAGATTTGCTCATAGCAATAATTTTGATAGTGCTTGCAGACTATGTCTATAAAAATGTTAAGAAGCAGGGTTCAAAAAAGTTTGGGCAGGTGTATGGGGATATAGGCTGTGTATATATGCTTCTCTATGGAGTAGGAAGATTTTTAATTGAATTTTTAAGAGGCGACGCCCGGGGAGCAGTTGGAATACTTTCAACATCACAGTTTATTTCACTTTTCATAGTAGTGTTTGGCATTGGGCTGATGATATTTAATCGTAAGAGATATGATGTTAGGTAGGCGTTTGCGAAATGCGTGATATTGAAACATTATTTGAGACCGTTTCAAGTTTTGTGTAAACTCAAAATGTGAATTTCGGGTATGCAAATAAGACTGGCAGTTTTGGGGGCTATTATTCCATCAGCCAATCAGCAATATCTACAATTTTTATGCCCTCATACTGATATTCATCGTGGCGGGTTCGTGCAACAATCATTTTAGGATAAGCGTCGTTGATTTTCAAAAGAGGAGACACTTCACGCTCAAATGTTTTTTCATCGCTTATATTGTCAGAAACTTGAATGTAAATTTTTTCATTACGCTTGATTGCGACAAAATCAACCTCTTTTTTATACAAAACGCCCGCATATATTTCATATCCTCTGCGTAAGAGTTCAATAGCAACAATATTTTCAAGCATTCTGCCATAGTCCATATTTTTTGTTCCGAGCTTCGCATAGCGGAAGGTATGGTCGCTTAAATAATATTTATCATTAGCGGATAGATATTTTTTGCCTTTAATGTCATATCTGCGAACCTTATAAAAAGCAAATGCATTGCACAAATACTGCATATAGGAGCTAACGGTATTATGATGAACTTTTTCTTTTGCTCCGCAGAGTGTATTTGTAATGTTTCTTGCAGAAGAAAGATTGGATATATTGTCCATTAGAAAATCTACAATTCTATCCATAAGCTGTATATTACGGATTTTGTATTTTTGGCGAATATCCCGCACAATTAATGTGTCAAAAACTTCTGCAATATAGTCATATTTTGTTTCTTGGTCTTTATATAAATACGAGCCTGCCATACCGCCCTCTAATACATATTTATCAAAAGCAGCATATCTATCTGTGTCACCAAAATATTGCATATATTCTTTGAAGGAGAAAGGATATACTTTTATTTCAAATGTTCTTCCGGTAAAAAGCGTTGCAAGGTCAGAACTAAGAAGGAAAGCATTAGAGCCGGTAATATAAATATCAAACTTTTCTGAAGCATGCAGACCGTTTATTGCTTTTTCAAAATCTGTACACATCTGTACTTCATCTATAAAAACAAAATTTTCTTTGCCCTTAACATAATTAGCATTGATATAATCATATAAAGGGCGATATTCAAGCAGGTGTTCATATTCGGGAAGGTTAAAATTGATATGAATAATATTGCTGTTAGGAATAGTTTCTTCTATATAGTCCTTAAATGCATCAAGAAGCTTAGATTTTCCGCTGCGTCGAACGCCGGTAATCACCTTTATGTCAGGTGTACCGATTACATTTATTAATTTATCTAAATATTGGTTACGATTTATCAGCTTCATAATAAAATCACCTCATGATGTTATTATACAACTATTATTAGCCAAATTCAACATTTTTTCGAATTTGGCTAATAGAAAGGGAATGCCGCACTAATTGCTTAGTGCGGCAGCTTTTTTAGTATATTTTGCAAAAGATTATTATCATAATACGTCATAGGCTCTACGTCAGGGTACATATAGTACATTCTTATTATGTATATAATGATTGCGATAATCCCTGCGGCGATGCACATCGTAGTGAGATATTTTGGCTTGGTATCCAGCACATAGCGGCATATGAAAAAGTAAATGGCAATGACTGCTGCCGGATATATTGACGGATTATAGAAAAACGCCTCTTTAAAATGAAACGTGACAACACACAAAAAAGCTCTTGTGAGTCCGCAGCCAGGACAGGGATAACCTATAAGCAATGAAAATATGCAGTTTTTATGAAACAGGCCAAAGCACAGTATAAATGCGGCAAGCGCAGCGGCAATAAGCCAGCGGAAGGTTATAAGGTCTTTGGCGATACGACTGAAAGTACCTTTTACAGCCTGCTTTATTGCGGAAAGCACAGATGACATATGATACTCCTTTTATTGCGGCAGGTATGGCATAACTAATATGATTTAGTAATACAGCATTATAAAAATCTACAGCACCTTTGACAGGAAATCCTTAAGTCTCGGCGCCTGCGGATTTTCAAAAAATTCCTTTGGAATATTTTCTTCCATAATCTGCGTGTCTGCAAAGAACATGCAGCGTGTGGCGACTTCCTTTGCAAATCCCATTTCATGGGTAACAATAATCATTGTCATTCCCGATTCTGCAAGCTCTTTCATAATTGAGAGAACCTCGCCTACCATTTCAGGGTCAAGGGCTGAGGTTGGCTCGTCGAAAAGCATAACGTCAGGGTTCATAGCCATTGCTCTCGCGATGGCAACACGTTGTTTCTGACCGCCGGAAAGCATTGCAGGATAGGTGTCAGCCTTTTCTTTGAGTCCGACTCTTTCAAGAAGCTCGTCTGCTTTGGCAAAAGCCTCCTCCCTGCTCATAAGCTTTAATTGTACCGGAGCCAGCATTATATTTTCACGGATTGTCATATTAGGGAAGAGGTTGAAATTCTGGAAAACCATTCCCATTTTTTCACGAATTTCATTGATGTTGACCTTTTTGTCGGTAATGTCCGTTCCATGAAAATATATGTGTCCCTCTGTGGGAATTTCCAACATATTCAGAGAGCGGAGAAAAGTTGATTTACCGCAGCCTGAAGGCCCGATAATGGCGATAACCTCGCCCTTGCTTATTGTTGTATTTATATTGTCAAGAATTACATGGTCGCCAAATACCTTTTTAAGTCCTGAAACCTCGATAATTACGTCATTAGCGCTCATTGTTTCTCAATCTCCTTTCCAATTTCTTAACTAAAGCAGAAAGTATAACTACTAAAGCAAGATATACTAAAGCAACGCCGAACAAAGGCAACAGTGCGTCATAGGTGATGCTTCGGATAATATCGCCGCCCCGCGTAAGGTCGTTGAGACCAATATAGCCGCTGATTGAAGTTTCCTTTAAAAGTACAATAAATTCATTTGCCAGAGCAGGAAGTACATTTTTAAATGCCTGCGGCAAAATGACTTTTATCATGGTCTGCCGGTAGTTAAGTCCAAGACTTCTTGCAGCTTCAAACTGTCCTGCGTCTATGGACATAATGCCGGAACGGAAAATTTCAGCGACATAGGCGCCGGAATTAATGCCAAAGGCAAAAATTGCCACAATCAGCTTGTTAATATTTACCGAGCCGAATATGATGTAGTAAATAATCAAGAGCTGTACCATAGCAGGCGTACCGCGGATAACAGTAAGATAAATATTGCATATGAAGTTAATAATTTTCATATTACCTGTCTTGTCGTGGCTTGAGCGGACAACTGCTACAAGGAAGCCGATAATAATACCGATAAGAGCGGCACAGACCGCTATAATAAGCGTATTTTTAAGACCGGTTAAAATGTACTGATAACGGTTATCCTCAATAAAGTCTGATTTAAATCTCTCCATAAGGCTGGAATTTTTTGCAATCGCCTCATTATCTCTTACAACAATAACCTGCTTAGAGGTTGTGTAGGAAACAGAAAAATCAATATTTTTGAGACGGTCCGGTGTGACTGTCATACCTGCAACACCAATATCAGCCTTGCCGGACTGTACTGCAGTGATAATTGAGTCAAATTCCATATCTTCAATAACAAGCTTTTTACCCAGCTTGTCAGCCAGCGCCTGAGCCATATCTGCGTCAATACCCACAACCTTGCCGTTTTCATAAAATTCGTAAGGCGGGAAATAGGCGTTTGTAGCCATAGTGAGAGTACCGTTGCTGCGGTCTGTATTTTCAGGAGAGACATATGGAGTTTTTCCTGCATTTTCACCAATATAGTTATTTACAATATTGTTCAGGGTGCCGTCAGCCTTCAACTCTTCAAGAGCCTGGTTGATAGCGGCTGTAAGCTCAGGATTGTTTTTAGCTATACAGATAGCATAATCTTCGTCAGCAAACTCTTCTTCAAGAATTTTAAGGTCATGGTTTACATCAACGAATGCCTTTGCTGTCTGAATGTCGATAACTACGGCGTCAATTTTTCCGAGCTTTAAGGATTGAATGGCGTCAGCGCCTTTTGAGAAACGCTCAATCTTTGAGCCTGCCTCGTCGTTTTCATAATCATCTGTAATATATGTATCTCCGGTTGTACCGAGCTGTACGCCAATGACCTTGCCTGACAGGTCGTCTACGGAGAAAACAGTGTTGTCAGGGGCTTTTTTACTGCACCCTGAAAGAGTAGTTAGCGGAGCCAGCAGCAGTATAAGCATTACGCTCAAAGCTGCGCAAAAGCATCCTTTTTCATCCTTTTTTTTAAACATAGTATCTTCCTCTTTAAATAATAGTAATATTGCTTAAACCCTATTTGGAGAGATAATACAATTTAGAATAATTATACACATGAGGACGGATTTTAACAATCAAAATAATTAAAAAATATTGTATTATGGCTTGAAAGTTGTTAGATTATGGGTAGAGGGGCTTAAGGCTTAAAGTATAATTGGATTTTGGTAAAATAAAGATGTTTAGGAAAGGCAATGACTATGAAAATCAGAACTCCGCATTATTATAAGGATTTCAAATGTATTGCCGGAGCATGCACCGACACATGCTGCGCCGGCTGGGATGTTGACGTTGACAGGGCTTCGTATAAATATTACAGGACGGTTAAGGGCGCTTTTGGGAAACGCTTAAAAAGCGTGATGGTTCCGTCGGAGGATGGCGGCTGCACGTTTACGCTGAACGAGGGCAGATGCCCTTTCTTAAACGATAAAAATCTGTGCGATTTATATACGGAGTTGGGAGAGGATAAGCTTTGTGAAACCTGTGCGGAATTTCCAAGATTTATCAATGATTATGGAAATGTGCGGGAAATTGGAATTGCACCGTCATGCAAAACAGCCGGAGAGCTTATATTTAACTACAGGGACAGGCTTACATTTGATATGGAGGATGACAGAAAGCCCATTACCGTCTACAATGATATAGACGGATTTTTGTATATGCAGCTTCTGCGTGCCAGAGAGATTGCTTACGATATAGTTCAGGACGAGGAGTTCACCCCTGACGAGCGCTGTATTCTGCTGCTGGAATATGCGTGCCGGATACAGAGACATATGGATAAGGAGCGGGACGAGCTTATAGAAAATGTTGTTTATAGATTTATGGAAAATGACTGCCGCAGGAAAGCGTTGGACAAGGTGAGGAAGAAGTATTGCGGCGGGAGAAAATCCGGATACGCATACATAAGCAGATATTTTGATGAGTTCAAGGAGATGGAGGTAATTAATCCTGACTGGTATAAATATCTTGATATACAAAAGGAATTTATGAGCAAATGTGCTGCGAGCGGCGGTGAGGAATATTTTCATGAAAGTTATATGGAATTTGACAGGTATTATAAGGACAGGCAATTTGAATACAGTCAGCTTTTGGTGTATTATATGTACAGATATTTTTTGGATTCCGTTTACGACTACAATCTGGTGCTTAAGGTGAAAAATGGAATTATAGGGTATATTGTGCTTAAACATCTTGATGTGGCAGCTTGGAGACACAACAATAATGCGCTGGGGAAAGAGGAGCAGATTGACATAGCGCATTTGTATTCAAGGCAGTTTGAACATTCATATACGAATTTTGAAAAATATAGCGGGATGTTTGGGAGCAAGAGGTGCTATAGTATTAATTCGCTGATGAGACTGCTGGCGTAAAAAGAAGAATGGAGGGAACATATGTCTAAGCCAAATTACAAAAAATTGTCTCCACAGCTACAGGAGCGGATTGTCACAGATAGGAAAAATCATGTTGACAAACGTTTTGCGTTTCCTGACGAGGATATAATAAGAAGAGAGGACAAAGATAAGGCAAATCTCTGGAGACCGGCATTCGTCAGGGATGTTGAGAAGATTATGAATGTGCCTTATTACAACCGGTATTCGGACAAAACGCAGGTTTTCTCATTTCGCAAAAATGACGACATAAGCAGGAGAGCTTACCACGTCCAGCTCGTCTCAAGGATTGCCAGAAATATAGGCGGTGTTCTGGGGCTGAACTGCGACCTGATTGAAGCTATTGCTCTGGGACATGATATAGGACACACGCCCTTTGGACACGAGGGAGAGCGGCAGTTAAACGCTTTGTTTCACGCCGAGACAGGAAAATATTTTAACCACAATGTACACAGCGTGAGGGTTCTTGACAGGATGCTGCACTGGAACATAAGCCTTCAGACCCTTGACGGAATATTGTGTCATAACGGCGAGATGGAGCAGCAGAATTATGTTCCATGCAAACTTACGGATTTTGATGAATTTGACAGAAAGGTTGACGGCTGTATTGATGATGAGCAAAATATCGCCCGTCTTGTACCATGCACGCTGGAGGGCTGTGTGGTGCGAATAAGCGATATTATCGCTTATCTTGGAAAGGACAGGCAGGACGCAGAAAAGCTGGGAATGTTGAAGGAAGCGGACAAATTTACAGACACAGATATAGGAAGCAACAACAGTGAAATAATCAATAATCTCGTGGTAAATATTATAGAAAACAGCTATGGAAAACCTGCGTTGTCAATGGATGAAAATATATTTAATATGCTGGTGCAGGCAAAAAGAGAAAACAGCGTTATTATTTATAAAAATTCCGATGTGGAAAATCAGTATCAGACCGCTGTAAAGCCGCTTATGGAGGATTTGTATAAGAAGCTTTTGAAGGACGCTAAGGAGAGAAATAAAAATTCAATATTATACAAACATCATGTAAATTATGTTCAGGACTGCAATAAATATTATAAGCGTGCCGACGGCGGAGCCTACAGCTATGAGGATACTGAGCCAAACCAGATGGTTGTGGATTATATCGCCAGTATGACTGATGATTATTTTGTGGATGTGTGCGGGTATTTGTTTGGAAGCGGGCGCCGCATACATTATGTGGGGTATTTTGATGAGAAATGAAATTGTTATAGAGGCGGCAGGAATTGAAAAAAATTACGGTTTAAAGAAGGTTTTAAAAAGCGTTGATTTATATGTTAAAAAAGGGGAGTGCGTAGGAATTGCAGGAGCTAACGGCTGCGGCAAAACTACGCTTTTAGGCGTGTTGGCAGGAACACAGAAGCCGTCCGGCGGAAGGCTGTCATATGGCGGAAAAAATCCTTTAAAGAATAAGAAAATTTTTGCCGCTTTTATAGGGTATGTGCCGCAGGAAAATCCGCTTATGGAGCAGCTTTCAGTGCTTGACAACCTTAAATTCTGGTACTGCGGCGGGAAAAGAAATCTTAAAAATGATATTAAAAATGGCGCTCCTGCTGCGCTGGGACTTGCAGATAAGCTATACACAAGAGTTGACAGGCTTTCCGGTGGAACGAAAAAGCGCCTTAGTATAGCGTGCGCTCTGGCAAACGATGCGCCGGTGCTTGTAATGGACGAGCCGGGAGCCTCTCTTGATATTGTGTGCAAAGAGGATATAAGAAATTATATTAAAGAGTACATTTCAAGAGGCGGTACGGTTATTATTGCAAGCCACGAACAGGAGGAACTGGCTCTTTGCAGCAGGCTGTATGTTATGAAGAACGGAATGTTGGAGGAAATGCCGGGACATCCTGACGTTAAAACTCTGATGGGGTATGTGAGAGTATGAAAAAACATTTAATACTGTTAAAACTGCAAATAAAATCAGCATTTCTGGCAATGCCCGCAATGCTTGCGGGAACACTGCTTTTTGCCGCGCTCATGGCGCTGGGCGCATTTGCGGCGGTTGAGGCTTCAAAGGCAAATCGGGAATCAGAACAGATTTTGAAGGTTCAGGTGGCGTATCCTAAGTCCGGCGGAGGGATTGCAGACGAGAACAGTTATATAAAAGAGGCATTTGGCTATCTTGAAAAGATTGATACAGTAAAAAATGTCTGTACCTTTGAGGAGGCGGACAGCGAGGAGGCTGCCATAGATAAGCTGAAAAATGGAGAGGCGGCAGCGGTAATTGTTATACCTGAAAAATTTATAAGCGGTATTCTAAACGGCACAAATAAACCTGTCAGAATTATATTTGCAGAGAATGGAATTACCACAGGTTCGTCGTTATTTCGTGAAATGCTGAAAGCGGCGGCATCTGATTTAAGCACCGCGCAGGCTGGCGTGTACGCCATGTCGGACGTTTTTGAAGTGGGAAATTTGTCGGGAATGGATGAGTTGAAAGCCAATGCCTATCTTAACGCTAAGTATATGGCTTATGTTATTGACAGAAATGCCTGCTATGAGACGGTGGAGATTTACGGCAGCAGCAGTCTTAACATTGTGCAGTTTTACAGCGTGACGGCGGTTATTCTGCTTATATTGCTGGGAACGACGGTTTGCGGAATGCTGATTAAGCCGGAGCGTAAAATTTTGCGGTTAAATTTAAAAAGAGCAGGGATATCCGCGGCAGAAAATTACATTTATAAAATTGCGGCGGTAAGTCTTTTGTTTTGGCTGTTTTATGGAATTGCATATATTTTATGCTGTCTTGCGGTTATAAGATATCCGGCGGCAGGGCAGGTGATTACATTTATGAGCGGCAGCGGGGCTGGGTCTTTTGGAACGGGTGATTTTGTTTTGAAATCCGGTTGGCTGCTGAATATTGTTAAGGGCGTGTTTGCGATATTTCTTCTTGTGGTACTGGCATTTTCCGTGGCCGGACTTGTTTATGCTATTGCCGGGAAAACGGTATCGGGAGTTATAATGATGTTTCTATTGTCGGTGGTTATGGTATTTTCTTCGGGCTGTATAATACCTGCCGCTATGCTTCCGGCAGGAGCTGCGGCGATAGGGGAGTATCTTCCGACAACGGTTATGGCGGAGCTTTGCGGGCAGGCGCTTAATGGTACGGAGGCAGCAGGTACGGTTGGGGCTGCGGCAGCGTACAGCGCAGTATTGCTTGCGGCGTCAGGGATTGTGCATATGGTGAAAAAGTAGCTTGTGCCTGTGTGATAGTTAGAAATTTATATTAGGATAACTTAGGAGCGCATATTTATGAGGCGAATTTTATTGTGGTTTTGGCTGACTGTCAAAAGGCAGCTCAAATCTCCGGCAATGCTGGTATTTTTAATAGGTATTCCGCTGGTTTCATTTCTTGTGACGAGGCTTCCTGCATTTAATGAAAATTCTGTTGTGAGAGTGGCGTTATGCATGGAGGCTGGTGATGAGACTGCAGAGGCAGTTATAGAGCAGCTTGTGAACGGCGATTATACGGTGGAATTTTACAGGGTTGCGGATAAAGAGCAGATGGTGGAAGCGGTTATGTCCCAGAGTGCGGACCACGGATATTATTTTAGAAAAAATTTTACAAATAATTTGAAAAATGGCTCTTATGAAGGAAGTGTTGTGATTTTCAGCAATTCGTCAGGATTTTTGGAGGCTGTTACAAAGGAGATAGTATTTTCGGAGATATTTAAAAAGCTGACTTTGCAGATAGCAGTAGACTACATCAGACAGGACAATATGTTTTACGGCATCAGGCAGGAAGCTTTGTCAATAATTGAAAAGCGGTATGAGGAATACGGCAGAAACGGACAGACATTTTATATTGATTTTGATACGGTTGACGGCGCTGCTGCCGGAATTGTTGGTGAGAATGGCAATACAGATATACAAAGCAGCCACCAGGCTGTAAGAGTTGAAACCAAAAAGTCGGGAACAACATTTCCCATAAGGGGCGTACTTGCAGTAATGGTATTTGTGTCAGGCCTGTACGGAGGCGTCTGGTGGCTTTCGGAGAAAAATAAATCTGTGTGTGCAGGGCTTCCGCAAAATACGGCAAAAGCAGGCGGTCTTATTTATATTACTGTACCGGCGGTGCTGTTTGCGTTGTCGTCAGAGGCGGCGCTGGCAGTTACAGGAATGGGTGTTTATCCATATGAGATTTTGAAAATGTTTGTATATGTGGTGGCGGTTGTGGTTTGGGTATGGCTGTTAACGCTGGTGGTGCGCAGCCCGAAGATTATGGTTACAGCCATACCGGTGTTTGCCATTGTCAGCCTTATCATTTGCCCTATATTTGTGAATTTGGCCGTGGTTGTACCGGCATTGGGGTATATAAGCAGACTGCTGCTGCCGTATTATTATATAATGTGGTAAAAATGCTATTTCGGTATTACAGTGTTATTTATTGTTATTGTATCAGGTAAAAAGGAATTGATAAAATGTCGGATTATATGCTGCTGGCAGCTTCAACAGACTGCCTTTCTGATAAAATTTTATATGATAAAGCATTTGGGCTGGTAAGCGTGACGAGAAGAAAAAAAGCGGCTTCCTATAGTCGGGAAGCAGACTGTAGGAGAAGTCTGGCAGCAGGTGTTTTGTTAAATTATGCAGTAATGTCGTGGAATGAAAGGGCGTTTTGCGGGGAGAGCAGTCAGAGTGGAAATGAAAAAGATAACAGGACGGCTTGTGAAAATGGCGGGACTAGCGTGAGTTTGCAGCTTGTTGATTTAACAACAGCCATAGAAAGCTATGACAGTGAATTTGATTATCCAATGGGAACAATGGCCAATGGAAAGCCGGTGTTTATAGAGCATCCAAAGATACATTTTAATCTGTCCCATGCAGGAAACTATGTGGTGTGTGCCATATCGCAATGCGAAGTGGGGGTGGATATTGAAGGCAACAGGAGTGTAAGGCCGTCAATAGAAAACAGATTTTTTTCTGAGGAGGAGTGCCGCTGGGTTCAGGAGGCAGATAGTGAAGCGCTTCATAATGAGAGATTTTTCAGGCTGTGGACATTGAAGGAGGCGTACAGCAAGCTTACAGGAGAGGGAATAAGCTATGGCATAGGAAAAGCACATTTTAAAGTGCCGCTGGGGGAAAAGTCAGGACAATGTCTAAAGGGAGCAAATTTGGAGCATAGTGCTGATTTTTATGAGTATGTTATTTTGGATAGATATTCGGCGGCGGCTGATTATGGGGAGGGGAAGAAATATTATGTGGCGGTGGCGCTGGGGAAATAAATTTGTCTATGAAAATGGAGAATTTGTGGTATAATGGATTGAAGGAAAAAACTATACGCTTCTAAGGGTGAATTTATGAAACTGTACATCGGTAAAAAAAAGGATTGCTGTCTGGTTATGGCAGTGATATTGCTTATTGCAGTGATATGCTTTCAAAGCTATGAGACATATTCCTATTTTGAGCGCAGTTCACAGTCAGCTTTTCAGCCTGTAAGCGGGTCTGTCGGCGATTTGCCGCAGGAGCCGGAATTAACAGGCATACATAATTACGGTATAAGTGCAGGAGTAATCGTTCAGGAAATGTTGCTGGATTACGCAAGCCGCGGCGCGCAGGAAGTGTCGGGAGCGCGGATTTCGTCTGTTGCAAGGGCAGTTGAGACGTGTGTTAACGCAAGTATCAGACTGTTTCTTATATGTTCGGTTTTGGCGGTTCTGTCAAAGAATATCCAAAAGGAGAAAATGCTGGCAAGGGATATTGAGGACGCCGGCAGCAGGGTATGGGATTTGATACCCGGATATATCCATTTGAAAGATGGAGAAAAAGCCTGAATATAATTTTATGACGGATTGATTTGCCTTGCTTTTATCTGCAGGGTTTATTTTAGCACGCAAAAATTATGTTAAGGAGAAATTTAGAATATGTTAGAAAATATAATAGTGGGAATTATTGTTGTGTTTGTAATTGCAGCAGGTATCGGTTCATGGTGGTATGAAAATTACGGACCAAATGAGGAACCGGAGGAAACAGGCAATACTATAAATATGGAGAAATCTGAAGAAAGCAAATAAGTGGTAATAGGTGTCAAAAGAGTCTTTTGACACCTAAATTATTTTTGTGAAATTAAATGTGTGTAATGTGCCTGACCGCCTCGCAGAGCGTATCGTTTTATATGTGCAGTATCGTACGTTATCTTATAATTATATATGCAGTATATGCCAGATAAGCCGCAACACAAATAATCCCCTCAACCCGGTTGGTTTTTCTTCCTGTAAGTGCAAATATCAGCATAAGAATTGTGACAAGTATAAGAATACCGCCGTCTATAACAAGTTCCGTAACAGCGTTGATTGGCGTGAGAACGGATGCGATTCCAAGTATAAACATTATATTAAACAGGCACGAGCCTACGGCATTTCCAAGAGCAATTCCCGAATCGCCTTTTTTGGAGGCGGACACTGAGGTCACAAATTCAGGAAGCGAAGTTCCGATGGCAACAATGGTAAGTCCTATAAGAGTGTCGCTCATTCCGAGAGAAGAGGCAATTTTGCCGGCGCTGTCAACGACTAAGTCGCCGCCAGACACTACGGCTGCAAGACCGATAATTATATAAATAATACTCTTGGAGAGAGGAAGTAAATTTTGCGGCTGTTCTTCAATACGATTTTTAAGGGCGCTTCTTACCATTACGCCGATATAAATTATAAATGCTGCAAGAAGGATAACGCCGTCAATGCGGCTTATTTTTCTGTCAAGAATAAGTATGAACAGAAGGGAGGATATGGCAATGTTCCACCACATATCCCTTTTTAAAATGTCTTTGTTGGAAACTGCGGGAAATATAATCGCACAAACGCCGATTACTATAAGCAGGTTAAATATATTTGAACCGATTATATTTCCGAGAGAAATGTCACTGTTTCCTGCAAGACCCGCGGAAATGCTGACTGCGGTTTCAGGGGCGCTGGTACCCATAGCCACAATGGTAAGACCAATAATTACTGATGGCACCTTTAAAATGCCTGCGATAGATGACGAGCCGTCTACAAACAGGTCGGCGCCTTTGATTAAGAGAACAAATCCTACTAACAGCAATAAATACATCATAATAAATTCCTCCTAAAACTTAAATGATTAGAAATGTTTGTTTTAGATTTGTGCAGTTAAAATAAAACAAGACCTTTACTGCACAAAAGCTACAGTAAAAGTCTTGTTACATACGATAAATAAAATAACGTAAGCACGCTGTCCGGCCTTGCGGCGTGATGACGAACAGCCTGACACCTTAAATATGGTGTAAACTACTCCCTATTACTAAAAAAAATAGTACCACGCTAAAAATACTTGTGTCAATTAATTTTTATACGTTGATAATCTCAGTCTGCATTAGCCCTGATAGTCGAGAGCCGCCTTTATAAATCCTGAAAATAACGGATGCGGACGGTTAGGTCTTGACTTAAGCTCAGGGTGGGCCTGTGTTGCCACAAACCACGGATGGCATGGAAGCTCAATCATTTCTACTATACGTCCATCAGGTGAGATACCTGAAAGCAACATTCCATGCTTGGTAAGCTCCTGTCTGTAATCATTGTTTACCTCATAGCGATGGCGGTGGCGTTCGCTAATCTGCTCAGTGCCGTAAAGCTCATATGCCTTGCTGGATTTGTCAAGAATACAAGGGTAAGCGCCGAGACGTAAGGTTCCGCCGATATCGTTTATGCCCTCCTGGTCAGGCATAAGGTGAATTACAGGGTGAGTGGTTTCAGGCATAAGCTCAACGCTGTGAGCGTCAGAATAGCCTATAACGTCCCTTGCAAATTCAACGATTGAGAGCTGCATGCCGAGGCAAAGCCCTAAAAATGGTATGTTGTGTTCCCGCGCATACTGAATTGCCACGATTTTTCCCTCTATGCCGCGATTTCCAAAGCCGCCGGGAACAAGTATTCCTGACACGTCAGAAAATATTTCTGCTGCATTTTCTTTGGTTACGGTTTCAGAATCAACCCATTTGATATCTACAGAGGTTAAGTGTGCAACTCCGCCATGCTTTAGAGCCTCTACAACACTAATATATGCATCGTGAAGCTGAATGTACTTACCAACAAGGGCAATTTTTACCGAATAAACAGGATTTTTCCAAGCCTTGCACATAGCCCGCCACTCCTCAAGCTCAGGCTGCGGACAGTCAAGCCGGAGACATTCGCAGGCTACCTGAGCCAGATGCTCCTCCTCCATAGCGAGAGGTACTTCGTACAGTATGTCCACATCAAGGTTCTGGAGAACATGGGATGTAGGGACGTTGCAAAAGAGGGCTATTTTGTCCTTAATGCCCGGTTCAAGAGGATGTTCTGTGCGGCAAACAAGGATATCAGGCTGGATTCCCATACCTTGAAGCTCTTTAACGCTTGCCTGTGTGGGTTTTGTCTTCATTTCGCCGGAAGCCTTCAAATAAGGTATAAGTGTGACATGTATAAGTATGACGTTTTCACGGCCGAGTTCCTGCTGGAATTGTCTGATTGCCTCAAGAAACGGCTGGCTTTCTATATCGCCCACAGTGCCGCCTACTTCAATTATGGCGATTTTGGTTTGTGTAGTAGAATAGTCTCTGTGAAAACGAGCTTTGATTTCGTTAGTTATGTGAGGAATTACCTGAACTGTGCCTCCGCCAAAATCTCCGCGGCGTTCCTTCTGGAGTACAGACCAGTAAACTTTACCTGTTGTCACGTTGGAGTTTTTTGTGAGGTTCTCGTCTATAAAACGTTCGTAATGTCCGAGGTCTAAGTCGGTTTCGGCGCCGTCGTCAGTTACGAATACTTCTCCATGCTGAATAGGGTTCATAGTTCCCGGATCAATGTTGATGTAAGGGTCAAATTTCTGCATGGTTACGGCGAAGCCTCTCGATTTGAGAAGGCGTCCTAAAGAAGCGGCAGTTATACCCTTGCCGAGACCCGATACGACACCGCCAGTTACGAATACATATTTTACAGACATAAAATCCTCCATTCTGAGAACAAAGTTCCCATTCCTGCCGATGTTATCGGCGGTAAATTGATAATGTGTATTAAGTACTAATATTTGTTATTATGCTTCTCAAAAAATGTGATTTCAACAGAAATTTTAAAAAAATAAAATTATAAATTTCTACCTATGGGAAAACCTAAAAAAGTAACAGCCAGACTTAAAAATGTTAATTAAATTTTTTCAATTATAAAGTAACTATTAAAGATAATGAAAAAATGACTTTTGTGGTTGATTTATATTTTTCTAATATATATAATAAAACAGAGTATTTATAGTCTCGCAAAGCGATGATTATACACTGACAGATGTCCTTTGAGGACGGGAAAATGAGGAATTGGCAGTATATGGAAAATAAAAAAGATGAATTTATGCAGGAGATAAGCCAAATGGATGATTTTGACAGAATTTTGCAGGATAGCGGCGATATGGGATTTGGTTCATCTGATATATCAGGAGACGGTTCGCCGGCGGACAATCGGCAGAGAACGCCGGATGAAGGCAGCAAAGCAAACGGAGCAGGCGGAGCAGTCAACGGAGGCAATGGAGCTAACAGACCTGACGGAGCAGGAAATATGCCGGGCGGAATGAACAGAGGCTATGGACAAAATCCGAACGGCGGTTATGGACAAAACTACAATGTGGCGCCAAACGGAGGCAATGGAGCTAACAGACCTAATGGAGCAGGAAATATGCCGGGCGGAATGAACAGAGGCTATGGACAAAGTCCGAACGGCGGTTATGGACAAAATCCAAATGGAGTACCAAACGGTTACAACGGTAATATGTATGGAGGGTATAACGGTATGCCTAACGGCTATAATCAGGGACCGCATGGGTCTAACAATAATAATAGCAATAATAATAACAGGAATAATAACAACAATAACAATAATGACAAAAAGCCAAAGAATTTTAATGCTATAATCTGGCTTATTATTGTGGGAGTTATAACATTTATAGGAATTACTATGCTTAACAGCTTTCTCAGGGAAGCCTCATACAAGGAGATTTCTTATACGGAATTTCTTGATATGGTTGACAGGGGAGAGGTTGAGGCGGTTGAATTTAATTCGGACAGGATAGTCATAACCCCTCATAAAACTGGCAATGAGCTTGTGACATACACTTATTATACAGGTTATGTGAACGATGAAGAGCTTGTAAAAAACCTTACGGAAAAGGGTGGAATAAAGGTTTCAGGGTATATTCCCGACTCGAGTTCATCTGTTATCAATTTCCTGCTTGCCTATGTTCTGCCTATCCTTTTTATGATGGCTATGTTCTCATTCATTTACAGGAAAATTTCTAAAGGCGGCGGAATGATGGGCGGTATGGGCGTCGGCAAGAGTACTGCGAAGGTTTATGTGCAGAAAAAGACAGGTGTAACCTTTAAGGATGTGGCAGGACAGGACGAGGCTAAGGAATCCCTGACTGAAATTGTGGATTTTCTTCACAATCCTGATAAATATGCAAGGATTGGTGCGAAGCTTCCTAAGGGCGCTTTGCTTGTAGGACCTCCGGGAACAGGTAAGACATTGCTTGCAAAGGCGGTAGCAGGCGAGGCAAATGTGCCGTTCTTCTCGCTGGCAGGTTCGGATTTTGTAGAAATGTTTGTGGGTGTAGGCGCTTCACGAGTTAGGGATTTGTTTAAGGAAGCGCAGAAACAGGCACCATGTATTATTTTTATAGATGAGATTGACGCAATCGGTAAGAGCAGAGATTCAAGGTATGGCAGCGGAAATGATGAGCGTGAGCAGACTTTGAACCAGCTCCTTGCAGAGATGGACGGTTTTGATTCGTCAAAGGGTCTGTTTATTCTTGCGGCAACCAACAGACCGGAAGTGCTTGATAAGGCGCTGTTAAGACCAGGACGTTTCGACAGAAGAATTATTGTTGATAAGCCTGATTTGAAGGGAAGAATTGATACGCTTAAGGTACATTCAAAGGATGTGCTTATGGACGATACTGTAGATTTGGAAGCTATTGGACTGTCAACAAGCGGTGCAGTAGGTTCAGACCTTGCAAATATGATTAATGAGGCTGCTATTTCTGCTGTTAAGGCTGGACGCAAGGTAGTTACACAGAAGGATTTATTTGAGGCGGTTGAGGTTGTTATAGCAGGTAAGGAAAAGAAGGACAGGATATTAAGTCCGGAGGAGAAAAAGACAGTTGCTTATCACGAGGTTGGCCACGCTCTTATTACTGCACTGAAAAAGGACGCTGAGCCTGTTCAGAAAATTACCATTGTTCCAAGAACTATGGGTTCGCTCGGATATGTAATGCAGGTGCCTGAGGAAGAAAAATATCTTATGACAAAGGATGAGCTTAATACCCGTCTCGTAATGCTTCTTGGCGGACGTGCCGCAGAGGAGGTAGTATTTGACACAGTTACAACAGGCGCGTCAAATGATATTGAGAAGGCGACACAGATAGCAAGGGCTATGATTACCCAGTATGGTATGTCGGAAAAATTCGGTCTTATGAGCCTTGAGACAGTTGAGAGTAAGTATCTTGACGGCAGCGCAAGACTTAATTGTTCAGACGAGACGGCAGCCATTATTGATGATGAGGTTAAGAAACTTCTCAAGGAGTGCTTTGAGGAGGCAAAGCAGCTTCTTGCGGAAAATCGTGACGTCCTTGATGAGATTGCGAATTATCTGTATGAGGAGGAAACAATTACAGGTAAGGAATTTATGCGCATTTTCCGTGATGTTAAAGGAGTATCAGCAAATTATTAATAATATAACGAGGAAGAAAAACTATGCTTATGAAAACAGGGTTTGATAATGATAAGTACTTGAAGATTCAGTCGGAGTACATTAGGGAGAGAATAGGAAAATTTGGCGACAAACTGTATCTTGAGTTTGGCGGAAAGCTGGTTGATGATTACCATGCGTCAAGAGTGCTTCCTGGCTTTGCGCCGGATAGTAAATTAAAAATGCTTTTACAGCTTGCGGATCAGGCAGAGATTGTAATAGTAATCAGTGCGGACGCCATTGAGCGCAACAAAAAGAGAGAAGATTTGGGAATTACCTATGATAAGGATGTTTTCAGGCTTATCGAGGAATACAGAAATTACGGACTTTATGTGGGCAGCGTAGTAGTTACAAGATTTACAGGACAGCCTGCGGCTGCAGCATTTAAGGAAAAACTTGAAAAGAAAGGCGTTAAGGTTTACAGACATTACAATATAGAAGGGTATCCTACAAATGTTGCAAATATTGTAAGCGACGAGGGCTTTGGAAAGAACGATTATGTTGAGACTACAAGACCGCTTGTGGTAGTTACGGCGCCGGGACCGGGAAGCGGCAAAATGGCAACCTGCCTTTCACAGCTTTATCACGAAAACAAGCGCGGTATTAAGGCGGGTTATGCGAAGTTTGAGACATTCCCTATATGGAATATACCTCTCAAGCACCCTGTAAATCTGGCTTACGAGGCAGCTACGGCGGATTTGAACGACGTAAATATGATTGATCCGTTTCATCTTGAGGCATATGGCATAACAACGGTCAACTACAACAGGGACATTGAGATATTCCCTGTGCTTAATGCGGTATTCGAGGAAATATACGGTGAGAATCCTTATAAATCCCCTACGGATATGGGCGTTAATATGGCGGGAAACTGCATAGTTGACGACGACGTGGTATCAGAGGCGTCACGCATGGAGATTATAAGAAGATACTATAAGGCAGTAAAAGCTGTTGCAGAGGGTGAAGACGTTGAAAATGAGGTTTACAAAATAGAGCTTCTTATGAAGCAGGCAAAAATAACCACCGACGACAGAAAGGTTACTGTTGCGGCAAAGGAGAGAGCTGAAAAGCTGGGAGTTCCTACCGCTGCCATCGAGCTTGGTGACGGAACAATTATAACCTCAAAGACAACGGAGCTTCTTGGAGCTTCGGCGGCGCTTTTGTTAAATGCGTTAAAATATCTTGGAGGAATTGACCACGATACACACCTTATTGCGCCAAATGCATTTGAACCAATTCAGGATTTAAAGACCACCTATTTAGGAAGCCGTAATCCGAGGCTTCATTCGGACGAAGTATTGATTGCACTGGCTTTGTCGGCGCTTGACGACGAGAATGCAAGAATAGCTATGGAGCAGCTTCCAAAACTTTCCGGCTGTCAGGTTCATACTTCGGACATGTTGACGGATGTAGACATAAAGACATTTAAAAAGTTGAATGTAGATTTAACAAGTGAACCGGTGTTTACTGACGGCAAGAAGTTCGTTAAATAACTTGTTCGTGAGTTTTTACTATTGGATTTGTCTGGAAAGTCTCGGCCGGATTTATTTGATAAATGTGTCGGGAAAGCAGCAGTATATGGACTGCATTTCAGAATAGGTGAGGTGAAAGCATGGATTTTACACATCTGCATGTGCATACTGAATATTCTTTGCTTGACGGTTCAAGCAAAATTAAAGAAATAACAGCGAGAGCTAAAGAGCTTGGCATGGACAGTCTGGCAATAACGGACCACGGCGTTATGTACGGCGTTATTGACTTTTATAAAGCGGCTAAGGATGTTGGCATTAAGCCAATCCTCGGCTGTGAGGTCTATGTGGCAAGCGGCTCAAGATTTGACAAGCAGCCGGGAGAATCAGAGGACAGGTATTACCATCTGGTTTTGCTGGCTGAAAATAATATAGGCTACAGCAACCTTATAAAAATCGTGTCAAGAGGTTTTACAGAGGGCTTTTATTACAAGCCGAGGGTAGACTATGAGGTGCTTGAGCAGTACAGCGAGGGAATTATAGCGCTCAGCGCATGCCTTGCGGGAGAGGTTCAAAGATACCTTGCAAGAGGTATGTACGAAATGGCGTGCGAAGCAGCCTTAAAATATGAAAAAATATTTGGCAAGGGCAACTTTTTTCTGGAGCTTCAGGATCATGGAATACCGGAGCAAAGATATGTAAATCCGCAGCTTGTAAGAATGTCAGAAGAGCTTGGTATAGACCTTGTCGCTACTAACGACGTTCACTATACATATGCAGACGACGCGGACGCTCACGATATTTTGCTATGTATACAGACAGGGAAAAAATTGTCTGATGAAAACCGTATGCGCTATGAGGGCGGACAGTATTTTTTGAAGTCGCCTGAGCAGATGGCGGAGCTTTTTCCCTATGCGCCGCAGGCTTTGGAAAATACCCACAAAATAGCTCAGCGCTGTAATGTTGAGATAGAATTTGGAGTTACAAAGCTTCCAAAATACGAAGTTCCGGAAGGGTACGACTCATGGAGTTACTTAAAGCATTTGTGCCAGGAGGGCTTGGAAAAGCGCTATCCTGATGCAGATAATGTTATTAAGCAGAGACTGGATTACGAGCTTTCGGTAATTCATTCTATGGGATATGTGGATTATTTCCTCATAGTATGGGATTATATTAACTATGCCAGGGTAAATGGAATACCTGTAGGGCCGGGACGAGGTTCTGCGGCGGGAAGCATCGTCTCATATTGTCTTGGTATTACAGATATTGACCCTATCAAATACAGCCTTATTTTTGAGCGTTTCTTAAATCCTGAGCGGGTATCCATGCCCGATATTGATGTGGATTTCTGCTACGAGAGACGACAGGAGGTTATAGATTACGTTGTTGAAAAGTACGGTAAGGACAGAGTTGTACAGATTGTAACATTTGGTACGATGGCGGCAAGAGCTGTAATTAAGGACGTCGGGCGTGTTATGGACTTGCCTTATGCTATGGTGGATAACATTGCAAAAATGGTGCCTAGAGAGATAGGAATAACTATAGACAAGGCGCTCAAGGGCAATCCTGACTTAAAGGCGGCTTATGACAGCGACCCGCAGATAAAGGATTTAAT
Organism: uncultured Lachnospira sp.; assembly: GCA_964482965.1. Lineage (GTDB taxonomy): Bacteria > Bacillota > Clostridia > Lachnospirales > Lachnospiraceae > Lachnospira. The sequence goes on from CAYZZP010000007.1 coordinate 64,515, forward strand.
TGACAAGAGTAAAAGGTTGGAAGGACTTCCGAGACACGCTTCAATGCATGCGGCGGGCGTGCTTATCAGCCAGAAATCGGTAGACGAGTATGTTCCGCTGTCCACAGGCTCGGACGGTGCAGTGGTTGCACAGTTTGTAATGACAACGCTGGAGGAGCTGGGGCTTCTTAAAATGGATTTTCTTGGGCTTCGTACCCTGACAGTTATTCAGGACGCAGAGAATCTTGTAAAGAAGCATACGCCGGATTTTGACATGGACAAAATAAGCTATGATGATAAGAGCGTGTACGACCTTATATCAACAGGTAAATGCGACGGAATATTCCAGCTTGAAAGCGGCGGAATGAAGTCATTTATGAAGGAATTAAAGCCAAACTGTCTTGAGGACCTTATCGCGGGTATTTCCCTTTACAGACCGGGGCCTATGGACTTTATTCCTCAGTATATAGCGGGAAAAAATAACTTTTCCGCAGTAACCTACGACTGCCCTCAGCTTGAGGAGATACTTAAGCCAACCTACGGCTGTATCGTATATCAGGAGCAGGTTATGCAGATTGTGCGTGATTTGGCGGGCTATTCATGGGGACGAAGCGATTTGGTGAGACGAGCCATGTCCAAGAAAAAAGCTTCGGTTATGGAAAAAGAGCGCAAGAATTTCATATACGGCAATGAGGAAGAAAATGTTCCCGGCTGTGTCAAGAACGGCATAGACGAGAAGGTGGCAGGAAAAATTTATGACGAAATGATAGATTTTGCAAAATATGCCTTCAACAAGTCACATGCCGCATGCTATGCCGTGGTTGCGTACCAGACGGCATTTTTAAAGACGCATTACCCTGTGGAGTTTATGGCGGCGCTTATGACCTCCGTTGTGGACAATACAGCAAAAGTGGCGGGATATATATATACATGCCGCCAGATGAATATCGAAATTCTGCCGCCGGACGTAAACGAGTCTGATATGGGCTTTACTGTGGAGGGCGGAGCTATAAGATTTGGCTTGTCGGCAATAAAGAGCATTGGCAGGCCTACCATAGAGACAATTAAGGAGGACAGGTCAGAAAGAGGCAGATTTAACGGGATACAGGAATTTATTAAGCGACTTTCAGGAGAACTTAATAAGAGAACTGTAGAAAATCTAATTAAATCCGGAGCATTTGATACATTCGGCTGTAAGCGCAGACAGATGATACTGGTGTACGCCGGCATTATGGACAGCGAGACAAGGCAGAATAAGGACGCAATATCGGGGCAGATGTCACTGTTTGATATGGTAAGCGAGGAAGAGAAATCCGAGTACGAGGTAAGTATGCCGGATGTGGCGGAGTACACCAAAGAGGAGCTTCTGAATTTTGAAAAAGAGGTGCTTGGCGTGTATGTAAGCGGACATCCTCTCGACGAGTACAGCGCTATGTGGAAAAAATGTATTTCCGCAGTTACGACTGATTTTGAGATTGATGAGGAAACCGGAGAAACTAAGGTAAAAGAGGGCAGCCGTCAGACAGTTGGCGGTATGGTTATGAACAAAACAGTCAAAATGACAAAGGCTGGACAGCCGATGGCATTTCTTACGCTGGAGGATTTGGTAGGAACCGTTGAGGTTATAGTATTTCCGAGAGATTATTCCGCATACAGGTCGGTTATAGACGGCGCTGATAAGCTGTTCATAACAGGACGGGTTTCCGCAAACATTGACGAAAATGCAAAGCTGGTATGCGAAAAGATTATATCATTCGATGATGTTCCAAGAAAGCTGTGGATAAGATTTGTTGATGAAGCTGAGTATCACAGGCAGGAGCAGGGAATGTTGTCTATGCTGGAGGCTTGTGACGGCCACGATAAGGTTATCATATACTGTACTGCTGAAAATAAGCGTATTACCCTTCCGGACAGCCGCAATATTAAGATAACTGCGGAACTGCTGGCTCAGTTAAGAAGCATTTACGGGGATAAAAATGTTGAGACAACTTAAAAAAGTACAGTATTTAAAAAAATTGCTTAAAAATTAAATGTAATAAGGGCTTCTGCCAAATAAATGGTTGAAATGGATAAATAAATGCGTTAAAATTATCCTGTATTTTTTAGAAAATGGCATTGTGTACTGTTGTGTATTGATACACTATGGGAAGGAGAAAGGTATGGCAAAAGAGATTAAAACAATCGGTGTTCTGACAAGCGGCGGTGATGCGCCAGGAATGAATGCAGCAATAAGAGCGGTAGTTAGAACAGCGTTGAATAAGGGACTTAAAGTTAAAGGTATTCTTAAGGGATATAACGGACTTATTAATGATGAAGTAATTGATATGGATAAGAAGAGCGTTGCTGATATTATCCAGAAGGGCGGTACTATTCTTTACACAGCCAGATGTCTGGAATTTATGACTGCTGAAGGTCAGGCTAAGGCGGCAATGACATGCAAAAAGCATGGGATCGACGGAATTGTTGTAATCGGCGGCGACGGTTCGTTCAGAGGAGCAAGAGATTTGGTTAAAATCGGCATTAACGCTATAGGTATTCCGGGAACAATCGACCTTGATATCGCCTGTACAGAATACACGATCGGTTTTGATACAGCTGTCAATACTGCTATGGAAGCCATTGATAAGATTAGGGATACTTCAACATCCCATGAGAGATGCAGTATTATCGAGGTTATGGGAAGAAATGCAGGATACATAGCACTTTGGTGCGGTATTGCCAACGGCGCTGAGGATATTCTTCTTCCTGAGCGTTACGACAATGACGAGCAGGCGCTGATTAACCACATTATAGAAGGGCGTAAGAAAGGCAAGAAGCACCATCTTATTATAAATGCTGAGGGAATAGGTCACTCAACAGGAATGGCAAGAAGAATTGAGGCTGCTACAGGCATAGAGACTCGTGCTACAATACTCGGTTACATGCAGCGAGGCGGCGCTCCTACATGTAAGGACAGAATGTATGCGTCTGTTATGGGTTCATATGCAGTAGACATACTTTGCGAGGGCAAGACCAACAGAGTAGTTGCATACAGAGAAGGAAAGTTTACAGACTTTGATATAAATGAAGCTCTTGATATGACAAAGGATATAAGCGATTATGAGTTTAACATAAGCGCGCTGCTTTCAAAGTAAAAATATAGTTTTCAAGAGATATATTGCATGGATAGTATTGGCGTTTATACTAACATGGTGTAATAAAAGGGATAGGTGTTAATGCCTATCCTTTTTTGTTTGGAAATACATTAAAAAATTTAGTTAAATATATTTAACTAAGCTGCGTGTTTGACGAGGAATTATTGAAAATCTTTATTATTATGATATAATGAGCATTGCGGCGATGTGTGCATGCACGCATCGCCATAATGCGAAGAAACGCACGGAGACATAAGTCGACGTGATATAATGAGCGAAAGCAAGCTATGCCTGTAATATGAAATTATGCTGATATATAGTATTATACTGGAGTTTAGTGAAAATTCGGGAGGTTGATATGATTATTGGAATTGATTTGGGAACCACTAACAGCCTTGTGAGCGTGTGGAGAGATGAAAAGGTTACGCTTATACCTAACAGCTTTGGGGAGACTCTCACTCCGTCAGTTGTAAGCTTCGACGCCAATGGGACAGTGTATGTGGGAAAGACCGCAGTTGAGCGGCTTGTAACGTGTCCTGATGTCACATTTAAAGAGTTTAAGAGGGATATGGGAACGGACAAAATATTTTATGCATATGGCAGAAAATACAGACCGGAAGATTTGTCGGCGTTAGTTTTAAAGCGGCTCAAGCAGGATGCGGAAAATCTTTTGGGCGAGCCGGTTACGGAGGCTGTAATCAGCGTCCCTGCATATTTTAACGACAGCCAGAGGGCGGCTACAAGAAATGCCGGACTTATAGCGGGACTTAAGGTTGAGAGACTTATAAATGAGCCGTCGGCGGCAGCGTTGGCGCACCATATTGACAATATAGAGGACGACGAGCTGTTTATTGTATTTGACTTTGGCGGCGGAACTCTCGACGTATCGCTGGTGGACGCGTTTGACAATATTATTGAAATTCAGGTCGTATCAGGAGATAATAAGCTTGGAGGCAAGGATTTTAACAGTATTATTGCTTACGATATATGCAATAACAATAATATGGTCTGGGAGAAGCTAAGTGCTAAGGAGCAGGCGATTTTGTACAGAGAGGCTGAAAATATTAAAAAGCAGCTTTCATGCAGTAATGAGGTTTCTGCTACAATCAGGCTTGAGGGCAGAGAGTATAGTTATGTGATTGACAATCAGAAGCTTATTGATTTGTCGTCGGAGCTTTTCAGAAGAATAACTGTGGTATTGCAGAGGCTTATGAATGACGCACAGGTCGGCACTGAGGATATAGCCGGAGTTATTATGGTGGGTGGTTCTTCCCGTATGCCTGTGGTGCGGCACTATGTGGCGTCGCTGTTTGGAAAGAAGCTGTACAGCGACAGCAATCCTGATGAAATAGTATGTATAGGCTCGGGCGTTGTGGGCGGCATTAAGGAAAGAAAGGCGGAGGTAAAGGATATAGTTATATCCGACATATGCCCGTTTACGCTGGGAGTAGGCATTGTGGACGACACCATGTCCCCGATTATCGCCAAAAATCAGGTGCTTCCATGCAGTCATGTTCAGCGTTATGTTACGGTAGAAAATAAACAGAGAAAATTGAATTTTAGTATATATCAGGGCGAAAATAATGTGGCTTCAAGAAATCTTTTTATTGAAAAAATTGAACTTTCAGTGCCGCCTAAGCCTGCTGGAGAGGTATATGCGGATGTGAGATTTTCTTATGATATAAATGGCATATTTGACGTGGATATAAGCTGTCCCGTGGCGGGAACGGAAATTCACAAGGAGCTTGGAACGGGCGGCGGGCTGTCTGCTGATGAGCTTGCAAAACGTAAAGAAGAAATGGGTAAGATAAAAATTCATCCGAGAGATATGGAGCAGAATAAATATGCCCTTGAAAGGGCGGACAGACTTTATGCGGAGTGCAACGAGGCGCAGAGAGAGCTGGTGGCGGCAGCTATTAAGCAGTTTAAGGAGGCTCTTGACACCCAGAATATGAATATTGTCAAAAAGGCATATGTAAAATTTGGAATGCAGTTGGCGATGATTGAGCGTACATTGTTTCATTTTTCAGACTTTGATGCAGATATGTGGAAGGATACTATTGGCGATTCATTTGATGATGGAGACACATTAAAAAATGGCGAAAATGCTGACGGAAAAGATGATGATACCGGAAATAGTTAAAGGAGCGTTATGAAAACAACTTGGGAGTGGTTGGGTATAGACTGCACTACGGACAGTCAGGCAATTAAAAAAGCATACGCAAATCAGGCAAAAAAATATCATCCTGAAGAAAATCCGGAGGAATTTAAGCAGCTTCGCAGCGCCTATAAAGCGGCTATGAAGTATGCTGCTGCAGTCAAAGCGATGACGCCTCCGGTCGTGGTAAATGATGAAACGAAGCCGGAGAAGTTTCAGAAGCTGGAGGCGGAGCCAGAGTCAAAGTCAAAGCCAGAGACGGAGCCGCCGGAAGAGGAAGCACCGGAGTATGTTTATGAAATAGGAAAAAACTGCGGCGAGGAAAAGGAACAGCCGCCGGAAGAAGAAGCACCGGAGTATGTTTATGAAATAGGAAAAAACTGCGGCAAGGAAAAGGAACAGCCGCCGGAAGAGGAAGCACCGGAGTATGTTTATGAAATAGG
>CAYZZP010000007.1:70328-86925 GCA_964482965.1 uncultured Lachnospira sp.
ATGTTTATGAAATAGGAAAAAACTGCGGCGAGGAAAAGGAACAGCCGCCGGAAGAGGAAGCACCGGAGTATGTTTATGAAATAGGAAAAAACTGCGGCGAGGAAAAGGAACAGCCGCCGGAAGAGGAAGCACCGGAGTATGTTTATGAAATAGGAAAAAACTGCGGCGAGGAAAAGGAACAGCCGCCGGAAGAAGAAAATCCGGAATATGATTATGCAGTTGGCAGAAACGGCAGAATAGGCGGAAAAGATAAAAAGACAAGAGAGGGAAATGAGAAAGAATATAAGCAGGAACAGCGATTTGTATATAATCTTGGAAATTTTGATCCGGCTATGCGGCGGAGATTACAGGAGTTTCTTAAGCGCATAGATATTATTTACATTGATAATTTTATGTGCGACGACATAAATGCATGGAAAATGCTGTTTCGTTATTATGAGTGCAAGACCGATTTCAGTAACCACGATTTTGTGTCGGCCGTGGTGGACGCACTGGAGCAGATGCCTAAAATAAATAAGAAAATCCGAATGTTTATAGGCAGAAAAATATTTGCTGCGAATGATAGCGACGTAAAAATGCAGTATCTCAAAGAGCGGTATTATAGTCTGCGGCCGGCGAAAAGAAGGCTGGAGATAAAGCAGCAGCAAAAAAGGAATTCTTATAAGGATATAGCTAAAAAGCTTTATGGCAGGGATAGTAAGGTATATAAGAGATATAATTTAATAAACAGCGTAGTAGCCTTGATTAGTATATGCGCAGCCGGAGCATTGCTGGCATATGGGTTTAGTCTTGATGCAGAGGATAACAATAAAAAGCAGAAAATGACTATATCAACTGAATATGAAATAGAAACTAAATATAAAGTGCGTGATGTCTATAAGGCAATATACACTAAGGGTAGTCCGTTTTTGTCAGATTTGAGCGGAGACGGTCATGCGGATATGGTGTATTATGACAGCGATACGGATGAATTTCTGGTGGAGGAATATAACCAGGATACATCAGATTATAAACTGATGGGAAATGTTGAGGATTATTGCAATAAAATAAATCCTGAGGCAAGACCTAAATTGTTCAGATTTTTTCAGGAGGATAAATGATGATAACAAGTACCGGCAGCAGTCAGGTAAAACATGTGCTTCTTCTTCAAAAGAAGAGTAAAGCGCGAAAGGAATATCAGGAATTTGTGGTTGAGGGCGCCAAAATGGTACTGGAAGCTCCGAAAGACAGAATTGTTAAAGTGTATGTGTCCGAAACCTATGGCAATAACAACAAAGAGCTTTTGGAAAAGCTGGCATTAGGACAGGAAAAGCTGGAGATTGTCAGCGATAATATATTTGCACATATGTCCGATACCCGGACGCCGCAGGGAATAATGGCTATAATCAAAATGCGTTGCTATAATATAGAAGAAATTATTTTAGACAAGGCTCTTATTATCGGAATTGAAAATCTTCAAGACCCTGGAAATCTCGGAACTATCATGCGTATGGGAGAGGGCGCAGGGGTTACGGGAATTATTATGAGCGCAGGAACTACAGACATATACAATCCAAAGACAATCCGCTCAACTATGGGTTCTATTTACAGAGTTCCATTTATGTATGCGGATAATTTTGTTGAGACTATAAAAATGCTGCAAAACAGAGGAGTTTCCGTATATGCGGCATATCTTAAAACACGATTTAATTATACCGAACCGGATTATACAAAACCAACAGCCTTTATAATAGGAAATGAAGGAAATGGTATTACAGAGGCTGCTGCTGCAGCAGCAGATACATTGGTGAAAATACCTATGGAGGGCAGCGTGGAATCTCTGAATGCAGCCATAGCATGTACAGTTCTGACATACGAGGCGGTACGCCAGAGGCATTAAAAATATGTTCAAACATAATTTGCAGACTGCTAAAACGGTTGTTAAATTAAAATAAAAAAGTTGTTAAAATTAATTGACAGTAAAAAATAGGCATGATATGATTAGCTACAAAATAAAATATGACGTAAAACGTTGCAGAGAGACTATGAAAAAAGTATTTTTGTAAAATGTGTCAGTATTGTGACGGCTGTATGTTTGTGTTTTTGCTTTTTGGGAAATGAAAGCCTTGCATATGCAGCAGACGAAGAGGGCAACGCAAGCGGGGAATGCGTAGAATTTTATGACGAAATTGGACCTGATGATGGCATCAGTCCATGCAGCTATTTTTGTGAAAAAAACCGATATTTAAGGATAATAAGACCTGATGATGAAACGGTTGTCGCAGAAATTACAGTCAAAATTATATATAAGTATGCTGATAATTCGTGGGTTGTTGTCCATGATACGCAGATGTCGATTCATTGTTATCAGAGATTTTTGGTTCCTGCAAATGATAATAAGGATTTTGGCGGTGGAGGAAGTGATTATGACTATTGCAAAAGAACTTTTATGTTGAAGGGACCAAATGGAAATATTGTTTCGGCAATTTTGTATGCAGGTGCAGACTGCTATGGAGATACATATTTGAATTGCTATTGGGATAAAATATATATTTTAGGGTACACTGTCTATGAAGTTTAGGGATATATTGAAAAATGCAGTCTATACATTTATAACCTTTTCGCTAGTGATTGCTATGGCGCTTGTGGCAAGAAACAGTGATATAATTGTGGGAAAAAATGGCGTTGAAAAAGATACGGTAAGCCCTGATTATAATGTAGAAAATGTTACGGATTCAGTTTATGAAGACAGAATAGAGACATATCTGTACAGTGAATTTTATGATGTTAGTGTATGGGAGGGGGATTATGAGGATTCAAAAGATAATATCGCAGTGCAGGATGAACAGGACGTTTGGCAGCAAGATTTTAGAGAGCCGGTGAATGAAAGAGAGTCACAGCGCTGGGATGATAAAAAGGCACTCACTGAAAGCGTGAATGATTAGGAATAGTATGTAATGGTCTTCTGAATTATTTCAGAAGACCATTTTTTATATCATAGGAAACTTTGTTTCCTATGATATAAAAACGCTCCGCAAGGGATGCGCACGATGTGCAGAGGAAAGCTGCTTTGAAGCCGCACATCGGCGCACAAAGCGAAGCAAGTCCATCAAGGATTGAGGGATTTAGGGAGCTCGAAGCGGACTTGTCCGCTTTGTTCCTTTGTGGAAAAGACAGCCTATGGCGAAGTGTTTTTTGCAATTTGTCCCCACTACTTTCAAAAACTCTCCGTTTATACATATTTTACCACATTTCTGTCAAACTTAGTCGAAAAAGCACGTCCAAAAAATGGAAAAAATTTTGTGAAATTTTTTTGTTTTCATGCAAAAAATCCCTTTTAGGCCAGAAAACATGCGGATTTGTAAAAGATTTGACAAATATGTGTAACTTTGCTACAATACTTTCGTAACAAAATGTAACAATTCTGTAACATTTTGAGAGGTATTAAAAATACCGGAAAGGGAAAAGCTTTATGAGACTTAGAAGTAGGAAAGCATCTGCCTATGTTGGAGTGGCAATGGTAATGTTCCTTATGCCAGTACTTCCGGATGTGGTTGAAGCAAAAACTACCTATGAGCAACAGCAAAGTACGCAGATTGAGACAGAACTAAAACAGGCGTCCTACGCAGAGAATGTGTCGGACATAGTTGCAACAGGTTATTACTATGAAGAAGAAACAGGAATGTACAGCGATATGGCGATTGCCATTGCAGATTCACACATCGATGTATATGAGCAGGCTGACGATGAGTCAACAGTTATCGGCAGGATGTATGAGAATGGAATTGCAGAGGCAGTTGAGATTGGCACAGACTGGACAAAAATTGTTTCAGGAAATGTGACCGGATTTGTTAAGACAAGTGCATTGTGTTTCAACGAGGAGGCAGCCATATTAGGCGTTTCTAAGGGGGATGTAATTGCTACAATTACGGCAGAGACAGCTGACATTTATTCAGCAGTCGATGACGAAGAGGCGGACGGCAGTATTGAAAAGGGTTCAACATTTACTGCAGTTGCAAAGTGCAGCGGTTACATTGCTATTCAGATGGATGATAATAAGGTATATGTGTCAGACAATGATGTATCGTTGAATTATGGATTTGAATGGGCATATACAATCGCTGATGCGGAGGCTAAGGAAGCGGCAGAGGAGGCCGAGAGACAGAGAATCGAAGCAGCCAGAATTGCAGCGGAGAAGGAGAAAGCAGAGCGTGAGGCTAAGATAAAGGCAGCAAAGGTTGAGGTTGGCGTTACACAGAATGCGCCAATGGCTGCAACAGACGAGGAAATTTGGCTCCTTGCCTGTGTTATTGATTGGGAAGCTGGCTGGGAGAGCTACGAGGGCAAACTTGCAGTAGCGAATGTAGTATTGAACAGAGTAAGAAATCCACGTTATGACAACTCAATCACAAGGGTAATATATGCAAAATCGCAGTTTACAGGGGTGGCAAACGGTTCCACAGGAACACCTACAGAGCGTTTTCAGGCGCTTCTCGACAGAGGTCCTAGAACACAGGATTGTATCAAGGCTGCAAAGGAAGCTTTGGCAGGTGTCAATAATATCGGCACATATACATCTTTCAGATCGCTGAAATCTGCAAACTACGCAGCATATTCAAAGTACACCATTATTGGTAATCATTGTTTCTTCTAAAATGATTTGATTAGAGGAAATGATAAAAACGTATAGACTGCCGCAGCGGAAAATAAAACCGTTGCGGCAGTTTTAATTTGCGCGAAGGCATAAGGCAAGCGGAAATGCTTGAATTTCCATTTGCCGACGCACGCGAGCCGGCAAAACTCGCGGAGCGTGTTTTGACTGGTTTATTGAAAATATATATATGTACACGTTTGAGCATTATTTATGCTGTACTTGTGGAAAGTCCAAATTTTTTGGCACTTGTATATTATTCATATTTGATATAAAATGTAAAAATAATGAGGAAGTGTTTCCCGTTTATAGAATTTATAGAAAAAATAATGACGCACCGAAGGCATTTTAGACAAAGCTTTTAAGCAAAGCCGGATAACGCTGTCAGTATTGCAGGTCAGGAGGATATAATTATGGATTTAAAAGGACGCGATTTCTTAACGCTGAAGGATTACACACCTGAAGAGATTGAGTATTTAATAGATTTGGCTGCAGAGCTTAAGGATAAAAAGAGAAGAGGAATAGTTGAACAGCCGCTTATCGGAAAAAATGTAGCGCTTATATTTGAAAAGACAAGCACAAGAACAAGATGCTCCTTTGAGGTTGCCGCACACGATTTGGGAATGGGTGTTACATATCTTGACCCGCAGGGTTCTCAGATTGGCAAGAAGGAAAGCATTGCCGATACGGCGAGGGTTCTTTCAAGAATGTTTGAGGGAATAGAGTACCGCGGATTTGAACAGATCATAGTTGAAGATTTGGCAAAATATTCAGACGTGCCGGTATGGAATGGTCTTACAAATGAATATCATCCGACGCAGATGCTTGCAGATATGCTTACAATCCGCGAAAAATTCGGCAGACTTAAGGGTATAAAGTTTGTATATATGGGAGATGCAAGGTATAATATGGGAAATTCTCTTATGATAGCCTGCGCAAAATTGGGTCTGCATTTTACAGCTTGTACCGCAAAAGAATATTTTCCGGATGCAGAGCTTGTAGCACAATGCGAGGCTTGGGCTAAGGAGAGCGGCGGTTCCGTAACCCTTTCAGAGGATGTAAAGGCTGCCACTAAAGATGCAGAGGTGCTTTACACAGATGTTTGGGTATCTATGGGCGAGCCTGACGAGGTGTGGGCTGAGAGAATTAATGCGCTTCTTCCGTATCAGGTAAACAAGGCTGTTATGGAAAATGCTGCTGACAATGCGGTATTTATGCACTGTCTTCCGGCATTTCACGATTTAAAGACAAAGATAGGCGCTCAGATACATGATAAATTTGGTCTTGATGAAATGGAAGTAACAGACGAGGTATTTGAGTCAGAGCAGTCTGTAGTATTTGATGAGGCAGAAAATAGAATGCATACCATAAAAGCGGTTATGGCAGCGACACTTGGCGCATATAAGTAAGGAGTGAAACCTATGTATTACACAACCAGCGGTGCATATAGAAAAACGAAGATGATTATAGATTACGCCAATATTTTTCTTACGGCGGCTATATGCGTAATGTTCATATTAATACTGTTTATGCGTGGCAACAGCGGCATACTGTTTCCGCTTATATTTCTTGCGGGTGCTTTGGTAAATGGAACTACAGGAGTTAAGAGATTTATGGATAAGCAGAAAATATCGGCGGTTCTGGCGTGGGTCATGACTGTGATATTTGCGGCGATGGCGCTGCTTTGCTTTCTGGCCCTGTAGAGGAAGGCTGCCGGTGACAGGATTATATGAGGAATAATAAGGTACAGATATGAAAGCTGAATTGAATGACGAGGTGCAATCTATAATATATGAGGACAGCCCTCTTGGAAAAGGCGTGGCGGAGCGGCTGAAAGCTGTTTGGGCGGCTTCGGAGACAGTTGTTAAGACAGTTTCTGCGGAAGGTTCTGAACTGCCGGAAAAGGGTGTTGGTGATAAGATAAACATAGTTCATTTCAAGCAGACGGATTCCACCAATACTCAGGCAAAATTGTATGCTGCGAAGGGTTGCGGCGACAGAACTATTTTTGTTGCTGACTGCCAGACAAACGGTAGGGGCAGGAGAGGAAGAAGCTGGCTGTCGGACAGCGGAAGCGGACTTTGGATGTCGCTTTTGCTAAGACCGGATATAGAGCCTGAAAATGCCTCAATGCTTACGCTGGTGGCGGCGTTAGCGGTTGCTGCGGCGCTGGAAAATGTAGTGTCACAGACGAATAAGAAGGTTGTAGAGCAGACGAGTGCGGGAAATGCGTTGCAAACCACAGGCAGCAAAATGCAGGCTGATGTTGAATGTATTGCTGAAGCCGCGGCAGACAGCGTCGGAAATTTTAAGTGCAGCATCAAGTGGCCGAATGATATTGTTGTCAATAAAAAAAAGATTTGTGGTATCCTTACAGAGATGGGAACAGACAAAGGAAACATAGACTATGTGGTTATAGGCATCGGAATTAATGTAAATATAAAACAGATACCTGACAGCCTTAGTGAAACTGCTACGTCCCTGTATTTTGAAACAGGTGTGGAATATGAGCGTGCTGACATTATAGCGGAATTTATTAAGGCATTTGAGAAATATTACAAAAAATTTCTTGAAAACTGCAGTCTAAGCGGAGTGCTGGAGGATTACAACAATAAGCTTATTAACAGAAAACGTCAGGTCAGAGTGCTTGGAGCAGGCGGCGGGCTTGTGGGAGAGGCTCTTGGGATAGACGAGACGGGAGCGCTGTTAGTTCGGACAAGTAACGGTCATATTGAAAATGTAGTAGCCGGAGAGGTTTCTGTGAGAGGATTATACGGATATGTTTAATGATAATGTAGTATTATGCGCAGCAAGCGCCTATGAAAAGAAATTTTATCTGAATGAAGATTTTTCAAGGCTGCCGGAAGATATTAAAAATGAACTGAAAATTATGTGCGTGCTGTTTACGGAGGAGGCAGGCGGTATCCTGACCCTTGAATTTGACGGGGAGGGAACGCTGCTTTTCAAGACAGAGGCAGATGAAGGCGACATTTTGTATGATGATATTGCAAGCGGTATGCTTATAAAAAAACTCCAATACGAAAAACGTGATTTGCTGGAGTCTCTTGAAATGTTTTACAAAGTATTTTTTATAGGTGAATGATGAATTAAATTATGAAGATAGGAAATGTTGAAATTAAGAATAATGTAGTGCTGGCGCCAATGGCTGGTGTTACTGACCTTCCCTTCAGACTGTTGTGCAAGGAAATGGGATGCGGTCTTTTATATACTGAAATGGTAAGCGCCAAAGCAATACTTTACAACAATAAAAATACAGAGTCGCTGCTTACAGTCACTGCCGGAGAAAATCCTATTTCTGTTCAGCTATTTGGCTCAGAGCCACAGATAATGGCAGATATAGCTAAGCGCATAGAAGACAGACCATTTGACATAATAGATGTTAATATGGGCTGTCCGGTTCCGAAGGTTGTAAACAATGGCGAAGGTTCTGCGCTTATGAGAAATCCAAAACTGGTGGGACAGATAGTTGAGGCTATGGCAAAGGCGGTCAAAAAACCTGTGACAGTAAAAATTAGATCGGGATTTAATTTTGATAGCATAGATGCACCGGAGATAGCCCATATCGTTCAGGAGTCAGGAGGCGCAGCGGTTGCGGTTCATGGAAGGACTAGAGAGCAATATTATTCAGGACACGCCGATTGGGATGTAATCAGGCAGGTAAAAGAAAAAGTTAAAATACCGGTTATAGGCAACGGAGATGTTCTCTGTGGCGAGGACGCTGTCAAAATGCTGGAGCAGACCGGCTGCGACGCCGTTATGATAGGTCGTGGCGCGCGGGGGAATCCCTGGATATTCAGGCAGGTTAGCGGATATTTGAATAACTGTGTAAACAGTGTAATAAATAAGAGTATAGAGAATAACGCTGTGAACAGCACAGCGATTGAGAGGATTGAGAAGCCGTCAATAGACGAAGTGTGTGATATGATACTGCGCCATGCCTGTATGATTATCGAGGCAAAGGGAGAATATACGGGTATTCGCGAAATGAGAAAACATTTTGCGTGGTACACATCAGGTATGAGGCATGCTTCAGGGCTTCGCAACGAAGTCAATGCAGTGGAGCATTTTTCCCAGCTTGAAGAACTTGTGGAACAAATGAGAGGAGTAGGCGGGAGTGGAAAGTAAGAGCAGATGGTGCGGCGGCAAGACAGAACAAAATGCAGGCGAGTTAAAAAGTGATGAAAAATCAAATTCATTGACAATACAGAGTTATTAGTATATAATGTTCTGACTAGTTTTACTATACTTGAAAAGACATTCAAATAATAATTTATAGAAAGGTGATATTGAAATGGCAGAAAAACAGTTTCTTACAAAAAAGGGTTATGAGGAGAGAGTAGCGTTACTTGAAAATCTTAAAGTGGTTAGAAGAAAGGAAGTTGCTCAGAAACTTAAAGAGGCCAGAGAGCAGGGCGATTTGTCAGAAAATGCAGAGTATGATGCTGCAAAGGACGAACAGCGTGACATTGAGGCTCAAATCACTGAACTTGAAAATATTTTGAATAATGCAGAGATTATTCAGGAATCAGACAAAAAGACCAGTAAGGTAAAAATGGAAAGTATAGTAACGCTTCACGACATCGAATATGATGAAGACATTGAGTATGTAATTGTCGGTTCTTCTGAGGCTGACAGTATCAGCAATAAAATTTCCAACGAATCGCCTCTCGGCGCAGCGCTTATAGGCAAGAAGGTCGGCGATATCGTAAAGATTGAAGCTCCTGCCGGAGAAATAGAGTATAAGATTAAGAAAGTTGTTAATGACTAATTTAAAGCATTACTGCTGATAGTCATTTTAAATATAAGGAGAGTATGAAAATTGGCTGAAAATAATAATACACAGATGACGGATGTTAATGAGCAGATTAAAATTCGTATGGATAAACTCAAGACATTGCAGGAAAACGGCAATGATCCATTTAAGATTACAAAGTATGATGTAACTAACCACACAAAGGACATCAAGGACGATTTTGACGGATTTGAAGGCAAGGAAGTGTCCATAGCCGGAAGACTTATGGCAAAGAGAGTTATGGGTAAGGCTTCATTTTGCAATGTGGCTGATTTAAACGGAAATATCCAGTTATACGTTGCAAGAGATGCCGTCGGCGAGGAGTCATACGCCGCATTTAAAAAATTTGATATAGGTGATATTGTGGGTGTTAAGGGAACTGTATTCCGTACCCAGAAAGGCGAAATTTCAATTCATGTGTCCGACATTATACTTCTCACAAAGAGCCTTCAGGTGCTTCCTGAAAAATATCATGGCTTAAAGGACACAGACCAGAGATACAGACAAAGATATGTTGACCTCATAGTCAATCCGGAGGTTAAGGATACATTTGTAAAGCGTTCGATGATTATTAAAGAGATAAGAAATTTCCTCGATGCGCAAGGATTTATGGAGGTTGAAACGCCTATGCTTGTTGCCAATGCCGGAGGCGCTTCAGCAAGACCATTCCAGACACATTACAATGCTTTGGACGAGGACATAAACCTTCGTATTTCGCTTGAACTGTATTTGAAAAGACTTATCGTAGGCGGTATGGAGAGGGTTTACGAGATAGGCAGAGTATTTCGTAACGAGGGTGTCGATACAAGACATAACCCTGAATTTACGCTTATGGAGCTTTATCAGGCATACACGGACTACTACGGAATGATGGATTTGGCAGAAAATATGTACAGAACCGTATGCGAGAAGGTAAACGGAACTGCTGTAATTCAATACGGGGATGTAGAAATCGACCTCTCAAAGCCATTTGAAAGAATTACAATGCTCGACGCTGTTAAGAAGTATTCAGGCGTAGATTTTGCAGCTATCAAGACTGACGAGGAGGCTAAGGCGGTTGCAAAGCAGCACAACATAGAATTTGAGGACAGACATAAGAAGGGTGACATTCTCAACCTGTTTTTTGAAGAGTATGTTGAAGAAAATCTGGTGCAGCCGACATTTGTTATGGACCACCCGGTTGACATTTCGCCGCTTACCAAGAGAAAGCCGGACGCGCCTGAATATACAGAGCGCTTTGAGCTTTTCATCACGGGCCGCGAAATGGCAAACGCCTACTCAGAGCTTAACGACCCTATCGACCAGAGGGCGCGTTTCAAGGCTCAGGAGGCAGCTCTGGCAGCCGGCGACGAGGAAGCCAACACCACAGATGAAGATTTCCTCAATGCACTTGCATACGGTATGCCACCAACTGGCGGCATCGGCTTCGGCATTGACAGAATGGTAATGTTGTTCACTAACTCGGCGGCAATTAGGGATGTATTGTTGTTCCCGACAATGCGCCAGGAAAAATAAGCGTACAGGACGAAAATACCAATGTATGTTTCATGGCACAACCAATAATGAATTGAATGCACGAATATGGTAAAAACCTAAGTTAGAACATGCATTATTTAGAAGTAATATGTAAAAATTAAATTCTGGTATTGTTGCCAGATGGAATCTAATATGTAACTCGATAACAACAAGAGAGACATTTGAGGCATTTTGTTATATGCAGAATAATCTGCTATGACAAGATGCCTTTTTTATTTGAAAACTAACTTCTGGGAAAGGAGGATTTGGTGGGAAAAACTGTTATTCAAAAGGATTTATCATATCTTGAAAAATACTTTGGAGATAAATATCAAAGAAGATTTATTAGTCCACAGGATTCCCACAGTGCTATTCAGCGGTTGCAGATATGCTTTATACTTTTCCAAGAAAAGTGGCAATTATTGATATAGGTTCCTGGACGGTAGATATAATGCCGGTAATAAACAAAAAGCCTGATGACCAGAGGTGTAACAGCCTTCCACACGGAATAATTACCTGTATGAGAAACATCAATAGAGCCTGTATTAAGAAGTTCAACTTTGAGATGGATGAAATGGATATAGAACATTATATAAGGTATCAACAGATTGCAAATGTGCCATCAGAGGTAATAAAGCTTATGGATAACTACCTCAAGGAATATGCAAATTCTATAGTGAGGTCATTAAAGGAGCAAGATATAAATGTTCAGACTACACCTGTAATATTTGTTGGTGGCGGGGCAGTGGTTATGAAAAATTACTGTGATATTGAAATGCCAAATGTTGAATTTAGAACAGATATAAAAGCCAATGCAAAAGGGTATGAAACACTGGCTAAGATGGCACTAAAGGGAGGCGTATTATGAGCAGGATAAAAAACAAGGATGATTTGGTTCAGTATTGTATAAGACTAAATTTAAATAATCCGGAACACCTTGAAGTACACAAGATTTTGCAGGGGCTAAATAAGGATGTTCACAAGTCTCAGAATAATTTTATTATACAGTCTGTTTTAAGGAATGCAAAATGTTACTCGATTGATGAAATGATGACCGATGCAGCAAAAGAGCAGGCTAATAATGGAAGATTTGTCACTCAGGGTGAATTTGAAAGAAATATTGAACTGATAAAGACTGAGATAGCAAGGGATGTTTTTAGTCAGTTATGTGTTGCACTTGCCAAGGGAAACAGTGTTTTTGAGGTGAAGTCTGAAAATAAGTTTAATAGCTCATATCAGGATAACAAAACAGAAGATGGTGAAGTGGATACCACACTTGAAGATTTATCTAAGATGTGGGCGTAATCAGAAGGGAGGTGTTCGCTATGGTAGTTAAGACATTTTGCAACTATATGAAAAACCGTCGCTTTGTAAATTATTTTTACAAAGTGTGCAAGAAGTAGTGTATAATCAAAGGAGGCAGAAATGAATCTCATACGGGACAGACCGAAGGATGTCCCATGCAACTGAATAATAGTTCACTTTTGTAAGGGTGGACAGGCACGGAAACATCTAGCCAGTCCCTCTTACGGAAAGGGATTGGTGATATATATGAAGAATTTTATTATTCTTTTATCCGTAATTATCTTAGCTTTAACCGGATGTGGAAAGTCTGGTGATAATAAGAATGAAGAAGTAGTTTTAGATGTTAATTCAACAGAAGGTGCAAGTACAACATCAAAAGAAATAACAGCTGAGCATACAACTGTTGTAAAAGAAAATCAGACTACAAAAGCAAATGTCGATTCTGAAACAGCAACAACTACTAATCAGGCACAAACTTCTATAGAAGAGAGCGGAGAAGTAACAACAGTATCAAAAACAGAGCAAAGTACAGAGGAATCACCTCAAACTGAGAAAACAACAGAGGTACAGACACAATCTCAGTCAGAGCAACAAACTGAACAATCAAAAGAACAGCCAACCAAAGCTACAGAGCCTGTTACAACTGCTACAAAAAATGATATAGAATCTTTAGAATATCAGAATGAGATAAAGAGATTAACCATATATTATATTAATCAGTACCGGGAAAGCGAAGGGCATGTGGCATTAACGGAGGACGTTAAGGCTTCTGAATTTGCTCAGGCTCGAAGCGTTCAGCTTCTTACTAACTTTGCTCACGATGTTAGTGCTACAAGGGCTTTGGCTACAGAAATGAAGTATGGAGAATATGTCGATACTAAGCTTTATGGAATGGATGGAGAGCCATATTATACACCATATGGACAGGAGGCAATTGCAAAGGTTTTTGGAAATGTGTATGGGTGATTCACTTAACAGCAGACAGAAATCAATCATCGATAGATGTGTAAGAAAAATGTATACGGATATAGCAAGAAGCAGGGAAAAATATATCCCTATTATGAGTGATTTTTATGACATTCTTATGCAACAGCCGGAGGCGGAAGCAAAGGATATAGCATTATCATTAGAGTTATTCGTTAATGGTTCTCTTAATATCTTTAATCATCAGACAAATGTTGATGTTGATAACAGATTTACAGTATATGGAATCAGAGACTTAGGAACAGAACTTAGTCCAATTACAATGCTTGTAATGATGGAATCAATTCAGAACAGAATTGTTGAAAATGGTAAGAGAGGAAAGGCAACCTGGCTCTATATTGATGAGTTCCATGTCCTGCTTAATTCAGAATATTCAGCTAAGTACTTACAGCAGCTCTGGAAGAAAGTAAGAAAGCAGGGCGGTCTTTGTACCGGTATTACCCAGAATGTAGTTGACCTTTTGCAGAACTATACAGCTACGACAATGCTTGCAAACTCAGAGTTTGTGGCACTTCTTAAGCAGGCAAATACAGACAGTGCAAAGATGGCAGATGTTATTGGTGTATCAGAGGCACAGTTAAGATTTGTAACTAACACAGGTTCGGTATGGGGTTAATTAAGTGTGGCTCCGTGGTGGTTCCTTTTGATAATACTATCAGCAAGGATACAGGATTGTACAAGCTGTATAATACTAATATCCATGAAAGAATTGAGGTGGCTGAGAAAGAAAAAGCTACTAAGTCGCAGAAAGACTGACTTTGTAGAGAAAATATCAATAGGATTTGATAGTGATTTATGGTATAATTGGCTCAGATGTCCGAGAGGGCATCTGAGATTTTAAAAAATAAAATTCTATTTGTGTAGGCAAATAAAAAGGTTGTTGTTCTGTATTGGAGCCGGCAACAGAACTTTTGGAACAGAGAACTTGCTATATTGCCAAGCTGGAAGGAAACTTAATTGAAGTTGTTTTTATTTTCCATTAAAAGGAGTTAAATAAGAAAATGCTTAATTATGAAGAATACAAACTATTAATGAATAGGCAGTTGAAGAAAAAGGATGTTCGAGAAAGAGTATTTCAAGATAATGTTATTCGTCCTTTCTTGCAGGCGCTTTTGACCGATTATGATATTGAACCTGTAGATGTTAAGATAAATTCTTCAGAACATGATTATACACAATACTGTGGAACTTATGTAAAAAATGGAATTGAGATTCCGGCTACTCCTGATTTGTGTATTTCAGATAATTGGAATTGGGAAAATCGAAAAAATATTGTTAATTATAAGTGTGTTGTTGAAATTAAGTCTCCTATTTTAGATCCTATAACAGGTTTTGAACCTTCTGAATATAGGTGTTTAGAAGAGGTTAAACGTCATTTGAATGCAAAGAAGAATAGCAAAGTTATTTTGACGGATGGAATTACTTGGACGTTTTATGAACGAGAATTAAATCCTATAATAGCTTCTATTTGTTTAGGAAACTTAGACTATAGATTGAAAAGTAATAGCAATAGGAAAAAAACTGGTTTAGAAAGAAGTGCGGGAGGTAGACCAATAATTGATGGAATAAAATGGAAATGTGGTGAAAAGCAGTTAGTTGATAATGAAGTAATACTTGAGCTTTTTGGAAAGCCACTGGAATATGAAAAAGAAATCAAAGAATTTATTGAGTTGAAGGAGCAGTTAATAAGGTTTGTCACAGAGTAGAGGGGATATTTTTTAGTGCAAAAGGATTCGACAGATTTCATTTGTAGGGATGATAAGCTGATACTAATGATTTTAATAAATAGTAATATTACGAGGGAAAATGCAATGAATCGAGAAAATGGAGAATCAAAATACTTTGATATGGAAACTAAATGAAATGATTATCAAGCAAAAACTTATTTTTACGGAGGTATTTTACATGAACATTTTTAAAACATTTCATAATGAATTGAGCTATAAAGATGTTTTGCAGCTTGATGGTGCTTTCTCGGTATGTCATATAAATTATGACAAATCACCGATATTTAATGGAATTGATAGTAGGGATATGGCTAAAAAATCAAGAAAGAATAGTTTGTCATATGAGGATAAGATTGAAGATGTTGTTGGGTGTATATATTCTATTCCTTTGATGGAACAGGAAAAAAATTTAAACAAGACGACAGAATATTATTATGGAAAAGCTATTGGTTGGAATATATAAATGCATTTGATAAACTTATGGATTCATTACCAAGTTCAGTAGTTACAATTTATGTTGGTAGACAGGCTATTGAAATTGGTTTCAAATATTTATTGCTCAAAAAAACGGACAAATCACTAAGACTCATGATTTAAAAGAATTATCTGATTCGTTATATTTGGAATATAATATTAATGATAGCTATATGGATTATGTGGATCGTTTTTGTGAATTATTTTGTAAGTATATATGTTTCATGGAAAGCTATTGAGAGTGAGATAGGAGCACTTATTCTTACCGGAGAGTATGTTCCCGAAGCTGTGGAAAAGGAAAGACAGGATAAAGAGCTTAAGGAAGAGAATGAAGAAATCTTAAATGATAGTGCTGATGAAGTGCTTGATGAGTATGCCATTCCTGATGAAGTGGAAAGCTACAATTCCACAGAAAGAAATATAGAACAGGCAGAAAAAGACCGTTCAGAGCTTCAATTCATTAAGCCTGTAGATTATGCCAAGGTAGTTGCAGAGCTTGACGAGGATTTAAGGGAATCACTTGAAATTCTTGTAAGTGAATGTAGCTGCTATACACCTTTTAAAGCTTTTTTAATGGATATGGTCGAGAATAAATGGCTTACAATACCTGTGAAACTTGAGCTGTTATCAGATGTTATTCTCAGGAACAAGGAAGTGAGAAGTGCATTTTGTAATAATAAGTATGGGCTTATTTCCTATACTCTTAACAGATTTGATTTTGAAGTAAGTTTTAAAAACAGATTTGGAGAGAGAGTAACAGAAAAGTGCGATTACAGAGTGTTATATGAGATTTTAACCTATATGGTTAAGCAGCCATATTATTGTGGCGAGGATCAAAAAGAGTATTTTAAGAAAATGATGGAGGGTGACAGAGAGCACAGGACAACATTTTATAATGAGTATGGACGAGGGGACGAAAAAAGTCGTGGTGACCATCGCGCTTCTGGCGGCGGCGCTTGGCCCTGTGCTGATCGTGATCGGGAAGGTGATCTCCGCTGTCGGCACCATCATGACGGTTGTCCCGAAGATCGCGGGTGTCATCAACACGGTCAAGGGAGCCTTTGCCGCGCTGAACGCGGCCATGCTCGCCAACCCCATCGCCATCATCATAGCGGCGATTGCGGCTTTGGTAGCTGCGTTTATTTACCT
>CAYZZP010000008.1:0-77447 GCA_964482965.1 uncultured Lachnospira sp.
TTTGAAACAAAAAATGTCGTATTTTATGCGGCTTGTGGCGTTTCGCAAACGCCTAAAAGTGCAAAAATTAAAAGAGGAAAGGGTGAAAGTTTAGAATAAAAAATAAAATAAAAAAAGTATTTGTAATATCTTTAATGTGTACATTGTTGCTTAATGATAATATTTATGCGGCACAAATATGTGATGGTGCAAGCAAAAATAAATTTGAAAATTATATTGGTGAATATGACACTGGTAAAGAGTTTGTCGATATTAATGATAAAATTGATGCGAATAAACGAAGTTATGTTAGAACGGTAGAGGCAACGCTTTACATATTATTGGAGGGAACAGATGAATTGGTTGCATGGTCTGTAATAACAGCAGAGTATGAATATGCAGATGGCTCATGGGCGCAGATAAACAAGGTAAATATATATAATAATTGGTATTCAGGGTATAGATTATCAGATCCATATAATACTAAATTCTATACAAATTCAGAATGTGGAGGATATGAATATTATGTGAATTTGACTAATGAAATGACGGGAAGCAATTATAAATACTATATTTCGATTGAATGCAGTATATATGGCGATATAACATACGATACAAAATATTGTGGGAAAATATAAAAGCATAAGTGTGTTTAGCAAATAAAGGTAATTTATAATATATAAAGGAAAAGGAGAACTTAATGAAGAAAAGTATCTGTGATGCGCTTTGCGTTATGTTTGTGTTGATTATAGGTATTATTGTCATTTTTATTGGCATAGGGGAGTCTGACAGCAAGCCAAATGACAAAAGTAAAGTAGATACATATTATACAGAAAATGTCAATAATAATAATTATAGTGATGAAAAACAGGATAGTGAGACATTATACAGCAAAGAAACAATTGTATCAGTAGAATTGCAGTCGGCACTGTACAATGAAATACAAAGCGCTAAGGAAATTATTATATCGGTTACTATACCCGCTAATGAGGAAAATGGCACAATATCAGGCGAGGTAAATCAAGAGACATATATGGAGGTTAATCAAGACGAGGTAAATCAAGAGACATATATGGAGGTTAATCATTAAGAATTTAAGGACTGCCTCAAAAATGCTGTGGGTATTAAAAGAAAGCATATCAATATTTCCATTGGGAACAAAATGTATAATTAATAAAAAATGAGATACCATATATAAAAAATACAAACTAAAGATATTGAAAAATGCAAATTATTACAACAAACCGACGAGTTTCTACAAGAATCACCCGAAATAGTTTTTATATTAGAATTAGCAGTGTTAATTATTACAATGAAAATGTTCCATATGGTTCAATGATAGTGACGATTGCACACGTACATGATTTTGCTGCCGGTCAGTATTGCAGTATATGCGATGCTTACGCTGAATAGATATTGTATGAGGAATTTTTAATGAAAGATACTGCAAAAATATAAAATATAACAATAATGCGACAATTTTTAGATATGTCATTATGTTTTTGACTGTTCTGCTTGTGCTGTTTGCATTTGGATGCGCAAACCCTGATATAAATAATAAGCAGGCAGGGACGGAAGAATCGATTACAGCAAGGCAAGAGCCGGAGACAACAATAGGAAGAACAGACAGTTATGATATGATGCCTGATAATGGGAAAAGTATAGAGATGGGGCTGATGAAGAACGAAGAGCAACAGGAAGGAACAGAAAAGTGCGTTTTTAAGTATCAGGATGACAGCCATAATGTGGAGTTGGTATTAGATGATTTGAAAGGAGATGCAAGTGAAAGCGAAGGAGAGATAACAATTAATGGAAAAAAGGCGGTGTTGCAAGGTTTTGGACAGCCGAGCGGCGTTGCAAGGATTCATATTAAATTTATGGATATCAACAATGATGGTAATGAAGATGTGGTTTTGTATTACGAGGGCTGCAGAACCGTTGATATGAGCGTCCTTTTGTCAGAGGGCAGCGGTTATATAGAAATAGGTGATGTTGATGCAGGTATAGATTTGTGGGTGGAGGTGCTGAATCAGAAAAAACTTCGTGTTAGCTGCAAGGAATTAAATTTTGAGGGAATATTTTCTATGCAGGATTTGTATTATAAATATTTGGAGAGCTGGGGCGTATATCAGGGAGATGCTCTGTTGAAAACTCAAGAAATGGAGGATAGGTTGCTTATAAAGACATTATATCAATTCTATGAAGTCAACGGCGAGGTCTGGATTGCGTTAAAGCAGCATTATACGATTGATTCTAAGAGCACCGGCGTGGTAATAGTGCAGTATTACAGAGTAAAAGGACAGGAGTTTGAGAAAATCGATACAAAGATTATAAACGATAACACAAGTTGGTGTTAATGAAATGAGAAAGAAGCGCTAAGGAAATTATTATATCGGTTACTAATACCCGCTAATGAGGAAAATGGCACAATATCAGTTACTACACCTGATAATGAAGAAAATGGAACAATAACATAAAAGATGCGAGTGTAATTTATTACTCTCCTGATATGATATTTTATTTTCAGAGTAAAGAAAATAATCACATCATATCAGGAGGTATCCATTATGAAAAATAATCTTAGAAAAGCAGGAATAATTGTAAGCTGCATTTTAGGTCTTGAGGTAGAAGCTGCATTTTATTATGTGTTCGGCATTAATCCCGCATATGTGCCGCTGGCTGCAATTTTGGGCCTTTGGGCGGCTGTTACTCTCATAATCGGCTGTATAGTGGACGAGTATATGAGAAGAAAATACAAGGTGCGCCTTGTTAAGGTTCGCAGATAATCTCATTATTAAGTGTAGTTAGGATTATTTGAAAGGAGCGAGTCTTGAATCTGCATCTGAAGGTTAGCTGTGTCCATTGCTGATCGACTTTAATTCGATTTTGTCAAGTAATAATTGGATTATTTAATACATACATATTAGTAATCATATTTTTGCTGGTGTATGTATGAATAACAAAGTTATAAAGCTGATAAAAAGACCGGTGATGATTTTGCTTATGGCAGCAATATGTTTAAGTTTGCTGTGGAAAGCATCGTCTCCGGTCATTTTGTATGCAGATGAAGCGCCGACTAAATCAACATCAGATGACAGCGGCACAATTCCTACAGCCACTTCGGCGGGAGCCTCAATACAGCTTGAGTCTGCGTCGGCAATTCTTATGGAGGCGTCAACGGGGCAGATAATATTTGAAAAAAATGCTGATGAGGCGTTGCCGCCTGCAAGTATCACTAAAATAATGACGCTTATACTGATATTTGATGCGCTGCATGCGGGAAATATCACATTGGAGGAGGAAGTTACGGTGTCGGAGCATGCGGCTTCTATGGGAGGAAGTCAGGTGTTTTTGGAAGTTGGAGAAAAGCAGACGGTAAACACAATGATAAAATGTATAAGTATGGCGAGCGCCAACGACGCATGCGTCGCTATGGCAGAGCATATAGCGGGAACAGAGGATGTGTTTGTTCAGAAAATGAACGAGAGAGCTAAAGGACTTGGTATGACAGGCACTAATTTTGTAAATTGCTGCGGACTTGACGCGGACGGACACAATTCTACTGCCAGAGATATAGCGCTTATGAGCAGAGAACTTATAAATAAATATCCTGAAATACACGATTATTCAACTATATGGATGGATACATTAACACATGTTACAAGAAAAGGCGAGAGTGAATTCGTGCTTACTAATACCAATAAACTTATAAAACAGTACGAATGGGCTACGGGGCTTAAAACAGGTTCTACGGGCAAGGCAAAGTGCTGTCTTTCGGCAACAGCAAAAAAAGACGGAATTGACTTGATTGCGGTAATAATGGCAGCTCCCAACAGCAAAACAAGATTTGCTGAAGCAATAAACCTTCTTAATTACGGCTACAGTGTGTGCGATATATACCAGGATACGGAAATGCCTGAGCTTCCGCAGGTAGAGGTAAAGGGCGGCAGCAGGGAAAATGTAGGCGCAGAATATGATAAGACATTTTCATATTTGTTTCTTGATAAGGTAGACCACAGTAAGATAACCAGAGATGTGCAGATATATGATGACGTGAAAGCGCCTATAGCAAAGGGAGACGTAATAGGTCAGATAAGTTACAGCTTTGACGGGCAGACTATTGGAAATGTGGATATCAGGGCGACGGATGACGTGCCGGAGGCGACATATCTTGATACTCTGCGCAAAACTATGAAAAAAATGTTCTTTTCTAGTGTAATTTGATGCAAAATATGATATATTCATTATATTGGATTATGTATGCACTGATAAGAGAAGGGTAATGCTATGGATTTGTTTTCTTATATGCGTGAAAATACAATGAAGAATGAGTCGCCTCTGGCTTCAAGAGTTAGGCCGGCAACACTGGATGAGGTTGTGGGTCAGAAGCATATTATAGGCAAGGATAAGCTGCTGTACAGGGCGATTCAGGCAGATAAGCTAAGCTCCATTATATTTTATGGACCGCCGGGAACAGGTAAGACGACGCTTGCGAAGGTTATAGCCAACACTACAAGCGCTGAATTTAAGCAGATAAATGCCACTGTTGCAGGGAAGAAGGATATGGAGGAGGTTGTACAGCAGGCGAAGGATAACCTCGGAATGTATGGCAAGAAAACAATTCTTTTCGTTGATGAGATTCACAGGTTTAATAAGGGGCAGCAGGACTATTTACTGCCGTTTGTGGAGGACGGAACTATAATCCTTATAGGTGCAACCACCGAAAATCCTTATTTTGAAGTGAACGGGGCTTTGATTTCCCGCTCGATTATATTTGAATTGAAGCCGCTGGAGAAGGATGATATAAAAGAGATTATACGCAGGGCTGTGTATGATGAGAAAAAGGGAATGGGCAGTCTTAAGGCGGATATCGACGACGACGCGCTGGAGTTTCTTGCGGATTTGTCCAACGGTGATGCAAGGAACGCCCTTAATGCTGTGGAGCTTGGCGTGCTTACCACTAAGCCTTCGGAGGACGGAAGAATACATATTACGCTGGAGATTGCTCAGGAGTGCATACAGAAAAGAGTACTCAAGTATGATAAAGAGGGAGATAATCATTATGACACTATTTCTGCATTTATCAAGAGTATGAGAGGATCGGATCCGGACGCAGCGGTATATTATCTTGCAAGGATGCTTTATGCCGGAGAGGATATCAAATTTATTGCCAGAAGAATTATGATATGCGCCAGCGAGGATGTGGGAAATGCAGATCCCCAGGCTATGGTTGTGGCGGCAAATGCAGCGCTTGCGGTGGAGAGGCTTGGTATGCCGGAAGCAAGGATAGTTTTAGCCCAGGCAGCAACCTATGTGGCATGCGCTCCAAAGAGCAACGCCTGTATAGCAGCGATAGACAACGCAATGGATGTGGTAAGAAATCAAAAGACATATCAGGTACCTGCGCATTTACAGGACGCTCATTATGGAAGCGCAGGAAAGCTTGGGCATGGAGAAGGCTATAAATATGCCCACAATTACAGGAATAATTATGTTGTACAGCAGTATCTTCCAAGAGAATTGGAAGGTACGGTGTTTTACAAACCTACGGATAACGGTTATGAGAAGATTATCAGGGAACATATGGAAAAAATCAAGTCGGAGGCGGAAACCTAATGAAAGAGTACCTTAAGCGATTAGCCAGAGGAAGTTTCGTATATGAGGAACCAAAGCTTGCATTTTCAGATGAAAGTCTGGAGGTGCAGACTGTGTCAGGTGCGGTCTTACAGCTTGAATTTGTTATAAAGGCAACAGACAAAATAAAGGGAATAATCTGGTCGTCAAATGAGAGAGTAGTGCCGGAAAGTCAGACATTTGCCGGAGCAGAGTGCAAAATTGTGTACAGCGTTGACACAAGAGGACTTAAGGAAAGGGAGGTTATATCGGGAACCTTTGATATAGTAAGCAGCGCAGGCGAGGCGTCGCTGCCCTATGAGGTAAAGGTGGTTTCAAAGGTGTGCGGGACTACGATGGGCGAGGTTGCCAATATATTTAATTTTGCCAGTCTGTGCCAAAATTCCATAGAAGAGGCAGAGACTATATTTGACAGCGAGGATTTTAAGGAGATAGTCTTAAAGGACGATAAAATGCTCTCCAATCTCTATGATGTGTTAAAGCAGAGCAGAAGCAGGGATTGTGCTATAGAGGAGCTTTTGGTGGCGGCACACAAGAAAATGCCGGTTACTGTAAAACTGCAGCAGGAAATCGTAAGCTATTCTGATATTACAGAAAGCATAAGCGAGAGCGTAGGGATTATTAAGAGCGGATGGGGCTATATTAATATATCTGCATTTGCTGACGCAGATTTTATTAAACTGGTGGACTCAGATATCACAGTGGAAAAATTTACAGGAAGCCGTTATTCGCTTCCGTATCTTATAGATTATTCAAAGCTGCATGCAGGCAAAAACTGGGGAAGAATTATTCTTATTACATATAATCAGCGTTTAACCTATGAAATTGAGGTAGAGTGCAGGAAAGAGCAGGCCAAAGATAGTGTGCCTGACAATGGAAGGGCTTCGGACGCCAGAGAAAGATACATTGCGCTGACAGGTCTGACTAACGAATATCTTTCTTACAGAATGAGAAAAAAGGATGTTATGGAATGGGTGGAGAGTTCTACCCAGATACTTGACAGAATAAGAGGAATTGAGCCTGATAATGTATATTTCAAGCTGGTTCAGGCGCAGATGTTTCTTGCGGTGGACAGGCAGCAGGAAGGACAATGGCTTTTAGATAATGTTAAGAGTATTTTGGAAAAACAGGAACTGGACAAGTCTGTCAGAGGCGTCGAGCTGTATTGCTATTATCTCTATGTAAACTCCCTTGCCCTAAAGGACGAAGCTTATACTGCAAAGGCAGCGGCGACAGTTAAAGAATATTATGAAAATGGCTGCGATACATGGAGGCTTTTGTGGCTGTTGTTTTATCTGGACAATTCCTATAACCGAAATATAAGTATTAAGCTGTTAAGGATAAAGGACGTGTGCCACAACGGATGTATAAGTCCTATTATGTATATAGAGGCCCTTGCAGTAATGAACACGCAGCCTGCGCTGCTTAGAGTTCTGAATAATTTTGAACTGAGGGTGTTAATGTTTGGTTGCAAGCGCGGTATTGTGTCAGAGAAGCTGGCTATGCAGGTTGTGGAGATAATCAGCAACGAAAAATGCGCATCCATGCAGATGATAAATCTGCTGAAAATGATTAATGAGACCTATGAAAATGACGAGATTCTTACTTGTCTTGTAACTCAGATGATTCGCAGCGGCATAGTGGGAAGCGGAAGTTTTGAGCTTTACGAGAAGGGTATTCTTAGAGGACTTAGGATTACGCAGCTTTACGAGTATTATATAAAGAGTATGGATAAGTCAAAAATGCTGCCTCTGCCCAAAATAGTGCTTATGTATTTTTCATATGACACAGCTATGGATTATGCGGACAAGGCGTATCTTTACGCAAATATCATAGCCAATGAAAAAGAGCAGCCTGAGGTTATGAATGTATATCTGCCAAATATTGAGCATTTTGGATATGAACAGTTAAGAAGCGGGAATATAGACGAAAATCTTTTGGAGATATACAGTTATATAAAGGACGACCATCTTATAGACGAGTTCACTGCAGAAAATATGCAGAAGCTCATTTTTACCTATAAAGTAAAATGCTTTGATGCTGAGGTGGCGGAGGTTGTTGTAAAGCACAAGGAGCTGGATATTTCAGAGAGTTATCCGGTGGTGGATAATGTGGCTTATGTGCAGATTTACACGGATAACTGTGCCATAGCATTTAAGGACGCTAAGGGGTGTCTTAGAAAGGACAGTATCAGATATGAATTAGAGAAGGCATTTTCCGGGGAAGAGTTTTTGGATTCAGGGAAGCTTAAGGCTGTTGACAATGTATATACAAGGCTTAACCGCTATGAGAACAGGAGCAGAATTAAGGCGGGCAGCAATGAATTGTTTGAGGATGTAAGGCAGCTTTTGAAGGATAAGGATATAAATGCTGCCACTAGGTATGAACTTAATTCATGGCTTATAGATTACTATAATATATATTATGTGGGAGAGGATTTTTCTCTGTGCTATTCGCAGCTTTGTAATAAAGGATTATATGAGGAGGACGCTGTAAAGCTTATAGAATTATGTATAACACAGGAGCTTTACAGTCAGGCATATGAACTGGTATGCGAATATGGATACAGCAAGGCTGAGCCTCTTAAAATATTCAGGCTGGCAAGGCATATTATAAATCTGAATGGCGATGAGGAAAACAGTACGCTGCTTGATATGTGCAGCTTTGCATTTATCAATAAGACATATAATGAGGAAATTCTTGATTATCTTGTAATGTATTATAACGGTACTAACGAGCAGATGTACGAGGTCTGGAAGGCGTGTCAGAACTTTAAGGTTGAAAGCCTTGCGCTGGCAGAAAGAATTGTGGCGCAGATGTTGTTTACAGGAGAACACAATGGAAGAATGACGGAGGTGTTTGGCTATTACTGTTCAAATGGGGGCAGAAGAAGCGTTATTCAGTCTTATGTGGCATATCATGCTTATTTGTATTTTATAAAGCAGAAAAAAGCCAACGATATTGTGTTTAGGGTGATTGAGCAGTTTCTGTCTGAAGGAAAAGAATTGCCGGATGTGTGTGCGCTGGCTCTGTTAAAAAATTATTCGTCCCATATACACGAGCTTGGAAAAGAGCAGCTTCAACTGGCGGAAGTTTTGATTAAAGTTTTTTGCAGGGAGAATAAGTTGTTTGGATTTTTTAAAAAATTTGGTGAGGTTCTGCCTGTGCCATACAATATAATAGATCAGACTGTTATAGAGCATTATGACAATCCAAAGGCGAGAGTTGAACTTCATTATACAATGGGCAGCGATGAAAACAGCGAGCAGGTTGAGATTATGAATAATATCTGCGGCGTATTTACAAAGACATATACATTATTCTACGGAGAGAGTATATCTTACTATTTTGTTGTGGAGTGCGACGGAAGAATTAAAAGAACGTCTGTCAACAGTATAATAAATAACAATATTAACCCTGACAGAACGGAGAGCCGCTTTGATTATATCAACGATATGCTTGCAAGCAGGGAACTTCACGATATGGTTACCATGAAGAAGCTTATGCATGGCTATACGGTTCAGGATTATGTGGTGAAGCAAATGTTTAAGCCATTGCTGTAATCGTAGTCTGGATAGAGAAGATAAGAAAGAAGGTTATATATGGAGAGCAACGCAGGACTTCTCATAGGAATTGACATTCAGGAAAACAGTTCACAGTTGTGCTTTTTTGACGTACATACTAAGGAACCGCAAAATATACTGTTTTCTGATAAGAAAACCATGCTGGATAATCCGGCTCCGCTTTCTAAGTGGGGTGATATAAGCAAAAACGGCTCCTATGGCGAGATGGACCAGCTTGTCAATTATATTGCTACTCTGATTGAGTATGCAAAAAAGCTGGCGAATGTCAATAGGATAGGCAGGATATCCATAACTGTCTGTGATTTTCAGGTGGACATACTTGACGCCATATCGGTTATTATGAACAGGCTTATGATTCCAAGAGATCAGTGGATGGTTCTTGGACATGAGGAGAGCTATGCTTACTATGCGTATAATCAGAAAAAAGAGCTGTATACTTCCGGAGTAATGCTGGTGGATTATGGCGCAAACGGCATAACAGCACATTTGATGAGCAATGGCAGGTATAACAATACCGAAGTTATTATGGAAAATAGATATGTTCTTGAGAGCGATGACATAAAGGCTGTGCCAAAGGGTGAGAAGACGCTGGAGGATGTGGAGGACGAGATTATTAACTGGCTGGCGCCTACGCTGCAGGATTACATAGTTTCTTCGCTGTATCTTACAGGAGTTGGCTTTAATGTAAATAAATTCCCTGACGAGCTGACAAGGTTTTTCTGTAACAGAAGAAAGGTATTTGCGGGGCAGAATATATTTGTCAAGGGCGCATGCTTTGCAGCTTACGAGGACGCTTATAAAGGCAGAATGGAAAATGTAATACTTGCCTGCAACAACAGGGTAACAACGGGCATTGAGCTTAATATTGCGGAGCGTGGAGTTCCTAAGAGATTAAGGGTTATAAAGGCTGGAACAAACTGGTATCAGGCGAGAAGAAAGCTGGATTTTATTCTGGAGGATGTAAGCAAAATTATGCTTATTATGAAGCCATGTGATACGGGAAAAGAGTATTATGAGGAGATTGACATAAGCGAGATACCGTACCGCAAGGGTAAAATGACAAGAATAGGAATGGATTTTCAGTTTAATTCGGACAGCAGATGTACGGTAACGGTTAAGGACAAGGGCTTTGGCGAATTTGTAAAAAGCTCCGGTAAGGTGGTCTATAAGGAGATTAGCATATGAGCGGTATGATTTTATGCAGGACAAAGACAGCCGGAAATCCTTACAGGATAGACGGGATGGGCGTGAGAATATACTCATTGGAAGAACTTTGTTATTACATTTACAACAATATATATCTTATAGGCAGTGATTTTATAGACAACAGGCTTATTGATTTTATAGGAAATGAGACAGGAGAGCAGGCACTGGCAGGCAGGCTTAAGGAGCTTTTGGAGCAGCGTGCGGGAATAGCGGAAATGTTAGTCACTATTCTTAAGTATGTGGATTATTACAGCATTGCCGAGATAGAGAGCATCAAGGGCGTGCTGGATACACTGAGTACACAAAATGTCTTAGAGAGAATGAAGGCAAGGGGCGACAGCTTTCTTGAAAATCAGTGTTATCACAGTGCCATAAATAATTATTGCAAAATTCTTGAAAGTCCGTATGATACAACATTGTCTGCAATGTTTTACGCAAAGGTATATCACAATATAGGAGTTGCATATACGCAGTTATTTTTGTATGAGCAGGCGGTGCCATATTTTGACGAGGCATATAGAATAGGTCAGTACGAGAAGTCCAAAAGGTGCAGTATGGCGGCGGCAAGGCTGGCTCTCGGCGATAATATTATTGAGAGAGACGACGCTACAGAGGACGAATATGTTGTAAAACGCGAAATAGAAACTATTATGGACAATGCAGGCTACAGCGACGATTATCGGAAACTGCAGGAGATAGACAAAAAGAAAGCAGACGGTCAGGTCGCAGAGTATTACCAGCAGATATCAGATATGATGGAAAGTTGGAAAATGCAGTATCTTAATTATATTAAGTGAGGAATTATGGGAATATTTAATTCTATAAAAAATAAATTTTTCAGCGGTTCTGACGGGGACTATGACAAGGATGAAGAGTATTATCAGTACGAAGAAATTCGTGACTTTGTTATGGAATCGGACGAGGATTATGAACCTGTAACATTTGGCAAAAAAAATGTGAAAAATGAGAATGAAAAGAAAGCCGGCAGAAGGCGCAGTACTCAGGAGGAAAAGAAACATTTGAGCAGCGAGGAGGCTAAATATGATATGCTTCTTAACGCTGTCCAGGCGCAGGAGCTGAGTAAGGCGCTGGCGCTTCATGAAGAGGCCTCTAAGGAGGCTTTGAAACAGAATGAAAATATAGCAAATACTGCACAGAGAGTATTTATTGATAATTTTGACAGGGAAGATGTATCTAATTATGTAAAGAGCCAGTGCGAGGTTATGGAGGAATCCGCCAGACATATTGATATGGCTAAGGAGCAGTATGAGATTGTCACGGAGCATTTCAACGACATAGAATTGTTTGAGGCAGCTCCGGCAGAGCTTAAAAAGCAGATTGGAGCGGAGGCTGAGATTGTGGATAATCTGCTTGTGGACAGGCGCATTTTCAGAACCGGCGAAAATAAACTGTCAAACAGTGCATATCGCAGAATTGAGATGTACGAGGATGAGTTTCCGGGCAATATCAAATTTGTGGAGAAGCAGGAGACTATATATGAAAGCATAAAGCACGATATGAGAGCGGTTCAGGGAGAGCAGATGGCTTTAAGGCTGGAAGCAAGGGGACTGAAGCGCAAGCAGCTCCATATAAAGAGCGCGGCATTTGCGTCTCTTATATGTCTTGCGGCGGTATTTGCGATAGTGATAATAGCTATGGTGGCTATGGAGGGGAAAGACGGAAGCAATACGGTGCTTTTTGTTGTAATTACGGCTCTGAGTGCAGTTCTTGCGCTGGGGATGCTGGCAATGCTTCAAGGCACCCACAGGAAGGTGGTTGTCACTGAGATTAAGCTTAACAAAGCCATCAATATGCTGAACAAGATTAAAATAAGATATGTGAACGCAGCAAATGTTCTTGATTACGAATATGAAAAATATAAGGTGAAAAATTCATATGAATTGGCGCGAAAATATGAAGTTTATCTTGAGATGAAGCAGGAACAAAAAAATATACTGGAAATGACGTCTAAACTTAGCGAGGCGGAAGAAAGGCTTATGGCTCTTTTGAAAAAGGTGGGCATGCAGGATTGCAATATATGGGCAAGTCAGGTGAGAGCGCTTTATAACCGCAAGGAAATGGTTGAAATAAGGCATGAACTGGCGAGCCAGAGGCAGAAGCTTAGGGAGCAGATGGAATATAACGAGCGAAAGATAGAGGAGGCAAAAAATAATATTAAGGATGTCACAAGAAAGCACCCGGGTTTTACTAATGAAGCATTGAAAATTATAGACGAGTATGAGCGCCGCAATATGAAAAGATAAAAATCACTTGATTAATGAAGCGTGTGTGTTAAAATGTAGATTAGTTAATTTGGCTTTTAGGGCAAATGATGGAGGAATAAGATGAAAGAAAGACTTAAAGCAATCAAAGAAAGAGCATTGGAACAGATTAATTCTGTGGATACACTGGAAGGATTAAATGATATCAGAGTTGCATTTTTAGGCAAAAAGGGCGAACTTACAGAGGTTCTTAAGGGAATGAAGGACATAGCTCCGGAGGACAGACCTATGGTTGGACAGATTGTCAATGAGACAAGACAGTCAATCGAGGAGGTTCTTGAGAATGCAAAGAAGGATATAGCTGCAAAGGTAAGAGAGCTTAAGTTAAAGACGGAGGTTATAGACGTTACGCTTCCTGCAGACAAGGCTAACATCGGACATAGCCATCCTAATACTCTGGCGCTTGAGGAGATTAAGAAGATATTTATAGGTATGGGTTATGAGGTAGTTGAAGGCCCCGAGGTTGAGTATGATTATTACAACTTTGAGGCTTTGAATATTCCGGCAAACCACCCGGCAAAGGATGAGCAGGATACATTTTATATAAATGACAAGATTGTGCTTCGTACACAGACATCGTCGGTTCAGGTTCACGAGATGGAGAGGGGAAAGCTTCCAATCAGAATGATTTCTCCGGGAAGGGTTTACAGGGCAGATGAGGTTGACGCAACACATTCGCCTTGTTTCCATCAGGTTGAGGGTATGGTTATTGACGAGGGAATTACATTTGCCGATCTTAAGGGAACATTGGCTGAATTTGCTAAAGAGCTTTTCGGACCTGAGACAAAGGTTAAGTTCAGACCTCATCATTTCCCATTTACAGAGCCTAGCGCCGAGATGGATGTTTCATGCTTTAAGTGTGGAGGAAAGGGCTGCCGCATGTGCAAGGGCGAGGGCTGGATTGAAATTCTCGGCTGTGGTATGATTCATCCGCATGTATTTGAGATGAGCGGTATTGATAAGGATAAATATACAGGCTTTGCGTTTGGTATCGGTCTTGAAAGAATTGCGCTGCTTAAGTATGAGATTGACGATATGAGACTGCTGTATGAGAACGATACACGTTTCCTAAAACAGTTCTAATATTGAGGCGTTTTTAGATTGAAAATTGCTAGCGGCAGATAATATATATTTAACCAAGAGTATAGAAAGGATTAATATTATGAATACATCTTTAAATTGGATTAAAGCTATGGTTCCGGGACTTGATGATGTTACAGACCAGCAGTTCAGAGACGCTATGACCATGTCAGGAACTAAGGTTGAGGGATTTGAGCAGTACGATAAGAATCTTGATAAAATAGTAGTAGGACAGATTGTTTCCGTTGAGAAGCACCCGGATGCTGATAAGCTGGTGGTATGCCAGGTAAATGTTGGAAATGAGGTTGTTCAGATTGTAACAGGAGCTCCTAATATTCCTGTGGGTTCTTCAGGACAGAAGGTGCCTGTAGTCCTTGACGGCGGAAAGGTTGCCGGAGGACATGATGGAGGAGCGCTTCCTGAGGACGGTATCAAGATTAAGAAGGGAAAGTTAAGAGGCGTGGAGAGTTTTGGTATGATGTGCGCCATTGAGGAGCTTGGTTCTTCAAGAGAATTTTATCCGGACGCAGCAGAGGACGGAATTTATATTCTCGGTGATGACGCAGTTGTGGGCGAGGACGCAGTACATTACCTCGGGCTTGACGACACAGTATTTGAGTATGAGATTACTAACAATCGTGTAGACTGCTACAGCGTTATCGGTATTGCAAGAGAGGCGGCTGCTACATTCAGAAAACCGTTTAATCCTCCGGTTGTTACAAAGACAGGAAATTCTGAGGATGTAAACGATTATGTAAGCGTGGAGGTAAAGGATTCTGACCTCTGTACAAGATATGTGGCAAGAGTTGTAAAGAATATAAAGCTTGCTCCATCGCCTAAGTGGATGCAGAGAAGACTGGCGTCAGCAGGTATCAGACCAATCAATAATCTTGTTGATATTACTAATTATGTTATGGAAGAATATGGTCAGCCAATGCACGCCTTTGATTTGGATACAGTTGCAGGACACAAAATTATTGTCCGCAGGGCGGCAGACGACGAGGTATTCCAGACTCTTGACGGTCAGGAAAGAAAGCTTGACTCTTCAATGCTTATGATTTGTGACGCTGATAAGGCTATCGGTCTTGCGGGTATTATGGGCGGTGAAAATTCAAAGATTACCGACAATGTAAAGACGATGCTTTTTGAGGCTGCTACATTCGACGGTACTAATATAAGAAAGTCAACAAAGAAGCTCGGATTAAGAACAGATGCTTCGGGAAAGTTTGAGAAAGGACTTGATCCTGAAAATGCTATGGCTGCAATCGACAGAGCCTGCCAGCTTGTTGAGGAGCTTGGCGCAGGCGAAGTTGTCGGCGGTGCGGTTGATGTTTATCCTGTTAAGAAGGAAAAGAGAAGAATTAAATATGAGCCGGACAAAATAAATGCTCTGCTTGGTACAGACATATCAACTGAAGATATGATGTCTTATTTTGAAAGACTTGAGATTGAGTATGACGAGGCGGCTAATGAGCTTGTTATACCTACATTCAGACAGGATCTTATAAGATGCGCCGATATTGCTGAGGAGGTTGCAAGATTTTTCGGATATGATAATATTCCTACAACACTGCCTCATGGCGCAACCACAATGGGTAAGATTTCTTTCAAGAAGAGAATTGAGGAAGAGGCAAGTGAGATTGCTATGTTCAGTGGTTTCTCACAGGCTATGACATATTCATTTGAAAGTCCTAAGGTATTTGACAAGCTTGGAATTCCAAAAGATTCTGAACTTAGAAAGACAGTGGTTATTTCTAATCCATTGGGCGAGGATTTCTCTATTATGAGAACTCTGCCGCTGAATGGTATGCTCACTTCTCTGGCTGCAAATTATAACAGAAGAAATAAGAATGTTAAGCTTTATGAGCTTGCTACAGTATATTTGCCTGTAGAGGGGCAGGAGCTTCCTGACGAGAGAGTACAGTTTACACTGGGCAGCTTCGGCGAGGGCGATTTCTTTACCATGAAGGGCGTGGTTGAGGAATTCTTTGAGAGAGTTGGAATGAAGGCTAAGCCTGTTTATGATCCGGAATCAGGAAAGACATTTTTACATCCGGGACGTCAGGCTGGCATTATATACAATGGCGTGACAGTAGGTTATCTTGGAGAGGTTCATCCGGCGATTGCGGACAACTATGATCTTGGCGAGAGAACTTATATTGCTGTTATTGATTTGCCGGAGATTACGAAGCTGGCTTCATTTGACATAAAGTATGAAGGAATTGCAAAGTTTCCGGCAGTAACAAGGGATATCAGTATGGTTATGCCAAAATCAATTCTTGTTGGTGATGTTGAAAATATCCTTGAAAAGAGAGGCGGCAAAATTCTTGAAAGCTACAAGCTCTTTGATATATACGAAGGTTCTCAGATTAAAGAGGGGTTCAAATCAGTTGCGTACTCAATTTCATTCAGAGCTAAGGATAGAACTCTTGAGGATAAGGATATACAGCCTGTTATGGAGAAAATTCTCAAGGATTTGGCGGATAAGGGAATCGAGCTTAGAAGTTAAGCGTTGTGAGTTAATGATTAGTCAGTAAGGTGCTATAAAAATGAATTTACATGATTTTTATTATGACCTGCCGCAGGAGCTTATTGCGCAGGACCCGCTTTCAGACCGTTCAAGTTCAAGGCTTATGGTGCTTGATAAGAATACAGGTGAGGTTGAACATAAGATTTTCAGGGATATTATAGATTATCTTAATACAGGAGACTGTCTTGTGATTAATGATACGAAAGTCATTCCGGCGCGTCTTATAGGCGAGAAGGTTGGTACGGGAGCAGCCATAGAGGTGCTGCTGCTTACCAGAAAAAATGATTTGAAAGATACCTGGGAAGTGCTTGTAAAGCCGGGCAAAAAGGCAAAGCCGGGAGCAAAGATAAGTTTTGGCGGCGGAAAGCTTGTAGGCGAGATAATTGATGTGGTGGAGGAAGGAAACCGACTTATCAGGTTTTCATACGACGGAATATTTGAAGAAATACTGGATGAACTGGGACAAATGCCGCTGCCGCCATATATTACCCACAAGTTGGAGGATAAGAACAGATATCAGACAGTGTATGCAAAGCATGAAGGCTCTGCGGCAGCGCCAACTGCCGGACTGCATTTTACGTCGGAGCTTCTTGAGGCTATAGAAAAGAAAGGCGTTGATATTGCAAGAGTAACGCTTCATGTGGGGCTTGGAACATTTAGGCCGGTAAAGGTGGAAAATATCCTTGACCACCATATGCATTCTGAATTTTATATGGTAGATAAGGAAGCTGCTGATAAGATTAATAAGGCTAAAGCAGGAGGCGGAAGGGTGATTTCTGTTGGAACAACCAGCACAAGGACGTTGGAGTCGGTTGCCGACGAGAGCGGAATTGTAAAGCCCGGCAGTGGGTGGACGCAGATATTTATATATCCGGGCTGTCAGTTTAAGGTGATAGACTGCCTGATAACTAATTTTCATCTGCCGGAGTCAACATTGGTTATGCTGGTGTCAGCGCTTGCGGGAAGAGAAAATGTATTGAATGCCTACAAGATAGCGGTTGAGGAAAAGTATAGGTTTTTCAGCTTTGGAGACGCTATGTTTATACATTAAGTCTTACTGTTTGGAGATAATATGAAAGTAAATGTTTTGGGAAGATTATGCAAGATGTACGCAGCCGTCCAATATTAGCCATCATGGCTAATATTGGGCTTTGCGGGGCATTTTATCTTTTATTTGTGCAATCTTGCAGGATAAAAGTTAATATGGCAGCTTTTGACACCAACATCATAATAAGTGAGCTTCGAGTAGCACAGATGATCGCGGCTGCAAGTGCCGAAAGGCCGCAGGTGAGGAAAGTCCGAGCTTCATAGGGCAGGATGCCAGATAACGTCTGGTGAAGGTGACTTCAAGGATAGTGCAACAGAGATATACCGCCACCGGAGCGGCTTGCCGCCCCGGTGAAGAATGTGTTTGCCGCATTTTTCAAAGCTTCACACAGTGAGGCTTTTGGTAAGGGTGGAAAGGTGGTGTAAGAGACCACCGTTGGGCTGGTAACAGTCTAAGCCATGTAAACCCCATCCGAAGCAAGACCAAGATAAAGGCAATACGGCTGCCCGTCGTGCCTTTAGGTAGGTCGCTTGAGTCTGTCGGCGACGGCAGAACTAGATAGATGATCATCACGCACAAATGTGCGGACATAACTCGGCTTATAGTGCTGCTCGAATACTTATATTTTATCTCGTATATTTCTCCTCACAGTACTTGCAGCGGTACACCTGATTTACCTCGTCTGTGAGGATAAATACATGCTTTAATTCCTGCTCAATAGAGGTTATGCAGCGGGGATTTTTGCATTTGATAATATTTGTTATCTCGGAAGGGAGAGAGAGCCGCTTCTTGGCAACTATTTCGCCGTTCTTGATTATATTGACTGTTATGTTGTGGTCAATGAAACCTAATACGTCAAGGTCAACTAAGTCCAATCCACCCTCAATTTTGATAATATCTTTTTTGCCCATTTTATTGCTGCGGGCATTTTTAATAATGGCAACGCAGCAGTCGAGCTTGTCAAGACCTAAGTTGTTGTATATCATCATAGATTTTCCGGCTTCGATATGGTCGAGGACGAAGCCTTCATTTAATTGTCCTACATTTAACATAGTTATACCTCCTTATCAAGACCTAAAAGTGTCAGAATCAGAGCCATACGTACATATACGCCGTATTGTGCCTGCTTAAAATATGCCGCACGCGGATCGTCGTCAACCTCTACGGATATTTCATTTACACGAGGGAGAGGGTGGAGAATGTACATATCAGGCTTTGCAAGCTCCATTTTCGACTTGTCCAAAATGTAGAAATCTTTCATTCGCAGATATTCGTCCTCACTGAAAAATCTTTCTTTCTGTACTCTTGTCATATATAAAATGTCTAAGTCAGGCATAACGTCCTCAAGCTTTTCGACCTCTTTATACTCAATGTTGTTTGCCTCAAGAACGTCCTCGCGGATATAGTCAGGCACACGCAGCTCCTTAGGTGATATAAGGATAAATTTAACATTTTTATATCTGATAAGGGAATTGATTAAAGAGTGGACTGTTCGGCCAAATTTAAGGTCGCCGCACAAACCGATGGTGAAGTTATCAAGAGAACCGCGAAGCTCATTGATAGTCATAAGGTCTGTAAGAGTCTGGGTTGGATGCTGATGACCGCCGTCTCCGGCATTAATAACTGGTATGCCGGATTTCTCAGCGGCAACCATCGGAGCACCTTCTTTAGGATGCCTCATAGCGCATATGTCTGCATAGCATGAAATAACACGAATAGTATCGGATACACTCTCGCCTTTGGCTGCCGAACTTGAGTCTGCTGAGGAAAAGCCGAGGACTGAACCGCCGAGATTTAACATGGCAGCTTCAAAACTGAGACGTGTTCTGGTGCTTGGTTCGTAAAATAGTGTGGCAAGCTTTTTACCCTCGCAGCAATGACTGTATTTCTTAGGATTGGCAGAAATATCACTTGCAAGACTAAGCAAATCGTCGAGTTCCTCAACGGAAAAGTCAAGTGGACTTAGTAAATGTTTCATAATGACCTCCTAATTTTTTTTCTGCATGTTATTCTACTATTATTTTAGACAATTCT
Source organism: uncultured Lachnospira sp. (assembly GCA_964482965.1). GTDB lineage: Bacteria > Bacillota > Clostridia > Lachnospirales > Lachnospiraceae > Lachnospira. The sequence goes on from CAYZZP010000008.1 coordinate 19,378, forward strand.
CAATTGTTATTTACAAATAATTATGATAAAATGTACCACATAGTTTAAAAGTACAAGGAGGACTTGTCATGTCTAAGATTATCCTGACCGGCGACAGACCAACCGGCAAGCTTCATTTGGGACACTATGTTGGCTCACTTAAGAGAAGAGTTGAATTACAGAACTCAGGTCAATTTGATAAAATATTTATTATGATTGCTGATGCACAAGCATTGACAGATAACGCAGACAACCCGGAGAAGATAAGGCAGAATATTATAGAAGTTGCTCTTGACTATTTATCCTGCGGAATTGATCCGGAAAAGTCTAATATATTTATTCAGTCGCAGGTTTCGCAGCTCACAGAGCTTACATGTTACTATATGAATCTTGTTACCGTATCGAGACTTCAGCGCAATCCGACGGTTAAGGCGGAAATTCAGATGCGTAATTTTGAGGCAAGTATTCCTGTTGGTTTCTTTACATATCCAATCAGTCAGGCTTCGGATATTACTGCATTTAAGGCTACAACTGTTCCTGTAGGCGAGGATCAGGAGCCTATGCTTGAGCAGACAAGGGAGATTGTCCGCAAATTCAATTCTGTTTACGGCGAGACACTTGTGGAGCCTGAAATTTTGCTGCCGGATAATAAGGCTTGTTTAAGACTTCCGGGTACAGACGGTAAGTCAAAGATGAGTAAATCTCTTGGTAACTGCATTTATTTGTCGGATACGCCTGAGGATGTGAAGAAGAAGGTTATGAGTATGTACACAGATCCTGAGCATATAAGGATTGAAGACCCGGGTAAGATAGAGGGTAACTGTGTGTTTACATATCTTGACGCATTTAGCTCACAGGAGGATTTTGCAGAATTTCTTCCTGATTACAATAATCTTGACGAGCTTAAGGAGCATTATCAGAGAGGCGGACTTGGCGATGTCAAGGTAAAGAAGTTCCTGAATAATGTGCTTCAGAAGCAGTTAGAGCCTATTCGTGCAAAGAGACACGAGTATGAGAAGGATATTCCGGAGGTATATAATATTCTTCAAAAAGGTACAAAGGCGGCTTATGAGGCAGCTCAGGAGACCTTGAATGAAGTTAAGGCATCTATGAAGATTAATTATTTTGATGACGAGGAGCTTATAAAGATTCAGTCTGAGAAGTACAGCGGAAGGTAATTATGCTTAACATAACAGAGGATTTCTTAAAAGAAGAGGTAAGGTGTGATTTTACCGTACCTGAACTTATGAAAAGGACGTGGGCTGCGCAGATGAAAGTGCTGTCGCAGCTTCAGGACTTTTTCAAGGAGTATGGGCTTACATATTATGCGGAGGTAGGCACTCTGCTGGGAGCGGTACGGCATAAAGGATTTGTGCCGTGGGATGACGATATTGATATAAGTATGAAGAGAGCCGATTATATGCGCTTTCTTGAGCTGGCGGACAAGCTTCCGTATCCGCTTAGGGCTAAGAGTATATACAGTATTGATACATTTAAGAATTTTCATGCGGTTGTGTCTAATTCCCGCAAGGAAAAGCTTGACTATGATAAGGAACGTATGGAAATGTATTATGGATGTCCGTTTATTGTTGGCATTGATATATTTCCATTTGATTATATTCCAAGAGACGAGAATACAAGAAATATGCAGAAGTTATTATACAATATTGCTTATGTGCTGGTGGGAAGATATGACAGCGAGCATGACACTCCGAAATTTGAACAGGACGTGGCAGTGTTAGAGCAGTATGTGGGAGGAAAATTTAACAGAAGCAGACCGCTTCTGCCACAGCTTACACGACTTGCAGACAGAATTGCAGCTATGTGCAGCGAGGAAGATGCGGATTTGATTGATTATTATCCTAAGATGGTGCAGACAAAAAATCCGTCTTTGCACGACAAACGTTGTTACGAGAGTACAGTAATGCTGCCATTTGAGTGTATGGAGGTTGCAGCTCCTGTGTTGTATGAGCAGGCGACAAGAGAGATTTATGGTGATTACAGCATTTTTGTAAAAGGTGCCGGTGCGCATGATTATCCTTTTTATAAAAGTCAACTGGAATATTTTGTGACTATGGGGTATATGGATGGAAATTTATTGAAGAAATAAATATTATGCGAGCGGCAGGGTTTAAATATGTATAGCATTTACATATAGGGATATTTTACACAATTTATATACTAAAAATATATATTAAATAGAAAAAAACATCATTAACAGCGCTATTTTTGCAGAAAATTACAAGAAACCGACGAGTTTCAACAAGAATCCACCCAAAATAAATTTGCATGGTATAATTTAAATGAACTCTGTACGAGCGATGGAGTTTAAATATATTATGCATGAATGAGAAAAAATTATGGCTAAAAAAAGAGGTATTTATAAAATTTGCAAAAGTATGGTTGCTGTATTCTGCGTAATTGTCATAGTTGCCGGCGGTACAGTAAAAGTAAAGGCAGCATCTGTCGGTAGGGCTATTAGCGTTTGCGTAACAGGGTGTGGTAATGTGATTGGAGCGGCAGGATTGAGCGTATATTGGGATTATAGTGACGGGAATTATGTGGGGCCGGAAGATTATTCTATGTTGTATGTGCCAAATGATAATAGTGATAGTGTATGTTCTTTTAGTGACCTTAAAACGAATGATTACAGCAATGGGTGGTCGTATGTACAATGTAATTATTTGGCATTAGAAGATGATTGTGCTGTTTTTGGTAACTTATATGCATCTTGTAATACATATGGAGACCAGGACAATCGGGATGAAATTACATATGTAAGGTGTGATCATCCAATAGAGTAATTAAAGTCGGTTATGCGCACGATAACCGATTTTGATGAATGATATTTTAATGTTTTATTTATGCAAAAAATAACACTGTTAGGAAGGGATAGTTTATGAGAATTAGTAAGAGTAAAATATTTATATTGTGTATGATTTGCACTATATGTATGTTGGCTTCAGGCTGTTCTAATAAGGAATATTTAAAAGGTATAGACGATACAGGAAGCGGCGGTACAGCAGAACAATATGCAGAGGATAGATTTACTGATTTTGAAGGATTTTGCGCATCATCAGGAAGCGGAATTTATGTAAAGGTAACTAATAGGCCGGAAAAGTGTTATAATATTTATTATTATGATTATAACAAGAATATTAGCACTGTCTGGTGCAATAAGCTGCAGTGTTCACATAACAGCGAGGAGTGTTCAAGCTATATATCTTTGGACAGTAAATATGATTCAATATATTTTCATGACGGTAAGCTGTATAAGTTTAAGGAAGATGACGCCGGAGTTTATTTAGAAAGTTATAATGCAGACGGAAGCGGGCAGATGAAACTTGCTAATATGATACCGGCAGATGAAAAAATATTGCAGTTGAAGCCTCAAAAGTTTTATGGGGAATATTTTTACTATGTTATATTAAACGAGCAGAAAAATCTAATTGTATATAGGATTGGGCTTAGCCATGACGCTGTTGCGGACAGGCTTTTTGAACTTGAGGGAGAAAGTGATAAGGATGCTTCGTTGGCAAAGTTTTGTATAAATGATAAATATATATATGCTTCCACATCTGTACGTTTGGAAAGCGGAGAGTACAAAGCTACCAGATATTTGTTTGATTTAGCGGAAAGAAAGTACGACATAATATATGAAGACAGAGATGGAAAAGTTATTTTCAATGACAAAATGTATATAATGGAGTCTGCCGGAGTATTGACAGAGTTAGATAGCAGCGGAAATGAAAAAGATATTGAAATAAAAGGCTTGCCGCAAGAACCGGATAAATATCTGATATATTGCAATGAAAAATATATTGTCTTTGACAATTACTTTACAGCCATTCGTGAAAATATTGGCAGAAAAATATATGTATATGAGATAAATGCCGATATTTTAAAAGAATATAATTTATCTGTTATTGAGGAGAAAGTAAAAGAAGAATCAGGTACAATTATTGTATTTGGAACTGATGCGGATAGTTTTAATAGGATGGCTTATGCGTTTCCAATAGGTATCGATGGAAGCGCATATTATATTGTAAATCCGGGAGGCAACTCAGAATTTATAAGATTCAGGCTGGATTCTTCCTTGTGGGACGAGCTGGGCGAGTATTCAGTTGTTGGAGTAGAAGATTAAGATAATGGTAAAGCGGGGAAAAATATTATGGAGCTAAAAAGAATATTTAGCGGCAGATTAAACATATTCATCTTGCTTTTCATAATTTTAAATTGCATGTTTTTTTATAAAGAACAGCTTGATAATGATAAGATTTATCAGGAAGAAAACGGATATTCATATATTGAATTTGCGAAAATGTATAATAATGCTCTTGATAGATTAAGCAGGGTTGAATATGATAACTGGCGAAAAGAACTGGTGCAGATATATCAGGAAAATAAAGGAGATAGCGAGCAGAGTAAAAAATTGGCAAGGGCAGTTAATAACGAGATAACCAGCCAGATGAATTACATAGATTCATATGATGAAAATATTAGTGAAATTGCAAATCAAGCCCAAAAGATGATTGGACTTGATATATACAGTGATAAAAATTCTTATGGATATCATAATATATTAAAAACTGCGTATGATTTGAAAAAATTATCAGGAATAGAATTAAATGTAAGCTCTAATATTTCTGTTGACCGTTTTTTTGATTATGGGCTTGCGAAATTTTTTCTGATGGCATTGATGGTAATAACTGTCGGATTTTTTGACATATCTGAAACGGGGTTTAGAGTTGTAATAAGAACTACTAAAAGAGGCAGATTTTTTTTAAACCTCCAGAGATTATTAATTATATTTATATTTAGTATGGTTTATAGCATTTTGATATATTTGCCGCAGCTGGCAATATCCTTTGGAATGTACGGCGGTACGGCGGATGTGCTTCATTTGCTTCAAAGCGATGTGCGGTATCAATATTCTATGTTGGTTGCTTCAAAGCTTGAGTACATATTGCTTTTTGTTTTCATGCAGGGAGCAGGAGCGATTGTTATCGGGCTTTTATGCTGGCTTGTACAATCAGTTATAAAGGAAAAAAATATATCGTTTTTTATCTTTGTATTGATTGCGGCAGCAGAGTATATCTTTTATTGCAATGCAAGTAATAATGCGCTTCTTAGATTTTTGAGATATGTCAATATATTTACTTATATTGATGCAGACAATATATTGGGAACTTATGAGAATTGGGGTAAGGGAACATATATTATAAATCGTATAAGCCTTGTGGCGTGGTCGATAGTACTGTGTATTGCAGCATTTTCAGTACTGAATATTTTGTATAATACATATAAAAAGACTTTTAGCAGTAGTTTAAAGCTTCCTAAAACATTAATCAGGTTAAAAAATAATCTGTATGCTTTTATGTCAGGAGCGCCGAATTTTGTTAAAGAATTTAATAAAACAATGTTGGTGCAAAAGGGATATGTTATTGCCATATTATTGCTGTTGTATCTGTACAACAGAGGGCTTGGAATAGCGCCGACTCTGTCGGATGCGGAACTGCAGCTGAGAGAATACTATAACGCAGTAAATGGCGATGCGTACGAGGCGTCTGATCAATATATAAGTTATATTGAGAATTGGATTGAAAGCGCAAAGAAGGATATACTGAAATTTGAAGATGAAAATGATGTTATATCGTCGGAAAAATTATCTAATGAATTAAAAGAAAAAGAAGAGATTTTAGAGGAAATAAGAGAACAGGTTTTATCAGTGAGAGAATTAAACGACTCTGGCTGCAGTGCGGGTATAATTAACCGTTATAATGCTGAAAACAGATATGGCATGAGGATAAATTCTTATATAAATGAATATGTTTTGGCAGCAATTTTGGCAGTGATATTAATGCTGTTTAGAACATTTTACATTGAACGAAGCAGCCATATGCAAATGGTTATTAAAGTAACTGCCAAAGGCAGGGGCAAGTACTTGGCTGACAGAATTTTGGTATCATGTGCAATATGCTTCATATGTGCGCTTGCCGTTAATTTGGTATTTATGCTTCGGCTTAATAATCTGTTTCCTGTTTCGGAATATGAACAGTCATATTGCATACATAGTATAAAGCAGTTTGAACAGTTTCCTTTTCATATTTCTGTTCAACAGTTTGATATTTTAATGCTTGTAATCAGGCTGGCAGCAATATTACTTATTAGTATAATTGTTATGGGATTTTCAATGTTGGCTGACAGTGGAAAAGCTCTTGCATTATCTAGTATATTAATTATACCGCATATATTATATATTATTGGATTTGATATTTGGGGGAAAATATCATTGGTAAGGCTGTTAAATTTTTGGCAGTTATATTTGGAACAGGAAAGCTTGCTGCCGGGATGTGTAGGGATTGTGGTATTACTGCTTATTAGCGTGCTTTCGGCAATCGTTATGAAAAGAAAGTGGAACACATAGGCGGAAAGGTGGATATATGAGCGAAATAGAATTAGAGGTTAAAAATCTTACAAAAAAATATGGAAATTTTACGGCTTTAGATAATGTATCTTTTAAAATGAATAAAGGCATATATGCAGTATTAGGTTTGAATGGAGCAGGAAAATCAACATTAATTAATTTGATAACTGATAATATTAAGAGAACATCAGGAACAATTTTGTATAATGACAAAGAAATCCTTCAGCAGGGAAATGCGTATAGGGATAAAATAGGGTATATGCCGCAGGAACAAGGTTTCTATAATGAATTTACGGCACGGAGTTATCTGCACTATATAGCGGTTTTGAAAGGTATAAAAAGAAAGGTAATCAAAAATAGAATTGATGAATTACTTAAACAATTTAATCTGGAAGATGTGTGTGATAAAAAAATGGGAAAGTATTCGGGAGGTATGAGGCAAAGAGCAATTATGGCACAGGCGCTTTTAAATAATCCTGAAATTATAATTTTAGACGAGCCGACTGCGGGGCTGGATCCTAAAGAGCGATACAGACTAAAGGAATATATAAAGAAAATTTCAGGAGATAAAATTGTAATATATTGTACGCATATTGTTAGCGATATTGAAAATATAGCTGATTATGTAATTATGATGAAAGAGGGAAAAGTCATTAAGATGTGTACCATGAAAGAATTATATGACGATATATCGTCACAAGGTATCGGAAATGATTTAGAAAAAGCATTTATGTATTATATGCAATAGCAGGAAAAATCCTGTTTTACAGGCTTCTACGCCTGCGGCGTGCACACTGCGACATAATTCCTATCCGCCGCAGTGTGCTTTTTATGTGCAAGGATGCCAATCTATAACTTTTTAATAATCATATTATTAGGTTTTGAAATATGAATCTCTGGTCCGTTCATAACAATAAGACCTTTGTCAAAATGAATTGTAAATATTGTTATTGAGTTACCCTCGTTATTCATAGACATAATGTGCTTATCGTCAGGGAATATGCTTATGTATTTAGGATAATCCCCGCTTACGGGGAGGGATGATAAACTGTTAAGCAGTCCTGTTTCCTTGTCAACAGAGTAAATTGTTACAGTATTGTCTCCGGCGTTTGAACATATCAGGTTATCGCCTGAGTTTGAGAAACAAAGGCAGGCAGCGGCGCTGTTGCTGCGGTGTCCCTTTCTTACGGTGAAAATGTTCTGGATAAGTTCAAATCTGTTTTTTCCATTGTTCTTGTCATAAGAATATACATTAATATAATTTTTGAGTTCACAGAGTACATAAGCGTACTTGCCGTCAGCGCTGAATACCATCTGTCTTGGAGCGGACTCAAGCTGCGAACGGATAATATCGTAAAGCTTTAATTTTCCTGTGCGGTGATTAAATTCGTACAGCTTAATCTGGTCAATTCCTAAGTCGCATACACATAAAATCTCGTCGTCAGGCGTAAATACGGACCAGCTTATATGTGGTCTGAAATTTCTGTCCGCTATGCTTCCCATTCCCTTATGAAATACTTCGTCTGTGATATGGTCGAGACAGCCGTCCTCGGTCAGAGAGACAACGGTAAGTTTTCCGTCGTGATAGCCTGATACTATAATAAAACGGTCGTCGCTGGAAATTGTTATGTGGCAGCCGCGCATACCGTTAATTGAAAGTACATTTAACAATTCAAGATCGCCGTTATCAAGTATTGAGTATGCGGCGACACCCTGGTCGCATATAGAATACAGATGTTTCCCACTGTGTGAAAATGCTATGAATGAAGAGTTGTCAATCTGAACTTCTCCTCTCTTGGAAATTCGTCCCTTATCCACGTCCATATCGAAAATGTGAATACCATTGCTGCTCTCATGTGTGTAGCTTCCTACATATGCAACATATTTATCGCTCATAACCTGTCCTCCGTAGTAGTACATTAAAAATCTTATATACATTTTAAGTCATTGAGCGTCGATTTTCAATAGTTTAAACACATTTATGAGAGACTTTTTCAAGACAGACGTCTACCAAAACAGCGTCAGGTCCAATTTTTTTTACACACTGAAAGGGAATAATATATTCAAGCTCCCGTCCGAACAGACTGCAAAATCTGCCCGGACCGGGAACTATGATAGCACATATACAGCCGGTACATTCGTCAAAATCGACATCAACGACACAGCCAAGAATTTTACAGTCACAGGCGTTAATCACCTGCTTGTTGCGGAGGTCGCACACTCTCATAATATAACTCCATTCTGAGAAAGTGTGAAAATGCTTTATATTCATCTTACACACTATGCTGCGTGGTGAAACAGTGGTTACTATATTTTATTCTGTAGCATTTTATGATGTGCAAAATATAAAAGCCTGAAATTACAAATTTATTATGTCACATGGAAGCAGCGCTCGTTATAGCATGTGATTTTTCATAGCTCTCAGAGCTGATTTTTCAATGCGGCTGACCTGTGCTTGAGAAATACCGATTTCCTCGGCGGTTTCTATCTGTGTTTTACACTCAAAATATCTTTTGGTTATAATGGCACGCTCACGTTCTCCGAGGCTGGCGATGGCGTCTTTTAAAGCAATATGGGTTACCCAGTTTTCTTCACGGTTTTTCTTGTCGCTTACCTGATCCATCACATATAAGGTATCGCCGCCGTCGGAATATACAGGCTCATACAAAGAAAGCGGTGTTTGTATGGCTTCCATAGCCAGCACGATATCCTCTCTGGAAACTCCTATTTCAGAGGCGATTTCAGTTATGGTAGGTTCCTTGCTGTTGGTTTTGCACAAATGCTCTTTGGCATGCAGAGCTTTGTAAGCAGTATCGCGGAGGCTGCGGCTCACTCGTATTGGACTGCTGTCACGAAGATAGCGTTTTATCTCGCCGAGAATCATTGGCACGGCGTAGGTTGAAAACTGAACCCCCTGGTTTATATCAAAGTTGTCGATGGCTTTAATCATTCCGACGCACCCTATTTGAAATAAATCATCTACATTTTCCTGGGATTGGGAAAATCGTTGTACAATGCTTAAAACCAGTCGAAGATTTCCTTGTATAAATTGGTCTCTGGCTTCTTTATCTCCGGATTTTAATCTTTTTAATAGTTCTTCCTTTTCCTTTGGCTTTAAAAGAGGAAGAGTAGCGGTGTTGACACCGCATATTTCTACTTTGTATCCAGCCACTGCGGTCCTCCTTGTTATTTTCAAATTATTTTTGCGAAGCGTATTTCAGATGTGAAAAATAAATCAAAATCTGTTTTAAAAAATGAAATATAAATCACATCGGGTTCACAATTTAATGATTGCCAGAGAGGATTTATTTAATACTGTTAAGAATATCCATTTTTTTTGGTTTTTTCTTGACCGAAACGCATTATTAAATTATAATTAATGTATATTTTTATGTTTGGAGGTATGGGTTATGAAATGTCCCTTTTGCGGAAAAGATAACACTAAGGTAATTGATTCAAGGCCTACCGAGGATAGCTCTATCAGGAGAAGACGGCAGTGCGACGAGTGCGGAAAGCGCTTTACCACATATGAAAAAGTGGAGACAATGCCTGTTATAGTTATAAAAAAGGATAATAACCGGGAGCCTTATGACAGGGAAAAGCTGGTTGCAGGCATTGTGCGTTCTTGCCACAAAAGACCTGTTTCACTCGGCCAAATCAATGCTATGGTTGACGAGATTGAAACACAGATATTTAATACAGGAGAGAAGGAAATTCCTACAACCACTATTGGTATGATTGTTATGGACAAGCTGAAAAATCTCGACGAGGTGGCATATGTGAGATTTGCCTCTGTATATAGGGAATTTAAGGATGTCAATACATTTATGGATGAAATCAAGAAAATTTTAAAATAATACACAGTAGTATCAGACATTTTTAGTTGCGGAGAAATTGTATTATGTTAAAAAGATTTTATCCTGACAGATATTATGAGTCAGCCTATGTGATTGAGTATGAGGAATTTTATAAAAACGGCTACAGAGGTATTATTTATGATGTGGATAATACTTTGGTTGAGCATGGCGCTCCTGTTACAAAAAGGGCGTTGGAGCTGTTTGACAGACTGCATGACATGGGGTATGAAACCTGCATTATATCTAATAATAGTGAGGAAAGGGTAAAGCCTTTGGCTGACAGGGTTAAGTCTAAATATGTCAGCAAGGCGAAAAAGCCGTCTCCTGTTAATTACATTAAGGCTATGGAACTTATGGGAACAGGCAGAAATAATACATTTTTTGTGGGAGACCAGATATTTACTGACGTGTGGGGAGCTAACCGCGCCGGTATAAAAAGTATGCTTGTAAAGCCGATAGATAAGCACGAAGAAATTCAGATAATATTAAAGAGATATCTTGAAAAAATCGTATTGCATTTTTATAAAAAACATATAAGGACAGGTATGTAAGGCTATGACTGAGATTAAGGGAACTACAAAGGTATGTGGTCTTATAGGTAATCCTGTGGCACATTCTATTTCGCCGGTAATTCACAATAATCTGGCAGAATTGTGCGGGATTGACCTTGTATATGAGACGTTTAAGGTTGAAAATGATTTGGTGGCGGATGCTGTTAAGGGGGCTTATGCCTTGAATATACAGGGGCTTAATGTTACGGTGCCTCATAAGCAGAAGGTTATGGAGGTATTGAAGGATATTGCTCCGCTGGCGGAGGCTATAGGCGCAGTAAATACTCTTGTGAGAGTTGAGGGCGGATACAAGGGTTACAATACTGATATTCTGGGACTTGAGCGCGAGCTGGAGGACGCAGGCATAGAAATTTCCGGCAGAGATGTGATAATATTGGGAGCCGGCGGCGCTTCGAGAGCTATAGCATTTTTATGTGCAGACAAGGGTGCAGAAAATGTATATCTTTTTAACAGAACTTTAGAGAAGGCAGAATTAATTGCTGACGCTGTAAACAGACATTTCAAAAAGGATATAGTGACGCCGTATAATATTAAAGATTATTCAGCGCTTGCGGGAAATGAATATATAGCTATACAGACCACAAGCGTGGGACTTCATCCAAATGATGACGAGGCGGTTATCGAGTCTGCGGATTTTTATGAAAAGCTTGCGGCTGGGGTAGATGTTATATACAATCCGGTAAAGACCAAGTTTATGAAGCTGGTGGAAGCGCAGGGAAAGCCTGCGTACAATGGGCTTAAAATGCTTTTATATCAGGGGATTGCTTCGTTTGAGCTGTGGAATAATATAACAGTTTCAAAGGAGCAGGTTGATATAGTATATGACAGAATGAAAAGGGAGCTTGGAATAGTTGAGTAATATTATATTGATAGGATTTATGGGGAGCGGTAAGACTACATTCGGTAAGTGGCTTGCGGACAGAAGTTATATGAGATTTTGCGATACGGATGAATTGATAGAGGCAAAGGAAGCAAGAACGATAAATGATATTTTTGCGGCTGAAGGGGAAGAATATTTTAGAAGCCTTGAGACGGAAATACTGAGGGCGCTTATTGAGGAGTATGCGGACGAAGCGGCTGAAAATGAAGCGGCTGGCGGCGCAATAGGCAGCGAAAGGCTGAAAGTAGCGGCGGACAGCGGTGCAGGAGGGAAAGCGTCAGAAGCCGCAGTTATATCGGTTGGAGGCGGACTTCCGGTTAGAACCATAAATCGCGAGCTTATGCATAAGCTGGGAACCTGCGTATATCTTAGGACCTCAAAGGAAGAACTTGTGAGAAGGCTTCAGAGCGATACTACAAGGCCTTTGCTGGCTGGCGGAAAGCTGGATGAAAAGATTGACAGCCTGATGTCTGCAAGAAAAGATATATATGAGTCGGCGGCGGATATAATAATTGATACGGATAGTATGAGCTTTGAGACTATGGCAGCCCTTATAAAGGGCAGAACGGTTTAATGGATAATAGCAGATTTTTGTATAATATTTTTATATTAGGAGAGAAGGCAGAGCAGAAATGAAGAAGTTACTTATAATTAACGGACCTAACATTAATTTTGTAGGCATTAGGGAAAAAGGCATATACGGCAGTGAGAATTACGATACCCTTGTGAAGATGATACAGGATAAGGCGGATGAGCTTGGCGTGGAGGCAGAGGTATTTCAGAGCAACTATGAGGGTGCGGTAATAGACAGAATCCAGCAGGCATATTATGATAAGATTGACGGAATTGTTATTAACCCCGGCGCATTTACCCACTACAGCTATGCGGTGAGAGACGCCCTTGCTTCTGTGGAGGCTATTCCAAAGATAGAGGTACATATCTCTAATGTCCATAAGCGTGAAGAATTCAGGCATACGTCTGTGACTGTTCCTGCGTGCAGCGGTCAGGTTGTGGGACTTGGATTTAAGGGATACCTTTACGCTATGGAAGCATTGGTTGATATGATGTAAAATGAAATATATATTTGGCTGTAAACTTTGCGGCGGTTATAAGGCGGAAAGTTTGGCAAAAAAAGTAGTTGCCAAATCATGTGTTTTATTATAAAATTATTAAAGTTATTCATATTATAGGAGGTTACCAAAGAATGGTAGTTGCAGGAGATTTTAAGAACGGTATTACAATTCAGATGGACAACGGAATTTGGCAGATTATTGAGTTCCAGCATGTTAAGCCGGGTAAGGGAGCTGCATTTGTAAGAACTAAGTTAAAAAATATTGTGAGCGGCGGTGTTGTAGAAAAGTCTTTCAGACCTACAGAGAAGTTTGAGCTTGCCCACATTGATAGAAAAGAGTATCAGTATCTTTACTCTGATGGAGATCTTTACAACTTTATGGATACAGAGACATATGAGCAGATTGCTCTCGCCTCAGAGGATGTAGGCGATTCTCTTAAGTTTGTTAAGGAGAACGAGATGGTTAAGTTATGCTCACACGCAGGAAAGGTATTTGCTATTGAGCCTCCTATCAATGTTGAGCTTCTTATCACAGAGTCAGAGCCAGGCGTGAAAGGCGATACAGCAACAGGCGCTACAAAGCCGGCTATTCTTGAGACAGGCGCTAAGGTTATGGTTCCATTGTTTGTAAATCAGGGAGATACAATCAGAATTGACACTCGTACAGGAGAGTATATTTCAAGAGTATAATATTGAGATAATATAAAGATATAAGATTATGAGCCGACGAAGCACAGCCCCTTGTGTTTCGTCGGCTCATTTTACGTTATCACATTTAGGACAGTGACTTCCAGTTGTGATTTAATGCTACTATTTTGTAGCATACATACAGGTATCCGGCAAATACCATGAATTTGTCTAAAATGTTGCCGGCTAAATTACGTATAATATTCATAGGCGCACTACTTGCACTGGAATGAAGCGCAAACTGTTTCATTGGACTCAGAGGCACATATTCCTGAAATATTTATATGGTCTGCGGAACATTTTTTGTTGTCGTTAAATACGCAGTTTGTAGCCTCACAGGAAACGCTGAGAGATTCCTTTGGACTTTTGCAGGAATTTTTTGCAGCGCCTTTTCCGGCTTCATCAAAGCTTCCGCAGCATGTGTCGTCACAATCGCAGGCGGACCTTCCCTGAACCTGAATTGTTGAAAGACAGCAGCAGTTATCTCTGTTATGAGCGCATGAATTAACATTACATCCTAAGCCTGTCATAGTAATAATCACCAACCCCTTCATTAAGATTTGTTTTATATAACCAGTCAGAACACGCTTCGCGAGTTTTGCCGGTTCGCGTGCGGCGGCAAATAGAAATGCAAGTATTTCCGCTTGCCTTATGCCTTCGCGTAAATAAAAAATACATGTCCAGCCTAAAAGGTGGACATGTATATTTTGGACAAGTATTGAAAAAATATACTATTGACAATTCAAATTCTGAAGCTGCTATAATGCTTTAAAATCAAATAGTTTTTTGGTTTCACCATTGTAATATCTGAACAGGGCTTTTGCCAAAATTTGGTCTTTGTGTACATAAGGAGCAGGAACACCGTTCTTCTCCCAATAACGGGAATCGTGGGAGTCATTGCGGTTGTCTCCCATAACAAAATAGCAGTCTTCGGGAACGATATATACGGAGTTTTCGGATGTTGCCAACATAGGTTCAAGCAGATAATCCTCCTCCAAAAGCTCGCCGTTGACGTACACGGAGCCATTCATAATCTGAATCACATCGCCCGGTACGCCGATAACTCGTTTTACAAAGTTCTGGCTTTCATCGAGAGGATACTTAAATATTATAATATCCCCGCGCTTAGGTTCACTGAAAATATATGCAAGCCGAAGACCTACCAGCTTATCGTTCTCCATAATAGTATTTTTCATAGAACCGGTAGGAACTCTGGCATTGATGATTACAAAGCGTGTAAATACGAATGCGATAATAAATGCTACAATAAATATTTTTATATAACTGATGAGTTCTGAGAGCAGCGTAGGTTTTTTGGTATTCTCTCTGTGTATATTCACATAGTCTACATTGTCGTCAAGAGCCACATCAATTTTCTCATCCTCGGAGTCGTCAAAATGAATTATTTCTTGGGGTTCATAGTTATCATCATCAAGAAATTCAATGCCGTCGTCCAAGTCCTCAATCTCTAAATCTTCAATTTCTGAATCATCTATATTAAAATTTTTCGTATATGCTGACATAAAAAGCCCTTTCAAGCGTTAAAACAATAATTGGCACTGAGGCGAGGGTCGTCTCAGTGCCGTCTCATAGTATATATAATACGTCAAAATTGATTATTTAGCAAGCAATTCCATAATTTTATTGCTTCTTGCGATAAAGTTTGTCATCTGCTCAGGTGTGAGAGGTGCATGACTTAAAAGCGCAAGGTCGTAAAGCTGTTCGCACATAAGAGCGGTATTGCCGCCATCCCTGTGTTCTACAATATATTTTACCAAGTCATTATTTGCGTTTAATACAAGCGTCTGACCGGTGCTTCCGAACATTGACGGATCCATTCCGTACATGTTATACATTTTCATCATATCCTGCATTCTTCTGTCCTGCTCTGA
This sequence comes from uncultured Lachnospira sp., assembly GCA_964482965.1. Lineage (GTDB taxonomy): Bacteria > Bacillota > Clostridia > Lachnospirales > Lachnospiraceae > Lachnospira. Next base: position 34,744 of record CAYZZP010000008.1, read on the forward strand.
AAGTGTAATCATAGAAGAAATAGCAGGGTTTTTAAGCTTTTCAACCTTAATATTTAACTTATCGTTATTCAAAGCTTTTTTAAATGTTTCAGTAAGAGTTTCAGTTATGTCCTTTAATTCGTCATCTCCTGTTTCCTCTTTGAAGCTGTCAGAGAGGTCTGCGTCTATGCGGGCAAATTTAACATTTTCATTCTTACCTTCAAGATGAGTGATAAATGGCTGGTCAATGTTGTGGGTAAGTATTACTGCGTCGATGCCTTCAGCCTTGAACATATTTATATACTGGCTCTGCTCAGTCTCATCTGTTACATAAAATACTGTGTTTTCGTGCTTTTCCTTATTTTCTTCAAGGCACTCTGCTAAAGTTAAATACTTGCCATCAAGATTCTTAAATATAATATAGTCGTTCATTTTCTCGGCAAATTTTTCGTCCTTTAAGCAGCCGAATTTGATAAATGGATTGATGTCGTCCCAGTATTTTTCGTAATTTTCCTTGTCAGTTTTGTACATTCCTGAGAGCTTGTCGCCAACCTTCTTAGTAATGTACTCAGAAATCTTCTTAACAAAGCCGTCATTCTGGAGAGCGCTTCTTGATACGTTAAGCGGAAGGTCAGGGCAGTCAATAACGCCTTTTAACAGCAGCAGAAATTCAGGAATAACCTCCTTAATGTTATCGGCAACAAATACCTGATTGTTGTAAAGTTTTATTGTACCCTCGATAGTTTCATATTCTGTATTAATCTTAGGAAAATAAAGAATACCCTTTAAGTTAAACGGATAGTCCATATTAAGGTGAATCCAGAATAAAGGCTCCTTGTAATCGTGGAATACTGTGCGGTAAAATTCCTTGTATTCCTCCTCAGTACACTCGTTAGGGTGCTTTGTCCAAAGTGGGTGAATATCGTTTAGAGCGACAGGGCGCTTTACGATTTTTGCCATTTTTTTGGCTGGGACCTTTTCTATAGTTTCTTTGGTGCCGTCCTCTTTTTCAACTTCCTCAGTTACAGCATCTTTTATAAACGTCTCAACTACAGTATCTTTTTCATTTACTTCATCTTCAGGAATATCTTCGGTTTTCTGTCCGGCGTCCTCGTTGGTGAGATAGATTGGAATAGGCATAAATGAACAGTACTTTTCAATAACCTCTCTTGCCTTATATTCGTTGGCAAACTCATAGCTGTCCTCGTTGAGATAAAGAGTAATTTCTGTACCTACGGAGGTTCTGCTGCTGTCGCTCATATCGTATTCTGTGCCGCCGTCACATTCCCAGTGAACAGCCTCAGCGCCATCCTGATATGAGAGAGTGTCAATGGTAACCTTATCAGCAACCATAAAAGCAGAGTAGAAACCAAGTCCAAAGTGACCGATAATCTGGTCTTCGTTAGTTTTGTCCTTGTATTTTTCCAGAAATGCTTCAGCACCGGAAAATGCAATCTGGTTGATATATTCCTCAACCTCTGTCTTAGTCATACCGATACCGTTATCAATAATCTTAATTGTTTTGTGTTCAGGACTTACGAGAACCTCAATCTTAAATTCCATGTTGTCAGGTGCTTCATACTCGCCTATAAGATCAAGCTTTTTAAGCTTAGTTATAGCGTCACAGCCGTTAGAGATAAGTTCTCTGTAAAAAATATCGTGGTCTGAATACATCCACTTTTTTATAATAGGAAAAATGTTTTGACTGTTAATTGATAAATTACCATGTTCTTTTGCCATTCTTATTACCTCTTTTACTAATTTTACTAAAAATACTGTAAGCCAATCTTACTAAAGAGTAATTTAATACATCAGACCATATAAGTCAAGAAAAAAGTTAGCACTCATATTAAATGAGTGCTAACAAAGGATAAAAATTTTATAAAGTTGACTGTAATTTTCCAAACAGAAGCTAATTCGTCTGTAATTCTGAAAAATAAAAAGGTTATAGTTATATTATAATTTTTCAAAATTAATACCGGCTTCGTTAAGAAAGCGCTGTATATAATTGTCAAAGGCATGCTCAAGCGTCTTATCAAGAGTGAAAGATTTTAAGGCGGTTCCCGTAATGATATTAACAATTCCGTCAGAGTATTTCACATTAATAAAAAGTCCGCTTATATCCTGCGAATAACCGCTTAAAGCAGGAGCGCAAAGAAAAGTATTAGTGTTATCCTCCGACAGCATAAATACAACTTTCATAGAAAGCGGAACCTTGTTTCCTTTAATAAGGCTGTAACAGAAGGGCTTTATGCTGCTCCAAAAGGAATACCTTTTGTCCTTGAATGTATCTAATTCTTCTTCAGAAAAGAACGCTTTGTTAAGCTCTCCGTCAATATTAAATGTATTGGCTGTAGAAATGTCCGCTGATACCAGAAGAAATTTATCAAAAGTATCTTTTAAGAGAAGATTGGACATAAAATTCTTAGTGTCGGTAATGTTAAGTGAAATCATTATATTCTCCCGGAAATTTATAGGTAACAGAAATCCATCAAATACCTGCCTATATTTTATTATAGAAGAATTATAATATAAAAAACAAAAAATATCAATAGTATAGTTATATATAATTACGGATGTACTTAAATGCTGTTAATATAATTTTTTTGCTGCCTTCTGAAGCAAGTCGATAAGCTTAAAGAGAATAATAGATATAACGCATAGAATAACAATGGACATTGCTACCCAGTCAAGTTTAAAAATCTGGCTGCCATACATTATCAGATAGCCAAGTCCTGCTCTTGCAGCAAGAAATTCACCTATTATAACGCCTACAAGACAAAGGCCGATATTAACCTTCATATTGCTTACTATTGTGTTTAGCGAAGCAGGGATTATGAGCTTTGTCAAAATAGCCAGCCTGTTGGCGCCAAAAGTTTTCATAAGTTTTATCTTATCCGGGTCTGTTTCCGAAAAACTGGTATATATATTTAATATGGTTCCAAATATAGCTACAGAGATAGCTGTGACGATAATTGCTTTTGAATTATTTCCGAGCCATACGATAAGCATTGGAGCAAGCGCTGACTTTGGAAGGCTGTTAAGGATTATAAGATAAGGTTCCAGCACTTCTGACAAAGGGGTAAAGATCCATAGAATCAGAGCTATTCCTATACCAAATACAACGATAAGTCCAAAACTTAAAAATGTTTCGCCAAGAGTAATAGAAGTATGACGGAATATACTGCCGTCTGCAATCATTGTGCGGAAGGTTTTTAATATTCTGCTTGGCGAACTGAATATAAATGCGTTAATCCAGCCCATGCGTGCAGATATTTCCCATATTGCGATAAATCCTATAAAAAGCAGTATTCTCAGGGCTGTAATAGTTAAGTGGTAGCGTTTTAAATTGCGTATATATGCTTTCTGTTGGCTGCTTACTCTGTTGTCAGCGCCGGTTTTATCTGCTGCGCCAAGTTGCTTTATAATGCCAGCTTTATCTGTCATGCTGAGTTTTTTCATAATGCCAGCTCCTTCCAGATTTTGTTGAAGTATCCTGAAAATTCAGGTGCAAGTCGTGTGGTAAATGGTGTGCGTTCTTCATTTTTCATAGAAAATTCTATATTTATAATATCTGTGACAGTGCCGGGACGTGAACTTAATATAACCACAGTTTCAGCCATAGATATGGCTTCAGCTATATCGTGGGTTATAAGAATCGCAGTTTTTCCCTGTTCCTTGATAATTCGGTAAATATCATCGCCGACCTCTAACCGTGTCTGATAATCAAGTGCAGAAAACGGTTCATCGAGCAGCAGAATATCAGGCTCCAGTGCCAGAGTCCGTATAAGTGCGGCACGCTGGCGCATACCGCCGGATAATTGAGAAGGCTTTGAATTTTTGAAATTTTCAAGACCATAAGCTGTAAGCATATTGTCTACAAGCTGTAATTTTTTAGGGGTACACTGTCTGCGTGTTTCAAGACCAAGCAAAACATTTTTATATACAGAACGCCATTCAAACAAATTATCATGCTGAAGCATATAACCGATGTGCATTCCTGTCTGTGAAGCAGGTGCGCCGTTGAATAATATTTCACCTTTGTCAGGTTTGATTAATCCTGCGATAAGGGATAATAGCGTAGATTTGCCGCAGCCGGACGGACCGACTATGGCAGTAAAGCTTCCGGGTTCAAAGGTCAGATTAATGTTCTCCAGCGCCGCTGTTTCGCCATTTTTTGTATGGTACGAATAATAGACATTATTTATGGACAAAATTGGTTGCATAACAGGGCTCCTTGATTTTATATTTTTATTATATGCAGAGACATTATTTTATTGCAAAAGTACAAAGTTTTATGTATAATGTACAAGCAATAGTGATGCGGCGTTTTTGGGCTAAAAATCCACTTGTCGTTTCTATTATAAGTTGCAATAAGGGGAATAGAAGAATGTTTAATTTTCAACAAATGATAGGTTCTATCAAGCATAAACACATATATATTCAGATGCATAATTTTCCGGATCCGGACGCCATAGCAAGCGCATATGGACTGCAGTTTCTTCTGGAGCAGAAAAATATTAAATCAACAATCTGCTATAAGGGCAGAGTTGATCATGGAAGTTCGTATTCAATGGTGGAGAAATTGGGGATTGATATAGTAGAATACGAAGAATTGAAGGATATGGATACTAATTCGGAGATAATACTTGTGGATGCACAGAAGGGCAATGCCAATATAATTGATATGCCCGGCGAAGAGGTTATGTGCATAGATCATCACCCGACTTATGAAAAGGTGGATTATGTATTTTCAGATATAAGACCTGAGGTTGGAGCCTGTGCCTCCATAATCGCACAATATTTTTTCAGCAATAATATTGTGATGAGCAGCAAGGTTGCGACGGCTTTGCTGTATGGCATCAAGGTGGATACCGCCAATATGACAAGGGGAGTGTCGGATTTAGACCTTGAAATGTTTTACAAAATATATAATATGGTGGACCACCAGATGATAACAGAGCTGGACAACAGCGTTTTAAGGCAGGAAGATTTGCAGGCCTATGCCAATGCCATTAACAGCATTGAAACGATTGGAAGAATAAGCTTTGCCAACACGGGAATGAACTGTCCTGAGTCGCTGATTGCGGCGATTTCAGATTTTATTATGATGCTGGACAGCACAGACATAACTGTTGTCTATTCTCTTAGAGATGATGGTATTAAAATATCTTTAAGAAGCAACAACGGAGTGGACGTAGGCAAAATTGCCAACAGGGCGTTGAGCGGAATAGGAAGCGGAGGCGGTCATGAAAATATGGCCGGCGGATTTGTGCCTTACAACTGCAACATAAAAAATCTCACTGAGGACGAGACTTATGTCAATGAAATAATTAAGGATATTCAGCATAGGTTTGTAGCGGAGATTGCAGGGTAAGATTATGTCTCTGTAATTAGAGCGGGATATGGTAAATACTCTTGAAAATCTAATGTACCAAAATGCAGAGGATGTCAGGACGAATATATATGAGTAAAATGAATTATCATAATAAAAATTGATGCCGCAATTTTAAAATATGCGGCATCAATTTTATGGAAATGTGTTACCATTAAGCTACCAATCGGAATCGAACCGACGACCTACTGATTACGAATCAGTTGCTCTACCGACTGAGCTATAGTAGCATTATATCTGCCTCAATACTATATTACAATCTTATTTGAAAGTCAAGAAGTATAATTAAAATCATTTTTCACAAAATACTTTTTAATGACAATAAGTATGATTGCGCATAATGTAATTGTGCAAAGTCATAATAAAAGCCGGAGGGAATTGTAATATGGGAAAGAGCGACAGTGATGATAAGGAAGAGAAGAAAGACAGAAAGATAACAGATTTTGGACAGGTAATACTTGGTGAAAATAAAAAGCATAAGAAAATACAGCTTATGACTATTATAGGGGAGATTGAGGGACATGATGTGCTTCCCTCAAGCAGCAAAACTACCAAATATGAGCATATTCTGCCGCAGCTTGCGGCTATAGAGGATAATGAGGATATAGGCGGCATTATGTTTCTTATTAATACGGTGGGCGGCGATGTTAGCGCCGGCCTTGCGCTGGCAGAGATGATTGCTTCCATGTCCAAGCCTACCGTATCTATGGTGCTTGGGGATTCTCACAGCATAGGAGTGCCGCTTGCAGTCAGCGCTGATTATTCATTTATTGCGCCTTCTGCAACAATGATAGTGCATCCGGTGCGAATGAATGGTACAATAATAGGAGCGCCACAGACCTTTGATTATTTCAGGCTTATACAGGACAGAATAGTGAATTTCATATCGCTTCATTCGGGCATTGAAAAAGGCGAGCTGGAGTCTATGATGATTAATACGGGTATGCTCACAAAGGATTTGGGAACCATACTTGTGGGGCAGGAAGCAGTAGAGAAGGGTCTTATAAATGAAGTTGGCGGAATAAGCAGGGCATTTGAAAAATTGACGGAGCTTATGGGGCAGGAGGAAAATATATAATAATCCCAGAAGCGGAATGGAAAATTAAATGGAATTTACAATGGAAAAATGCCGGTTATGTCCGAGAAACTGCGGTGCTGACAGAACCACAGTCAAAACAGGCAATGGCAAAGAATATGTAAAAAGCATACCGGAAGAAAGCATGCTGGAAAAAATAAGGTCAGAGAAAGGCAGAGCGGCAGGATACTGCGGAATGACGGAGGACATCTATGTGGCAAGGGCTGCTCTCCATATGTGGGAGGAGCCATGCATATCGGGAGAAGAAGGCTCAGGAGCGGTATTTTTTTCGGGCTGTACGTTAAGATGCGTGTTTTGCCAGAATTTCCGGATTGCAGCAGGAAAAGCAGGAAAACGGATAACGCCGGAACGGCTTGTTGAAATATTTTTGGAACTTCAGGAAAAAGGTGCAAACAACATTAATCTGGTGACGCCGACGCATTATATACTGCAGCTTTCAGAGTCGATAAAGCGGGCGAGAGACAGAGGGCTTGCTATACCAATAGTCTACAATACCAGCGGTTATGAGAAGGTTGAAGGACTAAAGCTGCTGGAGGGACTTGTGGATGTGTATCTGCCTGATTTTAAGTATGTAAATCCTGCTATTTCTAAAAAATATTCCAAAGCAGCAGATTATTTTGAAGTTGCAGCTAAGGCGCTTAAGGAAATGTACAGGCAAGTAGGAAAGCCGCAGTTTAATGAAAAAGGCATGATGACAAAAGGAATTATAGTTAGACATTTGATTCTTCCGGGATATATTGAAGATTCAAAGAATGTAATAGAATATCTTTATGAAACCTACAAAAACAACGTGTATATAAGCATAATGAATCAATATACGCCGCTTTTGCAGGTGAAAAATTATCCGGAAATAGATAGAAAGGTTACAAAAAGAGAGTACGACGAAGTTGTTGATTACGCAATAGAAATTGGCGTAACCAATGGATTTGTGCAGGAGGAAGGCACATCTGGCGAAAGCTTTATACCCGAATTCGATTATGAGGGAGTTTGAATAAAATCCCGAAAATAAGCGAAAACGCAAAATGGCATTTTGAGAAATTGCTTATTTTCGGCATTTTTTTGAGAAAAAATAAGAATTTTGGCAAAAAAAACACAAAAAATTTAAAAAAAGACTATGAAATAAGTGCAAAACATAATATAATAATTAAAAAATGACCGTGTGGAGATGACAATGGAGCATAATAGCATTAAAATTGAGAAAAATAAGGCTCATATATGGCAGATTGCAATGTTTTCGTTAAATAATACATCTACCAATTTGTATCTGGCAATGATGGGATATGTGTCATATTATGCCAACGGTATAGCGGGGCTGGGAGTAGTTATTATATCCGTTATTCTTACAGGTATGAGAATATTTGACGGAATAACTGACCCGATTATCGGTTATATAATAGACAAGACTAACGGCAAATTTGGAAAATTCAGACCATATATGGTTATTGGATACATACTGCTGGCTGCAAGCTCGCTGGTGCTGTTTTTTACAACTCATTTAGTGCCTGCATTTTTGAGGGTGCCATATTTTATCTTTATTTACAGCATATATATAATAGGCTATACGCTGCAAACGGCGGTGGTTAAGTCGGGACAGTCAGTAATTACTAATGATGTAAATCAGCGGCCGTTGATTACATTTTTCGACTCTACATTTATTATGCTTGCGCATGGAATGGTTGCGTTTTATGTGTCGGTATATCTTATAGGCAAGTACGGAAGTTTTGGTATGCCGCAGTTGTTCAAAGAATTTGTAATAACGGTTGTCATTGTTTCAGGTATATGCACGTTGCTTGCGGTGATTGGAATATGGGAAAAGGACAATGTAAAGAATTTTAAGCTGGAAACGGAAAAAGACAGACAGACTGTAACTGAAACAGGAAGCGGAAGTGACGTTGGACAGTGCAGAACAAAAAATAGTTCCACAGGTAGGGCAAGACCGGAAAACAACATTAAAATTCGTGATTATCTGGCAATAATAAAGCATAATCAGCCTATAAGACTGTTGGTTATCGCAGCGGCGTCAAATAAGTTTGCGGCGATGGTTTACGGCAATTCCACTGTGATTGTTATGCTGTATGGAATACTTATGAATAACTATGCGTTGGCTGGCGTTATAGGGCTGATTGTGGGGCTGCCTAATCTGGGAATTATTTATGCAGGCATACATTACGCCCGGAAGGTAGGGCAGAAAAAGGCAATGATTACAGCCACATGGTTTGCGATACTTTTTCAGAGTCTTTTAATGCTTATGATGATATTTTGCGATTTGACGCAGGTTTCTCTGATAAGGATTAATCTTATTACGGTGGTATTTTTGCTTGTGTTTACTATGCTAAATGGTGTTAAGTCAATTTGCAACAATATCGTGGTGCCTATGATTGCAGATTGTACGGACTATGAATATACAGTCAGCGGGCATTTTGTGCCGGGAATTATGGGAGCGCTTTTTTCCTTTGTGGACAAGTCGTTTTCTGCGCTGGGAACCGGATTTGTGGGAATAGCCTTGTCATGCATAGGATATTCAAAGGTATTTCCGCAGGTTGAGGACGCACTGACACCGGAATTAAAGTGGATGACTATATTTTTTTACTGCATAATACCAATAATAGGATGGCTCATTACAATATTTGTTATGAGGTTCTACAGACTTGATAAAAAGACTATACAGAGCTTGTACTCTGTTGGAGGTAAAGATGATGATTGCTAAAGGAAATGTACTGAAAATGGGAAGCAGCAAGACGGGCAGAGCGTATAATTTTGCTTTTGCAAGCGGGAGTAACGAAGCGGCATTGCTTATATATGACAGCAATGGCAGTCTCAAGCACAGATTTGAAATAGATTCTGAGTACAAGGTGGGAAGTGTGTTCGCATGTCAGATTAGCGGCGAAGCTTTGGACAAGGCGCTCTATTGCTATGAGGTAAATGGAAAAAAGATTGTTGATCCATATGCAAAAACTGTTTCCGGCTGTCATGAATTTGGAATAGAGGGTGAGGGGGTCTGTCATCTTAGCCGAATAGTTCTTGATAAATTTGACTGGGAAGGGGACGAACCTCTAAATTACCCATATGATGAGTGCATTTTTTATAAAATGCATGTCAGAGGTTTTACAAAAAGCAGGACTTCAGGGGTTAAAAATAAAGGTACATTTGCAGGGATAATAAATAAAATACCGTATCTGAAAGAGCTTGGCATAACAACTATTGAGCTGATGCCTGCGTATGAATTTGATGAAATGTCAAGATTTCCGCAGTTTTACGAGGAGAAAAACCAGAGCATATATGCGCCGGTGCCTATAAGAACTCCGGTTAATTACTGGGGGTACGTGAGGGGCTTCCATTTTGCGCCGAAGGCTTCATTTTCTTCTATAGCGGAGGTTAAGACAGACTATACGGTTGAGTTTAAGAAAATGGTTAAGCAGCTTCACGCCAACGGTATAGAAGTTGTTATGGAAATGTATTTTGATAAGGAAACACCGGACATGGTGCTGGACTGCCTTCGTTACTGGGTAACGGAATATCACATCGACGGTGTGCATCTCTACGGCTCGACGGTTTCTCTTGAAATGGCGGCAGCAGACCCAATATTGTCAAAAACTAAAATAATTACAGTATTCTGGAACGGCAGCAAGGGCGAATGGAAGCATATGGGTAATTATAACGACGGATTTTCTAAGATTGCCCGCTGCTTTTTAAAGGGAGATGAGAATCAGCTTGGTGATTTTGTTAAGGTTTCAAGAGAAAATCCGATACAGAGCGCCAATATTAATTACATAACAAATCATAACGGCTTTACTATGGCTGACCTTGTGAGCTATGAAAGAAAGCACAACGAGGCTAATGGAGAAAATAACAGGGACGGTGAAAATTTTAACTATAGCTGGAATTGCGGCGTTGAAGGCAAATCCCGTAAGAAAAAGATTGTGGAACTTCGTCAGAGGCAGATAAAAAATGCGTTTATGATGCTTTTATTGTCTGCGGGAACTCCGTTAATACTTGCAGGAGATGAATTTGAAAATTCCCAGAGCGGCAACAATAATCCGTATTGCATAGACGGGGAAACTACATGGCTTAACTGGAAAAATGCAGATGCCTCTAAGGACATGGGGGGATTTTTGAAGAAATTGATTGCTTTTAGAAAAAAATACAAGATACTTCATATGCCTAACCGGCTTATGGCGTCGGACCCGGTTTCATGCGGCTATCCGGATATATCTTATCATGGCAGCAACGCTTGGTATCAGGCTATGGAAAATTATAACAGGCACATAGGTGTTATGTACTGTACGAAATATGACGGCGTCAGGTTCGGTGGTAAAAACTGTGAAGATGTAAATTGTGAAGCTGCGGCTGAAGGCGGGGAATATGAATTGATATATGTGGCTTACAATATGCACTGGGAAAAGCATGAGCTGGCCCTTCCTAAGTTTACGGGAGAAGGCAGCTGGACTGTTGAAATCTGTTCGGGAGACGGAAATGCAGACGTTGTTATTAAGGACGATAAAACAGTTGAGATTGCGCCGAGAACTGCAGCCATATTAGTGAGCAGACTGTCGCAAACCGTAAAAAAACAAAAACATGGGAGAAAGTAATGGATATAAGCGACAATAAGGAATTGGAAGAGATGATTGATGCGCTGGAAAAACAGCCGCCTGTGAGGCGCGCCGGAAAGGTGAGCAAACGCGGAGAGATTAGTGTAAGCGATGAAACTGCGGAGAGTGAAATCAATATAAGCCTCAATCACGTTATGGAATATTATATATACGCATATTACTTTAAGCCGGAATGTGGAGTGGTGTGCAGCGACAAGCCGTTTGGAAGCTATTTCAGGCAGTATGGGGATTTGTGTGTGCAACAGGGACGTTTCAGGGCGGCTGAGGCTGCGTATAAGGACGCAATATGCTGGAATCCTGTAGATTTGGACGCTGTTTTAGGTCTGGCGGAGTGCTATAGACAGCTTAATATGCTGGACAGGTATCTTATAGTTACGAAGCAGGCATACAGATATTGCTGCACAAGGGCAACTATGGCACGATACTATAGGAATATGGGATATTATTATACCTCAAAATACAATACAGATGTTGCGAGAGCCTGCTACATTTACAGCAATATATATTACAGGACAGAAAATGCGGACAATGAGCTTGCCTATCTTGAAAATGCGCTAAAGGATAAAACTCCCCATATGGATATTGCCGCCATGCAGAAAATATTTGATGAAAGTGGAATTGAGCCGGGACCAAATCCTGACACAATAGGAATAATTTACAGGGTGGGAGAGCTTATGATGCAGGACGGCGAGTACGGACTGGCAAGAGACTGTTTTTCTATCGTGTATGATATAACAAGGGAGAAGGCTTTGGAGGAATTGCTGGATGAGTTGGAAAAAATTTGACGGGATAATATTTGATTTGGACGGAACGCTTTGGAATTCAGCTAAGCCAATATGCAAGTCATGGAACGAGGTTATGCAAAAAAACGGAGTGAAAAGACCGCCTGTAACAGAGCGGGAGCTTATGTCCTATATGGGGCTTCCGATGTATGATATTGCAGCAAAAGCGCTGCCTAAACTTTTAAAGGAAGAACAGGTTTCTTTGATGGAAGAAATGTGCCTCTATGAAAACGAGTACCTTGCAGAGCATGGCGGTACGCTTTTTGAAGGTTTGGAACAGACCTTAGATAAGCTGCTTAAGGATTACAGGCTTTTTATTGTAAGCAACTGTCAGGACGGCTATATTGAGGCGTTTATAAAGGCGCATAATATGAAAAAATATTTTTTTGATACCGAGTGCTGGGGAAGAACAAAACTTCCTAAAAGCGGGAGCAATAAAATTCTTATGGCAAGGAATAATCTTGTGAATCCGGTTTATGTAGGAGACACAAAAGGCGACGCAGACGCTGCAAAAGAAAGCGGGATACCGTTTATTCTGGCAGGTTATGGATTTGGAAGCGTTGAAGAAAGCGATTGTATTGCTGTGGTGGAGGATATAAGGGAGCTGCCGGAGGTACTTGCGGAATTATCTTCTTGACATCACAGAAATTCAGTGATAATATCTAACCAAGTATTAGATTAATAAATTAAAATCGATGAACAAAATAGTACTTACGACAGGTACATCATAGAGAGTCAGGAATGGTGCGAACTGATATGGAGCGTTGTGAGGAATGGGCTTGGGAGATGCGTTGATGAAGCAGCAGTAGTTGACGACGTGACCTTACGTTACAGAGGTGCGATATTGTGTAATGCAGTATTTATAGTTAATAAGTGTAAGCAGTGGCATATCCGGTTACGGATATGCCTTTTTATATCATAGGAAACTTTGTTTCCTATGATATAAAAACGCTCCGCAAGGGATGCGCACGATGTGCAGAGGAAAGCTGCTTTGAAGCCGCACATCGGCGCACAAAGCGAAGCAAGTCTCTCAAGGATTGAGGGATTTAGGGAGCTCGAAGCGGACTTGTCCGCTTTGTTCTTTTTTTTAAAAGAATTGGGATTTCTTTAAGGGAGACAGATTATTATGATTCTTGATGATATTGTTAAGGCGAAAACAGAGAGACTTAAGCGGCACAAAGCAAATATAAGCGAAGAGGAAATGAAAAGGCTTGCGCTTGAGAGCAAACGGAAGTCCATAAGTTTTTATGATGCACTAAAAAAAGACGGCTTATCAATAATAGGCGAGTTTAAGAAAGCGTCGCCAAGTCATGGAAAAATGAACAGCAAAATTGATTTGGCAAGCAGGATTAAGTGTTATAATGCGGCTGTTGACGCTATATCATGTCTTACGGAGGAGGATTATTTTAACGGAGGAGTTGATTATCTTAAGCAGATAAGGGCAATGACGCAGCTTCCGATTATACGGAAGGATTTCATAATAGACGAGTATCAGGTTTATGAGGCGAAGGTTATTGGTGCGGACGCAATACTTCTCATTGCTGCCATACTTGACGACGAGAAGTTCAAGCAGCTATATGACCTTGCATATAGTCTTGGACTTGATGTTCTGTGCGAGGTGCATGATGAAAATGAAATGTTAAGAATGATTAACCTTAATGTTAAAATAATAGGCATTAATAACCGTAATCTTAAAACCTTTGAGGTATCCCTTGAAACAACGAAAAGGCTGGCGGCTATGGCTCCAAAGGGTACGGTGCTTGTGTCTGAGAGCGGTGTGCTTAATAATGATGACATCAGAGTGCTTAAATTAAGCGGTGCAGATGCGCTTCTTATTGGAACTGCATTTATGGAGGCCGAAAATCCTGAGGAGCTGGCGCTTGAATGGAAGAAAATATATAATGAACGTCAAGGCATTGGCACTAAAGTTAAGATATGCGGTATAACGTCGGTCAAAGAGGCTGAATATCTTAATACATATAAAGCTGATTATGCCGGAATGGTAATTTTCTATGAAAAAAGTAAAAGAAATATTGATATAGTTCAGGCGAAATCTATAATAGCGGCGCTTGATAATAATATAAAGAGCGTGGCGGTTGTAGTATCACCGGATATAGAGCAGGCTGAGGCGGTAAAAGAGGCCGGATTTGATTACATACAGATACATGGCGGGCTGGAGGAAGAGGTCTATGAAAATATTAAAATGCCGATTATAAGAGCTGTTAATATTAATGCGGCAGAAAATCCAAATCAGAAAGCTCAGAAAATAGAGCAAGACCTTACGAATATCCTTAAAAAAGATAAAATATGCGCTGTGCTGCTTGACAGCAAAACACCGGGAAGCGGAAATACATTTGACTGGAACATAGCCGCAGCGGCAAGGCAGTTGGCTTTAGAAAGCGGTAAAAAATTCTGGCTTGCGGGCGGTCTTGACAAAGATAATGTGGGCGAAGCCATAAAAATCGTATCCCCTGACGTTGTAGACACAAGCTCCGGCGTGGAGTATGATGCTGTGATTGAAGGCTTAGATGAAGAAGATAGTGGCGAGGCTGTAGGTTTTGGACCGGCGCACGCTGGCAGGAACACAAGACTTTGGGGCAAGTCCCCTGAGAAGATTAAAGAATTTATCGAAAGCGCAAAAGCTGTAGATTAATAAATAAAAAAATTTATGGTAATAAACGAGGAGATTAAGAAATGAGTAATGTAAATGATAACAGTTATTATGGTCAGTTTGGAGGACAGTATGTTGCCGAGTCGCTTATGAATACCTTGAAGGAGCTTGAACAGGCGTTTGAAGAGGCAATTAAGGACCCTGAATTTATTAGACAATATAAGTATTATTTAAAAGAGTATGTGGGAAGAGAGACGCCGCTTTACTACGCGGAGAGATTGAGCGAAAAATATGGCGCAAAGATATATCTTAAGAGAGAAGACTTAAATCATACAGGCGCTCATAAGATTAATAATGTAATAGGTCAGATTCTTCTTGCAAAAAGAATGGGCAAGACTAAAGTTATAGCTGAGACAGGCGCAGGACAGCATGGTGTGGCAACAGCCACAGGTGCGGCGCTTTTTGATATGGAGTGTATGGTGTGTATGGGTGCTGAGGATATTGAGAGACAGAAGCTCAATGTGTTCAGAATGGAAATGTTGGGAGCTACGGTTAAATCTGTGACAACCGGAAGCGCAACATTGAAGGACGCAACAAATGAGGCTATCCGTACATGGGCTGAGAGGGCTGAGGATACATTTTATGTAATAGGCTCTGCTGTAGGACCGCATCCATATCCTAAAATGGTTAAAGAATTTCAGAAAATTATCAGTGAGGAAGCTAAGAAACAGATTCTTGAAAAGGAGGGAAGGCTTCCGGACGCTGTTGTAGCATGCGTGGGAGGAGGCTCTAACTCTATCGGAATGTTTGCGGACTTTATAGACGAGAAGGATGTAAAGCTGGTGGGCGTTGAAGCCGGAGGACTTGGCATTGAGACAGGAAAGCATGCAAGCGCTATGGCACTCGGAAAAATTGGAGTGCTGCATGGTATGAGAACATATTTGCTGCAGGACGATAACGGAAATATTGAGCTTGCACATTCAATATCAGCAGGACTCGATTATCCGGGAGTAGGCCCTGAGCATGCATATCTAAGGGACAGCGGCAGAGCTGAATATGTGTCTGTAACTGACAGCGAGGCTATGGATGCGTTAATGGAACTTTGTCGCATGGAGGGCATAATTCCGGCGATAGAGAGCGCTCATGCACTGGCGCATGTATTGAAAATGGCAAAGCAGATGGATAAGGATCAGATTATTGTTATGTGTCTTTCAGGCAGAGGCGATAAGGATGTTCATACGGTTCAGAAATACTTAAACGGAGAGGAGACTAATAAGTAATGAATAGAATAGATGAAAAATTAGAAGCGTTAAAGAAGAGCGGCGAAAAAGCATTTGTTACATATACGACAGCAGGTTTTCCTACAATGGAAAAGTCAAAGGAAATTGTTAAGGCACAGGAGGAAGCAGGTGTTGACATAATAGAACTTGGCGTGCCGTTTTCAGATCCGGTAGCGGACGGACCTACAATTCAGGACGCATCATATGAGGCGATACTTAGCGGAGTAACGCTTACAAAGGTGTTTGATTTAATGAAAGAACTGCGGGAGGAAGGCTGTCAGATTCCGATTGTGTTTATGATGTACTATAATACAATATTTTATTACGGTTTGGATGCATTTTCTGCAAAATGTGCAGAATATGGAGTCGACGGACTTATTGTTCCAGACCTGCCGCTGGAAGAACAAGGAGAGCTGGAGGAGGCGCTTTCTAAGGTTGAAAATGCACCGTATCTTTTGCAGCTTATATCACCTGTGTCAAGGGACAGAATTCCAAAGATTTTGGAAAATGCTAAGGGCTTCGTTTACTGCATTTCACAGATGGGCGTTACAGGCAGCGACGCACAGTTCCATAAGGATATCAGAAAATATCTTTCAAGTGTGAAGGGGATAAGCCATGTGCCTGTATTTATGGGCTTCGGTATAAAGAAGCCGGAGGATGTAAAGCCGCTTATGGATATTCTTGACGGAGTGATAGTCGGCTCAAATCTTATAAAGGTTTTGAAGAAAAATGATTATTCGGTGGACGCTGTAAAAGAATATGTTGCGGATTTTAGAAAGGCAATTAATTAATGATACCGATTTTAGCGAAAAATGCAGTGAAAATTAAATGTGGTTTTTCAAATGCAATTATGACGGGAAATTACGAGTGCGCATACGGACTTGGGATTATTTCTGCACTGGCGGGGCTTAAAAAAGAAGAAAATATTGAAAATATTAAGGAACTGCATAGCAGGGTTATGGAAGCTGTAAAAAATTATGAGCCGGAGAGTGATGAGATAAAAAGACTTGTTGCTATATTGCGGGAATATGAACCGTCAAATCTGTGCGATGCTCAGGTAAAAGAATTATATTATATGGGATTTAACGATAAAAAGGTATAAAAATGTATAAATTATTATAAAATCTATACAAAAAAGAATTTTGTGGTTGACTTCTCATTTTTCTTAAGGTATAGTTTTTAGCGTAAGTAAATTTTTACATGTAAAAGGTGGATTTTATACTATGATACAAGTAGTTGAAGTTGCAGATATTGAAAAGTCACACAGTAATCCTATTGCTGAACTTGTTCAGACTGCATGTAAGTTTGAAAGCCACATAACTATTCAGTGCGGCGGTAAATTCATCAATGCAAAGAGCCTTATGGGTATGATGGCATTTGGATTGAAGAAGGGGATTAAAGTTGAGATATCGGCTGACGGTGCTGACGAGGTACAGGCAGTAGATACAATAAAGGAGTTTTTGGCTAATTAGGCCGAGAGATGTGGAGGTATTCATAATGAAGGCTAACGAGAATTTAAGCAGTACAGTTAAGACAGAGGTTGCAGGGACTGCAAAGGCAGAACCGGCAAAGAAGGAAACAGCGAAGGCAGAGGCAGTAAAGAAAGAGACAGCAAAAGCAGAGACAACAAAAGCAGAGACAGTAAAGAAGGAAACTACAAAGAAAACTGCAAAGAAGACAACAGCAAAGAAAGCAGAACCAGTAAAGAAAGCTGCTAAGACTACTGAAAAGACAACAACAAGAAAGACAAATGTTAAGTCTGAGATGTTTATTCAGTATAACGGCAATCAGATTGACAGCGAGGCTTTATTGGAGCGCGTTCAGGCTGATTGTGCAAGCGAGGGCGTTAAGGTTAAGGAGTTAAAGCTCTATATTAAGCCGGAAGATAATGCTTGCTATTATGTAGCTAACGGTAATGTGGCAGGTAAGGTAGAACTTTACTAATACATAGCATGGTTGTCAGATTGACAGCGGGCCGGATTTGAAAAGTTTTTAACTGAATTTTGCGGGAACACATCTTTTACAATATGTAAAGGATGTGTTCTTTTATTTAGTGTTTATTATTACTTTGGAGAAACAATCAGAACAAAAAAATCCTTTGAAAAAATTACAATTTTTGTGTATAATAAACATAGATAAGAGGGGTTTCGAGACAACAAACAGGTACGAATGATCAGGAAGGAAGTACGAGAAGTGGCATTTGAAATTAGTGACAGAGTAGTATATGGGGTTATTGGCGTATGTGAGATAGTCAAGATTGACAAGCCGCCTATAAGCGGTGTCGATGGAGATTATTATTTTTTGCAGCCGATTTACGATAGCAAGGGTATCATATATTCTCCGATTAAGAGCCATAAGGTTATGATGCGTTATATTATTACAAAAGAGGAATGCGATAAGCTGTATCTGCGCGCCAAGAATTGCAAAAAGGATGATTTTCTTAATGAGGTTGTATCGCCTGCAAAGTATGATGAGATGATTAAGTCGCAGGATGCTTTGGAGCTTATGCATCTGATAAGAGTGCTGTATAATATTAAGAATGAAAGAACTAAGGATTTGCGGAAAATGAAGTCGGCGGACGCAAGGATGCTGATGGCGGCAAGAAAGCTGTTATATGGAGAGATTGCAGCGGTGTATGGAAGAGATTTAAGCGATGTGAGTGAAGAGATGGATTCTTTGCTTAGCATTAATTAGCTAAGCGTTGCATAAAATTCCTAAATTAATCATAATTCTTTACTAACCAGATATTGTTAGGTTGAATTATATAGTGAAGAACAAGCGTTATAATCAGTTTGGATTATTTGCAATAATTGTAATAGTGCTTGGAGTATTTATAATTGCAGGTCTCGAATGGAGAAAAAACAGTGTTAAAGCATCTGAGGCGGCAGGAGACTGCTATGAGAATATTATTGCAATAACATTTGACGATGGCCCGGGATATAAGACAACGTCTAATCTGTTGGACGGTCTTGCTGAAAGAAATGTTAAAGCAACATTTTTTCTGATAGGCAGTAAAGTGGAGCAGAATAAGGAGATTGTTGAGCGTATGCACAACGAGGGACACCTTATAGGAAATCATACATACAGTCATGTGGATTTGGCTTGTGTAGGCAATAGTTCAGCTTTGCAGGAAATTCAAAAAACTAACGAATTGATTAAAAGCATTACAGGTGAGGACGTTAAATATATAAGACCGCCGTTTGGAAAATACAATAACAGTCTGATATATGATGTGAATATGACGCCTGTGTTGTGGAGCATAGACCCTGACGACTGGAAGACGACAGATGT
Source organism: uncultured Lachnospira sp. (assembly GCA_964482965.1). Classification (GTDB taxonomy): domain Bacteria; phylum Bacillota; class Clostridia; order Lachnospirales; family Lachnospiraceae; genus Lachnospira. The sequence continues at coordinate 53,788 of CAYZZP010000008.1, forward strand.
TTCGTATGTTGTTGATTTAGTTGTAAACCATGCTAGCTGCGGTGATATAATACTTATGCATGACATATATGACAGTTCGGTGACGGCTGCGTTGGAGATAATCGACAGGCTTCAGGATAAGGGTTTTGTGTTTGTTACAGTTGACCAGCTTTTGCTGGATTGAGAGAATGGATTTTAAGAGTGGGAACATTGGTTTTTGATAAAATATTATTATGAAAGTATGGATTTGGTCTTGCATTTTTTTGCTCGTCATATTATCATAATAAATAATATAATAAGCAATACAAAAATGCATTGAAGAAGAGGAGTACGCATTGTGGCGCCAAAGAGAGAGTTATCCGGAGGCTGGAAGATAACTTGGAAAGCAGAATGCGAAAGGTAGCTTTTGAGCAGTGTGGCCCAGAAACACTGAATAGTGATAAGCCACAACGGAGTAATTCACGTTAAAGAATTGCTGAGGACTGCAATAGAATTATGGACTGAGCAGAAGTGATGAAGGTCTTATGTTATATGGCAGTTGAACAAAGGTGGTACCGCGATAATTCGCCCTTTGCAGCCGTGAGGTTGTAAAGGGCATTTTTTTATGCACAGGGACGCGTAAGGAAAATTGTCGCTAAAGCGACACGCGTCCCGCGCAGCGAGTAGGTCAGATAAATCTTCCCTACTTGATTGCACAGCCTGTGCTAAGAAAAGCAGGTACGCCAAATAGCAGAAAGGAAAATTATTATGAGTAAGGAACTGGAGAAAAATTACAATCCTTCGGAGATTGAAGGAAGGCTTTATCAAAAGTGGCTTGATAAGAAATATTTTCATGCGGAGGTAAACAGGGACAAAAAACCGTTTACAATCGTTATGCCGCCGCCAAATATCACAGGAAAGCTTCATATGGGTCATGCCCTTGATAACACAATGCAGGATATTCTGATACGTTTTAAGCGTATGCAGGGCTTTGAGGCATTGTGGGTTCCCGGAACAGATCATGCAAGTATTTCCACAGAGGTTAAGGTTACTAATGCTTTAAAAGAAGAGGGCATAGATAAGCACGAACTTGGCAGGGAAGGTTTCCTTAAGAGAACATGGCAGTGGAAGGAAGAGTACGGGGGAACTATTACGAGCCAGCTCAAGAAAATTGGTTCGTCATGCGACTGGGACAGAGAGAGATTTACAATGGACGAGGGCTGTTCAAACGCAGTTCAGGAGGTATTTATCAAGCTTTACGATAAAGGTCTTATTTACAAGGGTTCAAGAATTGTAAACTGGTGTCCTGTATGTAATACGTCCATATCTGACGCTGAGGTTGAGCATGAGGAGCAGTCAGGGCATTTCTGGCATATTAATTATCCGATTGCGGGAGAGCCTGGAAGATTTGTTGAGATTGCCACAACAAGACCTGAAACTTTGCTTGGTGATACAGCCATTGCCGTAAATCCAAACGACGACAGATATAAGGATATAATTGGAAAAATGGTGGAGCTTCCGCTGACAGACAGACAAATTCCTGTTATTGCGGATGAATATGTTGATATGGAATTTGGTACAGGCGTTGTTAAAATTACGCCTGCTCATGACCCTAACGATTTTGAGGTTGGTAAGAGACATAATCTTCCTGAAATCAATATTTTAAATGATGACGCTACCATTAACAGCATTGGCGGAAAATACGCGGGAATGGACAGATACGAAGCAAGAAAGGCTATGGTGGCTGACCTTGAGACGCTTGGACTGCTTGTAAGAGTTGAAGACCATGTGCATAATGTAGGTACTCATGACAGATGTAAGACAACAGTTGAGCCTATGGTTAAGCAGCAGTGGTTTGTAAAAATGGACGAGCTTATCAAGCCTGCTGTTGAGGGCGTTAAAAATGGCGATATCGAGCTTATGCCGTCCTCTATGGATAAGACATATTATAACTGGACGGATAATATCCGCGACTGGTGTATTTCAAGACAGTTGTGGTGGGGACACAGGATACCGGCATATTATTGTAAGGACTGCGGCGAAATGACAGTTTCAAGAGAGACTGTATGTACATGTCCGAAATGCGGAAGCACCAATATGGAGCAGGATCCTGATACACTTGATACATGGTTTTCATCAGCCTTGTGGCCGTTTTCAACATTGGGCTGGCCGGAAAAGACTGAGGAACTTGAATATTTCTATCCTACAGATGTGCTTGTAACCGGCTATGATATTATTTTCTTCTGGGTTATCAGAATGATATTTTCAGGCTATGAGCATATGGGCAAAAAGCCGTTTGGAAAGGTGCTGTTTCATGGCCTTGTAAGAGATTCACAGGGAAGAAAAATGAGCAAGTCTTTAGGAAACGGTATTGACCCGCTGGAGGTTATTGATAAATACGGCGCCGACGCCCTTCGTTATACGCTTGTCACAGGAAATGCGCCGGGAAATGATATGCGTTTTTACTGGGAGAGAGTTGAGGCGAGCCGTAACTTTGCAAATAAGGTATGGAACGCGTCGAGATTTATTATGATGAACGATTCTGACAATAAGGTTAAGGCGGACGGAAATCTCCCTGAAAATCTTACGGCGGCGGATAAATGGATTCTTTCAAAGAAGAATAATCTTGTCAAGGAAGTTACTGACAATATGGAGAAATACGAGCTTGGTATTGCAGTTGCGAAGCTCAATGATTTTATCTGGGAGGAGTTCTGCGACTGGTATATTGAGATGGTTAAGCCTCGTCTCTACAATGATGAGGATACAACTAAGACGGCTGCTATCTGGACGTTAAAGACCGTATTGATAGATGCGCTAAAACTGCTCCACCCATACATGCCATTTATCACAGAGGAGATTTTCTGCAATATTCAGGAGGAAGAGGAGTCAATTATGATTTCAAAGTGGCCTGAATATTCGGAAACACTTTGCTTTGCAGCAGAAGAAAATGCTATAGAGACAATTAAGACAGCAGTAAGAAACATAAGAAATCTCCGCGCTGAGATGAATGTTGCTCCAAGCAGAAAAGCAAAGGTTTATGTTGTATCTCAAAATGCCGGTGTAAGAAATATGTTTGAAAACGGAAAGGTATTCTTTGCAACGCTGGGTTATGCAAGCGAGGTAGTTATTCAGGATAACAGGGACGGTATTGCTGACGACGCGGTATCCACAATTATACCTGACGCTGTAATTTATATTCCGTTTGCTGAGCTTGTAGACATTGACAAGGAGATAGAGAGGCTTAAGAAAGAGGAGGGCAGGCTTCAGGGTGAAATCAAGCGCTGCGAGGGTATGCTCGGAAATGAGAAATTCGTGTCTAAAGCCCCTCAGGCAAAGATTGACGAGGAGAAGGAAAAACTTGCAAAATATCAGCAGATGCTTGGCCAGGTAACAGAGAGACTTGAAGCGCTGGCAAAGTAAAAGCAAAGCGATATAGCTGCAAAACAGTTGCTGGTAATGTCAGCAGATATACAGACAAATAATTGTGGCAAAATATGAAACTGATTTGGCTTACAGCCTGAAAAAGCAGGCTGGATTATCAAATGCCGTAAATTCGGCGGAAAGGCAGGTAACTATGGCAGAAAGTAATATGCTTTCAATTCCATACAGTCAGTATCTTATGGAGATGAGAAGCGGCAGGATTTTTACTATTGATGAAGGCTTTACGGAAATTCTTGGATATACAGAGGAAGATGTAGAGGCTGGGTTGGTATTTAAGCAGCTTGTTCCTGATGTGGAGTACAATGTTATTATCGAGGAGCTTAAAGAGCAGTTTATTGAGAAAAGTTATGTGTGTTATCAGCACGAAATGCTCACGAAGGCGGGAGATACCATTGAAGTGGTTTCATTTATAAGAATACAGAATAAGCTCTTAAATGGACATAGGGTATTGAAGGTAAGTATTGCCAGCCTTCAGGGTTACGAGAAAGAAAAGTAACAGCTACGGGAAAGAGCAGTAACAGTTACGGGAGAAAATGTAACAGAAAGCCGGTTTACAGTAATGGAGTTTGATTTTTCAGATAAGGCTAATCGTTTTAAGCCAAATATATTTAATATACTTAACGAGCGGAAAGCGCAGATGCTTGCAAAGGGCAGAAATGTATATGACCTTTTTGTGGGAACACCGGATTTTCAACCTGCAAAGCATGTTATGGACGCTGTCATAGAGGCGGCATCCAACGCGCAGGATTATAAGTATTCTCTGGGCGACACAAGGGAACTTATAGAGTCTGTGGAAAGATGGTATAATAGAAGATATGGAGTTTTACTAAATGACAATGAAATTATGTCCATAGCAGGCTCACAGGAGGGCTTTGCGCATATTGCCATGACGGTATGCAATCCGGGTGATTTGGTGCTGGTGCCAAATCCGGGATATCCTGTGTTTGAAGTTGGTCCATATCTTAATGATGCTGTGATAGACTATTATGAGCTTGACAAGAATAATCATTTTATGCCGGCGTTGGATAAAATCAGCGAGGAAAAAGCTAAAAAGGCAAAAATGATGGTGGTTTCATATCCGTTAAATCCTACATGCACATGTGCGGACAGGAACTTTTATGAGGAGCTTGTAAAATTTGCGGAGAAATACAACATACTTATTGTGCATGATAATGCCTATTCCGAGATTATATATGATGGCAGAAAGGGAATTTCATTTCTTTCAGTTCCGGGAGCGAAAGATGTGGGAATAGAGTTTAATTCGCTCTCAAAGACATATAATCTTACAGGGCTTAGAATATCCTTTGCGGTGGGAAACGCTGAGGTTATTAAGAGGTTTAAAACTATCAGGTCGCAGTTTGATTATGGCACAAGCTACATAGTGCAGAAGGCTGCTATCGCTACTTTGGACGGTCCGCAGGAGGGAGTGAAGGCTCAATGTATGGCGTACCAGAGAAGAAGGGACGCACTCTGCGGAGGGCTTAATTCAATAGGCTGGAATGTGCCTTACTCAGAGGGGACAATGTTTGTATGGGCGCCGGTTCCTGAAGGCTTTGAAAGCTCAGACGATTTTTGCATGCAGATGCTTGAAAATACAGGAGTTCTCTGCACACCGGGAAGCGCCTTTGGAAGTCTCGGAGAGGGCTATGTGCGATTTGCGCTGGTTCTTGATGAGGAGACCATAAAAGAGGCGGTATCCCTGATTGATAAATGGCTGAATAAGTATTAGGTGAATAAGTATTAATACAATTTAAGGCAGACGGTTATTGACACCAGTCTGCTGTAATGTTATATTAATATAGTCGCAGATGTAATATCTGTTTTTATTTACAACTGAATAGAAGAGTGAGTGAAAGCTCCAACCTTCAGGGCAAAGTGAGACAGAAATGTCAATTCTTGACCGGCGGTGATACAGTGTGTAAGCCTTTTGATGATAAGCTACAGTCAGAAAACGGGCGGCATAATGGCGAGTCCGCGAGCCGAAGAGGCCGATTAAGTGAGAACCTTAAACCGACAGTAAAGTCTGGATGAAAGAAGATTTTGGAGGAAAAGATTATGCTTAAGCAGAATTTTTTTGCTGCCGCTAATAGTTTGGCAGATCTTGGCGAATCTATGAAAAATAACATAGAGTTCGTTCTTATTTCGTTACTTATGATGGTATGCGTGTACCTCATAGCCTATGTGTTTGAAAGAATAATTGAGAAGAAAACCGGAGTTAAATTTGCATCAGAAAAGACAAGGGTAAACAAACTTGTTATTATGGCAATGATGTCAGCTGTGTCGGTTGTTCTTATGTATTTTGATTTCCCTATTCCATTTATAGCACCGCCGTTTTATGCGATGGATTTAAGCGAAGTGCCTATTATGATAGGTTCATTTATGTTGGGACCGACAGCAGGTGTTATTATGGAGGCTGTCAAGGTTATTCTGAAATTATTTATAAAGGGTACATCCACTGCTTTTGTGGGAGATTTTTCAAACTTTATATTGGGTTGTGCATTTGTGCTTCCTGCGTCAATAGTATATCATTTGAAAAAAACAAGAAAAATGGCGTTTATCGGGCTTTTTACAGGAGCGGTTACGCTTATAATCGTGGGAATGGCCATGAATGCATTTTATCTTTTGCCTAAATATTCGCAGTTGTATGGTATGCCTGTGGAAGCATTTATAGAAATGGGAAATAATATAAATCCGGCTATTAATAATGTATATACATTTGTTGCGCTGGCAGTGGCACCTTTTAATCTGATAAAGGCAGTATGTGTAAGTGTTATAACAATGCTGCTGTATAAACCTTTGAGCAAATTGATAAAAAACGGTGTAGCTAAAGAAAAAAACGTAAAAGCTGACAGGTAAAATCTAAAAGGAATATAATACAATTTTTCGGACATACTGACATATGGATAGTTTTTATTTATGGAGGTGTGTATGAAAAAGAAAATATTTTTGATTGGTTTGTTGGTTGTTATTGGAGCAGGCTTTTTGATAGGCTGCAATAATAAGCAGAATAATAACGACGGGAGTAATGCTGATTCAGGAAACGAGCATAAAACCGGAGTTGTAGAACAGATAGTTACAGAGGCAGCGACAGATGTCAAAGAGGCCGTAACTGATGTCAAGGATAAGCTTGAGGAAGTAGCGACAGATGCGGTGAATAATGCTAAGGATGCGTTGGAGGGGCGTTAATAAAAAATTATAATATTCCGATAATAATGAGAATAAAAAATAATCCTTTTGAACTCCGGCATTACTGTAAGTCGTTCAAAAGGATTATTTTTTATTTGGGGAAAGTTGTGGCAATGGGAGGATTATTTTCTTATATGGAGTGCTGTTTTGGTTGTAAATGGTTGGGTGTGTGTGGTATAATGTTAAAAATTATGGAATTAAAACTGGGACAAGCATTGGGGTGGTGCGCCTGTTGCGTGGAGGTCCCGGATTGGAGATAGTATGAGGCATGGATATGTGAGAGTGGCGGCATATACACCACAGATAAAGGTCGCTGATCCGATGTACAATACTGGGCAGATAATCAGCCTTATGCAGAAGGCATATGACGACAGGGTTAAGGTGGCAGTATTTCCGGAACTGTGTATTACGGGTTATACCTGTAATGATTTGTTTTTGCAGGAGACGCTGCTGGCAGGAGCTTTGGATGGTCTTGCAAGGATTGCCGGAAAGTCGTCGGACTGCCGGGGAATGTTGATATTTGTTGGACTTCCCTATGAATATAACGGAAAAATATACAATGTTGCAGCGGCGGTCTGCAATGGAAAGCTTCTTGGACTTGTTCCTAAGAAAAATATACCTAACTATGGTGAATTTTACGAAAAAAGACAGTTTACACAGGGAAATGATAAGTGCATTGATGTGAATGTCAATGGCGAAAGAGTTCCTATGGGAGCCAGACTTTTGTTTAACTGTGTTAATATGCCTAAGCTGGTAGTTGGGGCTGAAATATGTGAGGATTTGTGGTCTGCACAGCCGCCCAGCATTGGGCTGGCAATTAACGGTGCGACAATGATTATTAATTGTTCCGCCAGCAATGAAACCATAGGAAAGAAAGAATACAGGAGACAGCTTGTTAAAGGGCAGTCTGCAAGACTTGTGGCAGGATATGTATATGCCGGCGCAGGCGAGGGTGAATCTACCCAGGACATTGTATTTGGCGGTCATAATATAATAAGTGAAAACGGAGCTATATTGTCGGAGGTTTCTCTTTTCAGTGGTAAAGAAGCTATAGCGGATATGGATATGGCACGCATATGGGCGGAGAGACGGCGAATGGACACATTTGTCACAGAGCATTTGGAAGATTATACGGTTGTTGATTTTGAACTGGAGATGGAGGACTTAGAGCTTATAAGGACATTTGATAAGGCCCCGTTTGTTCCGGATGATGTGAGAGAAAGAAATGAGCGCTGCGAAGACATTTTGGATATTCAGACCATGGGACTGAAAAAAAGGCTTAGTCATACGGGCTGCAGGAGTGCGGTTGTAGGCATATCGGGCGGGCTTGATTCTACGCTTGCACTGCTTGTTACTGTCAGGGCATTTGACTCATTGGGTATTCCAAGAGAGTGCGTTACCTGTGTTACAATGCCTTGCTTTGGAACTACAGACAGGACTTATAACAATGCTGCAGAGCTTACTAAAAAGCTGGGTTGCACATTGAGAGAGATTAATATAAAGGCTGCGGTGAGACAGCATTTCCAAGACATTAATCACGATGAAAATGTACATGATGTGACCTATGAAAACAGTCAGGCGAGAGAGAGGACACAGCTTCTTATGGATATTGCCAATCAGACAAATGGTATGGTAATAGGAACAGGAGATATGTCGGAGCTTGCGCTGGGCTGGGCCACATACAATGGCGATCATATGTCTATGTATGGCGTAAATGCCTCGGTACCAAAAACTTTGGTGAGACATCTTGTAAAATATTATGCGGATACATGCAATAATGAGGAGCTTTCGGCAGTACTTAACGATGTGCTTGCCACTCCGGTAAGTCCGGAACTTCTTCCGCCTCAGGAGGATGGCTCGATAGCTCAGAAAACGGAAGATTTGGTAGGACCATATGAGCTGCACGATTTTTTTATGTATCATATGCTAAGGTTCGGTGTAAGGCCGGCAAAGCTGTTTAGAATTGCAAAATTGGCGTTTGCGGGAGAGTATAGCGATGAGGTTATATATAAGTGGCTTAGAACCTTTGTGTGGAGATTTTTTGCACAGCAGTTTAAGCGCTCTTGTCTTCCCGACGGACCGAAGGTCGGTTCGGTGGCGGTATCTCCGAGGGGAGATTTGAGGATGCCAAGCGATGCGTCTCCGGCGCTTTGGATGGCGGAATTGGATGAAATAAAAAAAGAAAACGGATATAGTAATTAAGTTGGAGGAATTATGACAGATTTAAAGAACAAAAAGACAGATGGCAAAAATTCGGCTGGTAAAAAGGCAGTTGATGAAAAGAAATCTAATGAGAAGATTGTTACAAGGTACGACAAAAAAATGGAAAAAAGAAGGGCTGAAGCTAAGAGAGAGGCAAGAAATAGGAAAATTGCCAAAATTTCTACAATAGTTATTCTTGCAGCGCTGGTAGTAGCTTTAGTGACAACACTGGTTATCAATCTTGACAGAATTTACAGAGAGTATATTAAGGTTGACGGAGAATCAGTTAATCAGGTAGAATTTGATTTTTACTATTCTCTTACAAAAGGCAATATACTCAATCAGCAGCTTGCAGGAAGTATGACATACCTTGATTATTTTGAGGCATATTTGGGTTATGATTCAAGTAAGAGCGACAAGAAGCAGACATATGATTCCGGCAACGGCTACACATGGTATGATTATTTTGCAAATGCAACTGTAAGTACTATGAAGGAATATAATGCGCTTTTAAATATAGCTGAGGAAAATGCCTTTGATTATACTGATGAGTCCACTGATTATGAAGAATTTATGGATAATGTACAAAAGGCTGCAGATGAAGCAGAACTTTCTCTTTCTAAGTACTATAAGAGTACCTTTGGAGCATATGCTACTAAGAGCAGCATTGATAAATACATTCGTGAATATCTGAGGGCAACAGCTTACAGTGAAAAGATATATGAAGAGAAAAAGCCAAGCGATGATGAGATTAAAGAATATTATGAAGAACACAAGGACGATTATGATACTGTAGATTATCGTTCAGTGTATATTAATGCGGAGACCGAGGATGACGAGACAGCGCTGGATGACGCAAAGACAAGAGCAATGGAATTTGCGGCGTCTATAGTTTCAGAGGAAACATTTGTTGATAATTGTGTTGATTATGTGGCAAGGGATGATGTGGAGACATACAGCGAGGATAAAGCATCTCTTGTGGAGGATACATATAAAAGCTCTCTCAGTACGGATGAGGCTGACTGGCTCTTTAGCGCTGACAGAAAAAAGGGTGATGTGACAGTAATCGAGCAGGAAAGTAATAGCAGATATGAGGTTATTTACTTTATTTCAAGAGATTACGATATTGATAACAATGAAGTAATCCGCAGCACAATATATTCAGAGCGTTATCAGGAACTTATTAATCCGTACATAGAGGCTATTGAGGTTGAAAATAAGAATAACAGAATTAAAATGTTAGGAGAATAATGTGGCAAAGTTTTCAATGTTGGATTTTGCCCCGGAAAAATTTCAGTGTGCTATCTTTGATTTAGATGGCACACTGCTTAATTCTACAGGGGTGTGGACGCAGATTGATATTGACTTTTTGGGCAGCAGAGGAATTGACATTACAAAGGATTTTTTAGAAAACATAAAAATTCATAATTTTAAAAGCGGTTCAGAGTATGTGGTGGAGAGATTTAATCTTAATGAAAAGCCCGAGGATATTGCCAGAGAATGGTATGAAATGGCAGTATCAGAATATGCGAATAATATTGGGTTAAAGCCTAATGCGGCGGAATTTCTGCACATGCTAAAGGATAAGGGAGTAAAGCTGGCAGTGGCGACTTCCTCAGACCGCTTGCTGTATGAGCCTTGTCTTAAGCACAATGGTATCTATTATTTGTTTGACAATTTTACTCAGACAGACGAAGTGGACAGAGGCAAGGGATTTCCGGATGTTTACTATAAAGCTGCAGAAAAATGTAATGTCAAGCCGGAGAACTGTGTGGTTTTTGAGGATATATTAAGAGCGGTGGAAGCGGCTTTGGCAGGAGGTTTTTATACTGTGGCGGTTGCAGATAAATCTTCTGAGGAGGATGAGGAAAGAATTAGAAACTGCTGCAGTTTATTTATTGAGGATTATAAGCAGATAATGGATTGTTAATAAATTAGCTGCAGGAGATTAGTGAGGCTGCAATGGATAAAAAATATATTTTATTTGACCTTGATGGAACTCTTACAGATCCAAAGACAGGTATTACAAAATGTGTTCAGTATGCTTTGGCGGCGGCAGGAATTGACGAGCCGGACCTTGATAAGCTGGAGTGTTATATAGGACCGCCTCTTGATGAGAGTTTTAAGAGATTTCATGGTATGAATGAAGAGGATGCATGGAAGGCTGCCGAAAATGAATTGGAGGAAGCAGGAGCGGACTATATTGTGGAGACGGTTCCACAGCTTACTGCATTTTTATTATCTTGATAATTAGATTATAAAAATAAAATGCAATTTTGGGACATTTTGCTGGAAAAATATTGTGATATGCGCTAAAATAATTGTATCTGAAAATGTGCATAAAACCGTTGTCATTTTGAAAAAAAATTGCTTGAATATTTAAAAACAAAGGTTTATTCTATGAATTGGTTTAAAGGCTAGTTGTTTTAAATACGAGAGTGAGGTAAAGAAAAATGGTAGCACAGATTTTAGCAGTTGTAATTTTTGTAGCAATGTTCGCTCTTATTGTAACCGAGAAAATCGAACGACATATTGTCACATTAGGGTGCGGTGTGTTGACGCTTGTTTTAGTATTTGGTGTGTGTATGCGTAGCGTCAATGCGATTATTGAGACGCTTAACGTACATAGTATTTTTACACCCGGATTTTGGTACACAGCAGGAAATTCCAGCGAATCTTCAAGCGGTATTAACTGGGCGACAATTATATTTATTGCCGGTATGATGGTCATGGTTGAAGGTATGGCAAGAGTCGGCTTTTTCCGCTGGCTTTGTATGAAAATTGCCAAGCTGGTAAACTATAAGGTTATTCCTATATTTATTACATTTATGATTATGTCGTCTGTTCTTGCAATGTTTATCGACAGTATAACAGTTATTCTGTTTCTTGCAGCGGTGACAGTGGAGCTTGCGCAGCTTTTGAAGTTTAATCCCGTTCCAATGATTCTTTCGGAGGTATTTTGTGCCAATCTTGGAGGCTCGGCAACCATGTGCGGAGACCCGCCTAACATTATTATCGGTACGTCATTAGGATATTCATTTGCGGATTTTATAATGAATACAGGTGCTATGGCAGGTATTTCACTTATATTTGTTGTAATATATTTTTATCTGGTATTCAAAAAGGAGCTGGCGTCTGACAAAAGCAGCAATGTAGATTTGTCGCAGCTTCCTGACCCAAAGGAGGCAATAACCGACAAGCTTGGTTTTTGCATAAGCTGTGTGATATTCCTTACAGCAGTTGTTCTTCTTGTGACACATGCACAGACAGGGCTTACCGTGGCATTTATCGGATTATTTATTGCGATTATAACGCTTATCACAGCCCCTAAAAATATTAAGTTTATGCTCAGCAAGGTTGATTATAAAACAATTTTGTTCTTTGTAGGTTTGTTTATTGTGGTAGGAGGACTTGAGCAGACAGGAATACTTGAGATAGTTGCTAAGGTTATCGGCGATATAAGCGGAGGCAACGCAAAGCTTATGATAGTTATTATCATATGGGTATCGGCATTTGCCAGTGCATTTGTTGATAATATACCATTTGCAGCTACTATGATTCCTATTATAAAGATGTTGTCTGTTACACAGAACACAAGTCTTCCTGTTCTTGCGTGGGCATTGTCAATGGGTACAGATATAGGTGGAAGCGCAACGCCTATAGGCGCTTCGGCTAACGTAGTGGGTACCTCGGTTTCAGCTAAAGCAGGTCATCCTATCGGCTGGGGTAAATATTGCTTGAAACTTGTTCCGGCAACGGTTATCGTGCTGCTTATATGTACGGTGTACATTTTTGCAAGATATTTCTAAGGAGGGTAAGTTATGGCAGAGCAGTTAATTATTTCAATCAGCAGGGAATACGGAAGCGGTGGACATCTTATAGCAGAAGCTCTGGCAAAGCGTTTTAATCTGCCTTTGTATGACAGAAATTTACTTGATCATATTGCCGCTGAGAAAAATGGTAACATTGAGGAACTTAGAAAATATGAGGAAAAGCCAAGAAAGTTTTTGGCTTCAAGAACAGTTAAGGGGTACTGCAATTCACCTGAAGAGGTTATAGCTAATATGCAGTTTGATTTTCTTAAGAAGAAGGCTGAGAGCGGAGAGTCCTTTGTGGTTGTAGGACGCTGTTCTGAGACTGTATTAAAGCCGTACAAGGGACTTATTTCTATATTTGTTCTTGCCGATATGGATGTTAAAAATAAGCGTGTGCAGGAAGTAAGAGGAATGTCCCAAAAAGATGCGCAGGCTGCAATTAACCGCCACGACAAGTCTCGTAAAAATTATCATAACCGCTATTGCGATATTAAGTGGGGCGATTCGAGAAACTATGATATTTCTGTAAACAGCAGCAGGCTTGGAATTGAAAGAACCACAGATATGCTTGAGAGTTATATCAGAGAGAGAAATGGCGAAAAACAGAACTGGATAACAGATTAATATTGATTGATAGGTACTTCTTATTGCCTCATGGGGCTTGAAATATGGCTGCATTTGACAAGGGGAAGTACCTTGTATTAAAATAATCAGTAATTGGTAAAAAACTGGTTCAAATAAAAAATTAAAAATGGAGGATAGTGTATGGCAAAAGGAAAATGTAATATGCTTGAAAAACTTAAATCCTTTATGCGTGGAGTAAAACCGCTGAATATGCTTATGCTTGCCGCTGCAGGTATAGTAAACGGATTTGGCATTAAAATATTTTTATCGCCGGTTAATCTCTACGACAGCGGCATATCAGGTACGTCAATGCTTTTGGAAAAGGTGACTCCGGAGTTTCTTACTCTTTCACTATTCCTTATTGTGCTTAATATACCGCTTTTTATATATGGTCTTAAGAAACAAGGCGGGCATTTTACATTTTATGCCATATACACTGTAATGATATATTCTGTGGTGGCAGCGCTTATTGATGTATTTCTGCCTGAAGAGGAGGGGATGGGTTCTTTTTTTGCAGGAAATGATTTAGTGCTGTGTTCGCTGTTTGGCGGAATTATATCAGGTATAGGAAGCGGTCTGGCAATCCGTTTTGGCGGAGCTATGGACGGTATAGAGGTTATGGCTGTAATTTTTGCAAAGAGGCTGGGAGTTACGGTAGGTACGTTCGTTATGGGGTATAACATAGTACTATACATAATTTGCGGATTTGTAACGGGAAGCTGGATTTTACCGTTGTATTCAATAGTTACTTATGGCGCCGCCTTAAAGACTGTGGACTTTATTGTAGAAGGTTTTGACAGGTCTAAGGTTGCAATGATTATAACTGTCAAGCCCGACGAAATATGCAGCGCACTATCGGAGACTTTTGAGACCGGTATGACAAGGATAGAAGCAAAGGGCGGCTATTCTAACGAAAATAAAACTTTGATTTATTTTGTTGTGAACAGATTTCAGGTTACAAGGATGAAAAATATTGTGCATGACTTAGACCACAGGGCATACATAACAATCAGTGACGTGGCTGACGTATTTAAAAATAATAACGATAATTGATAAAGATATTTTATGATACAAAGTTCTAGTCAAGAGGAGAGAACTATGGAAAATGATTTTTCTAAGGGTAAGGTTTGGAAAAATATTATATTGCAGGCGGTTCCGCTTACATTAGCGCAGTTTGTGCAGCTTTTGTACAATGTGGTAGATAGAATTTACATAGGTCACCTTGAGGGAGCGGACGGTATGGCGCTTACGGGAGTAGGGCTTACGTTTCCTATAGTGACGCTGGTGGCGGCGTTTACCAGCTTGTTTGGCATGGGTGGAACACCGCTTTTTTCAATGGCGAGAGGCGCCGGGGATGAAAGCCGCGCCCGAAAAATATTGGGAAATGTATTTTCGCTTTTGCTTTTTAGCTCGGTGGTATTATTTGCAGTCTGTCAGATATTTTTAAAACCAATATTGTTTTTATTTGGAGCCAGTGACGCTTCATATGTATATGCGGCGCAGTATCTTAGAATATATCTCTTTGGTACTGTATTTTCTATGCTGGCCACAGGCTTAAATGGATTTATTAATGCGCAGGGCTTTCCTAAAATGGGTATGCTGACTACCATAATAGGTGCGGTACTGAATCTGATACTTGACCCTGTATTTATATTTGTGTTTAATATGGGTGTGTCCGGAGCTGCGCTTGCAACTGTAATAAGCCAAATGATATCAGCGGTGTGGGTGCTTAAATTTCTTACGGGCAAAAAGGTAATGTTGACAATAAAAAGAGAGTGTTTAAGACCTGATTTTAAAATAGTAAAAGAGATAACGGCGCTTGGAACTGCAGGCTTTATTATGCAGGCTACAAACTGTCTTGTGCAGATAGTGTGCAATGCCACATTGCAGACCTATGGAGGAGATTTGTACGTTGGAGTGATGACAGTAGTAAATTCCGTAAGAGAATTGCTGTCGCTTCCGGTGCAGGGGATTACCAGCGGCGCCCAGCCTGTACTCGGCTTTAACTACGGAGCGAAGCAGTATAAAAAAGTGCGTGAGGGTATAAGATTTTCAGCTTTCATAGGAATTGCCTACACTGTAATTGCATGGATTTTTGTTTTGGCATTTCCAAGATTTCTTATATCAATATTTTCGGGAAATGAGGAAATGATGGACGCAGGGGTTATGGCGCTTCATATATATTTCTTTGGTTTTTGCTTTATGGCGTTCCAGTTTGCGGGTCAGTCGGTATTTCAGGCTTTAGGCTGCGCAAAGCAGGCTATATTCTTTTCGCTTTTGAGAAAGGCTGTTATAGTGGTGCCGCTTACGCTGCTTCTGCCTGCGGCGGGCTTTGGTGTCAACGGAGTGTTTCTTGCGGAACCTATATCTAATTTTATAGGCGGGCTGGCAAGTTTCTTTACTATGTACTTTACGGTGTATAAAAAATTGGGGAAAACTGCGGCTGTGTGAGTTGCAGAATATGCAAGCGCAAGGCGCTTAGACAGATTTACTGATATATATGATATAAAACAGAAAGCAAGCCGGAGCAGATAATTGTGACATCTGCTTTGGCTTGCTTTTTAAGTTTGATTGTATTATGTATTATTCCTCTACAATCTGAGCATCAACAGCATTCTTCTTAACAGATTCGATACAATTGAATTATACAACATATATTTACAAAATAAAACTAAAATTTTAAAATCAAAAAAGATTTAACAAAATAAATCTTTGAATTTCAGAAATTATCAGACAATAAAGCGTTAAAAAATAGTTGAATTTTTTGATTTTATGTATTAGGATTAATAACCGAAAAGAGAGCGATATAGGCGAACAATATAGAAGAAAAGGTGTGTTACTATGAGCAAAAATAAAGATTTGACAGTTGGAAAACCGGAAACCGTACTTTGGAAATTCTGTCTGCCGCTGTTTGGCAGTATTATATTTCAGCAGCTTTATAATATAGCGGACAGTCTGGTGGCTGGAAATTATATAGGTGAAAATGCGCTGGCTGCGGTAGGAAACAGTTACGAGATAACCCTCATATTTCTTGCCTTTGCATTTGGCTGCAATATCGGCTGTTCGGTAATAGTGTCACAGTTGTTCGGAGCAAAAAAATACGAGGATATGAAAACGGCGGTCTATACGGCGATGATAGGAAGCGTCGTGTTGTGCGTTCTGCTTATGCTTGTGGGAATAGCGGGCGGAAATTGGCTTTTAGCCATTATTAAAACTCCAGAGGACATATTTGGAGACTCCAAGCTGTATCTTGATATATATGTATTGGGACTGCCTTTTCTGTTCTTTTACAATATTGCTACAGGTATATTTTCTGCGCTGGGAGATTCCAAAACACCGTTTATATTTCTTGCGGTATCCTCAACTGCTAACATAATAGTAGATATTATTTTTGTAAAATGTTTTGGCATGGGAGTGTCCGGCGTTGCGTGGGCAACCTTCATATGTCAGGGAGTAAGCTGCGTGCTGGCTCTGGCGGTGGTATTCAGGAGGCTTGCGGATATCAAAACTAATGAGAAAATCATTTTCTATTCAAATGCTATGCTTAAAAAGATTGCTAAAATAGCAATTCCGAGCATTTTGCAGCAGAGCTTTATATCTGTAGGAAATATAATTATTCAGAGTGTTATAAACGGCTTTGGCCCTGGTGTTATAGCAGGTTATTCGGCGGCAATCAAACTCAATAATATGGTTATAACTTCATTTACAACACTTGGAAACGGTATATCAAATTATACAGCCCAAAATATAGGAGCCGGAATATATAAGAGAGTTAAGGAGGGCTTTAAAGCAGGCGTAAAAATGGTATGTATTATATGTATTCCTGTGGTGGCTTTGTATGTATTGTCGGGAACAGCCCTTATTAAACTCTTTATGAACAATCCCACAGATACGGCGCTGTCGTCAGGAATGATGTTTCTTAGGATTGCAGCACCGTTTTATTTTGTAGTGTCAATAAAGCTTGTGACAGATGGAATTCTTCGTGGCGCCGGAATGATGAAAAAATTTATGATATCCACGTTTACGGATTTGATTTTGCGAGTGGCGCTTGCTATAGTGCTGGCTTTACAGTTTGGATATATAGGTATATGGTGCGCATGGCCTGTAGGTTGGATGGTAGGAACAGTACTGTCGGTTATGTTTTATAGAAATGGACCGTGGAAGGGCAGCAGTCAGAATGTGACGGCTGACAGTGGGGCTGCTATGCCAAAATGAAAAGTGGGGAGGGTAAAATATCACCCCCCACTTTATAAAAGTTTTATAATCAAATTAGCACTCACCTATTGACAGTGCTAACAACTAATGCTATAACACAATTAGCAGAAAATATGAACATACATAAAATGCAGGTTTAATATATATAAGGCGATTATTTTTCTGCGTAAAAAGAGATAATAAGGAAGAATATAAGAACAGGAGGCAATATTATGAACATTAACAAGTTTACACAAAAATCTATTGAAACTGTTAATCAGTGCGAGAAGATTGCATACGAATACGGCAATCAGGAAATCGATCAGGAACATTTTCTTTATAGTATGCTGACGATTGAGGACAGTTTGATTGCCAGCCTGATAGAAAAGATGAATATTAACAGAGATGAATTTTTAAAAAATGTCGAGACTATGTTGAAGAGAAAGCCTAAGGTATCAGGCAATGTAAATCTTTATATTAGTAATGCGCTTAACAAGGTGCTGATTAATGCGGAGGATGAGGCAAAGCGTATGGGTGACGCCTATGTGTCAGTGGAACATCTCATGCTGGCGATGATTGAGGCGCCTAACGATGCCATTAAACAGTTGTTTAAGACCTATGGCATTAAAAGGGAAAAATTTTTGTCGGTGCTGGCGACAGTGCGTGGAAACCAGTCGGTTACAAGCGATAATCCGGAGGTTACCTATGACACTTTAAAGAAGTATGGTCAGGATTTGGTGGAGCGTGCCAAAGAAGGCAAACTTGATCCGGTTATAGGCAGAGATAATGAGATAAGAAATGTAATACGAATACTTTCAAGAAAAACAAAGAATAACCCTGTGCTTATAGGCGAGCCGGGCGTAGGTAAAACAGCGGTTGTTGAGGGACTTGCTCAGAGGATAGTAAGAGGAGATGTGCCGGAAGGACTCAAGGAAAAAACTATATTTGCGCTGGATATGGGAGCGCTGGTGGCAGGCGCTAAATACAGAGGTGAATTTGAGGAGAGGCTTAAAGCCGTTCTTGACGAGGTTAAAAAGAGCGACGGAAGGATTATTCTATTTATTGATGAAATTCATACTATTGTGGGTGCAGGCAAGACAGAGGGCACTATGGACGCAGGAAATATGTTGAAGCCAATGCTGGCGAGAGGCGAGTTGCACTGTATCGGTGCGACAACGCTTGATGAACACAGGCAGTATATTGAAAAGGATCCTGCTCTTGAACGCCGTTTCCAGCCGGTTATGGTTGATGAGCCTACAGTGGAAGATACCATTTCAATCTTAAGAGGACTTAAGGACAGATATGAAGTATATCATGGCGTGAAAATTACCGATGGTGCGCTGGTAAGTGCTGCTGTGCTTTCGGACAGGTATATTTCAGACAGATTTTTGCCGGATAAGGCAATAGATTTGGTGGATGAAGCCTGCGCTATGATTAAAACCGAGCTGGATTCCATGCCGGCAGAACTGGATGAACTGCAAAGAAAAGTTATGCAGCTTGAGATTGAGGAGGCAGCCCTTAAAAAGGAGACGGATAATCTCAGCAAGGAACGTCTTGGAAATCTTGAGAAGGAGCTTTCAGAGCTTCGTTCAGAGTTTAATGAACAGAAAGCAAAGTGGGACAATGAGAAGGCTAGCGTTGATTCCATAAGCAAGCTTAAAGAGGAGCTTGACCAGCTCAATAATGAGATTGCAAAGGCCAAGAGAGATTACAATCTTGAGAAAGCAGCAGAATTACAGTACGGCAAGCTCCCTGCATTGCAAAGAAAATTAAATGAGGCTGAGGAAAAGGCGAAGAACCGCAGTCTTGATATGATTCACGAAAGCGTCACTGAGGATGAAATATCTAAGATTATATCAAGATGGACGGGTATTCCTGTGGCAAAACTGAGCGAGTCAGAGCGAAATAAAACTCTTCATCTTGAGGAAGAACTTCATAAGAGAGTTGTGGGACAGGATGAGGGCGTTACTAAGGTTACAGAGGCTATTATTCGTTCAAAGGCAGGTATAAAGGATCCTGGCAAGCCTATAGGTTCATTTCTGTTTTTAGGACCTACGGGTGTCGGCAAAACGGAACTGGCTAAGACTTTGGCGGAAAGCCTGTTTGATGATGAAAATAACATTGTAAGGCTTGATATGTCCGAATATATGGAGAAATATTCCGTATCCCGCCTTATAGGAGCGCCTCCGGGATATGTAGGTTATGATGAGGGCGGTCAGCTTACTGAGGCCGTAAGAAGAAAACCGTACTCAGTCGTATTGTTTGACGAGGTGGAGAAGGCGCATCCGGATGTATTTAATGTGCTTCTTCAGGTGCTTGATGACGGACGTATAACTGATTCACAGGGAAGAACAGTAGATTTTAAAAATACTATAATCATTATGACAAGCAATATTGGTTCAACCTATCTGCTTGAAGGAATATCTGAAGATGGTTCAATTAAGACGGAGATGGAAGACATGGTTATGGAGGAACTGAGAAATCATTTCAGACCGGAGTTTCTTAACCGGCTTGATGAGATAGTTATGTTTAAGCCGCTTACTAAGGACAATATCGGCAATATTATTAATCTGTTGGTGGCTGACGTAAATAAGCGTCTTGCCGACAAAGAGTTAAAGATTGAACTTACAGAAAAGGCTAAGGATTTTGCTGTGGAAAATGGATTTGATCCGTCTTATGGAGCAAGACCTCTGAAAAGATACATTCAAAAGACTGTTGAAACTTTGGCTGCAAAGCTTATTCTCGCAGGAAATATCAGCAGCGGAACAATATTAATAGACGTTGAAAACGGACAGCTTGCCGCAAGGGGCAAATAAACTATGAGAGACAGGCAAATAAGCTGTCAGCAAATAAGATATAACGGCGGATAGCCGCATTAATCATACAAATTGGTTAATGCGGCTATCATATTCATAATTGATAGTTTTCAATTTTTCTACAACATAATTTTCTTCAACAATATAAGCCTTGCAGAAATCGTGCAGGCTTTTGTAATTGTCTCTGAGCTGCGTGTTGGTAAATGACAGCAGCATCACAGGCTCTTTTGGTAACTGTGTCATATCAGACAACTGCCTTTCATATTATAAAACTATTGTATTCCGTTGCTATAATGACATAAAATCGCATTTTTGTAAAGGGTTTACGGTGTTATATTGTTGAGATTATGGTATAAAAAAGAAAATGTTGCGAAAAGGAGAGGATGGGGTAGATTGGGCAAGTATAGAAGAAGTAAGAGATTATATGGAGTCGGAACAGCTTTATATCTGCAAAGATTTCAAAGATTTCCTGCGTTTTGTATGTACCGGTGACTTTCTTGACGAAGACGAGGCAAAATTTCCTGCAGAGGAAGAACTGGAGCGTGATTATTCTTATTGAGCGGCTGCTTAGTATAAGCCTGTAAAGATACCTATTGACACCATAATTCTAATAGAAAATTTAATTAAATTATAAAATAAAAATGATATTGTTGCATAAAATTGATTGTTATGTTATCATTTTAACACATAAATTGTAACAACGGAGGGAAAAACAATGACAAAATGGGTTTATAAGTTTTCTGAAGGTAATGCACAGATGAGAGAACTCTTAGGTGGCAAAGGTGCTAACCTTGCAGAGATGACAGGTCTTGGAATGCCAATCCCACAGGGATTTACAGTTACAACTGAGGCTTGTACAGATTATTACAGCAGTGGAAAGAAAGTGCGCGACGAGATTAAAGAACAGGTATTTGAAGCAATTAAGTGGCTTGAGGGCATTAATGGTAAAAAGTTCGGCGATACTGAGAATCCGCTTCTTGTATCAGTTCGTTCAGGCGCCAGAGCATCTATGCCCGGTATGATGGATACAATACTCAATCTTGGTCTTAATGATGTGGCAGTTGAGGGTTTTGCTAAGAGGACAGGCAATCCGAGATTTGCTTATGACTCATACAGAAGATTTATTCAGATGTTTTCTGACGTGGTTATGGAGGTTCCAAAGTCTTTCTTTGAGAAAATCATTGATGAGCTTAAAGAAGAAAAGGGTGTTAAGTTTGATACAGAGCTTACTGCTGACGATTTAAAGGAGCTTATCGTGCGCTTTAAGAAGGTGTACAAGGATAATATGAATGGAGAGGAATTTCCACAGGATCCTGAGGTTCAGCTTATGGAAGCCATTAAGGCAGTATTCAGGTCATGGGATAATCCAAGGGCCATTGTATATCGTAGAATGAATGATATTCCGGGAGACTGGGGTACGGCTGTAAATGTTCAGACAATGGTATTTGGTAACAAGGGCGAGACATCAGGAACAGGCGTTGCATTTACAAGAAATCCGTCTACAGGACAGAAGGGTATTTACGGCGAGTATCTTATCAACGCTCAGGGCGAGGATGTTGTTGCAGGTGTTCGTACGCCTCAGCCTATTACTCAGCTTGAACAAGATATGCCTGACTGTTATAAGCAGTTTATGGAGCTTGCAATGAAGCTTGAGGCACATTATCGCGATATGCAGGATATGGAGTTTACTATTGAGGAAGGCAAGTTGTATTTCCTTCAGACAAGAAATGGTAAGAGAACAGCTCCGGCTGCTATTCAGATTGCCTGCGACCTTGTTGACGAGGGTATGATTACTCCGCAAGAGGCCGTAATGAGAATTGAAGCTAAGTCTCTTGACCAGCTTCTTCACCCTACATTTGACACAGAGGCGCTCAAAGCAGGACAGGTAGTAGGACAGGCGCTTCCGGCATCACCTGGTGCTGCGGCAGGTAAGATTTTATTTACTGCCGATGAGGCTAAGGAAGCTGGAATTGGTGGAAAAGGCGAGAGAGTTATTCTTGTGCGTCTTGAGACATCACCTGAGGATATTGAGGGTATGCACGCTTCACAGGGTATTCTCACAGTTCGAGGCGGTATGACATCACATGCAGCGGTTGTTGCTCGTGGTATGGGTACATGCTGTGTATCAGGCTGCGGTGATATTTCTATCGACGAGGAAAATGAAGTATTTACATTAGGCGGAGAGACCTTTAAGAAGGGTGACTACATTTCACTCGACGGTACTACAGGTAAGATTTATAAGGGCGATATTAAGACAGTAGAGGCTACAGTAAGCGGTAACTTCGGCAGAATTATGGCTTGGGCTGACGAATTTAGAACATTGGGAGTTCGTACAAATGCAGATACTCCTGCAGATACTTTAAACGCAGTTAAGCTTGGAGCAGAGGGTATCGGTCTTTGCCGTACAGAGCATATGTTCTTTGCTGAGGACAGAATTCCTAAGATTAGAAAGATGATTCTTTCTAAGACTGTTGAGGAAAGAGAGGCAGCTCTCAATGAGCTTTTAGTATTCCAGAAAGCAGACTTTAAGGATATGTATGAGGCGCTTGAGGGCAAGCCAATGACAGTTCGTTACCTTGATCCGCCTCTTCACGAGTTCCTTCCTACAGATGAAGAAGATATTAAGGCATTGTCTGAGGATATGGGCATAAGCGTAGAAGAGATTAAAGAAACCTGTGCTAATCTTCATGAATTTAATCCAATGATGGGACATCGTGGATGTCGTCTTGCAGTAACATATCCTGAAATTGCAAGAATGCAGACAAGAGCCGTTATGGAAGCAGCTATTGAAGTAAGCGGCGAGAAGGGTTACGCAATCGTTCCTGAGATTATGATTCCTCTTGTTGGCGAGAAGAAAGAGTTAAAATTTGTTAAGGATATAGTTGTGGAGACAGCAGAGCAGGTTAAGAGAGAAAAAGGCTCTGATATCCAGTACAAGATTGGTACAATGATTGAGATTCCAAGAGCAGCCCTGCTTGCAGACGAAGTTGCACAGGAAGCTGAATTCTTCTCATTTGGTACTAACGACCTTACTCAGATGACATTTGGCTTCTCAAGAGATGATGCTGGAAAATTCCTTGATTCATATTACAAGAGCAAGATTTATGAGTCAGATCCATTTGCAAGATTAGACCAGAACGGCGTTGGACAGCTTGTTAAAATGGCTGTTGAGAAAGGAAGGGCAACACGCCCTGACCTCAAGTGCGGTATCTGCGGCGAGCATGGCGGAGATCCGTCAAGCATTGAGTTCTGCCACAAAGCAGGTCTTAACTATGTGAGCTGCTCACCATTCAGAGTGCCAATAGCACGGTTGGCGGCAGCACAGGCAGCTATAAACAATGTAGGAAAGTAGATTACAAATATATGTATTTCACGGAGTATCTGATAACCAGAGCTGATGTGAATGATTTTATGGCACATCGTC
>CAYZZP010000009.1:0-76396 GCA_964482965.1 uncultured Lachnospira sp.
GGAAATGCTTGCATTTCCATTTGCCGCCGCACGCGAACCGTCAAAACTCGCGGAGCGTGTTTTGACTGGTTTTATAAATCATATTACCGTCTCAGGGCGGAAATTTTAAATTTTTAAAAGGAGGAACTTCTATTGAAAGACAAGAGGCTTAAAAGCAGGCTTGGAAATGCATGGTATTATCTTATAGTTGGCACCTTGCTAATTATTCTTTACTGGGTTCTTAACAATCTTTCGGACATAACAAACGGCATAACGACATTGTTTTCGCTTTTTATGCCATTTATTATGGGCGGAGTAATCGCATTTATATTTAATGTACCCATGAGATGTATTGAGAGGCATATTTTTACAAAGGAAAAATATAATACACCACGGATGCGTATGCTAAAAAGAACTATATCCTATGCAGCGACGTTTTTAATTATACTTGCCATAATAGTCACAGCGATTCTTGTGGTTGTGCCTCAGCTGGCGACGACCATTGCAGATATAGTCAGCACCGTACCCGGGGCCGCCACTAATTTTTCCAACTGGCTTCTTGACAGAATGGCTGAATATCCGCAGATTGAGGAAAAAATCAAATCAATATCAATTGACTGGAATGAAATTTTTAAATCCATATCCTCATTTATGTCAAACGGTGTTGTGGGAAAGGTTATAAATGGAGGCATTGGTGCGGTAAGCGGTATTGTTTCCGGAATTACATCATTTTTTATAGGCTTTGTATTTTCAGTATATATACTTTTCCAAAAGGAAAAGCTGTTAAGACAGATTAAAAAAATTATGTATGCAATTTTGCCTGACAAAGCTACTGAGACAATAATACGGATTGCAAAGCTTGCGGACACTACCTTTGCCAACTTCCTGTCAGGTCAGTGTATGGAAGCTGTCATATTGGGAACTATGTTTGTGGTTACCATGTCAATATTAAAAATGCCATACGCCCTCCTAATAGGGGTAGTGATAGCCGTAACAGCACTGGTTCCCATTGTGGGAGCATTTATAGGCTGTGCCATAGGCGTTATTCTCATAGGTCTTACCAATCCGCTTCAGGCGCTGGCATTTATTGCGCTGTTCCTGATATTGCAGCAGATTGAGGGAAACCTTATATATCCGCACGTTGTGGGAAATTCCGTAGGGCTTCCCGGCATGTGGGTATTGGTAGCGGTATCTGTGGGCGGCAGCCTTTTCGGAATAATGGGTATGCTCACATTTATTCCTATCTGCTCAGTGGCGTATGCACTGCTAAGAGAATTTATTAATAACCGGCTTAAAAATAAAAATATAGACAGCCTTGAGTATCTTGAGGTGTTAGATGACATTGCGGTTACTGCGTCCGACGTGTCAAATGACAAATCTGAATAGCAGATAATATATATTAATTAATTGTGTTAGTGGAGGAAGAAAATGGAGATTTTATTACAGATTGTTTTATTGCTGGCAGGTTTTTTTATGCTGATTAAAGGCGCAGATGTATTTGTTGACGGAAGCGCCGCACTGGCGCAGAAATTTAAAATTCCCGGAGTAATTATAGGCCTTACCATTGTGGCTATGGGTACAAGCGCCCCTGAACTTGCAGTAAGCACCTCCGCAGCAATTTCAGGTTCTAACGCCATTGCCGTAAGCAACGTATTAGGTTCAAACACCTTCAATCTGCTTATGGTACTTGGTATATGTGCAATACTTTCGCCTATTGCTGTTGAAGATGGAATTATGAAAAGAGATTTTCCTTTTTCAATAATAATAACTGTCCTTCTGGCATTGTTTGCAGGCTCCGGCTTTTTATTCGGCAGCCAGGAGATTCCTTCTGATTTTACGGCGGCCGTAGGCGGACTTCAAAGATGGAAGGGTTTGATTTTGCTGGCGTTATTTGTAGTCTATCTTATAATTACCATATGTGTGGCATTAAAGAACCGCGATGAAGGTGAAACCATAGAGGCTATGCCTGTCTGGCAGGCTCTTCTGTTTATAGTAATCGGTATTGCCGCCATAATAATCGGCGGACAGCTTGTAGTAAACAGTGCAAAGGCTATAGCGCTTTTCTGCGGAATGACGGAAACTCTCGTCGGTCTTACTATTGTGGCTATAGGCACATCCCTTCCTGAACTGGTAACTTCCATTGTTGCCGCCAAAAAGGGACAGAATGGTATGGCTGTAGGAAATGTCGTAGGCTCAAATATATTTAACCTGCTTTTAATACTTGGAGTATCTTCATCTATTCATCCTATTGCCGTAAGCATGGAATCACTGGCGGATATTATTATACTTGTTATAACAAGCATAATATGCTTTATATTTTCTAAAACCGGCAAGAAAATTAACCGCACAGAGGGCATAATAATGGTACTTATATACTGTGCATATACTGCCTACGCAATTATAAGATAAGGGTCTTCATAAAAGAATAACTAATTGTAATCATCAGGAAACGGCGCTTTGGAATTTGTCCAAAACGCTGTTTTTCTGTACTTATTCTGTATTCTGTCGTAAAATCTGTATTAAAAAAAGTTTTAAAAAGCATTTATAAAATTTATTTATTTTTTACGATACATTAAAAATATTTTATGATATAATAGGCGGATATTAAGAAGGGAGTAACATAAATGGACATATGTCTTGCAGGAGATTCTATAGTACAAAACTATACAAAAGATGAATTTATAGCCGGATGGGGACAATATCTCCCCAATTTTTTTCTTCCTGCGGTTAATGTAAAAAATTTTGCAAAAGGCGGAAGAAGCAGCAGACTATTTATCAATGAGGGAAGATTCGACAATCTTTACGAACATGTAAATAAGGGTGATTACGTTTTTATTGAATTTTGCCACAACGATGACGCCTCAAAGGAATATAAGACTATGTTTAACAGGCTAGTAGAGCTTGGAGAGCCGGATGAGAACGGACGTTATCCTATTATACCCGGAGAGCGTATGCCAAAGGATTATCTTCCTAAGGAATATTTAAACGCACTCTATGCCGATGCTTCTATCACCGATAAGCAGGCAGTTATTGACAGTATATACAATATGTTTGCTCAATACCCAAAAGAGAAATACTATGCTTATTCTAAGAACGGCGAGAAAGGCAGCTTTAAATGGTTTTTAAAACAATTTATAGACAGCGCCAGAGAAAAAGAGGCAGTTCCTGTGCTTATCACAGCCCCTGCAAGAACTGTATTTGACAATATGGGGCATATTATGGATGGTCCGGGACTTCATGGCGGAAATTCTTTTTGCTACATAAGGGCGGTTAGGCAGCTTGCCGAGGAGACCAACACGCCTCTTATTGATTTGTTTGAGTACTCAAGAGCACTTTATGAAAATATCGGTCCAAATAAAATTCACTATATTACCTCCATTAAGATTGGCAATAATAAAGGAAAATGGACGGATGATTTTGATACAGAGGTAGAAAAGCCCCAAACCGTATCAGAAAATACACATTTTAACAAATACGGCGCATTTCTTATGGCAAAGGGGCTTGTGGAAAACATAAAAGCTTCTGATAACAGACAGCTTGACAGACTTAAGAATTATATTATAAATAATATATCTGAGATTAGCGAACTAAAACCTAAGGGACTTAATTAAATACAGGAGGACAGTATGCTTCGTACTATTTTAGCAAATGTAAAAGAATACAAAAAAGCATCCATTGCAACGCCTTTGTTTATGATTGTGGAGGTTATAATGGAAATGCTTATTCCTCTCCTTATGGCATCAATCATTGACGACGGTGTTAATAAGGGGGAACTCTCCCACATATATAAGGTGGGAGCAGTAATGATATTAATAGCCTTTATAGGACTTTTGGCAGGTATGGCTGGCGGACGGTTCGGTGCTAAGGCGTCCACCGGACTTGCAAAGAATTTAAGAGAGGCTATGTTTAACAATATTCAGACATTTTCTTTTTCTAATATTGATAAGTTCAGCACTGCAGGTCTTGTTACCAGACTTACCACAGACGTTACCAATATCCAGAACGCATACCAGATGGTACTGAGAATGATGATGAGAGCCCCTGCAAGTATGATATGCGCCCTTGTCCTTGCGTTTATAATCAATGCAAGGCTTGCGTGCATATACCTTGTGGCAGTTATTTTGCTTGGCATTGTTCTTTTATTTATTATAAAATGTGCAACTAAAACCTTCAGCGAAGCATTTCCTAAATATGATGAGCTTAACGCATCCGTTCAGGAAAACGTATCAGCCATAAGGGTTGTCAAGGCTTATGTTCGTGAGGATTATGAAACCAACAAATTCCATACGGCGAGCAGCAACATTTATAAAATATTCGTAAAAGCAGAAAATAATGTTATTATAAACGCACCTATAATGCAGTTTACCGTATATACCTGTATTATACTTATAAGCTGGCTGGGCGCCAAAATGATAGTTGGCTCCCAGCTTACCACAGGAGAGCTTATGAGCCTTCTTGCATACTGTATGAATATTCTTACGAGCCTTATGATGCTTTCTATGGTATTTGTTATGATTTCCATGAGTATGGCAAGCGCAAGACGAATCAGTGAAGTATTAAATGAGAAAAGCGACATCACAAACCCTGAAAATCCTGTTATGGATGTGAAGGATGGAAGCATTGATTTTAACGATGTATGTTTTTCATATAAAAAAGACAGCGGAGAGGATGTACTAAAAAATATTAACCTCTCAATTAAATCCGGCGAGACCATCGGAATTATCGGCGGCACAGGAAGCGCTAAGACAAGTCTTGTAAACCTTATAAGCCGTCTTTACGATGTGACCTCCGGCGATGTCAGGGTGGGCGGATTAAATGTTAAGGATTATGATTTGGAGATTTTAAGAAATCAGGTATCTGTAGTTCTTCAGAATAATGTGCTGTTTTCGGGAACAATATATGAAAATCTGCGCTGGGGAAATGAAAACGCTACGGACGAGGAATGCAGGAGAGCCTGCAAACTTGCCTGTGCAGACGAATTTATCGACAGATTTCCTAACGGCTACAATACCCATATTGAGCAGGGCGGAAGCAACGTGTCCGGCGGGCAGAAACAAAGGCTTTGTATTGCAAGAGCGCTGCTTAAGCAACCTAAGGTTCTTATTCTTGACGACAGCACCAGCGCTGTAGATACCGCCACCGACGCTAAAATTAGAAAAGCGTTCAGAGAAGAAATTCCTAACACTACAAAACTTATAATAGCCCAGAGAATTTCCAGTGTTCAGAACTCAGACCGGATTATAGTTATGGAGGACGGAGAAATTAACGGATTCGGAACACATGACGAACTGCTTGAAAGCAACAGCATTTACCGCGAGGTTTATGAATCACAGACCAACGGCGGCGGCGATTTTGATGAAAAGGCGGGTGATTGATTATGATGATGAAACCAGCTCAGAGAGGTAAAAAGCCTACGGTTAAAAATCCGGGCAGGCTTCTCAAAAGATTATTTGGATATATATTCAGATATTATAAGTTTTCCTGCGTTTTAGTCCTCGTACTGATATTCGTAGGCGTAATTGCAAACGTTCAGGGAACTCTATTTACAAAAAATCTTATAGATGATTATATAACACCGTTTCTTTTAACAGACCAGCCGGATTTCACGCCTCTTGCCCATGCGATAATCAGAGTGGCTTGCTTTTATCTTTTAGGCGTTATATCCACATACGTTTATAACAGAATTATGGTAAATATTACCCAGGGCGTTTTAAGAAACCTTAGAAACGAGATTTTTGAACATATGGAAAAGCTCCCTATTAAATATTTTGACACCCACGCACATGGCGATATTATGTCAATATACACCAACGACATTGATACCTTAAGACAGCTTATAAGCCAGAGTATCCCACAGATTATAAACAGTACATTCACTGTAGTAAGCGTTCTTGTAAGTATGTTTATACTTAGCGTGCCACTAACGCTCACAACACTGGTTATGGTACTTATTATGATATTCTGCACAAAAACGGCTGCCGGAAAAAGCGGCAAGTACTTTGTGGAACAGCAGAAAAACTTAGGAGCAATCAATGGCTATATTGAGGAAATGATGAATGGCCAGAAGGTTGTAAAAGTGTTCTGCCATGAGGATATATGCAAAGCAGAGTTTAAAAAAATTAACGATACCCTTTACAACAGCGCCGACAAAGCCAACACGTACGCCAATTTCTTAGGGCCTTTAAATTCGCAGCTGGGCAACTTAAGCTACGTTGTATGCTCCATTGTCGGAGGTATTCTTGCAATTAACGGAATAGGCGGCTTCACATTAGGCTCTCTCGCCAGTTTCCTGACATTTAACAAAAGCTTCAATATGCCTATCAACCAGATAAGCAACCAGCTCAACGCCATTATTATGGCAATGGCAGGCGCAGACAGAATATTTAAGCTTATGGATGAAAAACCTGAGGTGGATGCAGGCGACGTAACCCTTGTAAATGCCAAAGAGGAAAACGGAGTTCTCACTGAAAGCAACACACATACAGGACGATGGGCATGGAAATGTACAGACAGTAAGACTGGCGCAGTAAAATATATCGAGCTTAAGGGTGACGTAGTATTTGACGGCGTAGATTTTGGCTACAGCGATGACAAAATCGTGCTTCACGATATTCATTTATACGCCCAGCCGGGACAAAAAATTGCCTTTGTCGGCTCGACAGGTGCAGGAAAGACTACCATCACCAATCTTATTAACAGATTTTATGATATTCAGGACGGTAAAATCAGATATGACGGAATTAATATCAATAAAATTAAAAAGGATGATTTGAGAAAATCTCTTGGAATAGTATTGCAGGATACACATCTTTTTACCGGAACTGTAAAAGACAACATAAAATTCGGCAAACTGGACGCTACAGACGAGGAGGTTATCGCTGCAGCAAAGCTGGCTAACGCTCATAGCTTTATTAAAAGACTCCCTAACGGCTACGATACCATGCTTACAGGCGACGGCGCCAATCTTTCCCAGGGACAAAGACAGCTCCTATCCATCGCAAGGGCAGCTATTGCAGATCCTCCGGTGCTTATTCTCGATGAAGCCACATCCTCTATTGATACGAGAACTGAGCGAATTGTTCAGGATGGTATGGACAGAATTATGCATGGAAGAACTACATTTGTCATTGCCCACAGATTGTCAACCGTAAGAAACTCCGACTGTATTATGGTTCTTGAGAATGGCAATATTATTGAGAGGGGAACCCATGAAAATCTTATAGAGGAAAAGGGAAGATATTATCAATTATATACCGGAAATGCTATAGGAATGTAACTTGTCTTGTGATATAATCAGTAATAGCCAGCCGTTTGTCCGCGCCTGTATGCATGGCAAAACATGTCTGATATGGAGCGGACGGAAGATGTCGTTAATCTAAAAGGAGGAAATTTAATGGAAAAATTTTTCAAGGTAAAAGAGAGGGGTTCTACTGTCAAAATCGAGGTCATGGCGGGAATTACAACATTTATGGCAATGGCTTATATACTTATGGTCAATGCCGGAATGTTCTCAAGTCTCGGGGTTGTCTCCTACAATGCGGTTTATATTGCCACAGCCCTATCGGCAGTAGTAGGCACAATTTTTATAGGTCTTGTAGCTAACCTGCCTTTAGGTCTGGCTTCCGGTATGGGACTTAACGCCTTTGTGGTATATACCATATGCGGAGCATTCGGACTTTCCTACGCAAACTCTATGGTACTTGTGCTTCTTGACGGCGTACTTTTTGTTGTACTAACAGTTACCGGCGTAAGAGCTAAATTGTTCGCAGCTATTCCTGACTGTGTACGGTTAGCTATTCCTGCAGGTATAGGCCTTTTTATTGCATTTCTCGGACTTCAAAATTCCGGAATTATTGTAAATGATTCTTCAACCTGCGTTAATCTTGCGTCCTTTAATATTTTAAACGGCAACGCTACATGGGGAACCATTATGCCTAAGCTTGTAACAATCGCTGTAATTATAATTATCGCTGTATTATCCTATAAAAAAATACGTGGTTCTGTACTTTGGGGAATAGTTGGAGGCTCTGTGCTTTACTATATTCTTGGTTTTACTGTTCCCGGCTTTTATGACGGCTTTACAGAAACTCTTAATTTTAATCCTTTTACAGCCTTTGGAGAGTGGGGAACACAGTGCTTTGCAAAAGTATTTACAGAAGGCTTTGATTTTTCAGGATATCTTGCAAATCATTCCGCATCTGATCTTGCCCTTGTAATTGTGACATCTGCACTGGCGCTTTGCCTGGTGGATATGTTTGATACGCTCGGAACCTTATACGGAGCCTGCTCAAGAGGCAATATTCTTACTGAGGACGGACAAATTCCTAACTTTGAAAAAGCTATGCTCTCAGACGCAGTTGCTACCTGTGCCGGGGCTATATGCGGTACTTCTACCGTAACAACCTTCGTTGAATCCTCAGCAGGAGTGGCGGAGGGTGGAAGGACAGGTCTTTCAGCCCTTATAACAGGCGCATTATTCTTTATCGCCATGTTTTTAAGCCCTGTAGCCGCCCTTATTCCGGGATGTGCGACATCAGCCGGACTTATCTATGTTGGCGTTCTTATGATGGGCGGAGTTACAAAAATCAACTGGGAGAACCCTGCAATTTCTGTACCTGCATTTATGACTGTCGCCATAATGCCATTTTCATATAATATCAGCTACGGAATTGCATTTGGACTTATAACATATATATTTGTTAAGCTGTTTACGGGAAAGATTAAAGAAATTAAACCATTTACCTGGGTGATAGGCGCATTGTTTACAATTATGTTTTTTGTAACTCATTAAGATTATGACTTGACCATTAAACATTTAACTCATTATTCTATGGAAGGACTACAGATGTGGAAAGACAGTTATCCTTAAAGGATTACCTGAAAAATAATATTTTAATTACCGACGGCGCATTCGGCACATATTATGAAACGCTGTATGATACGCAGGAACTGCCGGAACTGGCTAATATAACCAATCCCGGCAGGGTATCCCATATACACAGCCAATATATTAATGCAGGGGCCAAGCTAATAAGAACTAATACCTACGCAGCTAATACATATTCATTAAAGGCAGATATAACCGAGGTCGAAAAATATGTCCGGGCAGCCTGCGATATTACAAAAGGCTTTCAGGATGTTTATGTGGCCGGCGATATAGGTCCTATTGAATATGATAATATTAATTTAAAGGATAAGGTATCTGAGGAATATATTTCCATAGCAAAAATATTTCTTGAATACAAGCTGCCTGCAATAGTGTTTGAAACCTTTTCACAGCTTGAGGACATTCTTCCCGCAATAGATTATATTAAGGCAAACTCAGATACCTTTGTGATTGTGCAGTTTGCCGTGAGCCAGTTCGGCTACAGCAATGCCGGATTATCAGCAAAAAGACTGTTTGCGGATGCCACAGACTATTCCGGCATAGACGCAGTTGGACTTAACTGCGGCATAGGGCCGGGACACATGCAACAAATTATCGGACGGTTCATAAGTACCTGCCGAAAGCCTGTCACAGCCCTTCCAAATGCAGGTTATCCGCAAAATATAAGCAACCGTATGATATTTGCCTCAGATAATAAGGAATATTTTGCTGCGAAGACCAGCGAGCTTGCGGATATGGGAGTAAGCATAATAGGCGGTTGCTGCGGAACCACTCCTGAATACATAGAAAAATTGCATGCAAAGTTACTAAATTGCCACAAAAGGCATGAACATTCAAGGAATACAGAAGCCCCTTTACAGACAAAGGTATCTGACAATTCATTTTTTAAAGGTTCCAAACCAGGTGATAAGCTTATAGCGGTAGAACTTGCTCCTCCTGTTGACAGTGATGATGAAAAGCTTATGGAGGCAGCTCATATACTGCAAAAAAGCGGCGTCAATGTAATCACCTTTCCTGATTCTCCGTCGGGAAGAACCAGAGCCGACTCAATTCTTATGGCTGAGAAAGTATTTAAGGAAACAGGGCTATGCGTTATGCCTCATCTTTGCTGCCGGGATAAGAATTCAATAGCTATCCGTTCGCAGCTTTTAGGTGCGCATATAAATGGCATTGGCAATTTTTTAGTAATTACCGGCGACCCTGTCCCTTCAATGGCGCGGCAGACTGTAAAGGCAGTATTTAACTTTGATTCAGTGGGACTAATGAACATTATCAGAGATATGAATACAGATCAGTTTATCACTTCTCCTGTGTGTTATGGCGGTGCAATCAACCAAAACAGACCTAACATTGATATAGAGCTTCGGCGTATGGAAAAGAAATTGAAAGCAGGAGCCTCATTTTTTATGACGCAGCCTGTATTTGATAAAAGCGGCGCTGATAAACTTAAATATCTAAAAGAGAATACAGGAGCGCGTATACTTTGTGGCATAATGCCCTTTGTAAGCTATAAAAACGCTGTTTTTATGAAAAATGAAATGACGGGAATAGAAGTGTCCGGCGAGATTATCGAACAGTATAAAGACTGTCAGACAAAAGAGCAGGGCGAAGCTGCAGGCATCGCAATAGCAAGGAAAGTTATCAAACTTACTGAGAGCTTTGTGGATGGTTACTATTTTTCGTTCCCATTTAACAGAGTGTATCTTCTTGACAGGATACTTCATTAACCATGATAATAATTAAATCAAGGCACCTCACAAAATGCCCTGAATAATTAAACCAATAGAAACGCGGATATAACCGCACAAAAAAATAGCTTCCTCAATTAAGGAAGCCATTTTTTCTACTATTATCTAATAGGGAGGAGAAAAACATGCAGCTTGGCAAACATATAATATTGAGGGGGAGAGTTTATACATTTGCCTGCCAAAGGCAACAGCTGCACCTATGAAAAAATTCATCAAAACATATCGTTTTGACATTATTTATGTTATAACAGAAATGTGTACAAAGTAAGTCTAATCCATAAATAAATAATTATTTAGCCTTAACAAAAATTTATAAAAATAAATTAAGCATAAAACAATCTCCCCTTGTGATAAATCATTGTTTTTGATATAATTATATACATTAATAGCAACATATGCGTTGCAGTGCGTGAATAAATTAAAAGTGAGGATTGTTGATTATGGATGAAGAAAAGGTGAGGTATTTTATCAAATTTGAAAAAGAGAAGGGCACAAGTACTAATGAGCTTATCTTTATTTTAAATGATAACGGCGTACCCATTTACGAAATTTCCAATTTTATGGATGTTTCCGTAAAGTACATTGAGGACCTCCTCAGCGATTACTAATTATACTCAAATTCATTATTAAAGCTTATTAAGGAGAAAATTATGCCAGTAACAGATTTACTTGAGAGAAATGCCACATTGTATGGAAATGAGGTCGCATTAGTGGAGCTAAATCCCGAAGAAAAAGATTTAAGACGCATGACCTGGAAAGAATATGATTTAATCCAACCCACCTCGTCAGAACCATACAGAAGGGAGATAACCTGGAGCGTATTTGACGAAAAAGCCAATAGATTTGCCAATATGCTTATAAGCAGAGGCGTAAAGAAGGGCGACAAAGTTGCTATTCTTATGTACAACTGCCTTGAATGGCTGCCTATTTATTTTGGAGTTTTAAAGACAGGTGCCATAGCTGTTCCCTTCAACTTCAGATATTCTTCTGATGAAATCCTTTATTGCGCAGAGCTGGCAGAAGTAGACGTATTAGTTTTTGGCCTGGCATTTGTAGGAAGAATTGAGGCTATTGCCGACAAACTATGCAGAAGAAGACTCTTAATCTATATGGGCGGCAACTGCCCGACATTTGCTGAAAGTTATTACGAGCTGGTTGCGGACTGCTCAAGCAAAGCCCCGGGAATAAAGCTTACTGACGACGATTATGCGGCAATTTATTTTTCATCAGGTACAACAGGCTTTCCTAAAGCAATTCTGCATAAGCACAGAAGTCTTTCACAGGCGGCCCAAATGGAATGTATTCATCACGAAACAGGGAGAAACGATACATTTTTATGTATTCCGCCTCTCTATCATACAGGTGCAAAAATGCACTGGATGGGCAGTCTGTATGCAGGAAGCAAGGCTGTATTACTGAAAGGAACTCAGCCGGATGTCATATTATCAGCTGTATCAGAGGAACATTGCACCCTTGTGTGGCTTCTTGTCCCATGGGCTCAGGATATTCTTGATGCTCTGGACAGAGGAGATGTAAAGCTCTCTGATTATAACCTCTCCCAGTGGAGGCTTATGCACATAGGAGCCCAGCCTGTACCTCCATCGCTTATTAAGCGCTGGAAAGCATATTTTCCTAACCATAAATATGACACCAATTACGGTCTGTCGGAATCTACGGGTCCGGGCTGCGTACATTTAGGGCTTGACAACATACACAAGGTAGGCGCCATCGGTATTCCAGGGCATAACTGGCAATGTAAGATTGTAGATGAAAACTGTGCTGAGGTTAAGCAGGGCGACGTAGGAGAATTGTGCGTCAAAGGTCCGGGACTTATGGAATGCTATTATAACGATGAAAAAGCGACAATGGAAGTACTTAAGGACGGATGGTTATACACCGGAGATATGGCAATGCAGGACGCAGACGGCTTCTATTTTCTCGTAGACCGCAAAAAGGATGTAATTGTCAGCGGAGGCGAGAATATTTATCCTGTGCAGATAGAAGATTTTATCAGAACTAACAATAAGGTCAAAGATGTGGCTGTTATAGGTATGCCTGATACCAGACTGGGCGAGATAACAGCCGCTGTTATAGAGATAAAGGACGGATACATCTGCACTGAGGATGAGATTAATGATTATTGTCTTGATATGCCAAGATATAAAAGGCCGAAAAAGATTATATTTGCTGAAATTCCAAGAAACGCTACAGGCAAAATTGAAAAACCTCGCCTTCGTAAAATGTACGGCGTTGAACACCTTATAGCAGACCAGAATATGTCTTAAATTTGCAGATATATCGCTTTATATAGCACTTTTTATGTTGCAGTAACCCGTTCAGTGGGTTATAATAGCTTAGAGAGTAAAATGAGACTGGAGGTGTTTACTATGGAGGTATATGAACATTCTATTACGCCAGAGGAATCAAGAAATTATCACTATTTTTATTATGAATTGCAGCAATTATGCCTTAGAGACTGGATTAAGGCTTATATAGTCAATATATGCTTTGTTACCGTAATATGTTTAACGGCAAAGAGTATGTTTCCATATATGTTTATGATATTTTGGTATATGTCAGGAACATTTGAAAAATCTGCTATATTTACCGGAACATACGCTGTAATATTAGCACATTTTTCCCGCTCAATTCAGCTTAATGCAATAATGGATAAATATTTTAGAAACCTTATTGATGAAAACGTATTAACAGGCAAGGTGCAATTTAAAAAAATTAAAATAACCAATACAAGAATAAAGATGTATTATATCAAAAAAGATTTGAATAATATATCTTACTATTGTTAACTATTAAATATTTGAGGGGGGCTGGAATTTAACTGTGCAAAGTCCGGATATAATAAAATATAAGTCGCAGTATGGAGTGCATTATGATAGTTGCTGGTGCTAGATGTGAACAATGTGGAAGGATTGACACAATCCCTTATACTTCAGATACAGCAGTTAAGGTTATGCTTGGTCAAAAGGGCTGGAAATTTGATAATAATAAGAGCTTGTGTCCTATATGTATTATTAAGAATAACAATAAGAAAAATTAAAATCAAATATCTAAAATTTAATATTGGTTCTATAAGAAACCGTTGCAAAATGCTAAAATCTTGCAGCGGTTTCTTATTATAATTTTATTGTTCCATAGTCTGCATATCAGCATTACAGCAGTAAATAGCAGTAATATCTGTACCGGGGGTATCCTTACAAGCTATATATTACAGAAATATTTGCAGGATAGATAACTTCGCTAAATCCTTGTTTAACGAAATCACGCATTGCTAAGTGTCACAAACTTCTCAAGCTGCTTTGCAGCGGCGCCGCTTTCAATAATTTCCCTTGCCTTTGCAATGGCTTCTTCCATCGGAATATCTAAAGCTATATGAATTGCAGCTCCGGCATTGAGAAGTACCGCGTCCATCTTAGGTCCCTTTTTGCCCGCAAGAATTTCTCTGGCAATATTAGCATTTTCTTCCGGATTTCCACCCTTTAAATCCTCCTTGCAGCAGCGGTTAAATCCAAACTGCTCAGGAGTGATTGTATAGGTTTCAAATGTATCTTCCCTAAACTCACAAACCTTTGTAGGCGCACTCAATGAAATTTCATCTATACAATCCATGCCATACACAACCATAGCCCGCTTAACGCCAAGATTACGTAATACATGCGCAAGCGGCTCGATAAGTTCTTCACTGTAAACACCCAAAAGCTGCATAGAAGCTCCTGCCGGATTAGCCAGAGGTCCAAGAATATTAAAAATAGTTCTCACACCTATTTCCTTGCGGACACCGCCTACAAATCTCATAGATGTATGATATTTCTGTGCAAAAAGAAAGCAGAGCTTAATATCCTTAAGAATCTGTGCGCTCATAGCAGGGGCAATATCAATCTTAACCCCCAATGCCTCCAGACAGTCAGCTGTACCGCAAAGGCTTGACGCATGCCTGTTTCCATGCTTTGCAACAGGGATACCCGCAGCAGAGGTAACAAGGGCAGAAAGCGTAGATATATTAAATGTATTTGCACCGTCTCCTCCCGTTCCAACGATTTCCAGAACCTCCATATCATTTAAAAACTTCTCGCAGTGAGAACGCATAATTTTAGCCGCAGATGTAATTTCTTGAATAGTTTCACCCTTCATGGCAAGAGCTGTAAGAAATGCAGCCTTCTGGGCATCTGTGGCCTGATTGGTCATAATTTCCTCCATAACTGCCGACATGGTCTCATCGCTTAAATTTTCTCTCTTCATTAACTGGCCGATTGCTTCTTTAATCATAATTTGCTTCTCCTTTTTCTTTATAAATTAATAATCAGATATCTATATATTAAAAAAACCCTGACTGAGACAAAATAAACTGTCATCAGTCAGGGGCGGATATTTAATACCGCGGTGCCACCCTGTTTTGTGATTACACACACTCTTTACAAGATACCTTCATATCTTTGGCAACTAACGTATGCCCTACGTCATAGAATACTCGAACCTCGCTAAATGCCACAAATACTATAGCAGCCCTGCAAAGCCTTTGACTATGCCCTCCGTGGTCCATTTAGCTGACTGTTACTATCGGATTTCCAGCGCCTCCGACTCTCTGTAAGCACATACTCTGCCTTTATCTCCACTTCAACGGTTTAAAGTATTCAATTAATTATGCTTTATTATACTCAAAGAAAATAATTTGTCAACAGATTTTTAACAAAAAAATCAAGTTATCCCTCTGAAAAATATCATCAAACAGAAATTCCTCTGCCAAAGTCCAGAGATTATCCTCTGAATATTCCACCTCTCTGGAAAATATATGAATAATATCCATTCTGTTGTCAAAATCAAGCTTTTTTCCGTTTTTAATCCACCTTGTCAGCTCCATTTGCCGAAGCACCAGATAATTACAGGTTATAAGCTGCATTTTTTCATACAGCGAATGGTCGTATGCAGACTTCAATACATATCTAAAAATATAATACTTAATAATGTTATTATACTCATATGTACAGTCCTCAATATATTTATTAAATTCAAGGCTGACGCTGTCGTAATCGGAAAACCTGTCCGTTCCGGCGCTGCCGCCGTCATATTCAGAAAATTCTTCCAGTCTGTCCAGCTCTTCATTTATTATACCGGACCAGCTGTCATTAATGGCCTCCAGCTCAAGATATGTGCTTACAATACGAAAAATACCTTCCCTCGCATTAAAACCGCCGGCTTTTATAATTCTTCCTTTGGAAATTGTTCTATTATCTGCCAAATACGCCTCAAAACTTTTGTACGCCCCAAAATTTAATTTTTTCACGCAATCCATTAAACAATCATAATCATTGTCATTGATATGCCTCTGAAGCTCGTATGCGCTTTCAAGCATAAATGAAAGCTTTTCATTGACGCTAAATTTCTCTGTCTCCACAAGCTCAATCAGCCTGTCACGATATATATACAGTGCTTTTGCAAGCTGCTCGTCATATTCTGAATCCTCTACAGCTTCCTCGTCTATAACAGTTTCTTCAAGTGAAAAAGGCCGCCTGTCCGACAGAATAATCCTTGCTGCTTCCTCGCAGGCAAGACCTATCCCCCGCTCTTTCACTCCGCCGAAATATTCTGTAAAACGCGGAAACTGAGCGCAGACCACGCCCATCCGCTCCTCTCCAAGCTGCTGATATATCTCGCATAGGTTATGATTATCCAAAAAAGGGCATCTTCCATTATTTAACTTGAAACAATACTCATCCTCCTGAGCTATAGATGCCTTAAGCCTTTCCCCAAATTCTCCATCAAGGCTCAAATAATACTGCGCCGTCTCCGAATCAATATCAATCTCCCAACCGCCTATACAACAGTTATCCTTACATTCAGAGGCTGTACACTTAAAATCCCTGTAATAATGGGGAACTCTAAGCAACATATTTATCTGCTCCCTCCAATCAACTAAATTCCTAATTCAAACTGACACTTTTCTTAATTTTTATCCATACGTTTACGCTGTAACCACATCTGCAAGCCGGTATCTGATAACCTTTGAAATATCGCTTAACTTCAATTCCACCTGATAACCGATTTTTCCGGCACTAAACATTATTGTGTCATAATCTGCCGCCTCTGACTGAAATGTAGTCGGAAAAAATTTTTTCATTCCAATAGGTGAACAGCCGCCATGAATGTAGCCTGTAAGCGGAAGCAAATCCTTTGATTTAAGCATATCTATAGACTTCTCTCCCACTGCCTTTGCAGCCTTTTTCAAATCCAGTTCCTTGTCCACCGGAATTACAAACACATAATTTTTATTGGATTTTCCCACTGTAACCAGCGTTTTAAATACTCTCTCCGGCTGCTGTCCCAGCACTGCCGCAACCTCAACTCCGCTTACGGCCTTTGTATTATCATAAAAATGTGGGATATATGCAATTTTTTTCTGGTCAAGAATCCTCATAACATTAGTTTTATCTTCCATTCGCCTTCCACGCACCCTCAATAAATTTGTACTATAAACCTGCCATTTACTGCAAAAATCCGTAAAATTATCTGCTCCTTATACAAGCCTTGTAGTCCATTTTGTACAATCCCATACATCCGTTGCAAGCCCGTCATAGAATTCAGGCTCGTGGCATACCATAAGAATACTTCCCTTGTATGCCTTTAGCGCACGCTTAAGTTCCTCCTTAGCATCCACATCAAGATGGTTTGTCGGCTCGTCCAGCACAAGAATATTACTTGCTCTGTTAATAAGCTTGCACAGCCTTACCTTTGCCTGTTCGCCGCCGCTTAAGACTTTTACCCTGCTTTCTATATGCTTAGTTGTAAGCCCGCATTTTGCAAGAGCAGAACGAACCTCATACTGGTTAAATGCCGGAAATTCCTCCCACAATTCCTCAAGACAGGTGGTCTCTATACCGCTAGGAGTCTCCTGCTCAAAATATCCTATCTCCAGATAATCTCCCAGTTCAACCTCGCCGGATATGGGAGGAATTATCCCCAGAATACTCTTTAACAGCGTTGACTTACCTATGCCGTTGGCACCTGTAAGGGCTATTTTACTGCCCCTTTCCATACTTAAATTAAGCGGGCTTGACAGAGGTTCGTCATAGCCGATTACAAGATTATTTGTAGTAAAAATGTATCGTCCCGGAGTTCTTGCCTCCTTAAAATTAAATTCCGGCTTTGGATTTTCAGCCGCAGGCTCTATAATATCCATATTATCAAGCTTTTTTTGCCTTGACATAGCCATATTTCTTGTTGCAACCCTAGCTTTATTTCTTGCCACAAAATCCTTAAGCTCCGCAATCTCTTTCTGCTGGCGGTTATATGCCGCTTCCATCTGTGACTTTTTCATAGCATAAACTTCCTGAAACTTGTCGTAATCGCCAACATAACGGTTAAGCTGCTGATTATCCATATGATAAATGAGATTAATAACACTGTTTAAAAACGGAATATCATGTGATATCAATATAAAGGCATTTTCATAATCGTTCAAATATCGCTTAAGCCATTGTATATGCTCTGCATCCAGATAGTTTGTCGGCTCGTCCAAAAGCAAAATATCAGGCTTTTCAAGAAGCAGCTTGCCAAGCAAAACCTTAGTGCGCTGTCCTCCGCTTAATTCCGTCACATCCTTGTCAAGCCCCAGTTCCAGCAGCCCCAGTGCTCTGGCAACCTCTTCAACCTTAGAATCAATCATATAAAAATCATGCATTGTAAGCAAATCCTGAATAGTACCAAGCTCTCCCATATACTGTTCCATCTGCCTATCGTCAGCATCCCCTAAAAGACCACATATTTCATTCATATGCTCCTCTAAGCTATACAAAAAATCGAAAGCAGAGGAAAGCACCGAGCCTATAGTCATACCCTTCTCTAATACGGCGTGCTGGTCAAGATATCCAACCCGTACATTTTTCGCCCACTCTATTTTACCCTCATCAGGCATAAGTTTACCCGTAATAATATTCATAAAGGTGGATTTTCCCTCACCATTGGCGCCAACCAGCCCAATATGCTCTCCCTTTAACAGCCTGAAGGACACATCTGTAAAAATGGTTCTGTCTCCAAAGCCATGACTTAAGTGTTCTACATTTAATATACTCATTCCAACCGTCGCTAAAAAGCCCTTTCTCACTACAATATCCTGCATTTTCAATATTTAAAATTCATCTGTCCAACTATTTTACAGTTTTACTATGCCAAACTGCGCCAGTGTATAGAACACAAGAATAATAAATAACAGCACAGGCGCAATATATTTAATTACAACCCTGTAAATTGTCTTTCTTCCAAACCTCTCCCCATTCTTTGTAACCTCGCCAATTACATAGTCAGGACCAACAAACCATCCAATCATAATACTTGTAAGGAAAGCAACTATAGGCATAAACACGCTGTTGCTTACATAATCGAAAAATGTCAGAAAATCCATTCCAAGTATAGTAACATTTGACCATATACCATTTCCTAAAGAAGAAGGAATACCAAACACAATACATATGGCTATAACTATAAGGCAGCATTTTATTCTGCTTATGTGAAACTTGTCCATAATCATTGAAACAATAGCCTCCATAACAGATACGGAGCTTGTGAGAGCTGCAAAAAATACAAGTATAAAGAACAGTCCTCCGATAATAGTACCTCCCGGCATTTGGCCGAACACCTTTGGCAGCGTTATAAACATAAGTCCGGCACCTCCCGTACTAAGACCAGCTTCGCCGCTGAATACATATACGGCAGGAATAACCATAAGACCAGCCAAAAGCGCAATCAATGTGTCAAATATCTCAATCTGGTTTACAGACTTTGTAAGACTCACATCATCCTTTGTATAGGAGCCATATGTAATCATAATTCCCATGGCAAGGCTCATAGAATAAAACATCTGTCCCATAGCCGCACAAACCGTTTTAAATGAGAACTTTGAAAAATCAGGAAGAAGATAATACTTAAGGCCAGCCATTGAACCCGGAATAGTCATAACAAATATTGATATGCCTATAGCAATAATTATAAGTAGAGGCATAAGGATTTTTGAGACCTTTTCAATACCCTTCTGAACTCCAAGAACTACAATAAGCATAGTAAGCCCAAAGAAAACGGCGAAAAACACCAACGGCGCATAAGGCTGAGCAATAAAATTCCCGAAAAATGAA
Source organism: uncultured Lachnospira sp. (assembly GCA_964482965.1). GTDB lineage: Bacteria > Bacillota > Clostridia > Lachnospirales > Lachnospiraceae > Lachnospira. Next base: position 19,755 of record CAYZZP010000009.1, read on the forward strand.
TCCTCCGCCGCTGCACTGTATTGTCCTGTAAAATATACTGTAACATATTTTGTAACCCATCCGCCAATTACACAGTAATATGGCAGTATAATAACCGGAATAATAAATGCAAGCCATCCCGTAAAACCAAACTTCTTACTTACCTTGCTGTACGCCTTTGTCGGGCTTAATTTAGTTCTGCGTCCTATGGCAATCTCCGTTGTCATAAGTGCAAATCCGAATGTCAATGCAAGTATAATATACACAAGAATAAATATGCCGCCGCCATACTGCGCCGCAAGATAAGGAAATCTCCAAAGATTTCCAAGTCCTACCGCACTTCCGGCCGCTGCAAGCACGAAACCAATACCCCCTGTAAAGCTGCTGCGTTTCTTTTCCATAAAATAACTCCTGCTCCTAAAAATGTAGTATAAATAATATAAAATTTAAAAGACGGCAGCTCTTAATTCTGTCAGGAGCATGACCGTCCATATTTAATATAATAAGAAATATTAAAAAAAATATCAACCGTTTTATTTACTTTTATGGATTTTTTCATTATAATTTAGGCATATTGGTTAAGTTTTTTCGGAGGTAGCTATGGAACAATACTCAAGACAGTTTATTGAAGAACTGGCAAAGCACATAGATTCTGTTATAATTGAATTTTATAACAAGAAACGTGACATTTTTAAATTTCCCTGCAGTTCTATGGCTGAACTTATTGATGAAACACTTATGGACTATCTTGAGGGAAAGACAAGCCGTGAAGATTTAATTCCCATTATCAATAAAATTAAAAAATCAAGGCTTCAAAAGCGCGCCCGCTGGTATAAATCATACATTAACGATATTGACACCATTAATATCGACGATCCGAAGCACCCTCTCGCCCATATTGTGAATATGGCTCGTTCGTTGCCGGTTGACCAGTATGTAAGCGTATTTGGTGATAAGGATGTGGACGAAATTATAAAAGAAGCTAAGGATAATGCTACAGAATGGAAAAACAACTCCAACAGCCTGCTTATAACATTCCCCGGAATATCTGCATTTACCAACAACTCCATATACAACTCATTAAAAAATGATTTGATAATAAGCGCATGGAAATATATTGAAAGCGAGCTGGCAGGCAATATTGATTCATACCTCAGAATGTTTCCCACGGAGCTTCTTGAAAAACCATTGTTCAGCCCATCCTCCTTCACACTGATGATGGAGACGGCGTCCAACAATCTCTTGCGTGAAATTATCACTGATGAAGACGGCAAGGAGCTTTTGGAGGTAACCGTCAACAACGGCAAACTCACCCCGCCTAAATCTATGGATTACAACGACTTAAAACTTATAAACGCATTTATATCTAATATTAATATGCAGGAATTTTCAAGAGAAAAGTCCGTAATTGTAGACCTTAACACTCTTGGTAAAGAGGTTGTGGATTACCACGTCGGCAAAAACGTACTTAACAAAATCTCTAATTCATGCCGTAAGCTGGTAGAGTATAACTTCTCCTACGAGGAGGAGGGCAGCAAAATGTACTTTAACCTTTTTGATAATATTGCTATCAAGGAGGATGCCGAAAGACCTTATGCCATAGCGCAGTTCGGCGAAATTTTAAGCAATGCCATTATACAAAAAAAGCTTATATCCATCACCTCCGCCTCATATGACGTGCTGCAAAATAATCTTTCAAGGATAATATGCTACTCATTAAAGCGCGAGCAGATTGCGAATCAGGAGACGAAAGTCAATGAATATAGTTATACCTATTTTCAAAAAATTGTAAGATTTAAGCTTAAAAACAAAAAGAAGAATCTTCAGCTTATCCAGGAAAGCCTCCAGGAATTTGTTGACAACAAGATTGTTATAGAAAGCTTTGAACTAAAAAACGGTGTATTTGTAATCCGCTTTCTTCCTCTCTCCCCTGCTGAGCTGGAGGATTTAAGTTCTAATAGCACAAAACTTTTGAATACACACAATTAAATAAATCCGATATATGTCTACATTTTTTAGAGCCAAATTTCTTTAATGCTTTTGGCTCTTTTTATTTTTACCTGTTTTACGCCAAAATAAAAATTCTTCGCTTTAATTCCCTGTAAAAAATGTAGATATTTTTAGAGTAATTTTTTTAATTTTCAATAAAGCCAAATATAATATGTAGACATTTTTGGAGTATTTTTTTTAAATGTAGACATTTTTGGAGTAAATTACAGCGTTTTTATTTAAAATCCTCTCAATCTTTTATTTTTTAAATTTTTTTTTGTGTTTTTTAATATTATTTTTCTACATTTATTCGTTTATTTTTTTTCACGCCTGTCTACATTTTGGGCTGTATTACTGGATTTCCAAGAATTACTTTAAAATTCATTCCTACCCTAATTACAAGATGTAGATAAAAACAGAGTAAATTCCACAAAATAGAACATACCTATCTACAAAAAATTTTTTTCAAGAAATTATGTAGATAATTTTAGAGTAAATTTTATTAAATTAAAAAAAATGTAGATATTTTTGGTATAAAAAATGTATTTTTTTTTGTTTTGTGGATATTTTCAGAGTAAAAAACCCGATTTGATTTTTACCCAAAAATGCTGTTAAATTAAGCAATATAAGAGTGATAGTTTATCTATAAGGAGGTGAGTGTTTTGGATAATTTTGCTAATGTCGGCAAGGCAGTTTTAATACAGGCTCTTGGTCTGCAGAAGAATTATGTGGAAGTGGTTGAAAATACAAGCGATGTTATTAATTATAACACACCAGCATGCGCAGAATGTAAGCAGTGCGCCATTATTCATTCTTTTTCCGAAGATTCAGAAGTTTATGCTGCCGCTGCTTCCATGTGCTGTAATTGTCCTAACAGAACGCTCACTACCAAAACTACTTACAAAAAGATATACCACAATGAAAAAAATAAGTACGGCTATAAACCTCGCCTTAAATCAAACGCTATAAAGCTGCTGCTGCTCTTTCACTTTTATCATCCTGACCGTTTTGGGATTATAAAGGACGTTATGTTAGACGAGCTTGCTGCTGCTCTTAACTGCGACATTAAAACTATTAAAAATAATCTTGAGATTTTAAAACAGTATGGCTATATATCCTTTTGCAAAACCTCGCCACATTATATCACCTTGTGCCTTACAGATTATGAAAATTACTATTTATCTGCAAAACAAGGCGGCAGAGGCTTTTTTGTGTTGTCCAAAGAGCTTTTGTTTAAGCTTTTTGAACTTAACAATCTTCTTTCACTGCGAATACATCTGCGTGAACTGATTGATATGGATAATTTGAATGCAAAAGGGCCTTTTACTGCCGTATCAAAAACATTTAAAGAACTTCTTCAGCTTCTTCCTGAATACTGCAAGCCTTGTAATATCAGAAGATCTATGGATAATCAGGAAGGAATATTTAATATCTCCTTCAAAACCAATGAAACTACCCATGAGAAATCAATAAGATTTGAGATTAAAGATTGCTTTAATTCAAGAAAACAAAAACAGCAATGCTTGGAACAATATATAAATATGTTTTCAGAGTTTATGCATGACTTTAACTCTACTGTTGGCTTTGTAAACAGCAACAATTCCCCGGCTCCAAAATATAATGAGTTTTTTGACACTCCGGATACCCATTACCGATTAATTGTAATTCGTGATTTCGAACTAGAGGATCTTGCCCAGCTTGCCCTTCAATATTCATATGATATGGTTATAACCGCCTACAGCCAAATATATAAAACCTACATACTAAACGAACGGAAAATTATTAATCTTGGAGGTCTTGTCCGAACGGCAATAATTGCTATACAACAATCACATATGTCTAATTCTCAGGCTGCTTAATATAAAACAGCCTGGTTTTTGTGCGTTCCTTTGTCATATTTTTTTTAATTCTCTGATTTTCTCTGATTTTTTTTCTATATTTATTCTATCAGTTTTCTATTCAATACTTTTCATAGACGCTTTTAAGCTTTTTGTTTTTTTTATATATTTTAAATATATTATTTTCTTTTTATTTTTATCAACAATAGGAAAGTTTTCAACTTATTTTGTCTAATTTTATACTTACATTTGAAGTTTTTATTCAAGAATATAAATTTTTTCTACATTCGGTTTCATCTTTTTGTCGTTTTATTTAAACTTTTTTCTTTACATGGAACAATTTGAACCTGTGGTTTTCAAAATAACAACTTTCATTTTTACTGATAATTATGGTATTTACTGGGGTTCTGAGAAAGTCATTTACCAATATTTGTTTATTTAATATTGTACTGTATATATATCCTGCAGATAGATTTTTTAGAACATAATAAAATATTTGAAAGAAACAATTCATTATTTTTTATAAGTGAATTTTATACTGCAAAAGAAGCCAATCGTGTATTTTGCCCTACAAACCAATTTTATTTAATATTATATAAAGTTTATATATAATACAACAAATCTCAATATAGGGCAAAATACACGGTTCAGTGCATATTACAATTTCATTATACTTTAGATATAAAAAATCAAATTTCATTTAACAAATCATCAATTCTGCTTTTTAAAATTTCCAGACGCACGCGCAAATCGTTATCTGATTTTATTATAGTTTTATTGTTTTTTAATACATCAAAATTGTTTTCAAATAAGGAAAGAGCCTGTTCTGTTTTTGCAATGGAAGAAATACGTTTAAGCTCGCTGTCGGATATGGAGGTATTGCGCATTTCCTTCTCTTTTTGCTGCTGCTTTAATTTTTCCATATTTGTTTCCAGCTTGGCGCGTTCTTTTTCAGCCTTATTTTTTGCTTCTGTAACATATTTTATTTCAGCTTCTAACTCTTCTCTTGTTTTGGCAGAGGCAGGAGTTTTTTCAAGCTGTGTTATTTTATCCTGTAGAAGCTTAACTGTATTATCCTGTTTTTTAAGCTGTTCGTTTGCCTTGTCGAGAGCATCTTTATAGTGTTTTGCTTCGGCGGCTCTCTCCTCCGACAGTTTTTTTATAGACTGATACTCATTATTATCTATTTTTCCGTTAGAACTGATAATATTTAAAATACTTCTCTGTGCATCTTCATCTAATTTTCCAAATCTGTCAGCCTGGTTTAGGTCTATGCCGTTGGCATTTAGAAGCTGACTGAGTTCAGGAATAAGCTTCTCGGCAGTTGTGTATTTGCGAGCCTGCCTTTCCGAGATATTTAACTGCTTGGCTATTTCAGCATTAATGTTTTTAATTTCACCTTTAAGTTTTTTAGCTTCGTAAAGCTCTTTCAGTCTTGATACTTCCCAGCGTTTTACCTCCATAGAGGTTTCCCTCACATCATGGTTGGCAGAAATAAGCATAATTTCTTCATCAATATCACTGATATTAGATTTTTCTACCTTGCACGGGATACCTGATGGAAACAGATTACTGTAGGTTTTGTCATCCATAGAGCATATTGCACGATATCTTCGTTCTCCGGATACGAGCCTGTAAACATCTTTATCAGCATCATATAATACAGAAAGGTTATGCCTGAGTCCATTTATTATAAGACTTTCTTTTAAAGCGTCAATACCATCCTGGGAGTACATTTCATTCATAGGGTTAGAAACGATTTTTTCCTTTGGAATATATTGAAAATTGTATTGGGTTTTTGCCTGTAATTCTTTTAATTTTTCACCTCCTGTATTATCCAGTATTCCGGTTTTTGTCATACCGGCGCTAAATGATTTTTTTGCCATTACTTTTCTCCTTTCAGATATTTAGCAAGTTCACGGAAATGTTTGTTATCCATAAGTCCGAGGTAATTTACCAGCTCAATATAATCCTGAGCCGCAGTGCATCGTTTATCGTAGGTTAAAAGCGGTTCAAACGTAGTGTTAGATTCATTGACAGCAATGCAATTTCTTATAGAGACGGGAAGAAATTTATCGCCAAACATATTTTCATAGCTTTCAAACATTTGTTTGAATAATGTTGTTCTTCCTGCTACTCTTGTCATAAATATGCCTGCAAACTCAATGGCTAAGGAATATTTGATGTTAAGTTCCTCTATAGAATCCAGCAATGACATAAGACCGTCATAAGAAAAATTGTCTACACATATAGGTGTAAGAATTTTATCGCTGGCACACATGGCACAGCTTGTCAGGTATGATTTAAACGGTGAATTATCTATTATAATGTAATCAAATTCATCTTTTAAAAAATTGAGATTATGTTTAAGAAATAACTCAACATTACTGTTCTTACTGCAGTCATATATTTTATAGATTAAAGTGTTTAATTCTCTTGAAGCAGAAAGCAGAGAAATGTTTGGATAGTCAGTTTCGGATATAAATTCAATTACTGATGATTTTCTCAGCTGCTTTGTACAAAACAAATGTTCGTAATTAATATCGTAATTATTATAAGTGCATCCAAACATCTTTGAAGTGTTCATCTGTGGATCTAAATCAATAATAAGTATTCGATATCCAGAAATTGCTAATATTTGTGAGATAGTAATGGCTGACGTTGATTTTGCAACACCGCCCTTTTCATTAATTAAACTAATAACTTCTGCCATATAACTCCTTCCTTTGTGCTTATTAATATTTTGATTATTAAAAAAGTGAACTGAGTTCAAAATATTTAACCCGTTTAATACATTTTTATTATACATTATTATTCTCCAAAATCAAGATATTTTAGTAATTTTAGTATATAGCTGATTTGTAATTCTTTGTTTGCCATAATATTTAATATTATAAGATATTATAAAAGGCTATTAAATATATATAATAATATATATTACAAAGAATAATATATTATTCAAAAATATTAAAAGTGAACTGAGTTCAAAATTAATTTGTAAGCAAAACATTAAACCTTTAACTGAGTTCACTTTTTCATAATATAAAGTTAAATAATGAAGTCTATATAAACGATAATATTTTGAGATAAAACAAACTAAAAATAAAACATGAACATAAAGAGAAGGAACTCAGTTCAATTATATTAAATAATAAAGAATGTATGTTTGTAAGATAAGTAATTGACAATTTAACAATACCAGCTCAGTCATCTTGTCAAAATCATAAAATGTTAGTATAATATTAAAAATATTAAATTGGCTTCTTAATAGGTCTTTTGGATTATGATTAATCAATGACCAATCAAGCGGAACGGAGAGAAAGTTATTTATGATAGTATCAGAAAAAATGTATGAATTAGGCAGCAAGAGGTCTGCCATTAGAGAATTATTTGAATATGGAAAGAAAAGAGCGGCGGAGGTTGGCGTTGAAAATGTATATGATTTCAGTCTGGGAAATCCTACAGTTCCAGCTCCTGATTGTGTTAATGACGCTATAAAGCAGCTTGCAGACGAGTTGGACTCAATATCATTGCATGGCTATACTTCTGCTCAGGGAGATGCTGCTACAAGACAGGCGATTGCGGAGTATCTTAACAATACATATGATACATCATTTAAGGCTGATAATTTTTATATTACGATGGGAGCGGCAGCCTCCTTATCTATGTGCTTTAAGGCGTTGACTACTTCAGATGAGGATGAATTTATTGCTATAGCACCATTCTTCCCTGAATATAGTGTTTTTGTAGGGGCTGCGGGGGCAAAGCTTAAGATAGTGCAGGCGGATACTAAGGATTTTCAGATTAATTTCAGTGAATTAGAAAAGAAAATTAATAAAAACACAAAAGGCGTTATTATCAATTCCCCTAATAATCCATCAGGAGCAGTATATTCAGAGGAAACTATAAAAAAATTAGCCGGGATTTTGACGGATAAATCTGCGGAATTAGGAACGCACATATTTATTATTACAGATGAGCCATACAGAGAAATTGTGTATGATGACGTTTATGTTCCATATGTTACCAAATTTTATAATGATACATTAGTATGCTATTCATACAGCAAATCATTATCATTGCCGGGAGAGAGAATAGGCTTTGTTCTGGTGCCTGATGAGGCATATGAAAGCAAAACTGTATATGCGGCAATCTGCGGAGCAGGCCGCGCTCTTGGTTATGTATGCGCTCCGAGCCTTATGCAGAAAGTAATTGCAAAATGTGTTGGACAGACAGGCGATATTAATCTTTATAAAAAGAATAGAGATTTGCTTTATGACAATCTTACAGATATGGGATATGAATGTTTTAAACCACAGGGAGCATTTTATATGTTTATGAAAGCTCTTGAGCCTGATGCAGAGGCGTTTTGCGAGAAAGCAAAGAAAGAGAATTTGCTGCTGGTGTCCGCTACAGACTTTGGTTGTCCGGGATATGTGAGAATATCATACTGCGTTGATGAAGAGATGATTAAACGCTCGTTTAAAGCCTTTAAAGCGCTGAAGGAAAAATACAGCAAGTAATATGACAAGCAGGTGCTTATAACAAGTTATAATAGGCAGTAATAATAAAGCAGTCTTAAAATATAAGCGGCGATGCCAAAATAAAATCTGCATCGCCGCTTAGTTAGTCTGATTGAATATATAATAGATTAGTCTTTATTGACATTTAGAAGTATTCTTTACAAAATCTTTAATAGCCTTAAAGCTTTCAGGACTTAAAACATGCTCTATTTTGCAGGCGTCCTCTACTGCAGTATTGGCAGGAACGCCAAGTTTTATAAGCCAGTCTGATAAAAACTCGTGGCGTTCGTAAATCATTTCGGCAATAGCCTTGCCGCTTTCTGTCAGATTTATAAAGCCCGAATCGGTGACGGTTATATGTTTCTTCTGGCGCAGATTCTTCATAGCAACGCTTACGGAAGATTTTTTATAACCTGTTTCGTTGCATATATCTACTGAACGGACAACCGGCAGCTTTTTGCTTAATATTAATATTGTCTCTAAATAATTTTCTGCTGATTCATTAGTATTCATTGCACACCCACCTGATAATTAGATTTAATTAATTCTAACATATTTTTTTGAGTATTTCAAATAAAAACTGACATTTTGCATATTTTTATATATTTTAAAGGAAAATTGAAATAAAAATAGTAAATAAAATCTAAAAAGTTATTGACAACTAATGAAGGTTAGCATATACTAACTAAAAGTGGAGGGAAAAAACTTTAATTCTGCAAAATACATATAGGAAAGAGGATGGTATGATGCCTTTAACGATGGTTAAAACAGGTGAACCTACTACTATTAAAAAGGTGGGCGGAAAAGAAGAAACTCGAAAGTTTTTAGAGAAACTCGGCTTTGTTACCGGCGGAATAGTAACGGTTGTGTCGGATATAGGAGGCAGCTTGATAGTTAATGTTAAGGACTCAAGAGTAGCAATAGGCAGGGATTTAGCTAATAAAATTATGGTTTAGGAGGAACAAAGGTTATGACACTGAGGGAAGTACGCTGTGGCAATACAGTGAAAGTCAAAAGAATTGTGGGAGAGGGACCTGTAAAAAGACGAATAATGGATATGGGTATCACTAAGGGAACAGAGGTGTATGTAAGAAAGGTTGCACCGCTCGGTGATCCTGTAGAAGTTACGGTAAGAGGATATGAATTATCCTTAAGAAAACAGGACGCTGTAATGATAGAGGTTGAGTAGCATCTGATAGAAGCATGAACAATTACATAAAGACAGAAAAAATATTTTTTTACAACGCAGTTAGAAAAAGCTAACATAAGATAGAAAAAGCAAACAAAATTAAATTTTAAAAGAGAAAAGAGGAGAAAAAGATGTCAGTTAAAATAGCATTAGCAGGCAATCCGAACTGTGGTAAAACCACTTTATTTAATGCTTTGACAGGTTCTAACCAGTTTGTAGGAAACTGGCCGGGAGTAACAGTCGAGAAAAAAGAAGGTAAATTAAAGTATGATAAGGAAGTTACGATTACTGACCTTCCTGGAATTTATTCATTATCGCCATATACTCTCGAGGAAGTTGTGGCAAGAAATTATCTTATAAATGAAAAGCCTGACGCAATTATTAATATTGTAGACGGTACAAATATTGAGCGTAACCTGTATCTTTCTACGCAGCTTCTTGAGCTTGGAATACCTGTAGTTATGGCTGTCAATATGATGGATATTCTTGAAAAGAGCGGCGATAAGGTGTATGCGGATAAGTTAAGCGAGAAGCTCGGCTGTCCTGTTGTGGAGATATCAGCGCTTAAGGGAACAGGAATAAAGGAAGCAGCTCAGAAGGCAGTGGAAATTGCTAAAAACAAAAAGGCTTCAATGCCTGTTCACGAATTTGCAGAAAATGTGGAAGCAGCGATAAGCTCAGTATCCGATATGCTTGGAGATGTAGCTTTGGAGAGCAGAAGATTTTTTGCAATTAAACTTTTGGAGAAGGATGACAAAATAGGAACTCTGTTAAAAAATGCTCCGGATGTATCTTCTCAGATTAAAGCCTTAGAGGATGAGTTTGACGACGACACAGAGAGTATAATCACTAATGAAAGATATGAGTACATTACTTCAATTATAGATGAGTGCAGCAAAAAGGCTGGAAAACATAAGCTGACAGTATCAGATAAGATTGATAAAATTGTTACTAACAGATTTCTGGCCCTGCCAATATTTGCGGTGGTAATGCTTTTGGTATATTACATTTCAGTAACAACAGTAGGCGGCTGGGTAACAGACTGGACCAACGATGGTTTGTTTGGAGACGGATGGCATCTGCTTGGTATCGGAAGTGCGTCTTATGAGGAAGCAGCCGGAGAATATGATGTAGCAGGACAGAAGATTGAAGGCTTTATTGCAGCAGCTGAGGAGGCTGGTGTAAATATAGAAAGCCTTATGGAGGTTCTTGAAGCTGAGGAGGCAGAAGAAGCAGATGTTGATGCAGCAGTTAATAGTTTTGTTGCTGACAGCAAGGTAGCAGCTTTGAAGACAGATGTTGAAATTACAGAAGAAGATGAAGTTGTAGATACTGTGTCTGTAGATGCAGCAGCATTTAAAGAGGCTGTGTCAGTGGCAGAACCTGATCCTGCAGATTACGGAGTATGGGTTCCGGGTATTCCTGTTATTATAGGAAACGGACTTGATGCAATTAATTGTGCTGACTGGCTTTCAGGTCTTATACTTGATGGTATTGTAGCTGGAGTTGGCGCAGTACTTGGATTTGTACCGCAGATGTTTGTATTGTTTATATTCCTTGCATTTCTTGAGGCATGCGGATATATGGCGAGAGTTGCCTTTATTATGGATAGAATTTTCCGTAGGTTCGGTCTTTCAGGAAAATCATTTATCCCAATGTTGATTGGAACAGGCTGTGGCGTTCCGGGTGTTATGGCATCAAGAACTATTGAAAATGATAGAGACCGTAAGATGACAATTATGACAACAACATTTATTCCTTGTGGAGCTAAGATGCCTATTATTGCTTTGATTGCAGGTGCATTTTTCGGCAATGCATGGTGGGTTTCATGGAGTGCGTTCTTTGTAGGTATTGCAGCGGTTATCTGCTCAGGTATTATTTTAAAGAAGACAAAAATGTTCGCAGGAGATCCGGCACCGTTCGTTATGGAGCTTCCTGCATATCACCTTCCAACAGTTGGCAATGTGCTTAGAAGTATGTGGGAGCGCGGCTGGTCATTTATTAAGAAGGCTGGTACAGTTATTCTTCTTTCAACAATCGTTCTCTGGTTCTTACAGGGCTTCGGCTGGGTTGACGGTGAGTTTGGTATGCTTGAGGCCGAGCAGCTCGACAACAGTATTCTTGCAAGTATTGGTAATATTATAGCGCCTATTTTTGCGCCGCTGGGATTTAACGACTGGAAGATGGCAGTAGCTACTGTAACAGGTCTTATTGCAAAGGAAAACGTAGTTGCAACATTTGGTATTTTGTTCGGTTTCGCCGAGGTTGCCGAGGACGGAGCAGAAATATGGAGTCTCCTGTCTGCAAGCATTACATCAGTAGCCGCATATGCATTCCTTGCATTTAACCTTCTTTGTGCCCCTTGCTTTGCAGCTATGGGTGCAATTAAGAGAGAGATGAACAATGCTAAGTGGTTCTGGTTTGCAATAGGATATCAGACAATACTCGCATATGTTGTAGCATTTTGTATTTATCAGATTGGAGCGCTGATAACAGCAGGCACATTTGGAGTAGGCACAGTTATAGCATTGATTTTTGTAGCAATATTCTTATTCTTGCTCTTCAGACCGTATAAGCAGAGCAAGACCCTTGATATTAATGTAAAGGTAGGCGGTAAGACCGCATAAAGGAGGCGGTATATTTATGAGTACATTTATTGGTACAACAGTAGTAGCGATAGGACTTATAGCTGTTGTGGCTCTTATAATAAGAAGCATGCTTATAGATAAGAAGCAGGGTAAAAGCTGCGGAGGCGATTGCAGCCACTGTAGCGGACACTGCCATTGAAAACCGCAGTAATTACAATGTTGTAATGTTTATATGATACAATAAAATACAAAACAGAAATCTGCTGTAAAATATAATCCCAATGAGTCAGGTTATATTTTGCAGCAGTTTTTTGCAGATATAGGCTGTTTCAAATTTTGTGCCAATGACCTAAATTTGAAATAGTCTATTTTTGTACATTTTTTGAAAATATAGTAAAATTTTAGTAGCTTATATGGAATTTGACACATTTCGACAGTGGGATTTGATAGAGTATGTAATGCATGCCGTTTTGAGGTGTTAGTGGGGTGAAGGAGCTGTAATGAAAAGGAGAAGATTTGTAATCGCATCTGTAATATATAGTTTTATTATTGTTGTGTTTGCAATGACATATATTGTCTGTAAAAATATGGCACCTGATGAAGAGGACTATAATAATGCAAAAGATATGTACATAAAAATCAGTGAAAATCTATCTGATATGGTGGAAGACAAATGGAGAATATTAGAGATTATTAAAGAAAATATTGATGAAAACAATAATCGCTTGAATATGAGTGACCTGAGGGAACAGTTAAAGGACACAGGCTTTGAAAATGGACTTGGAAATTTCAATATTATTTTTATTGATATATACGAAAATTATATTTCTCTGGATGGAAAGAGAGGGTGTCTGAATAATGATATAAACATAAAGAAGAGGCTGACAGACAGGTTTATAGCCTCCGGAAAGATTATCGCAAATGAAGATATGGTTATGTTTGGCATGTCGGTGCCGCCATCAAAGTATAATGGTTTTGAATATTGCACTATAGCATCTGTTTATAGTAAGGAATATATAGAAAATGTGATGAATATATATGATAATAGTAATACAAGCTGGTTTATTGCAGGAATTAATGGTAATATTTTGTATAAGTATAATGGTGAAGATTATAACATTAATAATATAATAAACTATTATGAAGATACGGCTCAATTAGATTATGAACAGCTTACAGTACTTAAAGATAAATTAGCTGATTGCGGGAGCGGAACTATTTCATACAGCGAGGGCAGGGAAAGATATTTTCTTACATATATTCACAATATGGGTGATGACTGGAGTTTAATCGGACTAGGACCGAGTAAAGCCTATGCCGAAGCTGAGGATTATATTAAAGTTGTAATTGTTGCAGTGATATTTGCCGTATTTATTGCAGTAATTATTTGTGTAAATGTTATGATGATAAACGAAGAAGCAAATAATGTATTTATTTTAGATGAAAAAAGCGAGAATAAAAGATTTATTACTGATGCTCTGGAAAAAGGATACGAAAATATTTTTATAATATTATCCGAGGACTGTAGCATTGTAGAATATGTGAGCAGGAATATACAGGAAGTATTAGGTATTGATTATGAATTAGCAAGCAAAAATGATGTGAAACTTCTTAAGGTTGAGGATGGGAGAAGTTTGCTGGATATTGAGGAAATAAAGCTTCTTAAACCGGGAGAAGAGCAAAAGGTTGAAGAAGAATATATTAGTATGATTGACGGGCAGAGACACTGGTATTTGAAGACTATATATCATGCGAATAATGAGCTTGGAAATAAATATATGATAGTAATCTCAGACAAAACGAACGAGCATGAAAAGGACAGGCATATTCAGCAGGCGCTGGATATAGCAAGAAATGCAAATATAGCAAAAGATAAATTCTTATCTTCGCTGTCCCATGATACCAGAACTCCTGTCAACGCAATTTCCGGAATGGCAGCGCTGATTGCAAAGGAAGCAGGAGATAAGCAAAAGGTAATAGAATATGCGGAAAAGATATCTGAGTCCTGCCAGCATTTGCAGAATCTCGTAAATGAAATTCTTGATATAAGTAAAATAGAGAGCGGGAAATCCACCTTAAATACTGCAAGATTCAGTATGGCGAAGCTGCTTCAGGATATAAGTCAGGTTGTCAGAGTTCAGGCAAGAAATAAAAATCAGATGTTTATAATTGAGACGGACAATTTGTGCCACAATATTTTCGTGGGTGATAAAATGCGCATAAGCCAGGTTATTATCAATCTTTTGTCCAACGCTATTAAATATACAAGTATCAAAGGAATTATTAAGCTGTGCATACGGGAGGAAACCTTAAAAAGTATGACAAAATGCGCTTCTAAGTTAGTTTTTACAATTATGGATAATGGAAGCGGTATGAGCAGAGAATACCAAAGTGTTTTGTTTGAACCGTTTTCAAGAGAAAACTCAATTAATGTTGTTGGAGTGCAGGGTACAGGTCTGGGTATGTCTATTACAAAAAGTCTGGTGGAATTAATGGGAGGTACCATAGATGTATCAAGTCAGATTGGTCGAGGGAGTAAATTTACAGTGACTATATATCTTGAGTCAGAGGAGGTACACACGGTCAGTAAACGTGCTTCGCAGACATGCTGCGAGGCTTGTAATTCTTTTGGGGTAGCAGGGAAAAAAGCTCTTGTGGCGGAGGATTATAGTATTAATGCGAAGCTTCTGACAGAAATTTTAAAGATGGAAGGCATAAGTTCAGATATTGCAACAGATGGAAGAGAGGCGGTAAAAATGTTTGAAGCTTCGTCAAAAGGCTTTTATGACGTTATTCTTATGGATATACATATGCCGTTGTTAGACGGTTATGATGCCACAAGGCTTATAAGGAGCATGGAGCGTTCTGACGCTAAAAGTATTCCAATAGTGGCAATGACAGCCAGTGCATTTGAAAAGGAAATCATAATGGCAAAAGAGGCGGGTATGGACGAATATATTACGAAGCCTATCAATATAAAAGCTTTTAGAAATAAGTTGTGTAAGCTGCTGGAAGATAGGGAGGCGCTCAAAGGACAATAATACTAGTTGCGAAAATGGCTAAAATGTGATATATTCAATAATATATTAACGGTCGTGTAGTTGATGGCATGTGCATACAGAGGTATGCCGCCAAAGCTAAGGTTACACAAGGAAAGGGAGTAATGGATATGTTAAAAATTCAGGATTTTTGTGATATGGGAAAGTTTGAGAGTATTATGGACAACTGGGCAAGAAGTACAGGGCTTGCTACAGTTGCAGTCGGGGCGGACGGAAAGTACATATCAGGCTGCTACAATTTTACGGATTTTTGTATTAGTCTCACAAGAGGATGTGCTGAAGGAAAAAAGAGATGCGAGAAGTGTGACAGGGACGGAAAAGGCGTATATGAGTGCCATGCAGGACTTGTGGACTTTGCTATTCCTATTACTCTTACAGACGGCACGATGCTGGGAAGCGTTATAGGCGGACAGGTTCTTCCTGAAAATCCTGACGACGATAAGTTCAGAAAAACAGCAAGAGAGCTTGGCATTAACGAGGATAAGTATATTGAGGCGCTTCACAAGGTTAATGTAAAGACAAGGGATCAGATTGAGGCATCAGCTAATCTGCTGGGAGACGTTATTAATATGTTTGTGCGTTCAAGCTACGAGGAAAGCAAGAACAAAGAGATATTGGAGCGCCTTAACAGCGGAATACAGAAGGCTGTAGAACAGATTGCTGTAGCTAACGACAGAACAAAGAGTATAGAGGCATTTGGTAAAAAGCAAAAGATTCTTGCTCTCAATGCTTCCATTGAGGCGGCAAGAGCAGGAGAGGCAGGAAAAGGCTTCTCTGTAGTTGCACTGGAGGTTCAGAAACTCGCCAACGGTATGGCGGAATCGAGCGTTGGCATATCTGCGGCACTCAATCAGCTTAATTATACAATCAATGAACTAAATAAACAATAGATATGTGTAAATACATTAGAATTACTTCGCAAAGCTGAGGTTATGCATAGATTACGCTCAAATTGCTAAGAATTGCTTTAGGAAGGAAGTTTGACAGATGAAGTTTAGATTTACAAAAGTTTTTGTAGTACTTTTAGCGGTTTTATGTGCAGTGACAGTATGGCAGTACATGGAGGACAAGGTATATGCGAAGGATAAGGACGGCGACTATGTAATAGTTATAGATCCGGGACATGGCGGAAGTGATGTGGGAGCCATATCAGCCATAACGAATGACAATGAGAAAGATCTCAACTGGAATATTGCCGTTGCCCTTAAGGCAGAGCTTCAGACATATTCAGAAGTTAAAGTATATCTTACAAGAGGCTCGGCAGAATTTCAGTCTAATGTGGGGCGTGCCGGAGTTGGAAGGGAAATGGGCGCAGACTATCTTATAAGTATTCACAATAATTCTTCAACAAGCAGCTCGCCCAATGGAATAGTTTGTTATGGAACTGTTATTTCCGAGTATAAGGAAGCGTCAAAACAACTGGGGCTTGCCATAGCTTCGGAGGTAAATAAGCTGGGAATTAATCTGTACAGCGGAGGATATGCAGCCAGACAAAGCTCCTACAGCAGTACGTCGGACTATTATACATTTATAGGAGAGGCTTCAAGATTAGGAATACCGAGCTTGATTATAGAACATTGCTATATAAGCAATCCGTCAGATGCAGCATTTGTACATGAACTGGAAAATCAGTACAGGCTTGGTGCTGCGGATGCCACAGGTATAGCAAAGACACTTGGACTTACAAAAAGAGGCGTAAAGCCGGGAAGCAGTATAACTCTCACAAGAACATACAGCGCATATATTATGGACTCAGAGGGCGCTGCATTCAAATCTTCTGACGAGTCAGTGGTAAAGGTAAGAAGCGACGGTCTTATTACAGCAGCTAAACCGGGAACAGCAGAGATTACTGTAAGCAAAAACGGCATAAATAAAACTGTCAGTGTAACCGTACCTGAGGTAAAGATGGTTGGACTGTCAGCGGGACTTATTCAGAAGGCATATACATCGCAGGCTGAGGCTTATGCCTATGACAAGAACCTTACCATTGTAAAAGCTATATATTCAGACGGTTCAGCAGTCCAGATAAATGATGGCTGGACTGAGGGAGAGTTGTATCTTGGAACCACTTATGATGAAGGAGGCGGTCATACTATGACGCCTGTATGCCGTCAGATTTCATACAACGGATTTAATGCTACATTGAAGTTTTATTATTTTGCTACAAAGGGACAGGTAACCACATCCTATGCAACGAGAGCGCTGGTGGGTACCAACAGGGATATATTTATGATGCCTGGAGTTTATTCAGGAGTCGGCAGTAATATAGGCGTGAGCGAAGAAACGTCTCCTCAGCAGACAAGTAACGAGCCTGACACAAAAGAAGAGACGCAGTCTTATGAAAATACGGAGAACATTTCAAGTACAGCGGAACAAAATTCGGACGGCAATACTGTAGACGGGGGCAATCCAAAATATTCAAAAAGTAATATTTGGCTGATAATTATATGTGTAGTGGCGGTGATAATAATAGCAGCAGCATGCGTTTTGGTATATATCAATAACAATAAAAAAAGAAGACGGCGGAGAAGAAGATAATGGCTAATATGGATAATGAGTATATAGAAAATATTAAAGCAAGCGCAGAAAAGCTGACGGAAGAATTATGCGAGTCGGCCGGACTTGAAGATGGAGATATACTGGTTGTAGGCTGTTCCTCCAGCGAGATAATGGGAGATAAAATAGGAACCGCATCAAGTCTTGACGGGGCTAAAGCGGCATTTGAGGGTATATATGGAGTTGTAAAAAAAAGAGGCATATTTCTTGCGGCACAGTGCTGCGAACATTTAAACAGAGCGATTATAATCGAAAAAGAGCTGCAAAAAAGAGACAGGCTTATCGCTGTTAATGTAGTACCGCAGCCGAAGGCGGGAGGTTCATTTTCAACAGTGGCATATAACAGCTTTGAAAATGCGGCGGCAGTGGAGCATATCAAGGCTCAGGCAGGTATTGATATAGGCGACACGCTTATAGGAATGCACCTTGAGGACGTGGCGGTGCCGTTGCGCCTTAGTATTAACAGCATTGGAAAGGCTCACGTTGTATGCGCGAGAACAAGACCTAGATTTATAGGAGGACAGCGGGCGGTCTATGATGACAGGCTGATGTAGAGGTGCTGTTTTAGTTTCGGGAGTGCTGCTTTTGGCATTGGAAATGCCTGTTTTGTTTTGAATAATAATATAGAACTAATAAGATTTAGAAGGACCGGAAATCCGGTCTTTTTTTGTTTTGTTTGTCTTTATATATGAAAAAATGATGTGAGAAAAAATATATATAAGAAAAACTATCGGAAAATATTATGAAGTGTGTTGACAAAATACCCTATGGGGGTATAATGAAAATACGGAGAAGAAAAGGAGGGATACTATGGATAATAAAGACGACAAGTGTTGTCACTGCAGGGAGAAAACCAAGCAGCGTTCTGAAAAAGAATATAAAGACCTGTTAAACCGTTTAAGCCGGATTGAGGGGCAGGTTCGCGGCGTTAAGACCATGGTGGAAAAGGACGCATACTGTGTGGATATCCTTACACAGATTTCAGCCATTAATGCAGCATTAAACAGCTTTAACAAGGTACTTCTTGCTAATCATATTAAAACCTGTGTAGCACATGATATTCGGCAGGGGAATGATGAGACAATCGACGAGCTGGTTGTTACATTGCAGAAATTAATGAAATAGCGAGGTGAAATATTTTGAAACAATATAAAGTAACAGGTATGAGCTGTGCCGCCTGCAGCGCCAGAGTAGAGAAAGCGGTTTCAAAGGTGGAGGGCGTTACTTCATGCTCTGTAAGCCTGCTGACTAACTCTATGGGAGTTGAGGGGGAAGCCAGTCCGGACAGCGTTATCAGGGCTGTGGAAGCGGCGGGCTATGGGGCTTCTCTTAAGGGTGGTTCCGGCGCAGGAAATGGAAGCGGAGCATTTGGAGGGGCTGCAGACAGCGCCATGTCGGATACAGCCGGAGCAGATAGCGATATATGGGCTATGGAGGACGAGGAGACTTTAAGTGACCACGAAACGCCGGTACTTATGAAAAGACTGGTGGTATCGGTGATATTTCTTGTGGTGCTTATGTATTTTTCTATGGGAAATATGATGTGGGGCTGGCCTGTACCTGCATTTTTGGAGCATAACCACATTGCTATGGGCCTATTGCAAATGCTGCTTACTATAGTGGTTATGGTAATAAATCAGAAATTTTTTATAAGTGGCTTTAAAGGGCTTATACATGGTGCGCCAAATATGGATACGCTGGTGGCGCTTGGCTCCGGTGCGGCATTTGTATATAGCACATATGCGCTGTTTGCCATGACAGACGCTCAGGTTAAGGGCGATATGTCAGGGGTGATGTCATATATGCATGAGTTCTATTTTGAGTCGGCAGCAATGATTCTTACGCTTATAACAGTGGGAAAAATGTTAGAGGCAAAGTCAAAGGGAAGAACCACAGACGCGTTAAAAGGGCTTATGAAGCTGGCTCCTAAAACGGCTACGATAATAAGGGACGGAGAGGAAGTAAAGGTTCATATAAATCAGGTAAAAAAAGGCGATACATTTGTTGTAAAACCTGGTGAAAACGTACCTGTTGACGGTATAGTACTTGAGGGAAGCAGCGCAGTCGATGAATCGGCGCTTACGGGAGAAAGTATTCCTGTGGATAAAGAGCAGGGGGCTTTGGTATCGGCGGCAACTCTAAATCAGTCAGGATTTTTAAAATGCGAAGCCACTAGGGTTGGAAATGATACCACGCTTTCACAGATTATACAGATGGTAAGTAACGCTGCGGCCACAAAGGCGCCTATAGCGAAGGTGGCGGACAAGGTTTCGGGAATATTTGTTCCGGCAGTTATTGCTATAGCCTTAGTAACAATAGCAATATGGCTCCTTTCAGGTCAGAGCGTTGGGTTTGCGTTGGCGAGAGGAATTTCAGTACTTGTAATAAGTTGTCCATGCGCGCTGGGACTGGCAACGCCTGTGGCAATAATGGTGGGCAGCGGCGTCGGCGCAAAGAACGGAACTATGTTTAAGACGGCGCAGTCTCTTGAATATACGGGAAAAATGCAGATAGTGGCGCTGGATAAAACAGGCACCATAACCAACGGCGAGCCAAAGGTTACGGATGTAGTGGAGATAAAACCGGAGCTTTTGGAGATTGCGGCGGCACTGGAGAAACGCAGCGAACATCCGTTAGCAAAGGCGGTGCAGGAATACACCGCAGGCTTAGAAGATATAAATATATCAGATAATGATATTGAAGATTTTAAGGCGCTTCCGGGAAACGGACTGTTATGTATTTACAAGGGGGCAAAACTTTTAGGCGGCAGCCTTAAATATATGGAAAAAAACACAGAGATTCCGCCGCAGATAAAGGCTAAGGCTCTGGAATTGTCAGAGGAGGGCAAAACTCCGTTATTATTTGCAAAGGACGGAGTTCTGGCAGGAGTTATCGCTGTTGCGGATACTATAAAGGAGGACGGAGCTGAAGCTGTAAAACAGCTTAAAAATATGGGGCTTCATGTGGTAATGCTCACCGGAGATAATGAAAGAACCGCAAAGGCAATAGGACGTCTGGCAGGAGTAGATGATGTTGTAGCAGACGTACTGCCTGACGGCAAAGAAAATGTAATACGCCAGCTTCAGAAAAAGGGCAAGGTTGTCATGGTTGGCGACGGAATTAACGATGCTCCGGCATTGACCAGGGCAGACGTAGGAATAGCCATAGGCGCAGGTACGGATATAGCCATTGACGCGGCTGACGTGGTGCTTATGAAGAGCAGATTAAGGGATGTTCCGGCAGCCATAAGACTTAGCAGGGCAACTCTTAAGAATATATATGAAAATTTATTTTGGGCATTTTTTTATAACGTGGTAGGAATACCTCTTGCGGCAGGGGTATGGATACCTGTATTCGGATGGCAGCTAAATCCTATGTACGGTGCGGCGGCAATGAGCCTTTCAAGCTTCTGCGTGGTGACAAATGCTTTAAGGCTGAATTTTGTAAATATATATGACACGTCTAAGGACAGAAAAAGAAATAAAAATAAGTGCGTGATGCATACAGAGATAATACAAAATGATATAATGGAATCTGGTATGGTCAATGATGAAGTAATGGCAATGGAGGTAACAACAGATAGTACAGATAGTCAGGCGAAAGAAAGACAGTCTGATGCAGACTATAAGAAGATTACAACAAACAAGGAGACAAATGCGATGGAAAAGACAATGGTAATTGAAGGTATGATGTGCGGACACTGTGAGGCGAGAGTTAAAAAGTGCCTGGAAGCCTTAGAGCAGGTGGACGAGGCTGTAGTAAGCCACGAGGCAGGAACAGCAGTTATTAAGCTTAACGGCGACATTTCAGATGATGTTTTGAAAGCGGCAGTTGAGGCTCAGGATTATAAGGTGGCAGATGTGAAGTAGGGCGTTGTTGGAAGCCGAAGGCAGACAGTCAAGAGCGGATAAGGTTAAATATGAACTTGATGCGGCAAATAGCACATTTATTAATAAAAGAGACTATAATGCCGGAAATTTGTGAAAGGAGCATTTATAATATGAGCGAGATTAAAAATGATAATCAGGTAATGGACAGCATAATAACAAGGCGAAGTATTAAAAAGTACAAGCCGGATATGGTGCCAAAGTATATAATAGAAAAAATTGTTGAGGCGGGAACCTATGCTGCTACAGGAAGAGGAGCTCAGGCACCAATCATTATTGCGGTGACAAATAAAGAAATTCGTGACAAACTTTCAAGGGCTAACGGAGCAATAATGGGTAAACCTGCAGATTTTGACCCATTCTATGGAGCACCGGTGGTGCTGGTGGTTTTGGCAGACAAAAGCAAACCGACATATGTATATGATGGGAGTCTTGTTATGGGCAATCTTATGTTGGCGGCACATTCCTATGGCGTTGGAAGCTGCTGGATACATCGGGCAAAGGAAGAATTTGGAATGACTGAATGGAAGGAATGGCTTAAATCCATTGGAATTGAAGGGGATTATGAGGGTATCGGACACTGTGTGCTTGGGTATGCTGATTATGAGGAGGGTGCAGAGCCCAAGGCAGCTCCAAGAAAAGAAAATTACGTGTATTTTGTAGAATAATAGGCTGATAGCATTGCTTTTAGCAGGCGGAATAGTCTCTAATAATTAAAATCAAACATACCCGGCAGACAGCGTTATAACAGTACTGTCTGTTGGGTTTTCATATAAAACATTTTGATTTTTTCGCTCCGTAATATTGATGAAATGAGGTAGACCAATGAATTCAAGAACAAAAGGTATAATCTGCATAATATCCGCAGCATTCTGCTTTGCGTTAATGGGATTGTTTGTTAGGCTATCAGGTGACGTGCCGTCAATGCAGAAGAGCTTTTTCAGAAATTTTGTGGCGTTGCTGGTGGTGTCTTTTATATTTATAAAAAATCACGAAAGTATGAGTGTAAAAAAAGAGGACTGGAAGTTTCTTTTTGCCAGAGCAGGCTTTGGAACAGTAGGTCTTATTTGCAATTTTTATGCCATAGACCACCTTGTATTGTCGGATGCGTCCATGCTTAACAAGCTGTCGCCGTTCTTTGCAATTATATTTTCATATATAATATTAAAGGAAAAATGCACTATTGTGCAGGTTGTTGCTGTTGTTGCAGCATTTATCGGGGCGCTTTTTATAATTAAGCCTACAGGAAATATTGCTAATGTTCCGGCGTTTATAGGAGCAATAGGAGGGCTGGGGGCAGGAATAGCCTACACTATGGTAAGAATTCTTGGAAAAAGAGGAGTTAAGGGAAATGTAATTGTACTGTTTTTCTCGGCATTTTCGTGCATTGTATGCCTGCCGTTTATGCTGGTGGATTTTCGTCCTATGACATTTTACCAGACCATGATGCTTATATTGGCAGGAGTGAGTGCTACGGGCGGACAATTTTCTATAACAAGAGCGTATATGTATGCTCCGGCAAAGGAAATATCGGTTTACGATTATTCGCAGATTATTTTCTCTGCCCTGCTGGGCTTTGTAGTTCTGGGAGAATTGCCGGATATACTCAGCGTGTTTGGATATGTAGTTATTTGCTCTATGGCTGTATGGATGTACATTTATAATAGAGAAAAGGATCGCAAGCAACATGGCGAAAAAACTGTTTAAAGCGCAATGAGTATCGAGGCTCCAAGAATAAGTACAATCCCTATAAAATTAGGTAATGTCATAGCTTCGTTAAACAAAAGAACACCGAGTATAGTAGCTATCATGGGCTCTATGCAGGCAAGTATAGAGGCGGTGGTGTTTGTTGTATTTTTAAGTCCTGTAGTGTAAAGCATATATGGAAGAACTGTAGATACAAGTATAATTCCAAGTATTGGCGCTATACAGCCGGGGTGCTTTGCAATCTGTCCAGGCAGGTTGAAGGTGCTTAAAAATGGAATTGTTCCGACAGAGGCAATAAGAAATGTATAAAATGTAATTGTCATGGTTGAATAGCCTTTATTGAGCGCAATGCGGCTGAATATACTGTAAAGCGCATAGCCAAGACCTGCACCGATACCCGCAAGAAATGTAGGAACAGACAGGTTACCTGAGTTTTCGCCAAATATTCCCGATACGCATACACATCCAGCAATGGCGAGAGTTACAGCAATAAATCGGTTTACTGTGATTCGTTCCTTAAAAATCACAGCCGACAATACTATCACAAATGCAGGTGAAGTGTATAAAAGCACTGCCGCAATGGATAGAGAAGTTTTCGTTATAGTAGTAAAATAGCAGTAGTTAAAAAACACAATGCTTATCAGCCCGGAGCCGATAAAGCACCAGATATCTTTTAAACGTATTTTTAAAGCATTTTTATTGAATGTCAGAAGAAATATGAAAAGAAACACGGCTGTTCCAAAGCTTCTGAAAAAGCATATATCAAATGAGGAAAAGCCTGTATTATTTATGCTGCGCACAAAAATCCCCAAAAACCCCCACAGTGCTGCTCCACATATTATATACAAAAGCGATATTTTATCTGAAAAATTTTTTTTGGTCATAATTATAAACCTCATATTGTTTTAAATGACATCAATCTGTATTATTATACATATGAAAAAAGGAAAAGACAATATTATTACATTGGAATTGGAGCATAAGCAATAGAAGTAATATGAGTAATATAGATAATAAGGGTAGAGTGAAAAGAAAAAATAAAAAACGAAGAAAAAACAGAATAGATAAAATAATGCTGCTGCTTATAGTAATAATGGCGGCTTTAGGCTATTTATGGCATTTTGCAGGCGAAATACCGCAGCTTCAACCAGAGACTAACGTCTCTGTAAACGGTATTATGGAGGTGCATTACATAGATGTGGGACAGGGCGACTGTACTTTAATAAAATGCGGCAGTGAAGCCATGCTTATTGATGGAGGCAATAATTATAAAGGTACACAGGTTCAGTTATATTTGAAAAAACAGGGAATAACAAAGCTGGACTATGTAATAGCCACCCACCCTGACAGCGACCATATAGGCGGACTTGATGTAATCGTATATAAATACGACTGCGATACCATTATAATGCCGGATATTGATAAGGACAGCAACAGTTACAGAGATTTAATTGCGGCTATGGACAGTAAATCATACAAGGTCACGTTGCCTCAAGTTGGAAATGAATACTCGCTTGGAGAAGCATCCTTTACCATTATATCTCCGGCAAAAGAGTATGAGGATGCCAATAATTCCTCTGTAGGAATACTTTTAAGACATGGTGAAAATACATTTCTTTTTACAGGTGACGCAGAAAGCACAGCAGAAAAGGATATGGCGGCAGGCAGTATTAATATAGACTGCGACGTATATAAAGTCGGACATCACGGAAGCGCAAGTTCTTCTTCAGAAATATTTCTTAATGCAGCAAATCCTTCGTATGCAGTTATAAGCTGCGGCAGCAATAACAGCTACGGACATCCTCACAGTTCTGTATTAAATGAGTTAAAATATAGAGGGATAAAAATATTCAGAACGGACCAGCAGGGAACAATTATCGCCACATCAGACGGCGTGTCAATAAAATGGAACTGCTGGTCTTTGGAATAGTATAATAATCGCTATATCTTTGCGTAAAATAGTTAAAGCGACCAATATGGTATTTCAAACCGCATAACACATAAATTAAAACATTAAGAGCTTGACATAATGACAATATTGTTTTAAGATATAATAGTTTGATAATCAAAATAATTGCCCGCAGTGTAATATTAATATATGACATAAAACGGCGCGGAAAAGAGGACTATGAAAGCTTTAACAATAGGCGGCAAAACAGTAAGCACAGCTATAGTGCAGGGTGGAATGGGCGTAGGCGTAAGCCGCTCTAGTCTTGCCGGAGCAGTGGCAAAGCAGGGCGGAATTGGAATAATATCAACAGCCCAGATAGGCTATGATGAGGAAAATTTTGAAAAGGACCAGCAGGGCTGCAATATAAATGCTATTAAAGAACACATTGAAAAAGCGAAAGAAATCGCTGGCGGAAACGGACTTGTGGGCGTCAATGTAATGGTGGCGCTAAAGCATTACTGTGAGCATGTAAAGGCGGCAGTGCAGGCAGGAGCGGATTTGGTGGTGTGCGGAGCCGGACTTCCGTTGGATTTGCCCGGGCTTGTAAAAAATGCAGGCAGTCACACTACATATATTGCGCCTATCGTGTCATCAGGTCGTGCGGCGGAGCTTATATTAAAGCGCTGGGATACAAAATACGGAACAACTGCAGATATGCTGGTGGTGGAAGGACCAAAGGCAGGAGGGCATTTAGGCTATAAGCCCGATGCACTTGAAGACACAGAGGCCATTGATTTTGACAAAATTGTAATGGATGTAATAGAAGTAAAAAAGTATTATGAGGAAAAATATGGTCATTATATTCCTGTAGTTGCGGGAGGCGGTATTTATGACAGCAGCGACGTGAGGCACATTATGGAGCTTGGCGCTGACGGCGTTCAGGTGGCAAGCCGTTTTGTGGCTACAAAGGAATGTGATGCTGACGACGCTTACAAGGAAGCGTATATTAGTGCCAAAGAAGAAGATATTGTAATAGTAGAAAGTCCTGTAGGTATGCCGGGAAGGGCCATAAATAATGCTTTTATTAAAAGAGTAAGCCAGGGGAAGGTACCTGTAAAAAAATGTTACCTCTGCCTTGAAAAATGCAATCCTGCAGAGGTGCCATACTGCATTACTAAAGCGCTTACAGACGCAGTCAGGGGCGATATTGATAACGGTCTTATTTTCTGCGGTGCTAATGCTTATAAAATTGATAGAATTTCAACGGTTGAAGAGGTTATAAGAGAATTGGCGGAGGGATTTGAATAATAAAACTGAAATATTGATTTATATAGCTGGAATAACTTGTACATTGACATACACTGTATAGGTAGTGTAACATTATAATATATATTTTTTTTGCTATGCGGCTGTGCGCTGAAGCGGAGAATAAGAAGAATAGAAAGGTTTGATTTTAATGAAAAATTATCTTCAGTCAAAGATATATTCATTCTCATTTTATATTGAAATGATTATATCATTTATACTTACACTGGTTTTAATTATTCTTTCGGCAAGGCTGCTGGTGGACGCTATGAATATGACATTTTCGGCGGAAGGCGAGGACGTATTCTCTTTTGTTATAGAAAATGCCATGAATCTTGCCATTGGTGTAGAGCTTATTAAGATGTTATGCAAGCACACGCCGGGGACTGTGGTAGAAGTGCTTATGTTTGCCATAGCAAGACAAATGATAGTGGACCACGCATCAACTATGGACACGCTTATAGGGGTGATTTGCATAGCTATTTTATTTGCCACAAGAAAATATCTGTTTATTTCGCATGATGACGTTACAAGGATTACCCTGCGTGCCGGACAGAGCGTAAAAATGGCTAATGCCTTAGCAAAAATACATATTCCTTCAAACGAAGGCAAGACCTTGCGTGATGTCATTGAAAAGCATTTGGCAGAGGAGGATAAGGAAAAGAATATCGGAACGTGTGTTGATTTTGACAATTTTTCACTCTGTATTGCAAGTGTTCACGACGGTGTTATAACAAGAGTGGATATATTAAAGACAAATTAAATAATATGTTGGGTAATCAGTCAAATAAACCAGCCAAATAATTGATTTTTCATTGTAATTCTGCCTTCATAAGTAGTATAATGACGAAATGAAAAGACTGCTATGCTTTTTCATTGTTGTCTTAATGCAATAATATTAGAATAAAGAAGGTTTTGGAATGTCATCAGATAAATTAAATAAAAAGTATGAAATGGATATGTGCAGCGGTTCAATACTTAAGAAAATGTTAGTGTTTTCTATACCACTAATGTTTTCAAGTATTTTACAGCTGCTTTTTAATGCTGCAGATATAGTCATCGTGGGACAGTTTGCAGGTGATAATTCACTGGCGGCGGTGGGTTCAACCTCGTCACTGATTAATCTTTTAACAAATCTTTTTATAGGTTTGTCAGTGGGCGCCAATGTTCTTGTTGCAAGATATTATGGAGCCAATCAAGATAGAGATTTAAAATTAACAGTGCATACTGCCATGTCGGTGAGTATAATAAGCGGACTTTTGCTCACTGTTGCAGGGGTTATAGGTGCGCCTATTATTCTTAGGTGGATGCAGACTCCGGAAAATGTACTGCCTCTGGCCGTAATATATCTGCGAATATATTTTCTCGGAATGACGGCAAATATGATATATAACTTTGGCGCAGCCATACTGCGTGCAGTGGGCGACACCAAAAGACCGCTGTACTATTTGGTTGTGGCGGGCATAGTAAATGTTATGTTAAATCTGTTTTTTGTAATTGTAGCGGGAATTGGAGTAGCCGGAGTAGCTATCGCTACAGTCGTATCTCAATGCATATCGGCTGTGCTTATTATGCAGTGCCTTATGAGGTGGCAGGGAAATATACGTCTTGACATAAGACAGCTTAGAATAACTAGGGACAAATTCCTAAAAATACTCCAAATTGGACTTCCGGCTGGTTTTCAGGGAATATTATTCTCTCTTTCAAATGTTGTTATCCAGTCCTCAGTCAATTCATTTGGCGAAATAACCGTTGCGGGAAATTCAGCCGCAAGCAACATTGAGGGCTTTGTATATGTGGCAATGAACGCCTTTTACCAGGGAGCTATCTCATTTACAAGTCAAAATGTGGGAGCCGGAAAATATGAGCGTGTAAATAAAATTCTGACAACTGCTCTTGGCTGTGTATTTGTAACTGGAGTTGTGCTGGGCAATGCGGCGGTGCTGCTTGGAAGACCGCTTCTGAGGCTTTACTCCGGCAGTGCAGAGGTTATAGACGCAGGAATAATAAGATTAAGCGTAATATGTTCAACCTATGCATTGTGCGGGCTTATGGATGTAATGGTAGGCTCGCTTCGAGGTTTAGGCTATGCGGTTATGCCTATGATAGTGTCGCTTATAGGTGCGTGCGGTCTAAGACTTATATGGCTTGCAACTATTTTTCAGTTAGAGCCTTTTCACACCATCGAGATGGTTTACATAACATACCCAGTGTCATGGCTGCTGACATTTTTTGCACATCTGGTATGCTTTGTGGCTGTGCGGATGAAGCTTAAGCGGAAGTGGGGGAAATGATAAATATAAAAGGCCAAATAATGTGGTAAAATTATCTCAATAGAGGATAATAAATTAATATCATAGCTATATTTAAGCCCTTATTTTAAATGTCTTAGCCGCATATTTATATACCAGAACGCAGGCTGCAATGCAGTATATGACGCAGAATACAGATACGACTATAGACATTGGCAGCGGATTTAACTGAAGCTGCATAAACATATAGCACACCGCATAGGTAGCTACATTTATAAAAGAATATGCGGCACATTTTGTCTGAGTGCTGGCAGTATAAGGCTGCAATAAATAATATAAAGTCATAGAGTGTACTGAGAAGAATATGCTCATCATTATAATAGTAAATGGAATAAGCACATAATATATTGGATATCCGGTGCCTCCTGTAAACGCTATGACAGCCAGCATGCCTATGGATATAACAATAGCAGGTATAATGTTTATTTTGATTAAGGATTTAAGCCTTATGGAAAACAGCTTCAATATTGACTTTGGTTCCTTATAAAATGGAAATGTCAAAAGGCAGTGGTCGCAGTTGATAAAAAGAGCCTGTGTAAACGCCTGTCCCCTGCTTATGCTATACATAATAAAAAGAGAGACTGACATTATTACAAGTACTGCCTGATTCATATCAGAGCGAAGATTCGCATCAAATGTTGACAATATAACCATTCCTGCAAATATAGCCGCGGCAGAGAGGGATATTATAAGCACTGGCTGCATAAGAAGCTTAAAATGTCTTTTTATAAATAAATCATTCAAATACTCAAAGCCATTTTTATTGCTTACAATGTCAAGGTTGTGACCGATATATTTTCTGTTGGTATCAGCGGTTACATTTGTTGCGTTAGTTTTGGTGTTCTTAATCACAGACGAGGTGTCATTTAAAAACTGACGGTAAAACGCCCTGAAATGTTTATATCTAAGCAGCATTGCCAAAGCTATGGCTCCCATTACTGCAGCGGCCGTAAGAACCATATAATATCCGTTTTCTGATATAAGGCTTACATCTGTAAAAGGCAGAATATACGCTATGGCAAAAAGCGCTATGGTAAGAGGCGCAGTAACCCATCCTGAAATGGAGCCTGTAGGGAATTTGCCCGTAATATCATAGAGCTTTACATAAATCTGGCACATAACAGTCTTTGCCAGCACTACGAAAAACGGCATAGTGACAGTTACGCCTAACGGCAAATTGCAAAATACAGTGCCAAATAATATTGTAAAAGGAACATATCCCACAATAATGCGGACCATGTCATACATATAGTTTGAAAAAATGTATTTTCTTGCGTCTATATTAAGCTGGATTACGGCATAATAATCATTAATGTCCGTATTAAACATAGCAGGATTTATATATGTGCCAATCAGCGTCCAAAACAAAAATACATGCATAAATGCGCTGCCCATTAATTCAGGCTGTTCTGCGGATATAATAACAGGCACAAGAAACACTAAAAAGGTACCTAAAAATTTTCCAAAAAATACTTTAAAAATGTCCCATATGGCAGCGAGAACTCCTGCAAATGTCTTTAAAACTCCGATGCTGTAAAGCTCCACCGGAAGCAGTTTCCCAATTACGGGTATTGACTTTATAGAGTGAATTATGGCGTTGGTGGTGTATGTATTTTTAATGGAGCGTGAGATTTTAAATGTCTTCCACATAAATTATACCCCCAAATCCTTATTAGAGTTATCCATTCCCTCTTTTAATGTTTCAATAATCTTATGCTTAAAATCGGCATTATCAAGATTATTTTTATCAATAGTCTCCAAACTGCCTCTGCTCAATATTACAATTTCATCGCACAGATCAAGGGCAAGCTCAAGAATGTGGGTAGAAAATATAATTACATGGTCGCCGCTCATATTTTTAATCATTTTTTTAATTTCCTCGGACACAATCACGTCAAGGGAGGTAAGCGGCTCGTCTAACAGCAGTACTGTTGGCGGACAGATAGTATTGATAAGCATTTGCATTTTATTTTTCATACCATGCGAATAATCCTTAAGCAGTAGGTCTCTGTCCTTTGGCCCTAAACTGACTGATTCAAAATAAACGTCAAGCGGTTCAGGATTTGGGATACGATATGAATTAATGTCCATAAAAAATTTTAAAAATTCACGTCCTGTAAGAAATTCCGGCACAGTGGGAGTGGATACCACATATCCTATATCATCAGGCTGCGGCTCCCTTCTTGCGCCGGTTTCGTCCTCAATATAAAATGCGCCGCTGTCCCTGCGTATGTCACTGTTGATGCAGTTAAACAGCGTTGTTTTGCCGGCGCCGTTACAGCCAAGAAGCGCATATATTTTTCCCGGCTCAAATTCAAAGCTGATATTATCAAGCACCTTTTTTTTGTCATAACTTTTTGATAGTCCCTCAATAATAAATTTCATTTTTGCTCCATTTTTAAGATAAAATGTATTGTCATATATCTCTTATATTTTATTTACAGAATATTTATTTGCACATTATTAGCTTATTGCCCGCAAAAAATATACTGCTAAATACGATAATTACTATTTCATTAATTATATAATAAATATACGCTTAAAACAAGTGAATAACGACATATATTAAGGGCATAATAACCTTGCAGGAATATATAAAAATTTTCCAATAAATTCTTGCAGATTGTATTTATTTCAATAATACGAAAAATATCAAAAAATCTTATTGATTTTACATTGACAAAATGATAACATATGCATTGTCAGTAATTGTTACATATTTGTCAATGTGCTGATATTTTTTTATTAAAGTATTTTGTATGCAATGTACAAAATAAGATACAAAAAACACAGACAGAAAAATAATTAAGGAGGATTCTACAATGTTTGCAAGTGAAAACTGGAATGGCTTTAATGGTAGACTTTGGAAGGAAGAAATTAACGTAAGAGATTTCATCCAGAAGAACTATACGCCATACGAAGGTAACGAAGATTTCCTGGCTGGTCCTACAGAGGCTACTAATAAGCTTTGGGGAAAGCTCCAGGAGTTACAGAAGGAAGAAAGAGCTAAGGGCGGCGTGCTTGATATGGAGACAGAGGTTGTTTCCGGCCTTACAGCATATGGTCCTGGATATATAGATGAATCTATGAAGGATCTTGAGAAGGTTGTTGGTATTCAGACAGATAAGCCTCTTAAGAGAGCATTTATGCCATTTGGCGGTATCAAGATGGCCGAGGAGTCATGCAAGAATTATGGTTATGAGCCAAGCGCTGAACTGCACAAGATTTTTACAGATTATCATAAGACACACAATCAGGGTGTATTCGACGCTTACACACCTGAGATGAGAGCTGCTCGTAAGAGCCATATCATCACAGGTCTGCCTGATACTTACGGACGCGGACGTATCGTGGGCGATTACAGAAGAATTGCTCTTTATGGTATTGATATACTTATTGCTGAAAAGGAAAAAGATAAGGAGAACTGCGGCATCAACACTATGACAGATGATGTTATCCGTCTTAAGGAAGAAATCGCAGATCAGATTAAGGCATTAAAGGGAATGAAAGCTATGGCAGAAATTTATGGCTTTGATATCTCTAAGCCTGCTAAGAACGCAAGTGAAGCCTGCCAGTGGTTATACTTCGGTTATCTTGCAGCCATAAAGACACAGAATGGCGCAGCTATGTCAGTAGGACGTGTTTCGACATTCCTTGATATATATTTCCAGAGAGATTTGGAGGCTGGTGTTATAACAGAGTCTGAGGCTCAGGAGCTTATTGACCATATGGTTATGAAGTTCAGAATGGTAAAATTCGCAAGAATCCAGTCATACAACGAGTTGTTCTCAGGTGACCCTACATGGGCTACTCTCGAGGTTGGTGGTACAGGCATCGACGGTCGTTCAATGGTTACAAAGACAGACTACAGATTCCTACACACACTGGTTAATATGGGACCTTCGCCGGAGCCAAACCTTACAGTACTTTACTCTTCAAGACTTCCTGAGAATTTCAAGAAGTATGCTGCTAAGATTTCTGTTACAACATCTTCAATCCAGTATGAGAATGATGATGTTATGAAGGTAACATGGGGCGATGATTACTCAATCTGCTGCTGTGTATCTGCAACTCAGACAGGTAAGGAAATGCAGTTCTTCGGAGCAAGAGCAAACCTTGCTAAGTGTTTGCTTTACGCTATTAACGGCGGTGTTGATGTTAAATCAAAGGTACAGGTAGGTCCTAAGTACAGACCAATTACTTCTGAATATCTTGATTATGATGAGGTTATTGATAAGTTTGAGGATATGATGGGCTGGTTAGCTAACCTTTATGTTAATACATTAAATCTTATCCACTATATGCACGATAAATATTACTATGAGGCTGCTGAGATGGCTCTTATTGATACAAATGTTAAGCGTACATTTGCTACAGGTATCGCAGGCTTCTCACATGTAGTAGACTCACTTTCAGCTATCAAGTACGCTAAGGTTAAGGTTATTCGTGATGAGAACGGATTGGCAGTTGATTTTGAGACAGAGGGAGACTTCCCAAGATATGGTAATGATGATGACAGAGCAGACGATATTGCTGTATGGCTTCTTGGAACATTCTTAAGCAAGATTAAGAAGAGACACACATACAGAAATTCAGAGCCTACAACATCTATCCTTACAATTACTTCAAATGTAGTTTATGGTAAATACACAGGTACTATGCCGGATGGAAGAAAGGCAGGCACACCTCTTGCACCTGGTGCTAATCCATCATACGGCGCAGAGCAGAACGGTCTTTTGGCTTCTCTTAACTCGCTTACAAAGCTTCCATATGAGTGGGCATTGGATGGTATTTCTAATACACAGACCATGAACCCTGACGCTTTAGGACACAATGAGGAGGAGAGAGTGAATAACCTTGTCAACATTATGGACGGTTATTTCGATCAGGGAGCGCACCACCTCAATGTCAACGTATTTGGCAAGGAGCTTCTTCTCGATGCTATGGAGCATCCTGAAAAGCCGGAGTATGCTAACTTTACAATTCGTGTATCAGGTTATGCTGTTAAGTTTATCGACCTTACTAAGGAACAGCAGATGGATGTTATTTCAAGAACATTCCATGACAGAATGTAATTAGAAGGCAAAGCTCTAATTAGCAATATGTAAGATTTGGGCTGCTGCAAAATGTATAAATGAACTGTTTATTTTACATTTTGCGGCAGCTTTTCTTTATGAAAAGTTCTATATAAAAGGGAGGGAACCACTATGTTACAGCAGTCCGACAATTCTCAGATAAAGGGAAGAATCCATTCCATTGAAAGCTTTGGCGCAGCGGACGGCCCGGGCGTAAGATATATTGTATTTCTGCAAGGCTGCCATATGCGCTGCAGATATTGCCACAATCCCGACACATGGGCTATGGATGATAAAACTTCATATGAAGAAACACCGGAGGAAACTCTTGCAAAGGCAATAAAATACAAGTCATACTGGAGAAATAACGGAGGTATTACTGTAAGCGGCGGCGAAGCTCTCCTTCAAATAGATTATGTTACCAGACTTTTCAAACTGGCGAAGGAAAAAGGAGTTCATACAACTCTCGATACCTCCGGCAACCCTTTTACAAGAGAAGAACCGTTTTTCAGTAAATTTAATGAGCTTATGAAATATACAGATTTGTTTATGCTTGACATAAAACATATTGACAGCGAAAAGCATAAA
The DNA here is from genome assembly GCA_964482965.1 of uncultured Lachnospira sp. Taxonomy (GTDB): domain Bacteria; phylum Bacillota; class Clostridia; order Lachnospirales; family Lachnospiraceae; genus Lachnospira. The sequence continues at coordinate 54,241 of CAYZZP010000009.1, forward strand.
AATCTTACGGCATACGATAACAGCAATATTCTTGATATGGCAAAATATTTGTCAGATAACGGCAAGGATATATGGATAAGACATGTTCTTGTTCCAGGCATTACTACTGACGAGGAAGATTTAAAAAGGCTCGGTGAATTTGTAAAATCCTTAAAAACAGTAAAACGGTTTGAAATTCTTCCTTACCATACTCTTGGTGTATTCAAATGGAAAGAGCTGGGTATGAAATACACTTTAGACGAAGTCAACCCGCCTACATCAGAGGAAGTAAAAAGGGCTGAAGAAATTATGGATACCGGAAGCTACACAGGGTATCTGCACCCATAGAAATTCAGAAAAAAGCATTGGGTATCATGGCTAAACACTATTAATAAAAATTAAATATTTAATATTTAATTATAGAGCTGCTGTAATTATATGGCAGCTCTTTTTGCATGCGTTTTTCTGCATTAAATATGCGCCCTGCAGCCCTATATTATATCATCCTCATTTCCTTGCATTAATTATGGTAAAATGGTAAAATAATTATATTATCAGTTATAGCGTTAGTTATTATATGTATTGTCGGAAAGAGGGGTTAATTATGGATTTAAAAGGAAAACTTATTGATTTGCATATACATTTAGACGGTTCCCTGTCGGCGGACGCCGTTAAGAAACTGGCGTCAATGCAAAACATTGATATATCAGATACAGCAAAAGATAATACGGCTCTTATGTCTAAGCTACAGGTATCCGAAGGCTGCCGGGATTTAAACGAATATCTTGAAAAATTCGATTTTCCGCTTACTCTTATGCAGACAGGCGAGGCTTTGGAGGAAGGAATATACCTGCTTTTAAAGGAGCAAAAAAATCAAGGGCTTATATATTCTGAGATACGGTTTGCGCCGCAGCTCCATATAAAAAACGGTCTCAACCAGAAAGAGGTTGTTGAAGCGGTACTTGGAGGGCGGCAGCGCGCCAAAGCAGATTTTGATATGGACTGCGGAATTATTCTTTGTTGTATGAGGGGCGCCGATAACAGTCTTAACGAGGATACCCTATATGTGGCTTCCCATATGATGAAAGCCGGCAAAGGCGTTGTGGCTGTAGACTTGGCAGGAGCAGAAAAATTGTTTCCAACATCAGGCTATGAAACGCTGTTTGAGCTTGCGAAAGAACTGAAACTTCCTTTTACAATACATGCGGGCGAAGCTGACGGTTCTGAAAGCATATGGAAAGCGTTGGAATTCGGCGCTTCAAGAATAGGGCATGGCATAAGGGCTGTGGAGGATAAAAGCCTTATGAAAGAGCTTGCAAGACGGCAAATTCCGCTGGAGCTGTGTCCTACAAGCAATCTGAACACCAGAGTTTCAGACAATATCGGGGAATATCCCATTATGAAGCTTATCAATGAAGGCGTAACTGTCACTATCAATACAGATAATATGACGGTTTCCGGAACCACTCTGGCAGATGAGCTTAATCTTATAAAAAATGCCTTTAACCTGCCGGACGGGGAGCTGCTTAAGCTGCTGCTCAACTCTGCAAGGGCAGTATTTCCAAATCCTGATATGGAAAATGAATTTAAAACGAAGCTAATAGATAAAATATTACAATAAGAAGATTCATAAATGGATTGTATTATGGAGATTTATATGGAAGAGACTAATATTAACAAATTATTTTGCAGGGAATGTGTTGAACAAATACATGTACCTGATGTGGTAAGAGTAGATTTGCTCAGTATTATTGAAGAAAAATTAAAAAAAGCAGGCTTTTACTATAGGGTTGCTTACAGGGTAAAGGCTGTGGATTCTATTGTTGATAAACTTATTTATAAGGATTACCGAAGACCGGGCGGTGAAAATGAAAGCAAGAAAATGCAGGACCTTATAGGAATCCGCATTATGCTGTATTTTACAGACGACGTGGACATATGCAGAAGCCTTCTTGATACTCTTTTTGTGGAGCCGGGAGAATGGGAGATTACAGAAAATAACGAGTATGAATTTAAGGCAATGAAAGTCAACGGCATATTCAAACTGCCGGGATACCTCAGCAAGACCATTGTTAATCCTGTTCTTGCCGATTACATGGACGATACTTTTGAGGTTCAGGTAAGAACTAATTCCTTTGAAGGCTGGCATGAGATAGAGCATGATTTGCGCTATAAGGGTTCCGCCTTTGGCATTGGAAACGAGGCTCTTGCAAGAAAAATGAACAGTATTCTGGCAACCTTAGAGCTGTGTGATGATTCCTTTGTCCAGCTTCTTGAAGATTTAGGACACCAGCATTACAAATTTCACAAATGGGGCGATATGATTCGCTGCCACTACAGGCTAAAACTTGACAGCGAGACTATGCATCCTCTTATCAATGAGGTATTTGATGAAAACACCGAGCTGGCAAAGCTTTTCTTTAAATTTGACAGAACCAAAGTAATACGTCAGTTATGGAACAACACTTCCGAGCGCGGTACAGCCCTTACAATCAATAATGTTGTAAAAATTGTAAATCAGCTTGGACCTAACGATGAAAAACTGAGGGATGCCATTGCTCAAATTGAAAGCTCCGGCGGCGACGATAAGGAAAACATTAACAGACGCAAGCGTTTTGAACCCTTTAAAGCGTTTGGAACCTACAAGGTATTTAAGGCTAACACATATCTTGACATGTCGGGGTCTTCGCCCAAAGACACCTTTAAGAAGGCTGCCGTATATATATACGCATGGATTAAATCCAGGTACAGCGAGACCTTTACAGATATTCCTGACAGCGTAGCCCCATATAATTCAAGCCTGCCAGGATACTCCGTAGATGTGGAATATGATGAAAATAACCTGTATTTCAGGGAATGTACCACCCATATCGATTCAAAGGTTGCCAGCAGAATTTGGATATCGACCGCCGTTATAAAAATGGATGAGAATGGAATGTTATTTACCGTCACCAATGAGTATGCTGAGCCAAAGGATACTTATCGTGATAATGAAAACGTACTATTTTCAAGACCTAATTTTTACGGCGAAATTGCGGACAATATTGGTATATGCGACATTGTAAAGCTGCGTGAAAGCGTGCGCCATATAGAGATGGCAAATTTTGACGAGCTTTCAAAGCTTATAACCGCCGGGCAGAGACAATTCCCTGTGGTGGTATTTATGGGTGCCGACGAGCAGTGGACTGACAAATTTGACATAAATTATTTTGCATATCTTGTAGGCTATTACGCCCATATAATTAACATCGGCGACGACGAGACGGCAAAGCATTTTGCAAAAGAATATAATCTTGATATGGACAGATACAGCGATTCAATCACTGTTTTCTATCCGGGAAAAGCACCTCAGACCAGCTATAAATCAGATATTCTCGACACTACCTTTGAGGTTATAAAACTGGAGCAGAAAAAATACTGGAACGAAAATGGATGTCGTGCATACAGACGCCAGCTTGTTGCTGAAATCAGAAAAAATAATGTTGAGGAATAAACAATATAAAGAAATATAAAATGCGAAATACGAAACAATAGTAAAAAAATATGAAGGAATAGCTGCTATACATACTGCATATGTTGTTAGGGTGTGAAAATCAGACATATGCAGGAGGCAGTTATGAAAAAAGCGGTAAAATTTACAGATTGTGTAAGTCCGGCTATGACAGAAGCCGAATATTGGATTAGATTATGTCCGTCAAGCAACAGGCTTAAAATGACACAGTCACAAATAAAAGTCTTTAACAAAACCAATATGAACAAGCTGGCAGGGAAAAATGTATTATATGACCTTGCCGGCTTTTCTGACTTTATAGAAAACAAAACCGGCAATTTTCCGTATGTATATGGAATATGCGTAAGAAGAAGCATGCTCTGGAGCGATACCGGCGAAACAGAGCCGCTGACAGCAATATATGTGGGGGAACCTGTTGTGATTTTGGAAAAGAAGGGTACATGGTACAGAATATGCTGTGTATATTACAAGGGCTGGATTAACTCGGAAACAATAGCGCTTTGCACCAAAAAAGAGTGGACGCAGTCTGCCGGCTACAGACGAATTTACGGCGGAGGCAATATTTGCAGCACCTGTAACAATTCCGATTACTCCGATTTTATCGTGGTAACAGGCGATTATATAACTCTGCCGCACATATCCAAACTTTCGGGACTGCGGCTTGATATGGGCGTGGTATTGGAATTAGCCGCACCTGGCGAATACTACGGAATGTATTACAATTATATGGTAAAGGTCCCTTCAAGAAATTCACAGGGCTGGCTTGAGTATATAACTACAGGGATACCCATATCAGAGGATGTTATGCAGGGTTATATTGACTATACTGGCGCCAATGTATTAAGGCAGGCATTTAAGACTTTGGGAAATGTATATGGATGGGCCGGAAGCCTGTACTCAAGAGACTGCTCATCACTGGTTATGGATGTCCACCGCTGCTTCGGAATAATCATGCCAAGAGACGTATCAGGACAAATGCTTATAAGCGAAGTACATTCCTATGACGGCAGGGATATTCTTAAAAAACTCCAGCCGGGAGATATTCTGGGCTTTCCCGGTCACACTATGATTTACACAGGCTGCACTTGCGCAGACTTTAAGGGAAACCATACTGACTGTGAACCAATCCGCTACGTTATAAGCGCCACAGGCGGCAAATATAATAGCTGCATATTAAGCACTCTCTGTATAAGGCGAAAGAACGGCACTACCTGGATGGAAAATGTAACCTACGGGAAACTGCCCGTATGCTAAATTCAAGTATTTGCTTGATTTTTTTGCCGGAATGAAATAGGATATAATATAATGTATAATACAGTTAAAATATGGAGGAAAATATGGATTACAATAAGTTAGCAGATTTACTTTTTCCGGAGGTTATAAATACGCCGGATTATTATGAGGAAAAATTCCCATATAGAAAGCTGCCGTCAAAGGCACAGGTTACCCGTATGGCTCCAAGCCCTACAGGGTTTATTCATCTTGGGAATCTGTACTCAGCTCTTGCCGACGAGAGAATTGCTCATAAAAATGGCGGCGTATTCTACTTAAGAATCGAGGATACAGATGAAAAACGTAAGGTAGACGGCGCTGTTGAGACCATTATCAACGCTTTGAGATATTTTAATATTGAATTTGACGAGGGTGCGGGCTTTGACGATTCTGCAGAGCAGAACGCCTACGGACCATATTTCCAAAGACAGAGAGTAAATATTTACCACACATATGCAAAAAGCCTTGTTCAGAGAGGTCTGGCATATCCTTGCTTCTGTTCTGAGGAAGAACTTGAGGCAGTAAGACAAAAGCAGGAAAATGACAAGGTTCTTACAGGCTACTATGGCGAATATGCAACCTGCCGTTCCCTTACAATGGAGCAGATAGAGAACAATCTTAACAAAGGACTGCCTTATGTTTTAAGACTACGCTCTCAGGGAAGCCCTGACAAAGAAATTACATTTACAGATGCAATCAAAGGTGAAATTAAGCTTCCTGAAAATATTCACGATATTGTACTGCTCAAGAAAGACGGTATTCCGACATATCATTTTGCCCATGCTATAGACGACCATCTTATGCGCACCACAATGGTTATCAGAGGCGGCGAGTGGCTTGCCTCTGCGCCTATCCATTACGAGCTGTTCCATGTGCTGGGCTTTAAAATGCCTGAGTACGCCCATACAGCACATTTGATGAAGTTTGACGAGGAGACAGGCGGCAAGCGTAAACTCTCCAAGAGAAAAGACCCTGAGCTTTCACTGGACTATTACAGAAAAGATGGCTACCACCCATATTGCATGAAGGTATATCTTATGACACTCTTAAATTCTAACTTTGAGGAGTGGCATGAGCAGTTCCCGGACAAGGATATTAATGAGTTTCCGTTTTCTGTAAACAAAATGAGCCAGTCAGGTGCGCTGTTTGACAAGGACAAGCTCCATAATATCTGCAAAAATGAGCTTTCAAAGCTATCTGAATATGAGGTGTATGATTTCCTCTATGACTGGGCAATGGAAAATGAACCGGCTAAGGCGGCGGTATGGTTTAAGAATAAGGAAAAAATGCTTGCCATTTTAAGGCTCTATATGGGCGTTGGAATGAAGAGAAGAAGAAAAGACCTTATGTATGCAAAACAGGTATTTGAAATGATTTCATATTTCTTTGATATGGGAGATACCAAAGAAAAGGACTCATTCAGACTTGATAACGGCACCGTATGCGCCATTCTTGAGGAATATCTTTCAGCATACAGCCATGAGGACGACAATTCTGCATGGTTTGACAAGCTCAAGGCAATCGCTGGCAAGATGGGCTTCGCTTCAGATATGAAGGCATATAAGGCTAACCCTGAAAATTATAAGGGAAATGTATCCGATATTGCCGAGGTGGTAAGAATCGCCGTTACAGGCAAGGCAAACACGCCGGACCTTTGGACTATTGTACACATTATGGGCGAAGACCAGATGCGGGACAGAATAAGGTCTGTAATATAAAATAAAAAATCGCCTCGAAGGCGATAACAAAATAACTAACTGATTTTAGGAGATATAGACGATAGTCACCTTATAAGAGGGGGGATGTGTAGGTGACTACCGCTATATATCAAAAATGAGAGGTTGTCATAATTATTGTTGCAGATGTAGCAACATAATAATGAACGCGTAATATATTTCACAACATGTAATATATTACGTACGACAAATTTATACCATTTTAGTAAAAAGATGTCAATAGTTTTTTCGACAAAATTGTACAGAAAAATCACTCAATTTAACGGGATTGATACAGATTTTTTATTTAAAATATTCCGGATAAAAATGACGCAATACCTCACGCATTTCATTAAGCCTGTTGGAGTGCTTAACCGTTACCGTTCTGGCATATTCCTTATCCCTAGACTCAATAGCGTTTACAATGTCATCATGGTCGTCTGCAAGAAAATCCGTAGTCATAGCATTTTGCAATAGTATAACTGCCCTGTCAAACTGATAGGAATTGGATGAAATGATGTCAAGCCACAGAAGCCTGTTGCACCGCCTGTATATGTAATTATGAAATTCCTTGTCGTGTTCCTGCATTTTAACAGAATTTCTGGCTGAAGCGTGATACCTCCAAATCGCAATGTTTTCACGCAGATATTCAAAATCCTTCTCGTTAAACACCTCGCAGGCAATCCTGGAAAGCTCTCCCTCCAGAAGATTTCTCAGCTCAACAAAATCATCAATGGCATATACGTCAATCATAGATACATATGTGCCCCTCTTCGGATGAATGTCTATCATCTGCCTCTTATTAAGCTCCAACAAAGCCTCTCGTATAGGCGTACGGCTTATTCCAAGCTGCTCGCACAAATCTCCCTCCACAATCTTTTCACCGGGTTTCAGGTTGAGAGTTACAATATTATGCAGTATTGTCCTGACAGCATACTGCCTTGCAGTCTCATTTTTCTGCTTTCCTGTAATAACAAGCATATTTACTCCTCCTGTCAAAATCATGTGACAGTATTTTATAACATATATATTTATAATAAAATAAAAATCTATTATTTGCAAGATTGTCTTTTCGGCGACGTGACTTTATGCTAAAATATGCTATGTCAGTACTGGCAATCCATATGGTGTCAACCGGATATTGACAGTTAATGCTGCTGAGGCTTAAAACGCAGTAATATATACATAAGGCGGATACAGTAGTGGATAAAAATTTTTATACAGTCACAATAGACAGGCCTATGGGGAGCGCACATCCCGAATATCCTGCAATGGTTTATCCTATTAATTACGGATACATTGAAGGAATAACCGGCGGCGACGGAGAACCTCAGGATGCCTATGTAATAGGAACAGATACTGCCATAGACCAGTTTTACGGCAGGCTTATTGCCATTGTGCACAGAAATGATGATATAGAGGAAAAATGGGTTATAGCTCCTGACGGTATGCCCTTCAATAAACAACAGATTGAAGAATTAGTATATTTTGCAGAACAGTATTATGACAGCTACATAGAAATGCTTGACGATGAACTATGGGACGCCTATGACTCCCGCGAAAATCTACTGGGTTATTGTGTCCCGAGAAGCATGGCAAAGTCTTTAGGCGAGGGCGTTTATCACGTTGTGGTGGAAATCTACACAATTATGTCTGATAACAGACTTCTGATTACTCAGCGCGCAAAAAATAAAACCTATGCCCTTAAATGGGAGATTACCGGGGGGTCTATTCTTACAGGAGAGACTCCTTCCGAGGGCGCCGCAAGGGAATTATTGGAGGAAACAGGTATTCAACAGCCCTTAGACGCATTGAAAGAAGTTTATAATTATGCAGACCACAAAAAACACGTCATTTATCACATTTATATTACTAAAGTAATAAGGGACGTTAAAGTTCACCTGCAGTTTGGCGAGACTATGGACTACCGCTTTCTTGAATACAGCGAGCTAAAGGAATTTATAAATTCAGACCGCTTTGTTCCGTCGGCTAAGGGAAGATTTTTAGCGCACGAGGAGCTTATGGATAAAGCTGTAAATGAAATTATAAACATGGAATAATTTATAATTAACAGAGTTTATATTAAGGAACAGGTATAAAAAATTATGAAAGTAACTAACAAAGATATGCAATTATATGCCATAACAGATAACAGATGGCTTGCAGGACATTCTCTTGAAGGAAAGGTTGAGGCCGCCTTAAAGGGCGGCGTCACATTTTTACAGCTCCGGGACAAGGAGGCAAGCCATGAAGATCTGGTAAATATGGCAGTTAAGCTTAAAGCCATCGCTTCAAGATATAATATACCATTCGTTGTAAATGACGACGTGGAAGCAGCAAAAGAATCCGGAGCAGACGGCGTCCATATAGGGCAGAGCGATATGGATTACGAGAAGGCAAGAGCTATCTTAGGACCTGATAAAATTATCGGAATGACAGCTAAGACAGTAGAGCAGGCTAAGAAGGCCGAGGCACTGGGTGCAGATTATATAGGTGTGGGAGCGGTATTTCACACCAGTACCAAGTCTGACGCTAAGGATATGAGCAGAAGTACGCTTTTATCTGTTACGGACGCGGTATCGCTTCCTATTGCCGCCATAGGAGGCATTAATTACGATAATGCAAATCAGCTTAAGAATACAGGCGTATCAGGCATTGCTGTAGTGTCAGCCATATTTTCAAAAGAAGACGCATATAAAGCGGCTCTAGAGTTAAAGAAAAAAACTGACGAAATATTTGATTACAATCCTAAAAATATTATATTTGACATGGACGGCACCCTTCTTGATTCTATGCCTTACTGGAGGAAACTTGCCAGAGAATATGCCATAGGCGAAGGGGCCGTGCTTCCGGACAATTTTGACGAGGTTACATATCCTATGGACTTAGATGAATCCGGCAGATATTTAAGGGATGTGCTTGGAATAAATAAAAACCCTGAAATTATGAAGCAGGAAGTACTGAATATAATAGACCGGCACTACAAAAATGATATACCTATGAAGCCCGGAATGAGGAGGCTTCTTTTAATGGAACAAAAAAACGGAAGCAAAATGTGCATATTTACAAGCTCTGACAGAGACTGTGCTGCATTGGCTATGGAACGCCTGCAAGTTCTGGACTGCTTTCAAGCTATCAAGACCTCTTATGATATAGGCATATCTAAAAAACTTCCGGAAAGCTATCTTAAAGTGTGTGAGCTTATGGGCTTTAAGCCTTCCGAAACATATGTGTATGAGGATGTGCTGCATGGTGTAAAAGCTGCCAGTTCCGCAGGTTGTAAGGTTATAGCCGTATATGACAAGGATTCGGGCGAACACTGGGAAGAAATTAAAAAAATCGCCTATGACTATATATCTGTATAAATAAAAAAAGGCAAAAACATAAATTAATTTAGGAGCTAATCGTGAATAAAAAAGTAGTAATAGGTATGTCCGGCGGAGTTGACTCCTCTGTTGCAGCATATCTCTTAAAGGAACAGGGCTATACAGTTATCGGGGCAACCATGCAGATGTGGGGCGGCGATTCAGGCGGTTCGGATGTTGTGGCAGACGCAGGACGCGTTGCTGAAGAGATTGGAATAGAACACCATGTGCTTGATTTCAGAAATGAATTTAAGCAAAATGTTATTGACTATTTTGTCAATGAATATAAAAACGGCAGAACTCCCAATCCATGCGTGGTATGCAACAGAAAGGTCAAATGGGAGGCTCTTTTAAAATGGGGTGCAATCTACGGAGCAGACTATGTCGCCACAGGACATTATGCAAGAATCACAAGGCTCGACAACGGAAGGTATGCCGTGCGCAATTCTGTCACAGCCAAAAAGGACCAGACCTATGCCCTCTATAATCTCACTCAGGAGCAGCTTAAAAGAACTCTTATGCCTGTGGGGGAATACTCTAAGGATGAGGTTAGAAGTATTGCTGCGAAGCTGGGAATTGCTGTATCCGAAAAGCCTGACAGTATGGAAATATGCTTTATACCTGACAATGACTATGCCGGATATATAAAAAATGTTGCGGGCTGCGAAAGCATACCCGGCAACTTTGTGAACACTAAAGGAAATGTTATAGGCAGGCATAAAGGAATTATCCACTATACAGTGGGGCAGCGCAAGGGACTTGGAATCGCTATGGGACACCCTGTATTTGTGGTGCAGATAAAACCGGATACCAATGAAGTAGTGATAGGTGATAACTGCTATGTATTTGCTTCAAGGCTCTACGCCCAACAGACTAAATCTTATGGGAGCTGCAGCAATAGAGGACGGTATAAAAGCAACGGCAAAAATACGGTACAGCCACAACGGTGCCGCCTGCACTCTAAAAATGGTGGACACTGACTTGCTTGAATGTACATTTGACCAGCCCCAGCGGGCAATTACCCCGGGACAGGCACTTGTACTTTACCATGACGACTATGTTATAGGCGGAGGAACTATAATATAAATATTATAATCGGGAACATTTACGCAAATACTTGTGTAAATGCTCAGAAATGGATATTATTATGAGATTTGCGCATATTTCAGACCTTCATATAGGTAAAAAAATCGGAGAGTTTTCTATGCTTGAAGACCAGCGATACATTTTAAAACAAATTACAGGTATTGTGGACAAGTCCGACCTGTGCGGAGTTATCATAGCCGGAGATATTTACGATAAAAGCGCACCGTCCGCCGAAGCGGTAGCTTTATGCAATGAATTTATAACAGACCTGGCCGGAACGGGAACCAAAATATTTATAATAAGCGGCAACCATGACTGTCCTGAAAGAGTGGCTTTCGGCAGCAAAATTATGGAAACGTCAGGTATTTATATAGCCCCTGTATTTGACGGAAAGCTTAAAAAAGTGCGCGTTGAGAATGGCTGTGAAAGGGCTGATATATATCTTATGCCATTTTTAAGAGCTATCCATGTCAAAAGATTTTACGAAGACAAAATTATTAATGACTATAACGACGCTGTAAATGCTGTACTCGAAGATATAAAACCGGATAAATCGGCAGTAAATATACTTGTGGCTCACCAATTTGTCACAGGCGCACAGCGATGTGACTCCGAGGATACTTCTGTGGGCGGCATTGAAAATATAAACTCAGAAGTATTTAAAAATTTTGATTATGTGGCGTTAGGACACATTCACGGTCCCCAGAATATAGGCAGAGAAACCGTAAGATACTGCGGTTCTCCCCTCAAATACTCCGCTTCGGAAGCTAATCACCAAAAAAGCATAACATTTATTGATATTCAAAATAAAAATATTAAAGTTTCCTGCGAAAAGCTTACCCCTCTAAGAGATGTGCGGACGCTGTATGGAACCTACGAATATCTGACCTTGAGAGAAAATTACATTTACACAAATACAACAGATTATGTCTATATTACGTTGACAGACGAGGAGGAAATCCCCGATGCCATAGGAAAACTCAGAGCCATATATCCCAATATTATTAAGCTGGATTATGACAACACAAGGACTAAACAAAATCAGACGCTAAAACTCAAGGATATTGAGCAGAAAACGCCGCTTCAGCTTTTTGATGAATTTTATGAGACGCAGAATAATCAAAAAATGAGCAGCAAACAGCAAAAACTCATTACTGAGCTTATACAGGAGGTTGGATTATGAGACCTGTAAAATTAATTATATCTGCATTTGGTCCCTACGCTTCTGAAATTTGCCTTAATATGGACAAGCTTGGCGATAAGGGGCTTTATCTTATAACCGGAGATACGGGAGCCGGCAAAACTACCATATTCGACGCCATATCCTATGCTTTATACGGAGAGGCAAGCGGCGATGTGCGGACAACAGATATGTTTCGCAGCAAATATGCGAAGGATGACACGCCAACCTTTGTGGAGCTTACATTTCTGCTCAGAGGCAAGCGCTACAAAATAAGGCGCAATCCCGAATATATGAGACCTTCCAAAAAGGGAACCGAAAAATATACGCGAGAGCTTACAAAAGCGCAGCTTACATATCCTGACGGCAGGGTTACTACAGGCGTAAACGCGGTAAACGAGGCAGTGAAAGAACTTATAGGTCTTGACAAAATAAGATTTTCGCAGATTGCAATGATTGCACAGGGAGATTTTATGCAGCTTCTTACTGCGGATACAAAGCAGCGTATAGAGATATTTCGGGAAATGTTCAAAACAAGAAAATATCTTGATTTGCAGGATAAACTTAAGAGTATATACATAAAACTTGAAAACTCCTTAAAGGATTCGAGGAAAAGCATAGTCCAGTATCTGGCTGATACGGAATGTTCTCCTGAAAGCCGGTACCGCACGTCCCTTGATAATTCAAAAAATGATGAGGGACTGGGGTTGCTTACCGATACGGTGGAGCTTATCTCAAAAATCATTAAAGAGGATAAAGATGAATATAACAGATTGCAGGCAAAAATATCCCATATTGAAGCAATAATTTCCTCAACAGACGCAGCTATTGGCAAGGCAGAAAACGAACAGACAACAAGAATTTCTTTGTCAGATGCTGTAAAAGATGCTCCATCGTGCAGACAACGATTAACAGCTTCACTGGAAAGCTACGAAGCTGAGAGGAAAAAAGTCCCTAGAAAGGAGCAGCTTTCAGTTCTTATCGAAACTAAAAAAACTTTGCTGGAACAGTACGGCGAACTGGAGACAATCACTAAAGAATGTGACCTCTGCAGCAAAAATATAGACGGCAGAAATAATGAAATCAACACACAGCTGGCAGAATTAGAACAGCTTCAGAAAGAACAAAACGAATACAATTATAACATAGAAAGCCTAAAGGATTCTGAACTGCAATACGAACGCACAAAAGCGCAGCTTCAGCATATTCAGGTATTCAGCACAACCGTAAAACGAATTATATCAGATATCAGCAATGCGTCAGTTCTCAGAGAAAAAGCATATAACGCCTCAAATGCATATATTAAGGAGAGAAAGCTCTATGACGCTCTCCAGCGCTCCTATATGGATATGGAGAGAGCTTACTATGACGGACAGGCGGGAATACTGGCAGAAAGGCTTGCTGCAGGAGAACCATGTCCTGTATGCGGCTCCGTAAATCATCCTAACAAGGCTGTGCTATGCGAAGCTGTCCCTGATAAAGCAACTCTGGAAAAATTAAAAACTGAGTTAGAAAATATGTCGAAAATATGTTCTGAACTCAGTTCCCGTTCCGGCCAGGCTAAAGGCGAAGCTGAAAGTTCCATATCAGGTCTTGCAGATAGCTGGAATTCATTCTGGCAGGATCTGACAAGTGATAGTTATGTGAAAAGCATTGTTAATCATACGGATAATTCTGACTGTTATTCAGAGGGTATTAACAGCACAGATAATATAGAAAATTATTATGGCTGCGACAGAGCGGTAATTGACAGGATTGTTGCAGCAAAGCCGGAGTATATATACCAGAAGCCGGAAAAAGAAACTGCATTTATTGCAGACATAAGCGTATGCACCAGAAAAATATGCAAATATATCTCCGAAATGAAAAATGCACTTTCTTCCGAGCTTACTAACACCGAAAAACAAATATTGCAATATAATAAACTATGCCGGTTAATTCCCGAAACTGAAAAGCAGGCGGCAGCGATTAAAGAAAGCATTTCTAAAAACGAAAGAGACATAGAAGGTTTTAATGCTAAGCTCACAGTTCTCAAAGACCGTCAAAATGCTTTAAAGAAAAAACTTGTATTCAAAAGCAAGGAGGAAGCACTGGCGGACATAGACAGGCTTACAGCCGAGAAAACCCGTATGGAGCAAGCTTTCACAAACGCACAGGAAAAATATAATCAGGCGCAGCTTGCATATAGTACCTTAAAGCAGCGAATTGAAGATTTAGAAAAGCAGCTTGAAATAAGCTCCGATACAGAGTCGGGCCTTAACGGTAACGCAGCGTATGAGAAAATCACCTCACGACTCCAAGCCTTAAAGTCCAAAAAATCGGAACTGGAAACACAAAAAAATGAGCTGCAGGAAAACCGAAAAGCGCTGGAATGGAGAGTTACTGCTAACCAGCGGGCAAAAAATGCCATTTTCTCAAAGAAAAACGAACTGGAGGCAACTGAAAATAAATTGATATGGGTGAAAGCCCTGTCCGACACCGCAAACGGCAATATAAGCGGCAAGGACAGAATTATGTTTGAGACCTATGTGCAGATGACTTATTTTGACAGGATTATAGAGCGCGCCAACACACGCTTTATGACCATGACCTCCGGACAATACGAGATGAAACGCAGTGCGAGCGCCGCTAACTTAAGAAGCCAAAGCGGACTGGAAATAGATATAACCGACCACTATAACGGTTCTGTAAGAAGCGTTAAATCCCTCTCCGGCGGCGAATCCTTTAAAGCGTCCCTTGCGCTGGCGCTGGGACTTTCCGATGAGGTACAATCCCTCTTTGGCGGCATCCAGATAGACACAATGTTTGTGGACGAGGGGTTCGGCTCTTTGGATGAAGAATCATTGCAGCAGGCAGTGGAAGCCCTTATGAACCTGTCAGAAAGCAACAGGCTTATTGGAATCATATCCCATGTAGGTGAGCTTAAAGAAAGAATTGATAAGCAGATAGTCGTCACTAAAACGAGAACTAATGGAAGTACGGTGCAGATTGTAGTCTGATTAATTAAAGCACCCGAAAATTATTAAAAAAATATTAAATTCCACTCATTAAGACTATAGTTGAATTGACCTTATGGAAATAGAATGTTATATTATACAACGATATAATTAATTCGACTATACATATAATATTATATGAATACAGAAATATGTGTTATTCAAATGGAGGTTGTAAATATGCGGTACAACATTTACGCACTTGGAATTATGGCAGCCATAGTATCATTTTTAGGCTTTGTGGTTGAAAATATATGGCTGGCATTTACAAAGGGATACATAGATAACCGTAATATGAACGCACCATTTTTGGTGGGCTACGGCATGCTTATACTGGCAATGTATTTCATTCTCGGCACTCCGGGTGATTTGCTTATATTAGGAAAGATAAAGCATAGCATACCGAAATGGATGGCTGTTATTATTTACTTTGTGCTTTCATTTTTTGTGGTATGTATAGCAGAAATAGCTCTCGGCGTTATTTTTGAGAAGGTAAGCGGTATCCAGTATTGGAATTATTCAATGATTCCGCTGCATTTTACTCAATACACCTCAGTTCCTACAAGCATTGGCTTTGCGCTGCTCATAACTATTTTTATGGGATCCGTTTTTACCCATCTTATGAGTCTTATTATGAGAATGAACCCACGGCTGATGAAATGGCTCAGTATTATTTTAGTAATTATCATGCTTGGAGATTTGATAATCAATTTTTACCAAATGATTACAAGCCGGACATTTGTCAGGAAATGGCGTATTTATGTAAAAAAGAAAAAGGAGTGGAAAATGCTATGGCAAAGATAAGAATAGCAGCTGACAGTACATGTGATTTGTCGGATGAGCTTTAAAAAAAATATGGGATTGTCACAATTCCTCTTTGTATTGTTATGGATGACAAAAGCTATTATGATAAAGAAGAAATTATGCCTGATGATATTTATAAATAGGCTGACGACAGCAAAACCACTCCAAAAACAGCCGCAGTAATCCTTTGACAAGGTTAATGGAAGCCGGGGACGAAATATATGTTGTGGATTCAAAAAATCTTTCAACAGGCATAGGCTTACAGGTTATCAGAGCCGCAAAGCTGGCGGCAGAGGGCAGAAGCGCTAAGCTCATTGCACGTGAGCTTGAGAACACAAGAGATAATGTGCAGGCAACTAATTTGTAATTAAGGAGGAATCCCTTGTTAAAAGCAGTAATATTTGATCTTGACGGGACTTTACTATACACTCTTCAGGACTTGGCAAATGCAGTAAATGCCGGACTACAGGCTGGCGGTATGCCTCAAAGAACCCTGCAAGAGGTTCGCAGCTTTGTTGGAAACGGCGTGGCCTCCCTAATGACTCGGGCAGTTCCCGACGGTAAAGCATGCCCCCAATTTGATATGATGATGCGCGCTTTTAGAGATTATTATAAAGCACACTGCAGCGATAATACGGTTCCTTATAAGGGAATACCTCAGCTTCTGGCAAAGCTTAAAAATGCCGGAATAAAGACTGCCGTAACCTCAAATAAACCGGATTCGGCAGTTAAAGTCTTATGTGACGATTTCTTTCCGGAACTTATTGATGTGACGTTAGGCGACATGGAGGGACAGCAAAGAAAGCCTGAACCGGATATGCTGTACAAGGCTATGGAAATTTTAAATGTAAATAAATATGAAATTATTTATGTGGGCGATTCAGAGGTGGATATAATTACAGCAAAAAATGCAGGGCTTAAATGTATATCTGTTAGCTGGGGCTTTAAAGACAAAAGCTTTCTAATAGATAACAACGCTCAGGTTATAGTTGATACTGTAGAAGAATTGGAGCAATGGATATGGAAAAATACAGACATACGGTAAATTATTTTCCTGAATTTTACGCAAGACTTTGCGAAATTGCGCAAGAGGAAAGGCAGGCAGAACCGACTGGCAGGGAGGCAGAAATTACAGGAATAAGCATACGCAGAATTAAAAGCCTCAAAAACTAAAATAATAGGTCTGCAATTATTAGTTCAAAAACTAATAATTGCAGACTTAATTTTTTACTGAATTATAAACTATTATATTTCATCATCATTCTTTACCATTCCAGCAATAAGTACAAAGCTTACAAGGCTCAAGTCCAATGGACTCTATCATATCGTCAAGACGGTGAAATCTCAATGTAGTAAAGTTTAACTGCTTGCGGATTTCCTCAACCATCTCGTTATAGTTCTTGCTGTCCGGGTCAGCATAATCCTGAAGAACCGCCTCCGCATTGTCTCCCTCACGCTTCTGAATAATCCGTCTGGTTATAAGATCCATCTCCGATGAAGAACGCGAGAAGTTAAGATATTTACAGCCGTAAAGCAGTGGAGGACAAGCCGGTCTTATATGAACCTCCTTAGCTCCGCTGTGATATAAAAATTCCGTTGTCTCTCTAAGCTGTGTTCCACGCACAATAGAATCATCAATCATAAGAAGGCTCTTGTCCTTAATAAGCTCATGTACAGGAATAAGCTTCATTCTGGCGATAAGATTTCTCTGTGCCTGATTTGTCGGCATAAACGAACGAGGCCATGTAGGCGTATATTTAATAAACGGACGGCTGAATGGGATACCTGATTCATTAGCATAGCCTATGGCATGAGCTACACCTGAGTCTGGAACGCCCGCAACACTGTCAGGCTTTACATCATCCCTTTTAGCAAGAAGACGACCGCACTGATAACGCATATTTTCTACATTCACACCCTCATAGCAGGATGTAGGATATCCGTAATATATCCACAGGAAAGAGCAAATTTTCATTTTCTTGCCCGGAGCGCTGACAGTTTCAACGCCATCAGGCGTCATATATACTATCTCTGCAGGTCCTAATTCCTTATAATCGTCATATCCGAGATTAAGATATGCAAAGCTCTCAAATGAAGCACAAAAAGCGCCTTCCTTTTTACCGATAATAATAGGCGTACGTCCCACACGGTCACGGGCCGCATATATTCCCTTAGGCGTGAGCAAAAGTACAGACAGCGAACCCTGAACCTTTTGCTGCACATACTGCAATCCCTCTACAATAGAAGACTTCTGATTAATCAGTGCCGCCGTAATTTCCGTAGGATTAATGGTTCCACCGCTCATTTCAAGAAAATGTGTGTGTCCTGATGCAAAACATTCCTTAACAAGCGCGTCGGCATTATTAATTTTTCCTACAGTAGTAATGGCAAAGCTTCCAAGATGTGAATTTACCAGCAATGGCTGCGGCTCAAAATCAGATATACATCCTATACCCAAATTTCCCTCAAGGGATTCTACATCATGCTCAAATTTAGTACGGAACGGCGCGTTCTGAATATTGTGAATAGCGCGGTTAAAGCCGCCCTCTCCATATACAGCCATTCCGGCACGACGTGTTCCAAGATGTGAATGATAATCTGTTCCGTAAAACAGGTCAAGTACGCAAGATTCTTTCGATGCAACGGCGAAAAATCCACCCATAAATAAGCCTCCTAACTGCTATCTTTTTTGTAATACTATACCGATTAATCATAATACAATGCAAAAAAATCGTCAATAAGCAGAAACTCCCATTTAAAAATTATTTTTTTACAAAACAGCATAAATATATGTTATTATACTATTAAATTGCGAAAAAATAAAAATACTTTTAAGATATTTTAAAACACTTACGCAGAAAGGATATGATTTATGGGCGTAGAAATGATTGATGCGGGGTGGCTGGCTATCCTTCCGCCGCTTATTGCAATTATACTGGCACTTATAACAAAGGAAGTATTTTCCTCGCTGCTTGCGGGAATTTTTTCAGGCATGCTTATATATTGCTTTTCCACAGGAGAATCCATAATGACTGCCATTAAATATTTATTTGATATGATGGCGTATAAAATAGCTGACAACAGTTATATGATATTGTTTCTGTGCCTTCTTGGCGCAGTTGTAGTAGTGGTTACCATGGCGGGAGGCTCTAAAGCATACGGAAGATGGGCGAGCGGCAAACTTAAAAATAAGCGCAGCGTTATGGCAGCTACCGTAATTCTCGGCGTGCTAATATTTATTGACGATTATTTCAACTGCCTTACAGTGGGAACCGTTATGAGACCTATTTCAGACAAATATAAAATAGCAAGGGAAAAGCTGGCATATCTTATTGATTCTACAGCGGCTCCTGTATGTATTATCGTACCTATTTCAAGCTGGGCTGTGGCTGTATCTTCAGAAGTAGGACAGGCTGGCGGTCTTAACGCATTTATGCAGACTATACCGTATAATCTATATGCTCTGCTTACCTTGATTATGGTTGCGGTTGTATGCTTTACAAATTTTGATTTCGGTCCAATGAAAAAAGCAGTAGAAGACGCAAAAAATTCAGAATATGATGATAATGATGAAAGCCGGGATATGGACGGAATTCCTATAAGTCCGAGAGGCACCGTTGCGGATCTTATAGTGCCGATAGCAGTGCTTATTGTAAGCTCCATTGCCGGAATGGCCTATGTGGGCGGATTTTTCGAGGGTGTTTCATTTGCCCGTGCAATCGGCGAAAATCCGGCGGCAGGTCTTGCCCTCGGCGCATTTGCTGCACTTGTAACAGCATTTATTATGTATATTCCAAGAAAACTCGTATCCTTTAGAGATTTTATGAACGGTATATCTCAGGGCGTAAAATATATGGTTACAGCCATAATAATTCTTGTATTCGCATGGTCTCTAAGCGGCGTATGCCGTGAAATGATTGGAACCGGGGAATTTGTAAGCGGTCTTGTACAATCCGGTGGATTTCCTATGTTTATACTTCCGGCTGTAGTATTTATTGTGGCAGCATTTTTGTCATTTTCTATGGGAACCGCATGGGGAACCTTCGGAATACTTCTTCCCATAGTATCCATGATATGTACAGGTACCGGCGGCAACGTAATTCTTATTCCGTCGCTTGGCGCAACCTTAGCAGGCTCCGTATATGGAGACCACTGTTCGCCTATATCGGACACCACTATTCTCTCCTCGACAGGAGCAAAATGTGTCCATATACGCCATGTAGAAACTCAGATACCATATGCCACATTAGTTGCGTCAGTATGCTTTGTGGGATATATAATAGCAGGGCTTACGCATAACCCGTATATAAGCCTTGCAAGCTCCATAGTGCTTCTCTTTGTTTGCATTGGAACAATAAGTTTTATGCAAAAAAGGCGGCACAAGGGTGCTGCAAACTGATAGCCTATAAACTAATAAAGCTAACATACCATCGTATTTTCTTGGCTCATCACTCATATAAATAAATGAAACCACCATAAGACATCTTTTTCTCGTCTTGTGGTGGTTTTTTGGTATTGCTGGAATCCCTTTCAGCGTTGTATTCACACTTATTGCCTGTTCAGCCTTAAATTATTTAGTATTCCCGGACAGCAAGTTTTATTCATCCTTAGGCAGACTCTGCATATACTGGTGCATTGATTCCGCCACAATCTTACTGTGAGCGACAGCCTCAACAACTGTTCTGGCGCCGTTTACAACGTCGCCGGAAGCAAATATTCCCGGTCTTGAGGTGTGACCTGTTTCATCTGCATCAAGAAGTCCGCGGCTGTTAGCCTTTAAGCCCTCCGTCGTATTTACCAGTCTGTTCTGAGGTCCCTGGCTTATAGAAATAATTACGCTGTCCGACGGATAAAGCTTGTCTGAACCCTCTACATCTGTAAAAGTTCCGTCCTCATTTTCAATAACATCTCTAAAGATAACTCCGTCATCCTTTATCTCTACTGGCTTTTTGTTGTATTCAAAATTAACGCCCTCAAGCTGTGCATAGCTAAACTCGTAATGGCTGGCTGCCACCTCCTTTGTCAGAGAGAAGCAGGTAAGCTCCTCAACACCCTTACGGAGAGCCGTTCTTGCAACATCCATAGCTGCGTTTCCTGCACCGATAACTATAACGCGCTTTCCAAGCCTGTAGCTGTCAGGATTGTTAAGATAATTAATTCCAAAATGTACATTTCCAAAGGTTTCACCTTTAATATGAAGAGAATTTGGCTTCCACACACCTGTTCCAACGAAAATAGCCTTATATCCGTCTCTGAACAAATCCTCTATACTGATAGCGCCGCCGATTAGCGTGTTAGGTCTTATCTTTATGCCCTTAAGCTCAAGATGTCTGTACTCGATATCGTCGAGAACGCTCTTTGGCAGTCTGAACTCAGGAATACCATAGCGCAGAACTCCGCCGATTTTATCCTTACCCTCAAATATTGTTACCTGATAACCATATCTTGCCAGAATAATGGCAATAGTTATGCCCGCAGGACCTGAACCTATAATCGCTACACGCATGCCGTTGGACGGATGAGGTCCGTTAGTCATCTGGTTGGCATATGTAGATGAAATATAGTTCTCTATAGTTGAAAAATGTACAGGAACACCCTTCCTGCCAAGCACACAGTGTCCCTCGCACTGTTTTTCATGGTTGCACACAAGACTGCACACTGTTGTGAGAGGGTTATTTTCAAACAGCATTTTACCAGCCTCGTTTAATTTATTCTCTTTTAGCAGACGAATTGCCATAGGAATATTAGTGTTGATAGGGCAGCCCTTCTGACACTGTGGTACCTTGCACTGCAGACAGCGGTTTGCCTCGTCCATTACATGTAACGCCATAATCAGCCTCCTGAAATAATATTTTATAAATTATGCAGTATATCACGAACCTGCGCTTAATGCTTTCGTATGTGATTATTATAGACTATATTTTATAAAATTACAACAATTTGTACATATTTAGAAAATATAGGTTATTTTTTATGAGTTATTTTGAAAATATTGCTTGACGGTTAAATTCAGATTTGCTAATATTGCTTAATGATAAAAGGGAGTAGCTTGCACAATGTAAATGTTGTGTAATGTGTTTTCGTCAGTACGGGAAATGTGCCGGTAATAGGTTTCATATCCCCGGGACATGTTCATTGAAGCGAGACTTTTATTGCGGCTTATGCTGCAATAAAAGTCTCGCTTTTTTATTTGCGCGAAGGCATAAGGCAAGCGGAAATGCTTGCATTTCCATTTGCCGCCGCACGCG
>CAYZZP010000010.1:0-9446 GCA_964482965.1 uncultured Lachnospira sp.
CTGGCTCGCCTTATATACATAATACTGGAACGGGCATGTCATAGGACGGAGCGCATATACCTCGTCATCCTTCTCCTCGTCTCCCAGCACAAACATACTGTCCTTGTAGTGGTCCCAGTGTCCTGATATTTTGTAGAGGTCGGACTTTGCCATAAGAGGGGTCTGAGTCCTCATGTATCCTCTCTTAGTCTCCTCGTCTTCAATCCACCTTTTAAGTTCATTCATAATTATAACGCCGTTTGGCATAATAAGCGGAAGTCCCTGGCCTATAACGTCAACTGTGGTAAATATCTCCATCTCCCTGCCCAGCTTGTTATGGTCGCGGAGCTTAATATTTTCCAAATACTCAAGATACTCCTCAAGCTCCTGCTTCTTTGTAAATGCAGTGCCATAAATTCTTGTAAGCATTTTATTCTTCTCAGAGCCTCTCCAGTATGCGCCTGAAGATGATATAAGTTTAAATGCCTTAATCGGCTTAGTACTCATAAGATGAGGTCCTGCGCACAGGTCTGTAAAATCGCCCTGACTGTAGAAACTGATTACAGCGTCCTCAGGAAGGTCATTGATAAGCTCTACCTTATACGGCTCGCCCTTCTCCTCCATAAATTTAATCGCCTCTGCTCTCGGCAGCTCAAATCTTTTAATTTCAGCGCCCTCTTTAATAATCTTCTTCATCTCCTCCTCAAGCTTATTAAGATCCTCCCTTGAAAATGAAGCGTGGTCAAAATCATAGTAAAAGCCTGTATCTATAGATGGTCCTATGGCAAGCTTTGCCTCAGGATAAAGCCTCTTTACCGCCTCAGCAAGAACATGCGAGCAGGTATGTCTGTATGCAGCCTTTCCCGCATCGTCGTTAAATGTAAGAATACTTAACCGGCAGTCGCTGTCCACAACTGTCCTCAAATCAACAACCTCTCCGTTTACTTCTCCTGCGCAAGCCATTCTTGCAAGTCCTTCGCTGATGTCTGATGCAATATCAATCACTGACATTGCCTGTGAATACTCTTTTACAGAGCCATCCTTAAGCATAATTTTCATAATTACTTTCCTCCATTCTTCAACAATTACATTGTTAATAAATAATATAAATATAAAAATCCTACAGGCTTCATTCAGCCCGCTGTGCATAAGGGACGAAATTTATAAAATAAAAAAGCCCCTCGCCGCACTCCACAGGAAATACGGCATGGGACGAATAAATTCGCGGTTCCACCCTGCTTGTCAGACACATATTCATATCTCTGACCACTCATTAGATTATAACGTAATCAACGGCCCGGATTAGGGGCGCTCCGAGGCAGTCTTCACATACCTTCCCGTAAAATGCTTTCACCAGACGCATCTCTCTCTGAACCTTCCAGTATGCTACTCTTCTCATCATAGCGTTAGATATATTTAACTTCTTGTAAGTATATCACTTTGTTTATTTTTGTCAAGCGCCGCTTTTAGGTACTGTGCGCATACTGTGCGTATTACAATGCTACTTTATGCCTGCGCTGCAGGTTTTATCACCCTCCACGTATTTAAGGGATATTTCGCTGCCCGCCTCATACATTATAATCTGAGGATTGTCCACCACATTTATATCAAAAATGGTCTTATTTCCCTCAAGAACTATATAATAATGAGAGTTACCGTCTACAACTGTCGGCACGATTTTTTCTATTTTGCCCGTTATCTCCTTTTCTTCCTTTTCAGGCTCCCGGGTAATGCCGTTGTCCGCCAGCATCTTAATATAATTGCGCTCGCATTCAGCCACCGTATCGCCTATGGCAACCGTCTGGTATTTTTCAATATTAAGCATAGCATAGCTCTTTACAAGCCCTGCGTCATCCTTTAAAGCCATAAAATAGGTTGGCTCGCCGCCCACATTTAATATCAGCGGAAACGTAGCTTTATATCCGAGGTTCTGCACTCTTCCCTCAGCGGAGGACATAGCCGAATATTCCTCAGCTCCGGATATTTCATAATATCTTGTTTCCATGGTCCTCTGGTTCATAAGAACAAAACCTACATTTGACTCGTCCTGCCCTACTGAAGTTATACCTGTATATACCCACACGTCATCATTAAGCGCTACATAGTTATAGCCGTCCGTTGTTCTTAAACAATCCTTCTGTCCGAGAATACTGTTAAAATAACCATGCTTTAAGGTGCCGTAATAATCGTAAAGCCCGATAAGCATTTCTGCCGAATAAACTTTGTCAATCCACTCAGGCACTTCCTCAACCGAATAATCATAGAGTTCTCCCGTGACTGCATTGCAAAGCACAACTCTCCCTATAGTAACGCCGCCAAACAGTCCGATATTATATTTCTTTACAGGGCATATCCAGTATGGCGTGCCATTTTCATCAATCTCAAAATAAATATCGTCAAACATATAGGTCGGATATGCAAATCTCAAATGCCTGTATATATTCCTTCCAAAATGGTCACCTGTAGAATATTTTATTCTTTCTTCAAGCCGCACGCACTCGGCCTGCTGGGTAGTCATATCAATCCTTATGTATCCCGGTATTCCCTTATCCTTGTTGGTAAACCACTTGATAATACTTCCGTAAGTCAAAGGTGAAACTCTGACAGGCTTATTATTATAGTTAATCTGCGTATAACGGTCGGATACCTCAAACTGCGAAACCATATCAACCATAGTACCCATAACTCTGTTTCCTATATTGGTTGCAGATTCCTTGTCAAGAATAGGTATCTTATCGTAAGAAACCTCCTTAATATCATCCGCAAAGGTTCTTTGCTCAACTGTCATAAGCTGCTGGTATTTCTTAGCGTTAATCAGCTCGGAAGATAATATAGAACCGATTATAAATATTACAACGCACACAACCGCAGCCGCAACAAGCGTTCTTGAAAGATATTTGGCAAAATCCGACTTATATTTCAACTCATAAGATTGTTTTCTTTCTCTTTTTCTTCCTCTTTTTGTATATTTCTCTCTTCTGTCAAGCTCCTCCAAACCGAAAAGAAGCGAACAAATAGCCGCTACTGCCAGCACAAATATAATAAACCACCAGAAACCCGGAGCATGAATATTTATAGGCGGAAGCACAATATAATAATACAGCCCCGCTACTGCCAGAACCAGCACAACCAGCGCTGCAATAACCTTTACTCTTTTTCCCATACCTTAACCTCGCAATTCTAAAATATAATCAAATATGCAGGCAGCCACTTCGTCCTTACTCATTATTTCAAGACTTCTTATCTTGGACGGCGTTATAAGCGTAACCAGATTGGTGTCTGTGCCAAAGCCTGCTCCTCTTACCCTTAAGTCATTGGCTACTATCATATCAAGGTTCTTTTTCTTAAGCTTTTCCTTTGAATTTTCAAGCACGTTTTGAGTCTCCATAGAAAATCCGCATAAAAATTGTCCTTTTTTCTTATTTTTTCCCAATTCAGCTATAATATCCGCAGTTTTTTCAAGCTTTATCGACATATTGTCGTCTTTTTTCTTGATTTTCTCGTCGCTTACCTCCGCAGGCCTGTAATCAGCTACTGCTGCCGCCTTTACTACTATATCTGCATCCTTCGCCGATTCAATAACGGCGTCATACATATCCTTTGCAGATACAACCTTTACCATATTTACAAACGGCACATCAGCAAGGCTTGTCTCTCCGGCAATAAGAGTAACCTCCGCACCTCTAAGCATTGCATTTCTAGCAACTGCATACCCCATCTTTCCTGTCGAATGATTAGATATAAATCTGACCGGGTCAATAGCTTCTCTGGTAGGGCCTGCAGTAACGCACACCTTTAAGCCTGCCATATCCTTTTTACAGGCAATCTCTCTTAATATATAGTTACAAATCACCTCAGGTTCAGGCATCTTGCCGACCCCCGTATCGCCGCACGCCAGATATCCCGTTGCAGGCGATATAATCTCCACGCCATAGCTCTCAAGTTTCTTTATGTTATCCTGCACAATAGGATTGGTATACATATTAGTGTTCATAGCCGGAGCCACTATTTTCTTGCATCTGCATGCCATAAATGTAGTGGTTAGCATATCATCGGCGATTCCATTAGCCGCCTTTCCTATAAAATTAGCGCTTGCAGGCGCTGCCATTATCAAATCAGCCTTTTTTGCCAGCGAAACATGCTCCACATTAAACTGAAAATTTCTGTCAAATGTGTCAACAATACATTTATTGCCTGTAAGTGACTCAAATGTAATAGGATTGATAAAATTTACTGCGTTTTTTGTCATTATCACATCCACATTACAGTGCATTTTTTTCAGCATACTCGCCAGCGATGCGATTTTATAAGCAGCGATGCTGCCTGTCACTCCGAGAATAACATTTTTTCCTTCCAGCATATCCGTTTTCCTTTCTGCTGCATACTACATTCAAGACTCGCTCATATTCCTTACATTAAGCAGGAAACTGCCCGTTTCAAACTATACGTCCGTTTATTCTATATTACTAATGCCTTATTGTAAGCCGTTTTATTATCTATTACATCACTCTACATTTTTATCATATATAATTTTAAGCCCTTTAAGCAGCAATTCCTGGTCTACGGCTATATTGTGGCAGCACTCCTTCACAATAATCGACGAAAGCCCTCCTGTGGCAATAACATATATATCCTCCAGAGGTTCTTTCATTTCCTTTGCAAGTCTCTCAATAAGACCGTCTATGCAGCACGCATAACCGTACACAACGCCGCTTTGCATACAATGAATGGTGTTCTTTCCTATGACCTTTCCCGGGGCCTCAAGGCTTATTCGCGGAAGCTGAGATGTACCTGAAACAAGAGAATCCAAAGAAATTTTAACTCCAGGAAGAATCTGTCCGCCTATATAATTTCCATTTCTGTCAACCACCGACATGGTCGTTGCAGTTCCTATATCTATAATTATCGCAGGAGTTCCATAACCGTTAATCGCCGCAACTGCGTCCACAACCAAATCGCTTCCGAGCTGTCTTGGCTGGTCCATAAGAATATTCAGTCCTGTCTTTATTCCCGGTCCAACTATCATAGGAGAAACTCCCACCAGCTTTTCAACCGCCTCTCTGATAACATTTACAAGCGGCGGAACTACCGAAGATATAATTGCTCCCTGTATTTCTCGGGCCTCAATTTTATGAAGCTCAAGCACCGTCTTAAACAGCACTACATACTCAAGTTCTGTCTTTGAACGGTCTGTGGAAACTCTCTCCTCAAAAAGCACACTCTTGTCATCAACGCAGCCAATCACTATATTAGTATTACCCATATCTATAGCAAGAACCATTCCCCTGCTGTTAGGCCTTAAATTACTGTCATATCTTCCATTCATATTTTACACTTCCTTACCTGCGGGATGCAATACAAGATTATTATAATACCCTCTGTCAAATTCAACAAGATATTTTACGTTTCATACTGCGTATTATATTTTTCACTTCATCATCCGGTATTCTCGACTCGCATATTTTCTGCAGCGCCTTGCTATAAGTAAAATCGTCCAGCTCATTATCGCTTTTAAGAAACTCATACGCCGCCTTTGGAAATGTAACAAAACATTCCTCCAAAAGCCACGCTGCCGCCATCTGCGCATAATACCCCTGATTAAACGGTCTGTTTACATCATCAAGGATTACCTGCGTGTATTTTCCTAAGCCGCCGCTCACATCAGGCAGCTTTCCCGTATCGGCGCAATTATCTTCTCCTCCGTTTGCGCTATTCTTTACAACACCAATATCTGCCGGCACCACAGCCCTTTTTCTTGTCATTTTTTTGCCCTGATGGTCCAGCTTGACATAATGATTCAGAAGCAAAATAAGCCCTACCCTGATTTCAAATTCCTTATCCGAATAAATATATTTTTTAATATGCTGATACATCTGTTCAGGGTATTTTTCGCATATGTCATATGACACGCAAAGGCTGTCGCAGACCGACCAGTTATCCACCTGCGGTACCAGACCGTCAAGCATAGTCTTCGCTTTTTCAAGGTCATTTTCTCTGCTGACGCCATAGCCTGTCACCATAGCCTCCAGCATAACTTCCTCAAAATATTCATTTTCACTAAACGTACTCTCCCAATCCCCAGCTTTCACTATTTCCTTAGCCATAGCCCTAAGCACCGGCAGCCTTACTCCCAAAAGCGGCTTACTGTCAGGTATAAGGGATTTTGAAAAATCTCTGTACTTTTCATCCGCCATAGAAACAAGCTTATCTTTTATATCTTTTCTCATATTTCCTGTTCTTTCTTATGTAATATTTACAGTTCAGTCTTCCCCCAGCCTTTTACAAAACATACGCTGTTACAGCCATATAAACAGGCGCAGGCTTGAAACACAAAATATCGCATATTCAGCAATTTCAAGCCTGCCACATTAGGAAAACAATCCGTCCATAACCCGCTTATTATATATTATTTGTTCCACTGATTGACGTACAGTCCTGAATAATCGCCTTGCCAAACGTCACCTGATATATTTACCCCTGAAGGCAATGAAACTGCGCCGGATTTAACTGTTCCGCCAATGACAATGGCAGTTCCTGATTTCGCCTTTTTATAGCCTCTGCAAGAGTTGTTCCGCCATTTTTAACGACAATCTCATTGCCGCTTGAATTAGCCACCACCAGCTTATACATTATAAACCCGATTGCTTTTTCCAAGCACATAATATCATATTATACAAATCAAAAATACTGTACTTATGCCCTAGCTCTTATCCCACATATAGGCTTCGGGTGCTAAAAACTTCATTTTTATACAAGCTTTGCATCTGCAAATGTTATAACTTTTCCACAGACTCTCACAATAAATCCCTTGACACTTTCCCAAATTAGTTAGAAAATGTATATCAAACAAAAGCTAACCACAAATTATTATATTTACAAGCTTATTACATCTATAAATTTACTGACATAAAGGAGGATTACAATCACTATGAAAACCGGAATTGTTTTTGAGGGCGGAGCTTTCAGAACAGTATTTTCCTGCGGCGTTATGGACGCTTTTCTTGAAAAGGATATTATGCCTGATTATATGATTGGCGTGTCTGCCGGAGCCGCATACGGGGTTTCCTATGCTTCAAAGCAGCAGGGACGAAACTTAAAACTTATTCTTGACTACTGCAACGATAAAAGATATATGGGCGTAAACAACCTTTTAAATCCGAAGAACCGCTGTTTCTACGGACTTAAATTCGCTTATGAGACCATTCCAAACGAACTTCTGCCATTTGACAAGGATGCGTTTGACAGCTACGACGGTGAATTTTATGCGGTGACAACAAATGTAGAGACAGGAAAGGCTGAATATATGCGTTACACCACAGATGATTTACCAAGCAAAATTCTTCAAGCCACCTGCGCCCTGCCAATGCTCTTTCCATACATATATATTAACGGAAAGCCTTACCTTGACGGAGGGCTGAGCGATTCCATTCCTTATGAAAAGGCATTTGCCGACGGCTGCGACAGGGTTGTTGTTGTTCTCACCAGAGAGGCCGGATACCGCAAAAAGACCACCACTTCCACCAAGCTCGTGGCAAGGGCTTATTTGAAATATCCTGAACTTGCCAAAGACTTGGTAAAACGTGCCGGACGTTATAACCGCTGCCTTAAAAAGCTGGAAAAACTTGAAAAAGAAGGAAAGGTAATTGTCATACGGCCTGAAAATACTAAGGGCTTTTCAAGAATGGAGCGAAATAAAGAAAAAATTATGAACCTGTACGACGACGGATATGCAAAAGGCATAGCTATAGCCGAAAAAGTGAAAGATTTCTATGGCATGAACTAATTATTGCTATTATAATGTAGTCATACTATATCAGACGCAGATAATATGCACTGCGTCATAGTAAAAAACATATGGCTTTACGCCTATGAACCTGAAAGGAGATATTATATGTTTAAGTATAACAGCGAAGTTACCGCTGCCAACTGCGAACCTGGAGTTACCCGCAAAATTCTCTGCTACTCAGAGGATTTAATGATGTGCGAGATTTCATTTAAGAAAGGTGCAAAGGGCAATTTCCATAAGCACAAACATCTTCAGATTACTTACATAGCAAAGGGAAGCTTTGAATTTACCATCGACGGCGAGACCAAAGTCGTAAATCAGGGCGACAGCGTGTACATGCCATCTAACGCAGAGCATGGTGTTACATGCCTTGAGGAAGGTATCTTAGTAGACGTATTTAATCCTATGCGCAAGGATTTCCTATAATAAGATTCTCTAATCAAAAATGTTGACAGACTTTAAACACTAAAAACTGTCAAAAGCGCTAATATTCCAAAGGCTGACGCTTCACGGTATTTTAACCGCAAGACGTCAGCCTTTATTTAGTATTTATAATTATATTATGTTTATGACTGCTTTGCCATCCGCTTAAGCGTTTTTTTGCTGGCATAATAAGAAATTCCGCCATAGTTAATAACTATTCCTGAGGCTTCAAGCTCATCCACAAGATTTACAAGCTCATCATACTTATAAAGCATATTTTCCTTGTGTCCGGCATAACATTTTTCCATCTCAAAACCATCGGTAAATACAGGAATTGCAATAATCTTTTCCTCGCTGCCTTCACTAGACTTAACATTAACATTTTCAGTCATATCAATATATGGATGTGATATCTCAATTTCTTCTTCGTTCTCTTTCTTAATGCAAGGAACCATAAACTCGGAATTAACGATTACATCCAGCAGCTTGTCTTCCCTAGTCTTAAGCAGCATCATTCTCTTATCATCCATAGGCGCTATTTTTCTCGCCTCCTGGAAGAAATCAATCATAACAGACTGCAAACCCGGATTCATAACATAATTGTCGTCATAAAACTCTTCATAGCCGTACACTTCTTCGCGTTCCACCTCAAGGAACACATCTCCGCCGTCAGTAAATAGTATCTTCTTGTATCCGTTACGGTACATATGCTGTATCTCTGCCTTGAATATCTCAGGGTCAAGAACTCCGAAAGCCACATTATATCCTGCTTTGTTAAGCCTGCCTTCAATCTGCCTAACCTTAGTGTAATCATATAGGATTACCAGTTTACCCTCAACAAAATATGGATATCCTGTCAAATCACTGTATGCCATCCAAAGATGTTCGGCCTTTTTAATCTTGTCAATAACATGTGGTCTCCACATTCTTGCCGCTGTCACAAAAAATCTTACATCATTATCTTTTCTGTTGTCGTTAGCCGTCTGTAAACACTCTGGCAGCAGTTTTGACACAACAAATACTCCTTCTGATACTGTCATTTTGTCAAGCATAGATACGCCATAATCAGGATCTTCCATAATATGTCCAAGTATATCCTGCATTCTTCTTACGCCCATAATTATCCTCCATTTTTTATTATTTAATAATTTTGCTGTATTTTGTCTTTATCCCCGCTTCTCACGGGTTATTGATTTTAATACCTATTTTTTGCTTTATTGTCCTTTCAGTCTCGTAAGCCTGCCGAATACTAATAATT
>CAYZZP010000010.1:9546-72347 GCA_964482965.1 uncultured Lachnospira sp.
AATCATCATTTTTCAGGCTTTCTCCGGCTTTTTCGCAGCCTGACATAAGCAATAACAACACAAGGGCTGATATGGTTAATCGTCTTTTCCTATATAACATATCTGTTGCCCCCTCCAATCAAATATCTCGCAATAGTCGTCAAATTCCTGCAAGCAATCATTCGGCTCGTTGCTCGCAGGAATAAACGCTAATCTATTATAGAATACCACACAAATTACAGTTTTGCAATATCAACCACACTAAGCTCCCTATTGTTAAATGCATGCTCAAGGCTTGAAATAAGCGCATGTGCCGTATCAAGGCTTGTCAGGCAGTGTACGCCCGTCTCAATAGCGTAACGTCGGATAAGGAAACCGTCTCTTGCCCTCTCAATACCATTTTCAGGAGTATCAATTACCAAATCTATTTTGTGTTCTAAAATAAGGTCAAGAAGCGTCGGAGCCTCCTGTCCTATCTTATTTACCTGAATTGCTCCCACTCCATGTTCCTTAAGAACCTTTGCAGTACCTCTTGACGCATATACCTTGTAGCCCAGCGCCTCAAATCTTTTTGCAATATCAACGCCGTCTTCCTTATCTGCGTCGCAGAGCGTCATAATTATCTGCTTGTGCTTTGGAAGGTTGATGCCTGCGCCCTGAAACGCCTTGTACAATGCCTCATCGAAATCCTTTGATATACCGAGGCACTCGCCTGTTGACTTCATTTCAGGTCCGAGGCTTATATCTGCACCCCTGATTTTCTCAAATGAGAATACAGGCATTTTTATTGCATAGTATTCAGATTTTTTCTGAAGTCCCGGCTCGTAGCCCAAATCCGTAAGCTTGCTTCCAGTTATAACCTGAGTGGCCAGCTTAACTATAGGAATGCCTGTAACCTTGCTTATATACGGCACTGTCCGGCTTGAACGAGGATTTACCTCTATTACATATACCTGATCCTGATATACAATAAACTGTATGTTAATCATACCCTTTACATGCAGCGAGCGCGCCAGCTTATCAGTATAATCTACTATCATATCCTGTATTCTTGGTGTGAGCGAACGGGCAGGATATACGGAAATACTGTCTCCTGAGTGAATACCTGCTCTCTCAATATGCTCCATAATACCCGGAATAAGGATATTTTCACCGTCGCATACAGCGTCTACTTCTATCTCTTTACCCATTAGGTACTTATCTACAAGGATTGGATGATCCTGCTTAATCCTGTTGATAATTCCCATAAATTCCACTACATCCTTGTCAGAAATGGCAATTTGCATGCCCTGTCCGCCAAGAACATAGGAAGGTCTTACAAGAACAGGATAGCCAAGCTCATTTGCTGCTTCTAAGGCTTCTGCCTCTGTAAATACAGTACGCCCCTTTGCTCTCGGAATCTGACACTGCTCAAGTATCTCGTCGAAAAGTTCTCTGTCCTCAGCCGCGTCAACGTCCTCTGCGCTTGTTCCAAGAATTGGAACCCCCATTTTCATAAGTGCCTCTGTCAGCTTAATGGCAGTCTGACCACCAAACTGAACAACCGCTCCGTCCGGCTTTTCAAACTCTACAATAGACTCAACATCCTCCGCTGTAAGCGGCTCAAAATAGAGCTTATCGGCGATATCGAAGTCTGTTGACACAGTCTCAGGATTATTGTTTATAATAATTGTCTCATAGCCCTGCTCCTTAAATGACCATGTACAATGTACTGAACAGAAGTCAAACTCTATACCCTGTCCGATACGGATAGGACCTGAGCCAAGAACCAGAACTTTCTTTCTGTCATTAGTCTCTAACGCTTCATTTTCCGAGCCGAACACTGAATAGTAATAAGGCGTTGTGGCTGCAAACTCCGCCGCACATGTATCAACCATTTTAAATGCTGCCCTGATATTGTACTTATTTCTAAGCTCCTTAATCTTCCTTTCAGTATTTCCTGTGAGCTGTCCGATTACATTGTCAGGAAATTCTATTCTCTTTGCCTCTCTTAAAAGCTCCTCTGTAAGAGGCTGTGATTTTAAAGCATTTTCCATATCAACAATAATCTGGAGCTTGTCTATAAACCACAGGTCTATTTTAGTAATATCATGAAGCTGTTCTGCCGTTATACTTCTTCTTAACGCTTCAGCAATCTTCCAAATTCTCCTGTCGTCAACCTTGTGCAGTTCCTCTAAAAGCTCCTCGTCCGTAAGATTCGTAAAATCATAGGACATAAGGCTGTCAACGTGCTGCTCAAGAGAACGTATAGCTTTCATAAGACCACCCTCGAAGTTATTGGCAATACTCATAACCTCGCCTGTAGCCTTCATCTGTGTCGTAAGAGTTCTCTTTGCAGAGATAAATTTATCAAATGGAAGTCTAGGTATCTTAACTACGCAGTAATCCAGCGCAGGTTCAAAACTTGCGTATGTCTTTCCTGTTATAGCATTTTTAATTTCGTCAAGGGTGTAGCCCAAAGCAATCTTTGCGGCAACCTTAGCGATAGGATATCCTGTGGCTTTTGAAGCCAGCGCAGAAGAACGGCTTACTCGCGGATTAACCTCAA
This sequence comes from uncultured Lachnospira sp., assembly GCA_964482965.1. Taxonomy (GTDB): domain Bacteria; phylum Bacillota; class Clostridia; order Lachnospirales; family Lachnospiraceae; genus Lachnospira. Next base: position 12,074 of record CAYZZP010000010.1, read on the forward strand.
TTACACAATACTCGAAGCTTTCCGGGTGAAGCGCGTACTGAACATTACAGCCGCCCGTAATTCCAAGCTCGTCGATAATCTTAAGCGCCGATGTTCTAAGCATCTGGTACTCCTTGTCAGACAAAGTCTGAGACGGAGCCACAACTATACTGTCGCCGGTGTGAACCCCTACAGGATCAATATTTTCCATATTACATACTGTAATACAATTTCCATTGCTGTCGCGCATTACCTCGTACTCAATTTCTTTCCAGCCTGCGATACAGCGTTCAACCAAAACCTCGCCTACTCTTGAAAGACGAAGTCCGTTTTCAAGAATTTCACGAAGCTCTACTGCGTTGTTTGCGATACCACCGCCGCTTCCGCCAAGCGTGTATGCGGGACGAAGTACTACAGGATAGCCTATTTTTGCAGCAAATACCTCGCCGTCCTCCACATTATTAACTACAAGGGAAGCCGCACAAGGCTCGCCTATTTTTTCCATAGTCTCCTTAAACATAAGACGGTCTTCCGCCTTCTTGATTGTGAGGGCTGTAGTACCTATAAGCTTTACATTATGCGCCTCAAGAAAACCTGTCTCAGCTATCTCCATAGCAAGATTTAAGCCTGCCTGACCGCCCAGCGTTGGAAGTATGCTGTCCGGCTTTTCCTTTAATATAATCTGCTCTAACGTCTTAACTGTAAGAGGTTCAATATAAACCTCGTCAGCAATATCCTTATCAGTCATAATTGTGGCAGGGTTAGAGTTTACAAGTACAACCTCTACACCTTCCTCTTTGAGAGAACGGCACGCCTGAGTTCCCGCATAATCAAATTCAGCAGCCTGTCCAATAACAATAGGTCCTGAACCTATCACTAATACTTTCTTGATATTTGGATTCTTTGGCATAATCTTAGTCCTCCTTCTTCATCATATCCATAAATCTGTCAAAGAGATATGCAGTATCCTGCGGGCCTGCACAAGCCTCCGGATGGAACTGTACGGTAAAAATCTTCTTTCCTATATACTCAAGTCCCTCATTTGTTTTATCGTTGACATTTTCAAATGCCGGCTTTGCAATATCAGGGTTAAGCGTATTCTCATCCACAACATATCCATGATTCTGAGAAGAAATATATACTTTTCCGGTTTTTAAATCCTTTACCGGGTGGTTTGCGCCTCTGTGTCCGTATTTTAGCTTGTGAGTATCCGCACCTGTTGCCAGCGCCATAAGCTGATGTCCCAGACATATGGCAAATATAGGCACACGGCTTGCATAAAGCTGCTTAAGCTGCTCTATTATATCCACGCACTCCTTTGGATCTCCCGGACCGTTAGACAGCATAATTCCGTCAGGATTAGCAGACAAAATTTCCTCCGCCGATGTGCCTGCCGGATATACTGTGACCTCGCAGCCTCTCTCATTGAGCGACCTGGCAATATTCTTCTTTGCACCAAAATCCATAAGCGCAACCTTAGGCCCATTGCCTTCAAGGGTGTACTTTTCCCTGCATGTAACTTTATTTACAACTCCTTTTACGGAATACTCTTTTATTCTTGGGATTACTTCTGAAATGTCGGTGTACTCTTTAGTGGTAATCATACCGTTCATAGTACCCTTCTCACGAAGAATTTTTGCCAGCGCTCTTGTGTCAATTCCGCATATACCCGGAATGTCGTTCTCTGACAAAAATTGCTGAATAGATATCTCACTTCTGAAATTGCTTGGCATTCTTGATAACTCTCTTACAATATAACCGTCCGGCCATGCCTTTAAGGATTCCATATCCTTCCGGCATATACCATAGTTGCCAATCAGCGGATATGTCATGGTAACTGCCTGTCCCGCATACGAGGGGTCCGTCAGCACTTCAAGATAACCTGTCATTGAAGTATTAAAGACAATCTCGCTGATAACTTCACGGGCGGAGCCTATGCTGGTCCCGCTGAATATTGTTCCATCTTCAAGAATCAAAAATGCTTTCATGTATTTCACCTATTCCTTTCAAGAATACCATTCTTCATTCATCTTATATAAATTTTTTCAATTCTATCACAGCCATTTTATCAATTCAAGTTTCAAATCAAATTTATGGACTTAATTTTATTAGTTTTTTAGACTGCTTTAACCTGCCGACACTGTGCCTTAGGTTAAAATGCTTTTGCAGTTTGAATTTTCTGCATGCCTCAAAAACACCATACGCCTTAAAACAGCGCAGGATTCATCTTTAAAATCCTGCGCTGTTTATTTTAATCATTTTAACTGTCCATATCGTACTGACCTATGTATTTCCAAGTGTCCCCCTTGTCCGAGGACTGATACTTGGCTGCGGTTTTTCCGCCGTTATATGCTCCGTCGCTGCCCTGAGTAAGATATACAGTGATAACTCCATCCTTATCATATATCGGCACCATAGCTTCCTTATATACCTCGTTCCATGTAAGCTTCTCATTAGTAGGCGTGCTATCCAATTCCTTAGCCTCAAATACCATTTTAGAAAATGTTTTGCCGCCGTCCTTTGTAATGTATAAATTGCTGTCCATACCGTCCACATAATCATAGCAGAAAAACCCAATTTTCTCGTCAATAAATTTAACGCCCTTAATAATATTTGTGGCCGGTCCTGTTCCTATAACATCCCATGTAATTCCTCCGTCATCAGTGACGTATATCTTACCGTATTCGTGCTGCTCGTTTCTGTCATATCCCACAACTGCCACGCCATTTTTCTCGTCAAAAAAATCAACATACAGATAATCCGCCGTGTATATCTGCTCAAGCTCACATGTCGTCCAGTTTTTTCCCATATCGTCTGTATAAATCATGGTTACAGGTATCTTATCTTCGTTAATATTTTTACCACCATAGAGAATTGCTGTCTTGGTGGTGGATATTATAGCGCAGCCCGGCTTTAACTCAAGGGTGCCGTCATTGTCCACCGTCAGCAGATTATCAAGGGCCACCGGAACAACCACATAGGAACCGCCGCCGTCATATGTTACATACAGCGCAGAATCTCTTATCACATAGCTTGTCAGTTCATTGTCCATGTCTCCATTGTTATTCTCTGCGCTATTGTTATTTTTTATGGATTCGTTATACTGATATATTCCGTAATCCTCCGGCGTAAGCATAGAGTTCACATATATTGTCGCCGTTCCGTCGTAATGATTGTCTATATCAAATTTTACAACCCACTCACACAGAAGCCGCCCATCCTCCAAGATGCCCTTCCATGAAGAAAAATACTCCGAAGTGCTGTCTGCTCTAACTGCTGAAAAGCTTATAAGCACTGTATTTTCTTCCTCGTCCAGTATGGTTGTATCGTTAATTTTAACCTTTCTTAAGGATTTTGACCTGGACAAATATTTCTGCGTATATTGGCTGATAAATTCCCTTATCCAGATATCCCCGATTTCATTAATTTTAAAACCTCCGAAATCATCTGCCAGTATATGGTCGGAAGCCTCCAGCGCCTCCGCCGCATCCACCAGCTCTCCCTGCATATTTATAGTAACAGTGAAGGTATAACGGGATTTCAGCTTAATTTCGCTGGCTTTTTTATTCATATAGCCTGAATACCATATGGTAAAAATAACAAAAACTGCCCCTATTGCAATCAGTATTTTTCCAATTATTCCTTTAATGTTACTGCTAATCTTCATAATCTCACTCCATCACAAATTATATCCCCTGCACCGTATCAGCCAGCAGCCTGTAGTAGCGTCTGTAATTAAACAATACCAGCAGCGCCAGCGCTCCAATTATAAACGAAACCACCGCCAACACCGGATTTACCAAAGCCGTCCACATACCGCTCACTGTCCTTGTCACAACAGGCATTCCATACGCAAGAATAATCGCTGCCGCCATCAGACAACCATTATATATATTTCTATTAGTATATATGAATTTACACTTTTCATACACTGCAATGGCTAAAACATCTCCTAACGGTCTTATAAATGCTGTCGAACATCCGATAATAACACTGTCGCCCAATGAAACTCCCATAATCCCCAGAGCCAATGTAAAACCCGCAAAATCCATAACCATTCTGTATATAATATTGCTAAAAAGCCCTATTGCAGGATTTACAAGCATTACCTTCGCCATAATATAGCTTCTATCATTTCTGCTCATTACCCGGTTGTTTACTAAAGTTCCGCACACAGTACATATAATTATGAACATGTATATAACCGCTTCTTCTTTTCTATCCCTGACAAGCGGGCAGCTTCCTGCTATAACCACATACGGCAGATACACGAAGACAGCAGCAAACATAACTCTTTTTATAAGCTCCCACATAAGCGCCGCAATCTGAGCTGCAATTCCCAATGTCAATTTCAGCGCTTTATTTCCCTGCTTTACAACCTGATTATTAACAATAACTCCAATCGTCGGTACCTTATATATTTTACACAAAAATCTGTTATTCAGCTCTTTAAATCTTAAAATGTAATCCGCTAATAATTTTCTAATCAGTACTTTCATTATCCTCTCCCAGTATATCGGCAATCGCCCGCCTTATCTCCGGCACATCAAGCATCTCGGCCGAAATGTAGTTAATCTCTCCGTTATTCAAAACAAATACATCCTCTGAAATCCTTCTGGCTATATCAAGGCGTTTTGTAGATATGAGAATAATATGTCTGTCCCTTTCTTCCTCAACAGCATCTAAAAATGTTTCAGCAAAATCCTCGCCGCAGTCATCCAGAACTTCATCAAAAAGCATTACATAGGGCTGCTGAATCAGAAATGCTGCAAGCTGTAATCTCTTTTTAAGTTCAAAGCCGTAGTCTCTTATAATGATATGTTCCATATCCTCAGGAAATTTAACCCTTTCCAGATATGTCTCCGGCTTTTCCCTGTCGCCTTTTAACTTACAGATAAAATCTATAAATTCGTAGCCTGTAATATATTCCGGCAGACCTCCGTCCCTTGACGCCATAAATATATTCTGCCTTGCCTTTGTCTTTACAGAACCGCTGTCAGGTCTTACGTCTCCGTTTATACATCTGAACAATGTAGTTTTCCCTGCGCCCTCTGCGCCCAGCACCGGATATACGCCCTCGTCCTCCATAACCCAGTTCGCATCTGTGAGAACAGCTTTTTTACCGTGCATTTTCTTTAGATGAATCAACTGTAGCATAAATTTCTCCGAATAATTTATTTCCCGCCGCCCATAGTAATAGTATATATCAATTATATTACACACCACTGTAATTTGCAAATGCGCGCCATTCTAAAAAATACAGTTTTTTATGCAACTTATAGGCTTTTTCACTGAATTTTGGTTCTACTGCTAAAATTTAACTTTATATTATATTAATTTGATTTTGTAATTGTAAAATGTTATAATGCGTTTTGTTGTCTTTAGAAATAATTGTAATTTCTAAATATCAAAGACTGTTTAAGGAGTTTTATGAAATTTATCAAAAAATATTGGCGCATACTCTGCGCCGGATATGTATTTATTTATCTTCCTTGCTTTTTTATACTGGAGCGGATTAACACGGTGGATTCCCCTCATATGCACATTATTAATGTACCTTTGGATTCCAAAATTCCATTTTGCGAATATTTTATAATACCTTATATACTTTGGTTCTTTTATATAGTCGGAGTCTGCGTATATATGTATTTTAAAGCAAACGATAAAGAATTTTCTCAGATTGCCGCCGCTCTCATAGCCGGAATGAGCTTATATCTGATTATATCTATGATTTATCCTAACGGTATTACCTTACGGCCTGACTATATACCAGACAATTTATGCGGGCGCATTGTTGCAGGCTTATATGTAACGGACACGTCAACTAATGTGTTTCCAAGCATACACTGCTACAATTCGCTGGCAGTCCATATCGCTTTATGCAAATGTAATGCCATAAAGGAAACAAAACGCCACAGGCTGATACTCTCCCTGTCTTTACTTCTTTGCGTATCAATCATTCTGTCAACCATGTTCCTTAAACAACATTCTGTTGTGGATGTTATAGGCGCATTTATAATGATGGCGGCTATGTATGTGATTGTATATGTGGTGGATTGGAAAAATGTTATGAGTCGCAGAAAAGAAACTACTGAAGCTGCTGAGTAGACAAACTGTAATTTAGTTAAATAAACGCCGCAGAATATAAATTAATCAAAGAATTCACTTAATCTTTTGCTTAATTTACATTCTGCGGCATTTTTCCGGTTATCACTCATCAAATATGCTTACTATCTCGCCGTCAAGGATACGGTTCATATTCTTTACAGCGCAGAAATTACCGCACATAGAACAGGTATCTTCCTTCTCGGGCTTTGCAGTTTCTCTGTAACGGCGGGCTTTCTCAGGGTCTATGGCAAGGTTAAACATTTCTTCCCAGTCCAGCTTCTTTCTTGCAGCACTCATCTTGTAGTCCCAGTCTTCCGCACCTGTAATGCCCTTAGCTATATCCGCTGCATGGGCAGCTATTTTAGAGGCGATAATTCCCTCCTTAACATCATCTACATCAGGAAGCCTTAAATGCTCTGCCGGGGTTACATAGCAAAGGAATGAGGCTCCATAGGTTGCTGCGATAGCTCCGCCTATGGCTGCCGTTATATGGTCATAGCCCGGCGCCACGTCTGTTACAAGAGGTCCAAGTACATAGAACGGGGCTTTCTTGCATATGGTCTTTTGAATTTCCATATTTGCCTGTATCTGATTAAGCGGCATATGCCCCGGTCCCTCTATCATAACCTGAACATCTTTCTCCCATGCGCGCTTTGTAAGCTCACCGAGAGTTACAAGCTCCTCAATCTGAGATATATCAGAGGCGTCTGCTATACAGCCCGGACGGCACGCGTCTCCGAGGCTCAGGGTAACGTCATACTCTCTACATATCTCAAGTATTCTGTCAAAATACTCAAAAAACGGATTTTCTCTGCCTGTCATTTCCATCCATGCAAATATTATTGAACCGCCTCTTGAAACAATATTTGTAAGTCTCTTTGCTTCCTTAAATCGCTTTGCCGTAGCTTTGTTAATGCCGCAGTGGATAGTCATAAAATCCACTCCATCCTTAGCATGCATTTCCACAATGGAAAGCCATTCCTGCGTTGTAATCTCTTTGAGAGGCTTATGATAATATACTACCGCGTCATAAATAGGTACTGTTCCCAATGTTGCAGGACACTCTGCCGTAAGCTTGCGGCGGAATTTCTGCGTATCGCCAAATGAGCTTAAATCCATAATCGCCTCTGCGCCCATTTTGACAGCATTGTTTACCTTTTCAAGCTCCATATCCATATCCATACAGTCTCTTGATGTCCCAAGATTTACGTTAATCTTGGTGCGAAGCCTTTCTCCAATACCATTCGGGTCAAGGCATTTATGATTTTTGTTGGCAGGTATAATAACCTGTCCCTTTGCAATCAGCTCTCTTAGCTCCTCAACCTCCATATTTTCTTTTTTTGCAACTATTTCCATTTCTTTTGTGACGATACCCTTGCGGGCAGCGTCCATCTGTGTTGTGTATGTCACTTAAGCCTCCGTTCCGGTTCATATATAAATGACCTGTTATAATTAAATTATATGATGACCCCAGCATCATTATATTTGTAAATATCATAATAGTGTTTATTATGATATTACATAACAAAATAAGGTTATGTATTTAATATAATACATCATAATATTATGTAGTAAATATGTTAAATCGGGAATTTATCTGATTCGATGCTGCAAAATATGCTATATAGAACTCCCTACGCCGGCATTATCCGAATCAGGTAACGGGTCGGAGTATGACTCCCTCTCAGCATGCTTTTGCAGCTTTATCCTGACTTCTGACAATTCTGTCATTATATCAGGGAAATTCCGCCGGAATACACCGGCGGCTGCATAAGCATTTCGCTCCCCGGAAAAAATATTTAACTTTGAAAATGTTATATTAAAAAGTGTTAAAACAATAATTAAAGATGAAGCACTCTCTCTTTAATTTCCTGAGTACGTCCCTGATTCCAGAACTGCGTGCCTATATACCCGCAGGTTCTTCTCGCCACATTCATCTTGTCCTGGTCTCTGTTACCGCAGTTAGGACACTCCCATATCAGCTTTCCGTCGTCATCCGTTATAATCTGAATCTGACCTGTGTAGCCGCACTCCTGACAGTAATCGCTCTTTGTGTTAAGCTCCGCATACATAATGTTGTCATATATATACTGCATAACAGAAAGCACTGCCGGAATATTATTCATCATATCAGGAACCTCAACATAGCTGATGGCTCCGCCCGGTGAAAGCTCTTGGAACTGCGCTTCAAATTTCAGCTTGTCAAATGCGTTTATTTCCTCTGTTACATGAACATGGTAACTGTTTGTAATATAGTTCTTATCCGTAACACCCGGAATTTTACCAAAACGCTTCTGGAGACATTTTGCAAACTTATAGGTTGTTGACTCCAAAGGTGTTCCGTACAAGCTGAAATCTATATTAGTCTCGGCAGCCCATCTCTTACAGGTGTCTGAGAGATAACGCATAAGTTTCAGCGCAAACTCTGTTCCTATGGGATTTGTGTGTGTAACGCCCATCATATATTTTGTACACTCGCAAAGACCTGCATAGCCTAAAGAAATTGTTGAGTATCCGCCATAAAGAAGCTTATCTATGGTCTCGCCCTTCTTAAGTCTTGCCAGCGCACCGTTCTGCCAAAGAATTGGAGCCACGTCGGAAGGAGTTCCCTTAAGCCTGTAATGTCTGCACATAAGCGCTCTCTTACAAAGTTCAAGACGCTCGTCAAGTATTTCCCAAAACCTGTTCATATCCCTGACTGACGAACAGGCCACATCAACAAGGTTAAGAGTTACGACGCCCTGATTAAATCTTCCGTAATACTGCGGCTTACCATCGTCATTAATATATGTTGTGAGGAAACTCCTGCAGCCCATGCAAGGATAACAGTGCCCCTCGCCATTTTTATCTACCTTAAGTTCAAGCATTTTCTTCTCAGAAATATAATCAGGTACCATTCTCTTCGCTGTACACTGTGCAGCAAGCTTGGTAAGCTCCCAATATTTAGAGCCTTCTCTGATATTATCCTCCTCAAGAACATAAATGAGTTTAGGAAACGCAGGAGTTATCCATACGCCCTGCTCATTTTTAACGCCCTGTATTCTCTGGCGAAGCACTTCCTCTGTAACCAGCGCCAAATCGTCCCTTGTCTGTCCTTCCGGAACCTCATCAAGATACATAAACACTGTTACAAACGGCGCCTGTCCATTTGTCGTCATAAGAGTGATGACCTGGTACTGAATCATCTGAACCCCATTTTTTATCTCGTCGCGCACGCGCATTTCCGCCACTTCACGCACCTTCTGTTCAGTGTATTCAATTCCCGCCTTATCAAATTCTTCCCTTACCTTTCGGATAAATTTTTCACGGCTTATCTGAACAAACGGAGCCAGATGCGCAAGGCTTATGCTCTGTCCGCCATACTGTGAGCTGGCAATCTGCGCTATAGCCTGAGTTGCTATATTACATGCCGTTGAAAAGCTGTGCGGCTTCTCAAGCATGGTCTCGCTTATAACCGTACCGTTCTGCAGCATATCCTCAAGATTGACAAGGCAGCAGTTGTGCATATGCTGCGCAAAATAATCTGCATCATGGAAATGTATAAGCCCCTGCTCATGAGCCTCAACAATATCCTGCGGTAAAAGAAGTCTCTTCGTTATATCCTTGCTTACCTCTCCTGCCATATAGTCTCTCTGAACGCTGTTGACAGTTGGATTTTTATTAGAATTTTCCTGCTTTACTTCTTCATTGTTACATTCCAGAAGGCTTAAAATCTGCTCGTCTGTGGAGTTTGACTTACGAACAAGCGCCCTCTTGTAGCGGTATGTGATATATTTTCTTGCAACTGCAAAAGCACGAAGGTTCATAATCTGATTTTCCACCAAATCCTGTATTTCCTCCACACTCAATGAACGCTGCATCTCATCGCATATTCTCTCGACATTTTCAGAAATCATTCTAATCTGCTCATCTGACAGGCGCTCATTATGTACCACTTCATTATTCGCCTTAGTGACAGCGGCGATAATCTTCTGAATGTCAAATGTAACTTCAGATCCGCTTCTTTTAATAATCTTCATAGATATTCCTCCCGTAATTACTTAAAAACCATTCCATTAAATCTGCACGCCCAAATAAATTTTTTGCAAAGATTCTTATGCCAGAATCTAATAAAAAACAGCCTTACCGGCACATATTGTACCAGCAAGGCTTATTATACAATATATAGCGTATTAAGTCAACAAAAACATCTATATATAGTAATATTTTACTATATATACACCATAATTTCCAATATATGGTATTTCAGGAGCATTTTTAATCATCTTCTCTGTCGGCAAGCATCGTAATAAATGAAGCAAATATAATAGCGCAGTCGACTTCATAGTCAGCCCATTGCGCAGATTCTTTGCATCTGTTAAAGGTGATAACACCCTTTATATTGTCCGGAGAACCTATTATACATTGCAGAGTGGAAGAAACTCTCCTACGGTTCATAAATTCGCAGAACTCCGGAAACTGATTGCTGATTTTGCCAGTAAAGCCCACTTTAACATATGTACCGCCGTTCAACAGTTCCTTGTACTCCGGCAATCTAACAAAATACGCATTATCCGAATCATTCAGGACCTTTCCGACAGTATAAACTCTGTCCATATTTTCTCCGTAATATATATTAATACTTTCCAGATTATAAGTCGTACACATATGCTCAAGAACTTCACGAACAGCCTTGTTTTTATTAACCAGAGCTTCACTCATAAACTTTCTCATATACGACAATTCCTTGACCTCTCTGGTATTAAGCTGTTTGTTAGTTTCCTTTTGAATTATGGACGCCTCGTAAGACTGTCTGTGAATTTCATCTCTGAAAAATACATATCTGTCTCTGCCCTTTTCTTTGGCAACATACAGACAATAGTCAGCCTTTTGGAATAAATCCTCAAATTCATGTCCGTTGTTAGGAGATATCGCAGCTCCGATGGAGCAGGTAATTGAAAAATCTGCAAAATCCTCTGCAAACTCCCATTTAACCTGAGTTCTTACAGCTCTTAAAACGCTCCTCAACATCTGGTCGTCATTTATACCGTTAAGAACCAGCATAAATTCGTCTCCGCCGATTCTTCCTACAATTCCGTCCTCGCCTACGACTTCCTTGAGTTTCTGTCCAACCCTCGCCAGTACCTTATCTCCGTATAAATGCCCATATGTATCGTTTACATTTTTAAAATGGTCTACGTCCAGAACTACTATAGTAATTTTGTTATGTTTTTCCTCTTTGAGCAGCTTAATAGCCGCATCAGTTATAGTCTTCTTATTATACACACCTGTAAGAGAATCATACTGCAGCTCATCCATAATCTGAACTGCGTTTATAGTATGGACTGATAAGCTTTCCTGCGCAATCCTTCCTATTACAACCTTTTCGCTGTCGGCGCCGTTATAAAGAGCGCCGCTTATACGCAGGGTTTCATTGATTTCTCCCTTTGTACATATGGAACAGCTAAGCTTTATTGTAAATTGGGGAGGATATGATTTAAGCTCCGATATAAGCTGAAGAAACATGCCCTTTTCCTCATCAGACACATAGCCTTTATCAAGCATATCTCCTTTCCACTCATCCAAATCCATTTTGTAAATCATAATACGTTTTGCGTTCTCATACCTGAACATTCTGAACATATTATCATTTCTGTTATAAGAAAAGAAGCTCTCGCCTGTCATACTCATAAGCATGCGGAATTTTGAAATGTCGGCAACTGCATTTTCATTAATCCACAGAGTTTCCTCTATATCCATTATCTCCAAATCAACGTACATTCCATCCGCACCCTGTTTATTGGCACGAATCCTTATAATATTGTACCTGTACTCCTGCTTACTGTTCATAAAACGGACTATCGACCTGTCCGCAGCCTGTGAATTTTTAATAAATTCCTTAAACTCGTTCAAATCATCCGGATGCACAAAATCTGTCAGAGCAAATATTCTGACTCCCTCGCGCTCAAAATATGACAGAAATGATTTGTTAGCTACAAGGATATTATAACCCTTGTCAATAGACGCCATTCTCCGTTCAAATATATGGGTCTGCACAGATTTTCCTGTCACAGCAGCAGCATTTCCTATGTTTACCATGTTCTCACTCCTTATACAAAATCATATGTTATAATATGCTCCTATACTGATTTATTTTTAATAAATTGACGGTGTGTTGCCGTCCTTCCCACACATTATGCAATTATATTATATGACTTTAGTACTAAATATACAATACTTTTTCCCTATAAATTTAATCTTTTTTTATGTACATATTAGATTTTCTGCATGTCATATAGATTATCTGCCTTTTCTCTGACAGCTCTGCGGTAAGCTCCAACGCCTTCCCTAACATATCATCGTCCAAATTGATAAATGTATCGTCCATAATTATAAACGGCTCCCCGTCAAAAATTGCGTCTATTATGGAAATTCTTTCGCAAAACCATATAATATCCTTGATTCCACTGCTAAAATAGTCTAAGTCCTTATTCACCGCGCCTATTGCAATGCTCACCACGAAATCAGCATCAAGCTCCAGTGAAGCCGCCAGCTTTTTGTCAAAACAAGCCAGATAATCCGCCATTTTTCCTGCAATTAAATCCTTATAGCCAAGTACATAGCTGTTCCTCGCCTCCGTCAAATATTCGCCTGTCTTTTTTATTATTTCAGCATTATAATTATATTTTTTCAGCGCTACCTGCTTCCCATTTATATTATGCCGGATATTCATTATCTCTGAATTGATTTCCTCCTGCTCCTTGCAGTAATTATCCAGCTCCAGCTTGTATTTTTGAGCATCAAGCTGTTTTTCCAGTTTTTCTCTGTACATATCCTTCTCAGAAAGATAGCTGTACTCTGCTATAAGGCTGCGCTGTTCCTTTAGATTGTCATTTGTCTTTTTTAGCTGTTCTGCCTGCGCTATTAGTTCTTTAATGGCGGATTTGCTTTTATTAAATCTTGATATAATAATCATTAACCATGTACCAAGCCCCGCAAATACTGCCATGCCAATAACGAGAGCTATCGTCAACGCAGTTGTATATGCAGTCGTATTAGCGGCATCAGTTATTCCGGCAGACTGCATATCGTCAGCCTTCGCTGCAGCAGGAATAACTATCATAATCATGGTTATCACAACGGCTATCAGTGATAAAATTAATGGAATTGACAGCGCTGCAATCATTTTCTTACTGTTTTTGCGCTTCCGCTCCCGTTTTTCTATTTCTATATCAAGAAGCTGCAGTCTGCGCTCATTTGCTGCAATATTATTTCCAATATCGCTTTCCTCCGGCACTCCCTTTGAAAAATAGTCGTCCAGCCATTCAAGCCGTTTTCTCCAGCTCCCGTCGTCCATATTATGTGCAGCTTCATTCTTGCGGTGCGCAGACATATAGCGGTTTTCTATCCTTCTATTAAGACTCTCTATCATTCCTTCAACAGCATGCAAACGCTTCTGTTTCTCCTGAAGCTGCAGTTTCAGGCCGGCTATTTCATCCTCTGTCTCATAGATAAGCCCGCGCCTGCCGGTTCGCACATATTGCTTATACGCCTCGTTAAGGCGCTCAATCCCCTTGTCATAGTTGTCAATATCACATCCAAGAGTTGTAGTTTTATTCTCACCGGCTAAACTAAGCTTTGCATGAATACTGTCGTTGAAAGCCACAGGCATATTCTTAGACCCAATCCATATGGTTGAACCAAAAGCCTCCCTGTCTATTCCAAATATTTCTCTGCCTATACCGGAAGAATAATCATTACTTACAAGTCCAGTAGTCTCGTCAATAAGCGAAAATGTATCCTCGCTCTCCCTGTCTCCAAAAGTTCTTGTAACCCTGTATTCTTTTCCGTTTTCCTCAAAACAGATATATCCACCAAAGCTTCCGCCATGCCATGGCTTGTATTTCTTTCGCTCCGCCTCATCAAGAAGTTTTCTTGTACGCGTCTGCGGCATACCAAAAAGCATTGCCCTTATAAATGCAGCCAACGTACTTTTACCGGCGCCGTTTTCTCCATATATCTGATTAAAGCCCGCCGTTGGAGTATAATTATAATCTCTCAAAACGCCGAAACTTTCAATGTAAATTTTTGTCAGCCGCACTCGTCAATCACCTCCCCAGCCAGCGCCTTTATACCGCATATAATAACAGCTTTTTTTACGTCCTCCGTCTCGTCAGATTCCATAACCTTTTTTATAAAATCCGCTCTCAGCGAAGGTTCCTTTTTCAATCCCTCTATATCTATCCTAAGCTTGGTTCTGTCTTCCAGCCTGAACAGATAAAATTTGTCTTTAAAATACGCTCTGATATAATCCCTATTAATGTCATTTTCCGGCGTTATATTTCCCACAAGCCTTATGCACAGCATATCTTTGCTGCTTATATCCGCCGCCGCTTTCTCTATCTGTTCGCACAAAGACAAGCTGTCAAGTCCTAATTCATCCGCAAAATCATTTACGCTAATCTGAAGCCGCCAAGCCCTGCGCCTTCCATACGGCACATATCTGTATCGAAGTCCCTCCGCATTGGTATCCAACTCCACAAATCCCTGCTCTCCGCACTCGTCAAAGCCCCTTGCCTCAAGGTAGCCGCTGTAACAATACACGCCTCTTGAATCCAACCTGCCCTCAATATGTTTATGTATATGCCCCAGCGCAAGATAGTCAATATTACACCCCGCAAACATTTCAGGAGATTTAAGTTCCATATGCCTTACTGCTATATTTATATCCTCCGGCGCCAGCCTCTGCCCCTCCGGAAATGATGTTATAACCACATTTCCATAGCGGTAGCTTACGGCTTTGCCGCCAAGCACTTTAAAATTAGGAAATGTACTAAGTTCTTCGCCAACCGTACCCTCATCGTGGTTTCCCGGAAGATACAAAAAATCCATTTGCGGATTTCTCTTTATGCAGTCCCTTACAACATTTTTGGCTCTGGCCGAGACCTGCGCGCCGTCAAACAAATCTCCTGCTATTATAATCGCCCTTACATTGTGTTCGGCTCCGTACTCCACCATATCTGTAAATGTAAGCAGCAGTTCATTTCTTCTCTGTTCTGCCTGCTGTGCCGTAAAATTGCTGCTTAAAGCAGAATCAAGATGTATATCTGCACAGTGTATAATCTTCATAACCGTCACCTCCACATATGACTGATTGGCATAATTCAACTTAGTAAAACAATATGACTTAATTATAAAGGCTGATGTATTTTCTGTCTATAAAAAACAGAGTCTGCATCTTTAAATGGTACTTTAGTACTATTACATCATATTGTGTTTTCATTTTACTTTTTCTGTGTTATAATACAATATATTGTTGGTCGTCCAAATGTACTTAAGACGACTCGTACTTACTATTATCTTATTATTCACTTTAAGGAGGTTTTTTCAACAATGGAACGTGTAAAGATGAACAAGGTAGAGGTTTCTCATGGCAACAGCAGCAAAAAATTCCCGGTGTATGAGATTTACCTTGATGGTGTGATTGTCACAAAGGTTTCTTCTGAGGCTGACGCTGCAGAGATGGTTTCACGCTGGCAGGAGATTTACAAATAAATCCCATAGACGCTGCAACAAATAAAACATAAGCATACAAAACGGCCGACGGATTAATATCTGCCTGATATTTACTCTGTCAGCCGTTATTCTATTATTTGATAATAATTTTTCAAAATTATATTTTCTATATATTCTTAAGAATCCTGTCTACATCCTCTCTTTTTCCAAGCACCTTTATATGGTCCCCCGGTCTGAAGCAGTAATCCGCAGACGGCATAACCTCTATATGACCTTTTGCATTTACGATAGCAATAATATTCACATTATATTCCGCCCGCACATTTACATCCTTGATACTCTTTCCCTCCCAGTCCAGCAATATAGGAATTTCGTATATTGAATATTCGTCCGTCAGAGCAATGTAGTCAAATACATACTCGGAGCTGCATTTTGAAGCAAGATTGTGAGCAATATCCCGCTCAGGATAAACCACCTCATCAGCGCCATTCTTTAAAAGGAATTTCGCATGTATATCCCTGCTTGCCACACTGATAACATATTTTGCGCCCATCTCCTTCACAAGGCTTGTAACCTCTAAGCTGTTCTGGAAATTTTCGCCTATGCACACTATAACGAGGTCAAAATTGGAAAGTCCAAGAGCCTTCAAAACCTCAGGATTGGTACAGTCGCCCACTCTGGCGCTCGTAACCTTAGAAAACATATCCCTGACATTTCCCTCATTGCTGTCAACTATCATCACTTCATTTCCCATCTCCAGCAGCCTGTTTACCAGATGATGCCCAAACTTTCCCATACCAATAACTAATATAGACTTCATTATAAAATTAAACCTCCATTTAATTTCAAACTTTTTCCTGTGCCAATCTCTAATTATCAGCCTGCAATTACTTATCTGCTGCTAATCCCCTGTTGTCATCCCACATTAATATGCTCTTCCGGATACAATAGCGGAACTGATTCCTTTTTATACGCAAAGGTCAGCGCAAATGTCATACTTCCTATACGTCCGCAATACATAAGCAACATTATAACTATCTTAGAGAACAGATTGAGCTGCCTTGTAATGCCTGTTGACAAACCAACTGTTCCGATTGCCGAAAATACCTCCAGAAGCAAATCCTCCGTCTCAAAGACTTTTGTTCCGCATGACATCAATATGGCAAGCACCGCTGCTATTGCCAGCCCCAGATTAAGCCCAAGCACCAAATTCGCTTTCTTTATATCCTCGTCCCCAATCCTTCTGCCTAAAATGTTGCAGCCTGACGCATTGTGTATATTAGACCATATATATGCAATAAATACAACTATCGTCGTTGTTTTAATACCGCCAGCCGTAGAGCCGGGACTTCCTCCGATAAACATCAGCACAACTGTCAGCATCTTGCTTCCCTGAGTCATAGCGCCTAAATCAATGGTATTAAAGCCCGCCGTTCTGGCTGAAACCGATGCAAACAGAGACGTCATTATCTTTTCATACCAGTTCATACCAGCCATAAGATTATTTCTCTCAAAGCCCCAGTAGCCTGCTGCACCAGCTATAATAAGCACCGCTGTCGCTATAAGTACTATTTTAGTGTGAAGACAATACCTTTTAAACTTCAATTTATTATTGTATATATCCTGCCATACAATAAAACCTATGCCTCCCAATATAATAAGAGCCATTATAATTATATTTACAATAAAATCATCATAAAAGCTTACAAGAGACAAATATTTTTCGTCGCAGCCCATAAGGTCAAAGCCTGCGTTACAAAACGCCGACACTGAATGAAATATCCCGTAATATATGCCCTTAGCAAAACCAAATCTCGGAATAAACCTTATTGATAAAAGCACTGCTCCGACGCCCTCAAAAAATATAGTTCCTTTTATTATATTTCTTACAAGCTTAACCACTCCCGCAAGGCTCATAGCGCTTACGCTTTCCTGAATAAGATTCCTTCTGGCAAGTCCTATTTTCTTCTTCATAAACACAGAAAACATTACGCTTATGGTGATAAAACCCAAACCGCCTATCTGTATCATAATCAGTATCACTATCTGTCCAAATATAGTCCAGTTCTGAAATGTATCAACCACCACAAGCCCGGTAACACAGGTCGCACTTGTAGCCGTAAACACAGCCTCCATAAATGAACCCCACTGCCCGTCGCTGTTAGAAACAGGAAGCATAAGCAGCGCAGTTCCAACAAATATAACTATCAAAAAGCCAAAGGCCATTGTCTGAGAACGTGACATATTTTTCAAAGTGATTGATTTCATTACGTTTCCCTTTCAGCCATACTACAACATTTTCTTTTTGTGCAGTACCCACAATGTAATTCCGCATATAAGGAACATAATTCCGCATATAATTCCAAATCCATATGGTGAATCTGAAAACGGCATACCCTCACCACTTACGTTCATACCATAAATGCCGGATATAGTAGTCGGTATAGCCATAACCAGTGTAATTGATGTGAGATACTTCATCACATTATTAAGCCTGTTATCAATTACCGAAGAAAGCAATTCTCTCGTACCGTCAATGACGTCTCTGTAAATAACGGTCATCTCAATAGCCTGCTGGTACTCTACCATCACATCCTCAAGAAGCTCCATATCCTCCGGATACTGCTCTATTCGCTTATATCTTCTAAGACGCTCAAGAACAATGCTGTTAGCCCTAAGAGACGTAGCAAAATAGACAAGAGTAGATTCAAGTTCATGAAGTTCTACTAAATCTGCGTCCTGAGTATTTTTTCCAATTCTTCCTTCTATCTCGATTCTTTTTTTATCAATACCCCGAAGATACATCTGGTACATATTGGCAGATCTCAGCAAAAGCTGATATATAAAACGCATTTTCTTCTTAGTGCTGAAATCCTTTACTCTGCCCCGCTTAAAAAAATCCAGCACAGGCGTGTCCTCTCTGCACACTGTGATAATTGCGTCCTGCTTAAGAACTATACCTAAAGGAATTGTCGTGTACATTTTCTTTTCATGTCTTACCTCAGGAGACGGAATATCCACCAAAATAAGCGTATAACCGTCCTCCAGACTGATACGGGAGCTTTCCTCCTCATCCATAGCCGTTGCCAAATCATCTATCTCAATCTCATAGTATTCGGCAATTATAGAAAGCTCTTTGGAGTCGGGATTAATCATCTGAACCCATACACCGTCGGTGTAATCGTTCAGTTTATTTAAAATCCGCTCATCTGTTCTGTAAATATTAATCATTGCCCGCCTCCTTAGCCGCATTTTTAATAAGTCTCGCTCCTGCGAGACTTGGTGCGAGATGTGGGTCGTGCTTTGCACGACAATTCTTATTCACATCTCTGCACATCCTCGCAGAGCATATATCATAACTTAGAGGCTTAATGTACATTTTGGGCATTTAACCGCTAAGCTAGAAAGTAAACTGATTAGTATCAGCTTTCAACTCGTCAGCCATAACTACAATTTTCTGTGTATCTGCCGAACACTCTGATACAATATTCTGAAGTTCTGTCATAGCTGCAGAAGTTTCCTGAGCGCTTGCCGCATTTTCTTCTGCCAGAGCCGCCAGACTTTCAACAACCTCTGTTATAGATGTCTTTTCTACATTGAGGTTCTCAACCTCCTCTGTAATATTATTGACCGCCTCAACAACTTCCATAACCTCCCTGTTGAGAGAATCAAATACGCTCTGAGTCTGAGCAAGCATTTCATTCTGCTCCTCAATAATATGCGTAAGCTCTCCCATAGTCTTTACGCTGAGTTCTGAATTATTGATAAGCTCCTGAATAATCTTTACAATCTCCTCTGCAGAATTTTTTGACTGTTCCGACAATGTTCTTATTTCGTCGGCAACAACCGCAAAGCCCTTGCCCATCTCGCCTGCTCTTGCCGCCTCAATGCTGGCATTAAGAGACAACAGGTTTGTCTGGCTCGCAATCTCTGTAATCATATCCGTGGCTGTTCTGATATCGTTGGCAGAGCTATTAGTCGCATGAGTCTGCTCATATACCATATCGACCGCTTCCTTAGTCTTGTCGCTTATGGCAACAAGCTGTTCAAGCGTTCCTCCAACAGTCTTGTTATAATCATTCATAGCCTCTGAACTTCTGTCAAGCTGAGTAACATTGCCTGTAATCTTATCAATAGCCAGACCTATATTGACAACGCCCTCATTTGCAGTCTGAGTCTCCATAGCCTGCGATGTAGCGCCGTTGGCTATCTCATTAGAAGCGACCTCCATATTTCGAATATTCTCGCCTATAGAATTAAATTGCTCAACATACTTAACTGAAAAATTATGAAGGTTATTACTGTTCTGCACGATATTTCCCAATATAACCGTAAGATGATTGATAACCTCCTTAGTGGAATGAACCATATCGCCAATCTCATCCGTACGCTTTTCCGAATGTCCGTCGCTTTCATAATTAAGCACACCGTCAGCCACCCTTTTAATCTGACCGCTTGTATGTACAATAGCCTTCGCCATATTACTAGAAAGCATAAATTCCACAATACTTGCTGCAACCGCTATAACAAACGCAGTAACAATTATTAACGTCGTCACTGTAGCTATGCTGTTAAAAAAATCCTGTCTGCTCTTTCCGGCAAATACCATACCTACTATCTCGTCGCTTCCAACCTGCCTGATTGGAATATAATACGCACAATATGATTTACCGTTAATTGAAATATTCTTGTCAAAATAATTCTCACCCTTGTTCAAAACAGCCTCAATAACCTCAGCACTCGCCTTGCTTCCCTCGTTACGCTTTCCGGTTTCATCCACAAGCGTCGTACACACACGCGTATCTCCTGCAAATACTGTAACCTCAAGACCTGTCTCCGCTTTCAGTGCGTCTACAATATCATGGTTGCCCGATATGGTAATATCGCCCTTCTTTAATACGCCGTTCACATTAGTATATTTGTCATCATTAAGCGCCTGTATAGTCTGAAGCGTGGCGAATGTAAATGCATGCAGTTCTTCCTGCATATTATTCAGTCCTAAATTCCTTACCGATAAAACACTCATAATACCGATGCACACTGAAACCGCCACCAATGGTCCGATAACCATCAACATAATTCTCTGTCTAAAACTAACTCCTTTTTTACCTTTCATAATTAACTGCCTCCGCACAAATATCTTTGTGATTAATTCTAACACGAAATATAAAAAAAGGCAAAAAATATTTAAAAAACAAACATTTTTTGCCCTGAATTTATAAACTATTTTGTCTTATCGGCTTTTTTCTCTCCCGCTGCACCGTTTCCAGTGGAACAGTTCATGCAGTTTCCGTCACAGCTTCCGCCTGCGCAGCTTCTATCCTGTGACTTATCTTTAGAACTCATATAGGAAACAGCAAAAAAAATCCATACGACAACCGCAAGCACGATAACCGCACCAAGCACCGACATCCAATCAATACCTGTAATCAATTAACCCGTCACTCCTTCCATAGCATTTCTTCCACTTATCAAAATCCCAGCGCCCTGAATATAAGGCTTACCAAAAACGCCATAATCCACGCAATCACACACTGAACCACTACAACTACCGCCGCAGCCCGCTTCGTTCCCATCTCCCTCTTAACAGACGCAACTGCTGCCACACAAGGCGTATATAACAAAGTAAACACAAGAAACACAAAAGCTGTCGCAGGCTCAAACACCGTTGAAAGCGCCGTTGCGTCGCCGCCCAGAAGCACAGTAAGCGTACTTACCACACTCTCCTTTGCCATAAACCCCGTAATCAGCGCCGTTGACACTCTCCAATCTCCAAAGCCCAGCGGCGCAAATATCGGAGCAATAAATCCGCCAATCACAGCCAGCAAACTGTCCTTTGAATCTGAAACCACATTAAGCCTCATATCAAAGGTCTGCAAAAACCATATTATAATAGTGGCCGCAAATATAATTGTAAACGCCTTAGTCAAAAAGTCCTTTGCTTTCTCCCACATAAGCTGGGCCACGCTCTTTATACTTGGGAACCTGTAATTAGGCAGTTCCATAACAAATGGAACCGGCTCACCCTTATACGCCGTTTTCTTAAGCAGAAGCGCATATATAATTCCCACTAAAATTCCAATTACATAAAGCCCTATCATCACAAGCGCCCTGTATTTCGGAAAAAATGCAGCCACAAAAAATCCATATATAGGCAGCTTAGCTGAACAACTCATAAACGGAGTAAGAAGCATTGTCATTTTTCTGTCCCTCTCGGAAGAAAGCGTCCTTGTAGCCATAATAGCAGGCACCGAGCAGCCAAAGCCCATAAGCATAGGCACAAAGCTTCGTCCCGAAAGACCTATTTTACGCAAAAGCTTATCCATAATAAATGCAATTCTTGCCATATAACCGCTGTCCTCAAGTATAGAAAGGAACATAAACAGCACTACAATTACAGGAATAAAACTAAGCACGCTCCCAACTCCCACAAATATACCGTCGATTATGAGCGACTGCACCACAGGATTAAGTCCATAAGCCGTAAGTGCCTTATCGCAAAGCTCCGTAAGCGCATCAATCCCCATAGCCAGCCAGTCTGATAGCGCCGTTCCTATAACGCTGAAGGTAAGCCAAAATATAAGCCCCATAATTCCAATAAACGCCGGTAGCGCCGTGTATTTTCCCGTAAGGATTTTATCAAGTTTTAAGCTCCTTGCATGAGCTTTGTTCACCACCGGCTTAACAACCGTCTCACTACAGACCTTCTCTATAAAATTAAATCTCATATCGGCGAGAGCAGCCTCTCTGTCTTTACCGCACTCCGATTCCATTTCACAGATAATATGCTCAAGCATATCCTTCTCATTGCCGCTAAGCTCCAGCGCCTCAAGAATCAGCTTATCACCCTCCATCAGCTTCGTCGCTGCAAATCTTACCGGTATTCCGGCCTTATCTGCATGGTCTTCAACCAAATGTATCACTGCATGTATGCACCTATGTACCGACGCCTGTCCGTTTTCACCGTTGGCGTCGCAAAAATCTAATCTTCCCGGCCGCTCATCATACCTTGCCACATGCACCGCATGCTCCACAAGCTCGCTTATACCCTCATTTTTGGCCGCCGATATAGGTACAACCGGGATTCCCAGAATATTCTCAAGCTTATTAATCTTGATAGTTCCGCCATTTTCCCGGACCTCGTCCATCATATTCAGCGCCAGCACCATAGGAATGTCCATCTCTATAAGCTGCATTGTAAGATACAGATTTCGCTCAATATTAGTTGCGTCTACAATATTGATAATGCCTCCGGGCTTTGATTTCAGCAGAAAATCTCTTGTGACTATCTCCTCGTTTGAATAAGGCGACAAGGAGTAAATTCCCGGCAAATCTGTTACTGAGGACTCAGGATAATTTTTTATAACGCCGTCCTTTCTGTCAACCGTAACGCCTGGAAAATTTCCCACATGCTGATTTGCTCCGGTAAGCTGGTTAAAAAGCGTGGTCTTGCCGCAGTTCTGGTTTCCTATCAGTCCAAATTCAAGAGAATCACCCTCTTTTAATGCAGCCCCCATTTTCCGTACATGATATATGCCCATCTCGCCCACCTGCGGATGAGGAATATCCTTAATATGCTCTTTTTCCTTCGTCACCGTATCTGTGTCGTGTACATCCATAATCGCTATCTTTGCTGCGTCCGCCAGTCTCAGCGTAAGTTCGTAGCCCCTCAGACGCAGCTCTATCGGATCGCCCATAGGCGCCGCCTTTATAAGCGTAACCTCCGTACCCGGCGTCATTCCCATATCAAGAAAATGCTTTCTTAAAGCGCCGTCGCCTCCTACCGTTTCAATAATCGCGTCTTTTCCCACTTCCAGTTTATCAAGTGTCATACTCTTACCAGCCTTCTTCATTGTATATAACACAGTACATTTTTATATATACTGCTTTAATCTAATATTTTTTTATTGCATTTTCAGTTATATGCCTTTAATAGTTCTCTGCCTTAAGCTGAAAATAACTCTGAGAATGCTTACATACAGGACACACATTAGGAGCTTCCTTTCCTATGCACACATGTCCGCAGTTTCTGCAAACCCATATAGCTTCCCCGTCTTTAGAAAATACCATTTTACCTTCCACATTAGCAAGCAGTTTAAGGTATCTTTCTTCATGCTCTTTCTCAATTTTTGCAACGCCCTCAAAAAGTCTTGCTATCTCGTCAAAACCTTCCTCATAGGCTTCCTTCGCAAATCGTGCGTACATATCCGTCCACTCGTAATTTTCCCCTGCTGCAGCCTCTTTAAGGTTACTTTCCGTACTGCCTATTCCCTTAAGCAGCTTGTACCAAATCTTGGCATGCTCTTTCTCATTATCCGCAGTCTCCTGAAATATGGCCGCAATCTGCTCGTAGCCGTCCTTTTTTGCCTTTTCCGCAAAATAGGTATATCTGTTGCGCGCCTCCGACTCTCCTGCAAATGCAGCCAAAAGATTAGTTTCCGTCTTGCTTCCTTTTAACTCCAACATATTGTCATTCCTTTCATAGATGAATATTTACATCTGTATGATATACATATTTAGGAAATTTTATACAATATCCAAAACTTTTTTGCCTTTTTCCTCTCTTATAGCCTTGTCAAATTCATCTGTGAGAGAATGTAAAATTTTCATTATCATTACCCTTGTATCCTTGTCCATAGTCTTAAACAGTTTAAATGCTGCGCTTGCGTTGCTGAAACGGTCTGTCCTAATATCAGATAAGTTCTTTGCGCCGCTCGCCTGAATAATACCGAAAAGCGCCTCCACAAACTCCTCCCGCTTGAGATTGTCCAGACTGTTAATCCAGTTGCTGAGCGCCTTGTTAAGCACTCCGCTTTCTTTGCTCACCGCTTCCTTTTTCACAAATTCCCTGCCCAGCACCTGCCACGACATTATATCGTGCTGCATTATTCCTGCCTGAGAGCTTTCCACCACCATATAGCTTTCCTCATGCTCAAGAAGCATACCCACAATGGAATGATATGGAACAATAGTTTTAATCTTTGGCAGCATGTCCTGATATTCCTTGCTCTCTACCATTTTCTTGTCAAATCCCGGACCGTCATTGTTGTACACCTCTAGAATCCGGCGCCGCACACGACCGTCGCAATGTACCGCGGCATATATAGCAAGATTTCCGCCCTTTGAGTGTCCGCCAAACCTCAGTTTTCCCTCGCCGGCTTTTACAGTATTATTAACATATTCCACCGCTGTATGCTGAGAAGGCACCGGAGATATAAAACTCATATTAAAATCTTCTTTCCAGCCCACCAGAGTATCGTCCGTTCCCTTAAACACAATATAAGTGCTGCCGTCTCCCAAATCTATATGAAATGCGGCAAACTGCATCTGAGCCTCCTCGTCAATAATTTCCATATATTTAGACAGTCTTATCTCTGAAAACCTTCTGCTTTCTGCCATTTTTTTCATAAGAAACGGCGTCTCGCTTATAAATGACTGCATAACCTTTAATTGCTGCTCTGTATGCTCTTCAAAAAACTTACCGCTCGCCTCCGCCAGCGTAATACTTCCCTTGCTGTCAGATTCCGGCACAATTCCTCTCATATCCACATATGCCAGCGCAGACAAAAGCCCATTGTCAACATCATTAAAGCTATCCTGTTTAAATGTCAAATCTCCGCGCCAGTCTAAATATTTCTCTATATCAGCCATAATCACAACCTCTCTAAACACACACATTTTACACATATAATATTATAATATACCATCTCTGTAAAGCCCTGCCCAATCACATTATAATTTATACTCTTATAAAATTTTTATGCTAATTATTAAAAATATGTGTTGATTATAAAATATTGTTATTGTATAATATTTTTAGTCTAATACATTATTTAACTTAGGAGGAGATATAGACATGGATAAGAAAACAACAGATGTTGTAGGCTACATTGGCGTTATCGGATTAATTATTGCATTTGCAGCAGGAACACGCGAGCAGTCAAAGTTCCATCTTAATCAGTCATTAGTATTAGTAATCGCCACACTCATTCTTTCAATTATAAGCGGAATTGCAGAAGGAATTGCAGGTATAGTACCAATCTTAGGACTTATTCTTACGCTTGTAACAAGTATCTGCTCAATCGCTTGTTTCGTATTTATGATTCTTGGAATTATAAATGCAGCTAAGGGTGTGGAAAAGCCACTTCCAGTTATTGGCGGTATCCAGATTTTAAAATAATCTAAACCTTGTAATTAGTTTATTGATTATTATATTAAACTGAATACATATTAAAATGAGCTGACGATTCACGATTTTTTATCGTAAAACATCGGCTCATTTTATTTCTTCAGCAAAATTTCAGCAAATTCAAAGGTCTGACCAATCAATTCTGTCTCTTTATCTGTTCTTCCAAAACAAGCGGATACCTTGCAAGTCTATCGCCGTCCAGAGCCTCTTTATACATATCAACAGCCGTAATCTGATGATTATTGTAAGTAGTATAGTAATATATTCCCTATCGGCATTGCAGCATGCGGTATAAATAGTCGTCTCATATTCGCCGACATCGCCTGCGCAGCCCCCTTTGCTTATCCGCCGCGCCAAGAATATGGAAAAACTGGTTTACGCTTTCCATTTCCGAAGTTCCCGAAACCGAGTTCATTTTTACAAATGCTGCCCGAACAAATTTTGACTGTGACGATAAATCTCCCGGAAGTCCCAGCGCTCCCATTCCTTTGCTGCAGGTCTTTAAATCCAGCTCTTTTGAAAATGTATTCTCAGGTTGTTTCGGCGATAAACCCATATAATTGTTCAACTGAAATATCTGCTCATCAAAGGGCGGATTGTTAGTAAGTACTCCCACCGGATTGTCATAAATCCTTAGCCCAGCCTTTACAGCGCCGTCCCCGCCATCCGCGGCCCTTCCTTTACTTAAAATTGTCTCCGTTCCACGCCAATTTGCACTCCAAACAGAATCATATTATAGAATATTCCCTATTTCTTTCCCGCTGATACAATTTTTATAATTCCGCATATGGCGCCAAACGCAACTCCTGCCACCGGCCAGATAATCCAGCTTCTTCCCCAGCCCCAGCCTGATTTTCCTATAAAGCTAATCCCCAGATATACGGCGGTTACTATACTCCAGTAAATTCCTGCCCATGCCTCTATTTTATTATTTCCTTCCTTCATAGTTGTGGTGTAATCTCCCTCCTGAAGCAGTTTTTGATAGCTGCCCCATATAGAAGACACTCTGACCAGCATATTTACTCCAACCGATACAATTATCAAAAGCAAATCCACACAGATAAGCACTATCAGTTCATTTATACTATCCGCATTTGTGTCGCTTACAGGCAGCAGACAGGAAATTAAAACCAATGGTATAGCTGACACAATACATATAATAACTCCAACCACTATTCCTCTCTGATACTTCGGCTCATATTCAGTTTTGCTTTTTTCTACAATTAATCTTGTCTTCTCATCAAGTACTATTTTTTCCTTTTCAAGATACTCATATTTTTCAAGTTTCAGACCATTTATAATAAAGAGCGCCACTGCAACAATAACTATACACAGCAGAACTGTTACTCCCATTCCTGCTGCCAGTCCCTCGGAAACATCCCAAAGCGAATTGTCAGCAAGTCCGAAAAGAAGTATCAAAAGCACCGGAGAAAGAATACACAAGGTAACGCCCAGAGCTATTTTTTTTGAGGTTTGCTCCACCAGCTTCATATAGTGCTCAGCTTCCTGCATGGAAACCGCCCTGCCGGCAGCCGCATATTCACCGGCATAGTACTGTCCATTTGACTGTGCATTAACTCCGTCGGCATAGTACTGTTCATTTGACTGCGTGCTATAATTCCCGGAATATAAATGTCCGCTTCCTGCGCCATCATTTACTTCCTCTTTCACAAGATAATCCACGCTGACGCCAAACAAATCACTCATTTTAATAATTCTGTCCAAATCAGGAACCGCCATACCCTCTTGTGTCAAGTAGTTGACAACATTTTCTTTAACTTTTTCTTCCTCTACATTATATCAGCTTTTGACAGATAATCTACCAAAAGCTGATACAATCTTCCTCAATCCTTAATTGCTTCTGTTTGAGAACTTCCATCTTAATTCTATGGTCTTGTCTGCATAAACCACTATCTTATCAAGCAGTGCATCCAGTAGCTCATCCGTAATCTCTGCCACTTCCGAATTACCTTCCAAAAATTTTAAGCCACTGTTATCAGATGGCTTCTGGTTCTCCAGTACAAAGACCGCTTCCTTCTGCGCTTCAATCTTCTCCTTAATGCCGGAAATCATTACTTCATAGGATTCCTTCTGCATCAGATAAGTTTCTTTGTCTGTAATACCCTTAGCATAGGATTCATAAGCAGTACGAAGTTCCAGTTCTAATCTTCTGAGTGTGTCTTCCACCATATTAAGGCGTTGCTTTGCTCCACGAATACGCTCATTCTGCTGTTCCTTTTCCTTATCTAACAGAATCTTAAGCTTTGCAAGCCCGGATATGTGTCTGGACAGCTCACCTTTTATGATGGTATCAAGGTCTGTCACAAGAATCCGGTGGGCACAGTTATTTTTCTTTCTGTAATTCACATTACACATAAAAAATGTCTTTCCCAGCCTGTCCTTCTTATAAACCATATTTCTGCCACAACAGTCACAGACAACTCTTCCGGTATAGACAGATGCTCTTCTGCCGGCTGGCGTAAACAGTGCCGGAACCGTCCCTTTCATGGACTGTACCTGCTCATATTCCTCCATCGTAATAATGGCTTCATGGTGATTTGGTATCCGCTTCCATTCACTAGCTGGCAACAGTTGCTTCTGCTTGGAACCTACCGCCTTTACACGGTATTTCCCATAAACAAATGTGCCTGTGTACATCTCATTATTCAGAATGGAACTCACCTTATAATCCGTCCACAAAGGTTCTCCCTTGGTATAGAATGTTCCGTACAGCCCTTTCCGTTCCAGATATTTTGCCGGAGTATCTATTCCTTCCCCATTCAGGATACGGACTATTTCAGCAATCTTTGCACCACCGATACGCATGGTGAATATTCTGCGGACTATCGCTGCCGCTTCCTCATCCACTTCCATCTTGTAGATACTCTCCTCTGATTTACGATAACCAAAAGGAGCACACACGCCGATAAACATTCCGTTATCCTTCCTTGCTTCAAGTGCAGTAATAATCTTATCAGACAAATCCTTGCTGTAGAAATCATAAAGAAGAGATTTGAACTGCACATTAATGTCTGCGATACCACCGATATATTCATTACTGTCGTAATTATCATTAATGGCAATGAAGCGTATTCCCATAAAAGGAAATATCTGCTCTACATACTTTCCCGTTTCCAAATAATTTCGTGCAAATCGGGACATATCCTTCACTATAATACAGTCAACCTTCTGCTCCTTTACCAAATCCAACAGCTCCTGCATGGCAGGTCTTTCCATGTTGGTGCCGGAATATCCGTCATCACACTTTTCTATCACATGCATGGTGCGTAAATCCTCATGGGCACCGATATATTCACGGATAATTCTGCGCTGGTTGGTAATGCTGTTACTCTCATCCGCATTCACATCATCCTCTATGGACAATCTCAAGTACATAATCAGATTAGCCATCCTTTCTTCTCCTTCCTGCATCCCATCTGACCCTTCCCGGGGCAACAAACGAATCTGTATAATTCAGATCCTCTCCATGACGGAAACGATACTTTATCTCCATACATCTGTCCTCATTCAGTACAATCTCTGCAATAAGAACTTTTACAAGTTCAGCCGTAAGTACCGAAACATCTTTTACTGATAAAAGAGCCTTTACAAACTGCTTCTGTTCTTTTTTCTTCCGTAAAAATGCTTTGTAATCCTTCTCAGCCTGCAAAAGTTTTTCATCAACGTGCTTTACCGTTTCCTCCTGCTTTTGATTGGCAAGTAGCAACTCTTCCCTTGTAATATCACCTTTTACATAACTGCCATAGTGTAAGCTCCCTTCATATTCCAGACGCTCCTTTTGTTTCTGCAAATCCGAGATTACCGCCTGCATCTTACTCCCAACAGGTTCTGCCTGAATCTCCAAAACTTCAAGAAGTTTCTTTTTATCCGGTGCCAGCTCACCCATCAGCTTTTTTACCGATTCGAACATCAGTAAATCCAACTGTTCCTCTGAAATTCCTACCATACCCTCACATTCTGTGGCAGGAAGACTATTGTGTCTGCACCAGTAATAATATTTCCTTCCGTCTCCCTGCTCTGTATGAGCAATGGAAGATTCCCTGTGAATAAAATCCCCACAGACCGGACATTTCAAAACGCCCTTGTACTTATCTTCTGTGGCTGGTAAATCCTCTCGAAAGGTGCAGGACATCTTATCCCTTCGTTTGTCCACAATACTTCTGACTTCCATAAATAGTTCCTTAGAAACAATCGGCTCATGTGCATCTTCGTGGATAATCCAGTCCTCTTTATCTATGCGGTGCTTCTTTTCTCCTGTGCATAGGTTCGTTTTGGTTTTTCCCTGATAAAGCGTACCAATATAAACTTCATTAGATAAAATCTTTGAAATGGTTCCATGCTGCCATTCACAGATAGGCTCATCCTTTCCGACATACACAAGCTGTGTGGTTCTGTAGCCTTCTGGTGTTCTGACACCATCACGAGTTAACTTTCCGGCTATGACTCTTAAACTCATACCATCCATTGCCATCTGAAATATTCTTCTGACAATATCCGCCGCAGGCTCATCAATCACAAGCTGGTATCCATTATCATTCTTCACTCTGTCATAACCATAAGGGGCATTTCCCAATACACTTCCTCTCTCCATACAGTTCTCAAAAGCTGTAGTAATACGCTTGGACACATCCTTAGCATACATGTCATTCACAAGGTTCATAAGAGAAATCCCAAATCCCTTGTTTCCATTACAATCCTCCACCGTATCGAAATGGTCATTTACGGAAATAAATCTCACACCTAAAAATGGCAGGATGGTTTCGATATAATTACCTGTTTCCAGATAATCACGACCAAATCGGGACAAATCCTTTACGATAATGCAGTTAATTCTCCCTGCCTTCACATCATCCATCATCCGCACAAAATCCGGTCTGGTAAAAGTGGTTCCTGACACACCCCTGTCAAAGTATTTCTGATACTGTGACAGCTCCGGCTTGTCCTTTATGAAATTCTCCATAATCATAAACTGGCTCTCTATGGAATCGCTTTTACAACCATCCTTTTCTACGGAAAGTCTGGCATAAAGTGCCACACTGTACTGCTTTCCAGTTGTTGCAGAAACCATTGTATTATCTGCATCCGCTGTACTATTACGCGTTGCAATTGCATTGTATCTTTCCGGTTTTCTTGCCATTTCTACGATACCTCCTTCAAGGGTGCAGTTGTCCCGACAACCAACTCTGCATCTGCATTCGTCGTACCTGCCTCCGCCTCAAGCTCACCCTTAATCAAATCCACAGCCTTTGCCATTTCATTCCTGTACTTAAACACAATCTCAACCGTCTTATCCTCATACACCAGAATCTTATCTATCAGAGAAATTAAAAACATACGGTCCAGCTTCCCTATCTCCATATTTTCCCGAAAGTCATACAGCCACTGTCCGGCTGCAATCCCGTTTTCATAAATGGATTTCACGGTTGCCTCCTGCACCTTAATCGCCTGTGCAATCTCCGAAAGCTTATTGCTGTAAATCTCACGGTAGCGGTTAAACTGCTCCTGTGTAATAAGCTTCTCCTGCAAATCCACATAAAGGGATGTCTTCATGGCACTGTATTCCTGCTCCTTTTCCCGAAGCATAGCAATCTCCTTATCACGGTTTAAAGCTTCCTCAAAATGAATCTGCTTCTCGTCCAGAATAGCCAACAGCTTCTTTGTATCCGTAAGCTGTTTTACATACTTTTTCACTTCCCTAACACAATTTCATTTAATACATCCACTTTAATACTGTGACGGGTACACTCCCTGCCTCTGTTATAACCGGAGCAGATATAATACTCATTCACGGTATCCTTATACTTCACCTTACGGCTGACCATCCCCCTGCCACAATCCCCGCAAAAGACAAGTCCGGCATAAAGCTTCGGCTCCGTCATTGCCTTTTCTGCTCTGGTATCCCTTTTTAACAGTTCCTGCACCGCCTTAAAATCTGCTTCCGCTATGACAGGTGTATGGTTATGCTCCACCCTCACCCATGCAGATTTCGGCTTTTCAATGGTCTTTTTTACCTTGTAGCTTACCTTTTCACGTTTACCCTGCTCCAGCACCCCGATATAAATTTCATTGGACAGTATACGTAAAACCGCCTTCGGTGTCCACTTCGCCTCCGAGTTACGCTGAAAGCTGGTCTTATACTTAGCACCGCTTGCTTTCTTATACTCCGCAGGGGAAAGAGTTCCCCTTTCATTAAGTTTCTGTGCTATGGAATTAGCACTAAGTCCCATCAGTTTCCATGCAAAAATATCCTGCACCACTCTTGCCGCCTCTTCATCCGGCACAATTTTATTCTTATCCTGCTCATCCTTATGATATCCGTAACAGACAAAAGCGCCGATATACTCCCCATTCATCCGTTTTGCCTGCTGGTTACTGCGGGATTTTATGGAAATATCCCTGCAATAGCTTTCATTGACAAAATTTTTCACAGGTACAATCATATATTTGTCGCTACTGTTTGCCGTAAGACTGTCATAGTGGTCATTAATGGCAATGAACCTGACATTCTTCTTTGGAAAATAATTCTGGATATAATTGCCTGCACCAATGGATTCCCTTCCAAGTCTGGATAAATCCTTTACAATAATACAGTCAATCTCTCCCCTTTCCACCATGGCAATCATCTCTTTAAAAGCAGGTCTTTCATAATCGGTTCCCGTATAACCATCATCACAGACCTCTTTTACCAGTTCCACCTCAGCAAGCCCACGCACAAAGCTTTCAATCATCATACGCTGGCTTTTGATGCTGTTACTTTCATCCAAGTCTCCACGCTTCTCCTCATCCTCCCTTGAAAGACGAAGATAGGCACAGGCACGGTAAATCTTATCATTCATACAATCAAATCCTTTCCCGGTGGCAACAAATGTGCCACCGTATTCTTAATCTCTTAATATTTCAGTGAAGCAACCCTGTCGATATAGGCTGACAATAAATCCGTGATACTCTCACCCGTATCCGAAAATGTGCTGACTACCTTGTATTCGCCATACTGTGTGGTATTCATATCTCCGGCAATCTTACAGCCCTTTATATCTTCTGTTACCTCACTGACAGCTTGTTGTTCCATCAGTTTGTCCATCTATCTAACTGCCTCCGTATTCACCTAAAATTCATTGTGAAACGCAGAAAGACCGCCTTCATGGCATCAGAGTCTTCCTGCGTATACATCCCCGAAAAACTTCAAAAAAGTTTCCGAAAGGTATACTGCTATCAAAACAGATAACGGGTATCTGCTTCTTTTACTCTGTCTGCCATGAAAAGCGGTCACTTAATCAAATGTGCATCTATTCCAACTTATTGCACTCACTATTGCTTTACATACAAACTTATTCAGTTGTCCGGTTGCATTCATCCGACACTCGGCTGGCTGGGCTCCCTGTCGGCTCCGGTAATCCGGCATTATCAGTTACGGTTATCTTTTTTATGGTGGAAGATTCAACCACCTGCAACCTGTGAGTCAGATTATACATCAAAATCTCCCGGCTGGCAATCATACAATTTATAAAATTTAGATTTAGATTCCTCCGGTTTGGGCGGTAACGCACTTCTCGTCCGTCTGGCCATTCCCTGACCCTGATGTCACTTTCTCACATACACTGGATAAAGTAAAAGATTTGAATTCCCATGTTCCGTAAGGTAAAAGGCAAAAGTATCTTAGGGAAATTTTGCATCTTACCTTACGAAACATCTGTGAAAAGGAAGTTTGCTGTTCACCTTACGAAGAATGTTACCATTGCAGGTAACCTTACAGCCACTGTGCCATTCTGTCACAGCCTGCATGGGCCTCTTCTGCTCAAGATCCTCTCCCACCCTTTACGGAAGTGTCATTGTGTCTTCGCTCGTCCGGTTATCTGCCGGAGTCTTGGCGTAAGTCTGTTGTTCTTCATAAGCAGCTATTCAATTGTCTAGCGAAAATCCCTACTCAATTTTCTATTTTCGTTTTTGATTATAGTTGACTTTTTTCATAAATTCAACTAATATTGTTATAAATCGTATTGATAATCGCTATTCTATTTTTATTCAGATAACGATTTTCGCTAAAACAAAAACAAGAATTTATATAGAGAAAGACGGATATTATGGGCGTTTATGAGAATTTTGAAACAATAAAGGATACACTTGGATATGCGAATTTATCCACGGAAGAAGTGATTGCAAAGGGACATTTATCTGAAACTTCCATTGCACAGATTGATAAAAAGATGGAAGAAGCATACTCTGTGCTGCGCCACTTCCCAATCGGATATACCTATGACGAAAACAAGACATCCTACTATCGGATTGCTTTAAGCGAACAGTTTCAGGTATTAAAGGAATACCCTGCCGGAACAAGCATCTTGGATTTTATTGCACTTGAAACAGAGGACATTGTCGCATATATGAAAAATATGTCTGAGAACATCACTACAATGATTGAACAGAAGGCTTCCGCACCGGATGCGGACGGAATAATCCGTTTTGATTTCACGGATGTAACCAAAACTGCCGTAAACTCCACTCTGGCAGCACTTCACAATGATAACTTTTTCTTATTTTTAGTAAACTGCTGTTTCCTTCAGTATGTAACGGAGCTGTTTGTCTATAACTTTTATCCGTTCATTGCTCTGGAGCATTATAAAAAAATCTTAGGGGATGCTTTATATTATGATGAAGATACCGACATCCTGATGCCGGAAGAAGACGGTGGTTTGTATGACATTGCAGAATTTATTAACTACGGCATACGCATGACAGCTGCATTTTTAGATTACCAGAAAGATTTATTGCAGAGCGATTTTGATATGCTCCTAATGAAAGACAAACTGTTTGCAGAGTATGATACCTTGCAGTATCTCTACCTCATGGAGTCCAAGGACAATATGCGTGATACCTATACCAGTACAAGCTTCAATACCCACCTTATGCCTATTGGTGTTCATGCATTTAATCACCATGATGTGGTAAATAAAATCATTGATGAAAATATGCCCGTCCATGAAGTCTACGACATTAACTCCGTGCAGGACTGGTTTCGTTATGAATTTATGTATCTTGCCAAGGGAAATGTACTGTATAAGCAGTGTAAGAACTGTGGCAGATTCTTTATCCCTTCCGGCAGATCTGACAGCGAATACTGCGAACGTATTGATACTGCCAGTGGCAAAACCTGCAAGGAAGTCGGTGCCATCAACACCTTTGCCAAAAAGCACGAAAATGACGAAATCCATCAGGCGTACACAAAAGCATACCGCCGGATGGACTCCAGAAAACGCACTATGTATATTTCCAAGAAGGAATTCACCGAATGGAGCAAAACTGCCCGTGAAAAGCGTAAATTGTGTGAAGAAGGGCAGATTACTCTTGAAGAATTTCAAGCTTGGCTGGATGAGAGTAAGTGTAGGTAACTACTCCTTTCTAACTCTCCACCTAACATCATAACACATATTCTTATTGCAGGTATGACGTCAACATAGTTAACATCTACCTACAATAAGAATATTTTGTTTTTCTACTCAAAACAAGAACACCTCTACCACAACCATTCTTTATTGCAAATAGCGAATCCCATCGGCCGGTTTTGCGGAGCAAAACGGTCGCGATGCGTAGCTGAGCGGTCATTTTCAGAATATCGATTACGGCGAAGCAGAGCGTTTTATAGCTCTGCTTAACTATACCTACTCACATAGATATTTAGGTGTCAATGGGGCGCATTGCGCCAGCTTTAGCCCTTGCCATTGATGCATAAACATCTATGTGATACCTGACCGTTCATAGCGCCGGGCGACCGCTGGTCAACGCATCACTGACCGGCGGTCGGCGCAAATTGCACTTTATAGAAGTCTTCAAAATTTAGTAATTATATTACCAAGAATTATACCCTTCTAACTTACATACATTGTCAACCAACCTATCAAATGATACAATTTTTAAGTTTTGCATCTCGTACATCAATTGACTTCTCAATTCTGTAGCTCTATCATTCATATACTCTCTTCTGCTAACCACAAGATAGTAATATATCCTATATGTTGGAATATCTATTCCATAATTAATCAAACCGACATTCCTCAAGAAAAAATCTCTATTAGAATCCAGCCAACGTTTCCAATCTTTTATTTGCGTTAATCCTTTTCGTACACTCTCTGCTTCCGTATTCTCTGTTTTAAGAATAAATTCAGTATTTGCATTTTCAAATTCTACTAAAACAATACTATAACCATCTGAATTTTTTCCGATCAACATATAATCTGCAATATAATCTGTTCCTAATTTTTGCTCTGGAAACAGATACGCATCATGATGACCAAAATTATAATCCAAAAAGATTGAACCCGGAATAAACCACTTTCTATTTTCTTTTATGTATTTTTGAAATTGTTGTTCATTCACGGAACTAGATAATACTTCCGCAAACATTTTTGCTTCTATCTCAAAATCAATTTCGTCTTTATATTTTCTAAAGTGCAAATAGTTGTTAGGAAAATATGACCTTATTTGCCACAGAAAGTCCCTCACATCTTTATTCGGATGTGAAAATCTAGGAAAACCTCTATTATTCTTTACTGTCGGTATACTTGCATAGGCCTTTTCCTTTTCATAGGCCTCTTTCTCTTCTTCTGTTAATATGATTGTATAATCTCGTTCATATAGATTCATACTTGCACCTTCTTGCTCATTAGTATTTTAGATCATTCTATGGATTACATCTCCCGCATGGCGAATATCCATCGTCTATAATGTCTTCTCTGCTTCTTTCTACTTCTTTTTTGTTTTTATCCTTCATTTCTGTCACACTATCACACGTCGGCAAATGAAACTTCTTTGTATTTGTATTTAGCACATACTTGTTTATTGTATCTTCAATAGGAATGGTCGAATTCCTTTCTTCGAAATCTGTCTCTTCTTCCACAAGCCAACTATTGCCCGTAGCATAATCAATTTCTATCCCAGGCTGACTATTATATGCAAAGATATTAAAACATATGCCAGAGCCTTTATCCTCAACAGAATACGCTTCAATTATTATACCTGTAGCCACCATATCATTGCCATTAAAAAGCGGTGTAACACGATATAACACATGATTCTCTGTTTCTTTTACATATTCATACACCATATTTTCAAATGACAGCATACCAGAAACATTCAAATATCTCGTTCCTGTTATAAGATTCTTCTCATTAGCATTTTCTCCTGCCAACTGATATCCTATCAGATGACATCTATTGTAAAGATATTTCCCATCAACGATATCGTATTTAACTAATTGCCATCCTGATGGTTTAATTTGTCCAATTGGTCCTCTTTCTTCTATTGGCATAATTTCTGTAGAAATATTTACATATGCTACACCACAACGCCCTAATTCATCCAAGTCACTATATATCTCAAATGAACTTACACATTCCTTTTCTACCTCTGTAAAAAACGGAACATTATCATTGATTACAATATATGCCTCTCCCGAAAAATCCGGAATAGTTGATAATATATCTACAGTATTAACCTCACAATCATCAAATACTTCTTTCGATTCTGTCGAACTAGTTTCAACATCTTGTGTACTGGTATTAGTTTCTTTGTAATAATCCGAGCAACTATGACATAAAAGAACAATACAGCATACTAACCAAATCCATATATAAATATTTTTTCTTTTCATAAGCGTCATTTAAAAAGTTCATTCTTAATCATTAAGCATGAATCTTTCAATAATTTTCACACCGCTTTCTTCCTTAAAATTAATTTTTTGCACTTCATTTTTATCAAATCTTGCTTGTAATACTACTTCATCTTCTTTTTTTGCATATACTATTACATATTTAACAGGTAACAATGCAAATAGATCACGAGCAACTCTAATTGAACTTGCACATACATATTCTTTAAATATCTGTTCATAAGTTTCCACACCAACTACATTTGCATCCGGTAACATATTATGGGCATTTATGCGAAATTCAACTTCCATCGAATTTGGATTATCAGTACCAAATTCAAAATCACTTCCATAATCCAATAAATCATCAACAGGACGCATTTTTTCAATAGTTTCCAAGTATGCATCTATGTCTCCCGATAATACTTTACGCGAAATGTTTTTTAGAAATCTCCAAGTCTCTGGCTCCATGAACACATCATCTGCAGACGCGCTAACCAAAAGTTCCGTCCAGTCTATTGCCTCATCACTTTTTAAATAAAGCTTCTTTATATCATCTAACGAAACAGACATATTTGATTCTTCTATATCTCCTGAAGCTTTTTCGTAATTATACGACACTTCACTTGGTTCTTCTTCTATTTGAGTTGCCTGTTCTGTTGGATTAAGATACTCTTCAACCATACTATTGATTGCATACTCTTCTTGTGATTCAATAAAATCACTCTGTCCATAATTGCTGATGCTTGTATTTTTACGAGAACCAGATTGCTTATTTTCTCCAATTTTTTTAGTATCCGTATAATATATTCCTGTCCCCGGAATTCCCATACTAGTAGTAACTTGTCCCTTAGTATTAATTGTTTTTCGATAACCCTTACCACCAACGCTAACACTCATACCAGATTTTCCAAAATTAAGTTTTACACCTTTACAAAGCGTTACACTCTTTCGAAATCTTAATCCCATATTCTCACATCCTATCTATAACTATAATTGTTTGATCATCTGAAGAACCTTTTCCTTTTGCTTTATCTGCCAACATTTGCATTGTTATTTCTGATACTTCTCCAGACATAAAATCTTCAAGTTCATCTATCGATACGTACTCATGTGTTCCATCAGTCGTTAACAAAAGCCTTTTATATGCATTCAACATATCTTGTTCCTTTACGCAAACTGCACTACCATATTGAGTATTTCCACCACCCAAACAATGTGTAATTTCATTCTTATTACACTTCTCGGCAGCCTCTATTTGTCCTATATTTAGCAACCACTGGTATATAGTTTGGTCTTCTGTTAACTGTTTCAAATAGTTTCCTTGCAATCCATATACTCTTGTATTTCCCACATGAAACATATATCCCTTATCCAATGTAAAAATCAAGCCGGTAAGAGTAGTAGCCATATTTTCCTTTCCAGAAATAGTTGATGCATAGTGCAATAACTCTTTGTTAATACCACCAATAAACTGTTTCAGATATTCGGCTGACATATCCACCATAGAAATGGCATTCAATTTATCAAGTACATATCTACTTGCACAATCACCACCTGCATTACCTCCAACTCCATCTGCTATGGCAACAGTATATGTTTGTTCTGTTTGTATTTCAAAATAAAAATCAGAAATAACAGTATCTGCAACCATTGCAGCATCTTCACATACATTCTTTCCGTTTCCTTTTTTCGAATAAACAAATATATTCATTTAATCACCTACCAAGCTTTAACTTTCATTTCGAAGAACACCATTGAATAATTCTCTGCTTGCACCTTATCCTTTTAGCATCTACTTGCTTGTCGAATAAGTACACTCTAATGAGTATGTCATATTTTCGATATTGATAGCATCAATAGTAATCTCACAATCCGAGAATAATTCATTGTCAAACATATATCTTGAAAGTGGGTTAATAAGCAAGCTCTCTACAATGTTACCGATACCTCGACCACCGTTATCAAGATTTCCAATTGCACTGCTTAACAATGTATCATGTGCCTTATCTGATATTGCCAAGATGATGTTCTTATCTGATTTCAAATTGTTGCAGATTCTCTTAATCTGTGAATCGAGGATCTCACCAGCAACGCCTTCTCTAATAAAGTCGTATACAACGATATTTTCGCCGATTCGATTCAGTATCTCAGGTCTACCTAATTCAAGCTTAAAGTAACGTTCGATTCCTTCCCTAACCTTAGTCTGAACTTCTTCGTAAGATAGATCTGATGTCACTACCGGTACACGCTCACCTGTTGGTGTATTCTGATATATTCCCAGATTACTTGTGAATATAATAATTGACTCTGAAAAATACACCGTGTTACCTTGTCCATCTGTCATTCTTCCATCTTCTAATATCTGAAGGAACTTGTCCAAGATTGAAGGATGCGCTTTCTCAATTTCATCAAATAATAATATAGAAAATGGATTGTTTTTCACCGCATTAGTCAACTGTCCTCCGGCCTCATATCCAACATATCCGGGAGGTGCTCCAAGTAACTTTTGATCACTATGCGATTGTCCATATTCACTCATATCAAATCGAATACAGCATTTCTCATCTCCAAATAATTTTTCTGCTAAAGTCTTGGCAGTTTCCGTTTTACCGGTACCTGTAGGTCCAGCAAAAAATAGTACACCCTTTGGCTTTCCATGAGATGCCGTCTGCACTCCGGCCATTCCAGTAACAGCTCTCTTTATAATATCCAAAGTTTTAGTAATTGCATAATCCTGCCCTTTTACTCTAGCTCTGAAATCATCTTCTGCTGTTTTCAATTCAGAAATGCTCAATTTGTTCCATGGGTTATCTTTAATGCCATACTTATACAAGTCAATGACATCACACATATCTTTTATATGTATTCTTTCATTTTTACATAAACGTCTCAGACCATTTAATTCCGTAAAACTAAACCCTTCCGTTAATGCCACAAATCTATCCTGTATTTTGTCCAATTCATTCGGATTATCCTGATAGTATTCAAATTCATCAACGTAAATGTCGCCAGCAAAGAAAGTTGGGAAGTTGTCTCCCTTTACCAATAATTCTCGTTCCTCTTTCTCCGGTGTTCTTAAAGTAATAGCTTTTACATTTGGGTTCTCCAAATAAAACCAAGCTGGAATATCATTAACCTTATTCACAATTAATACGACAAGGTTTTTCAGGACACCTTTCTCTGTTTTTACATCCTTACCTTCCAATGAAGCCTGCATTAACACTGTAAAACTATCAACTTCGGACTGTTCCATATTGTCTGGTGATGTAATATATCTTGAAGCAAAGTCCATTACTACCACCGTTGCTTCTTGATTTTGGATTAATGCATCTCTGACGAAATTAGCAGATGTGGCATTTCTCCCTTTGAACTCAGCTGAAATACAATTATTAGATACATTTGCATGCACCAATTGAGCAAAATTCTGAATATATCCTTCTTCAGAATTATTGTAAAACCCTCTGATATTGTCATAAAAAACAATATTTTGATAACCTGCGTTCTTGAAATGATAATGCAAATACTCTGTCAAGCGTAAAATGCTTCCGCTCTGCATGTTATCATCTCCCGGATATTGATACTTATCAAGCACATTACCTTCCAATATAATAATAGGCTTGATTTTATTAAATATATCCAATTCTTTTTGCCATTTTGGGATAAATTCGCTCATCTGCTTACCTCCTTAAAATCTGAAATCCTTCTTATGAATGCCAACTGACACTACTTCATTATTTATCATAAAATTCTGTATTTCATTCTGATTATTGTTAATATAATTATGGTACTTATCGCTATATTGTTTTTTCAATATATGTATAGTCTGATTTGAAGAACCTCTTAAAAATGAGTTGTCATTCAATTCTTCCACATATCTTCCATCAATCAATACCGCAACTTTATTCAGCAACTTTTTATGCTTATCTGATGTCAATTCCGCAATTTCATACCCTGTATATAACATAACATCTTCCGAAATATCTTTTACTTTTTCCAATAAATCCGCAATTTCAGAAGCCTGTTCCATCGGATCACCGCCGGTAATTGTAAATCCATCAATTGTATTTTCAGCCGCAACAGTTCGTATTAATTGTTCCACTTGCTCTATTGTTGCAAAATACCTTTCCTTGATACTCCACAATTCCGGATTACTGCACCCATTACACCTATGCTTACATCCCGCAAACCATATACCAATTCGATTCCCCGGTCCTAACACCCTTACCGGATAAAGAATTCTTGCTATATACATTAAATGCTCCTCAACACCAAATACGCAGCCTCATCCTGACGCTTTCCATTCACTTCATTGCCACCCAATCCAATTTCATCATCAAGTTTCAGCTCTGTTCTTTCTGCAATTCTTTGATTATTTACAAATGTGTAATTAGTTCCACTCAAATTTTCTATAAAAACCTTATCAGCCTCTTTAATGAGCTTTGCATGCTGTCTGCTCACATATGGCTTACTCATAAGATATTCCTTCATTTCATGTTCCCTGCCAATTAATGCTTCCCCATCTTTAATTTCAAATACATAGGTTCCATCTACGGAAGTCATAACGAAAGTACATTTGTTTCTTTGTATATTCAATGTTGGGGCAATATCTGAAATATCTTCTCCACATTCAGTACACTTTTTTGCAGTAGGTGCATTAACACAACCACAATCACAGATTCTTACATATTCTTCTTGTGATTTTGATACTGCACTCTCTGGAGTATCATTCTTTGCCATCTCTGTTGCTTCATCGGTAGCTTTTACACTTGTTAAGTCCGTCTCACATCCAAGACATTCAATCATATTAGGCTTATTACGCATTCCGCATACCGGACATATTTTAAATTTTTCCATACAATCACTCTTTTCTTAATGCTTGTTTTTTGCTTTCGCCCTGTTTCTTAGATACCACTTCAAAAGCATCAACTTCTTCCATCATTTCATAGTCACTAATATTAATAATCTGTGCATACTCTTCAACAGGCGGTAACATTGAAATCCTGTTTGCCAATATTACCCCTTTCTCCTTAAGGCGTTTTTCTATTTCCTGAAAATCATCGCAAAACTCAGACATTTCATCACATAAAGCAACACATTCTGCTTCTGATGGTTCCCTATCGCAAGTATCAACTCCACCAAGCTCCATAGATATCTGACCATTTGCAGCATATGTAATGTTAACAACTGCTCCTTCTGAAAAATGATAGAGTTCATTACGGA
Organism: uncultured Lachnospira sp.; assembly: GCA_964482965.1. Lineage (GTDB taxonomy): Bacteria > Bacillota > Clostridia > Lachnospirales > Lachnospiraceae > Lachnospira. The sequence continues at coordinate 54,730 of CAYZZP010000010.1, forward strand.
ACTTTCGTCCGCTCTTTTTGGTTACTTCCCTACTGCCAACAACGTAGTAACCCATATCACGCATAACCTCGTCAAGACTTTCTGAAATATGTCGCTGTTCTTCTAACTGTTCACATTGATACTCCAGTTCTTTCACTTCTTGTTTCAATGTTTCTATTATATCCATTGAAAATACAAACCGCACCACAGGAAGTCCTAAATACTCACTGTAATATCTATGCTTGGAAGTAAGTTCTTCAAATTCTTCCCCATACTCTGCAAGCTGCTCATCATATCTTTTACACTTCTTCACAAAGGGAAGTACAGTCATTGCATAATAATTATCTATAAAATCTTCATTTGTTATTTCATGTGCTTTCCGGCGTATATCAATACTTTCTTCTTGTAATTCTCGACTAATACTCAATGCCTGAACAGAATTTAGCAATTCATCTATTTTTTTATGTTGAACTTCCAGATGGCTCAATGGTTTCACGATTGCTTCATCCACTCTAAGCATCATCCCGGCACTGATGCTGTCGTCTATATCTGTTGAAAGTTTATCCGCAATTTCTTTACTCTGTCCTTCATATAAAGCCTTTGCCTTTTTTGCACTCTTCACAGCAGTTTGTATTTTAGCATTAATGGATTGTAACTTTTCCAATCCGCTTTGTTCATTTATAATACCAGCTTCTTGAATCACTTCCTGAATTTCTGCTAACGAAGTACGGATATTAGTCTGCTCTTCTTTACCCGCTCCGATTCTTTCTACAAGCATATCAACATTCTTTATCGCTGTTTCCAAATTGTTTTTCAAAGTAGCAATTTCACTCTTATTCTGTTGTAGCCTATCTAATTCACGTCTTGTTTTTCTTTCACGTTCCCTAGCTTCTGCTAATATTCTTCGCTGCTCAGGAGTCAATGTGTACCTTGTTGATTTTGGACCGCTCATTTAAATTCACCTCTTTTAGCTATATCATTTACAATGCTTGTAATATTTTTCTTTTATCAAATGATAATCATATTTTTCTATTTCATTTTCATTATAAATACATCTACTACATTTACTTTTTTCTTCCTTTACAGCTTTAAATAATTGTCCTATTGTCAAACCAGAAAAATCAGTTTCAATATCATACTCTTTGTATATCTCATTCACTGCTAATAATATTTTATTATCATGTATAACTTCTTTAAACTTGTACACCAGTCCTTCTGCACCACATAATTCAAAAAGACATAATAAATTTTCAATATTCTTTTCATTTGCATAATTAGCCTGTATTAAATCAATTATTTTATTAAAGCCGCAGATTTCCTTTTTATAGTATTCATTGAGACATTTTATCCACGTTAAAAGTTGTTCTTTTCTTTTTTCGTCATGATTCTTTTTTGCCTTTTTATATATTAACCAACAACTGAACGGTATTGCAAACACATCCGCTATCACCGAAACAACCAACAATAACTTACCAAACCAATCTTCGGTTAAACATTCTTTTGTATAGTTATCCGAAACAGCATATGCTGGTGCAAGGAGTATCAACGTAATAAGCATAATAACAAATAATACAGCCGCACCTTTGCCACTTAAATTCAATGGCGTTACCAAAAAGCCATATATCAATATCGAAACAAAGCAAAACAAAAATACTATATATGGAAAAAATCCTATCGTCATATTAGTTCCTCAGTCCTTCCCTCCAGGAATTAAGTTCTTTCTTCTTTCCAAGTGCCAATAACCAGCTCTCAAATTGCACATCCAAATTATCTTCATAATTAATAAGCTTATGACATACAGCTTCAAACTTTTCGTATGATTCATCTAAAAGTTCTTTCATATAATCTGCAAATTCGCCAACTGTTCTAAATTCTATACCATCGAAATGCATGAGTTTCTGTCCCGATAGCATATATGCCATTAGATACAGATTTTTCTTTTTAGCCCGTCCGGTATCTGCCATCTTATGACCATCTTCTAATCCTTTTACTGCGTCTGCTAATGGCTTATTCTTATCTGCTTTTATAGCCACATAATTTGAAAGCATCTTCTCCTCTAGGATTTCATAATAATATGTGTCATTACTGCTATCATTTTTCCACAGTTTTTCTAAGATTTCTCTACCGAGTGCCGGCAAGCCTTGATATGTACGTCCTTTCCAGTAGAAATCAGTTGTATTTGGACTTAGCTTGTATAACAGTTTCCAAAATATCATATCATCTCTACCATTAATACGAGTTGCTTCTTCCTCTGCATCAATACAAAATCCTGCTAATTCCGGATTACACCCTTTAAAGAAACCTGATAAAATACCACGGAACAATTGTTTCTTTCCTTCGTTCCAATTCAATGCCAAGGCTTTGGTAAGTTCTGCTACTTCTACATAAGTTTCACCCATGAACTTGTATGGATTCATGTCACCTACTTTAGCATTACCAATTCCCTCACCAGGAACAACCTGCTTAATACCATTGCACCATTTCTTTACTTCTTCATAAGTCCATCTTCTATTTGGATTAGACTTATTTTTTCTGTTTGTAATATCATAATATGTACACGCCGCAATCAGATTCTGTAAATCTTCTGGCATATCATCAGGAAACGGTATTCTTTGCACCGAAATATACTGTTCTATAGCCTCTTGTTCCATATTGTTATATGGTGTATAACCACAGAACAATTCATATAATGTAATTCCTAATGAATAATAATCCGACTCTTCCAGAAATAGATTTCGGAATGTCTCTGGTGCAGAATACTCTGGTGTCATACCGGTTTTTGTAACAATAATCGTATTATTATCTTCTCTGGCAGAACTGATTCCGAAATCAATAATCGCGACATCTTTTAAGTTATCCCCGACCATTATATTTGAAGGTTTCAAATCTTTGTGAAGAATACCATTATCATGCAGTACCTTCAAACCTTCATTTAAACTAGGGATGACATCTCTTTTCAACTGCTCATAAGTATATTTTCTTCCTTGGAGACTACCGTATTTATAATACGGAATTATTTCCATTGGAAAGCCATTTACCTCTCCCGTCTCATAAATTGCAGCAACATACTTTGATTTAATATTCATGAGCTTTTGTGAGATTTCAGGCTTAATGGCCACCTTTCTCCTATAGATTTTTGCAACATACTGGACATTATTATATTCAATCAAATATAAATCTGCTTCACCTGTCACAATATCCATTTTCTTCACAACAGAATATTTTCCGCACAGAACTTGTCCTAAGGATAAATCTGATGTAGCGGCAGCAATCGGATTTATCACTGTAGCACTACCATTCTGCTGAAAAGTCCTATTTATTACAGTTGCATTTCCACCAACTAATTCTGTATTAAGCTGTGTTTCGTTAGCCATATCTTATGCCTCCTTGATATGCATTTTTCCATCCATAATGATAACCATGTCCTTATTTAACATATAATCAATCGTATCATTCATAGCCTTTGTAATTTTAGGTCCCATTCTGTCATATCCAAAGATACTTGTAACTTCTGCACACAAAGCATCTCTATCAATTCCTAAAGAATTCCTTATTACAGTCATCATAGCATCAGCAATTTCAGGTTTAGAAATATATTCTATATTTCTATCCTGTGTACCCATAGGAATTCTTGCACGTATCTCTGTGAAAGTTTTAAAACGTACAAATCCATCCTCTATTACAATTTCATTAGCCATTACCCTGTTCAACGCTTGATCAATGGTATCTCTTACCGGTTTAGTCGCTTTTTCATTACCAAACGCACTTGCCAGTCTTCGATACAATACATCCAAATGTATTGGCTGTTCAACTTCTACAACCGCTCTAATTCTAGCTGATAAATTTTGCAAATTGCTTTTTTCGTAATCGTATTCAGCACGTCTCCAATCACCCATGCGATAATACGGAAAACTTAATTTTTTCGGTTCTTCTGCTTTCTTCTGCAAAACCTCAACTTGAACGCTATCTTCTTGCTTTGGCATAGAGATTTTTGCTTTATCATCGCCCTTCTTATAGGTTCTAATGGCATCAGCTATAAAATCTAATAATCTCTTCTGCTCCCCAACCTTATTATTGATCCATTCGGTTGACCAAACATGGTACATTTTCCAGCCCATTTGCTCCAGAATAGATTTTCTTAAATGTTCTCTATCCCTTGTAGTTCTAGCCATCAAATAAGAATTTCCATCACATTCAATACCTGCAACATAACACCCGGGATAATTTGGATGCTCTACTGCGATATCAATTTTGTACTCAGAGCTTCCAACATACTGTTTAACACTATATCCTTTATTTTTCAAAAATTTGCATATACCGTTACAGAACTCATCAGTATCATATAAAGCATTAGGATTCTTATATGAACGTAATACTCTACTACCTTTCATTGCAAATTCAATATATTCCTTTAGCATTCTTATACCTTCTGACTTAGTTTTACTCAAATCAATATCATATGGCATAATGGAGCCAACCAATTTTATATTGTGTTTTGCTCTTGTAATAGCAACATTTAGTCTTCTTTCACCGCCTTGATGTCCTAATGGACCAAAACGCATAAACATTCTTCCGTTTGGATCTTTTGCATAGCATATGCTAAAAATGATAGTATCTCTCTCATCTCCCTGCACATTCTCCAAATTCTTAACAAAGAAAGGTTCTTCCCTGTCCTCTGCAAAGAATTTTTCATAACGAGAATTGCTTTCGCGGAATCTATGTACCGCTTCTTCGATAGTCGCTTGTTGTTTCTCACTAAAAGCAATAATTCCTAGTGAACGTTCAGGATGCTTAGTAATATGTTCTTTTATAAGCTCAACACATTTCTTTGCCTCTTGAATATTACATCTACCTGAATATGTACCATTTTCAACATATACATACTCAACTCCGGAATCAGCAGCCACCGTATTACTACTTGGAAATGTTGTAAGCTTGTTTTTATAAATTTCCTGATTTGAGAATGCAATTAAATCCTCATTTCGACTTCGATAGTGCCATAATAATGATCTGTTAGGCAAACTATTGGTAGCTTCCTCTAGTATAGAGTCATAAATCACTTCCTCTTCTTCCTCTTCTGAATCATATTCACCATCCAAATTGTTTGTACTTGCTGCAAAAAAACTTGTAGGAGGCAACTGTTTACTATCTCCCGCAATAACAACCTGCTTACCTCTACAAATCGCACCAATTGCGTCTTGAGGGAATATCTGTGATGCCTCATCAAAAATTACCATATCAAACTTATATGTTTCTGCCTCTAAAAAGTATGAAACGGAAAGTGGTGACATCATCAAACAAGGTTTTAGCTTTAGCAACAAATTCGGTATTGTTCTAAACAATTTTCGCAATGGCATAATTTTTCTCTTTTTATTCAACTCATGTAGCAAAATTCCCATTTCATCCGTCGCACGATTAAAATTATTACGATTTGGCATATCAGAAATCAACTTTTCCCTTATACGCATCTGTGCTACCGGAAGCTGATGAGCATCCAACTCACAATATCTTTCAATTTTACTATCTTGAATACGTGCTCTAAATTGTGCTACTGCATCTGTCCCAGCACAGTTTACTTCAATCCACTTTAGATAAAACATCTTCATAAAGCAGTTTACCAATGTGCCTGATTTATAATACGCATCCTCTGCACCTAACACAAACTGTTCCAGACCAGCTTCGCAACACTTTTTGCGACAATCACGGAAATCAATCCATGCATCCAATGTCTCAAGCTGTTCCAAACAATTGTTCCACCTTGCAAAAAGCTTTTTCAAATCCATCTCCAAAAACTTAACTGTACCGTCAAACAATCCACAAATCCATTTGTACTCTGCTTCACAATTGAGTAAATCATGGGCATGGTTCTCTATATTTTCTTGCGGTACACCAAATGAACTACTTTGTAATAAGTTTTCACACTGTGTTTTATTCCACTGGAGTTTACATGCAAGTTCATTCATCAAAATACAATCCTGCATAACCAAAAGTACTTGACTCCAATTGGTATTCACGCCCTCATATAACGAACCAAAATGATCAATATAATTTGCAGCATTATTAGATAATGCCCTATAATAGGATTGTTCAATCTCCAATTTTTCCAAACAATTCATTACATCAATATTCTCTTTAGAAGGCTTACAGAATGCTATTACGCCCTCGCTCTCACTTTGAAGTTCTTCACAATTATATAATAAGCTTTCAATCCTTTTTTGAAGTTCCTCACATACAAGACTCTTTACATCTATGTTTTGTAACTTCTCATCTAAATCAGACACAACTTTATCTGCAAGTTCTTCCGTATATTCAAGTGATGTTGAATCATTCTGGAGCACCATTGCATTCCTAATGGTATTCGGAACATTCCCGAACATTTTCTTTACCATCTCAACAGCTTGAAGTCCCTGCTTAAATTCCTGCAGATTCTTTATCTCAGCGCCTATTTTATCACCCAGTACAGTTCTTAATGTCTTTTCCAAAATCACTTTACTATCACACAAATTCTGATATTCAGTAATCTGTTCCATTACCATACAATACTCTGCAACAACAATTTTATCAGGACTTAAAAGTAAATGTCTATTATTCGCATACATTTCAAGCGCATCCTGCAAAATATCCATGTCTTTGCTCAACATTTGTAATGCAGAAGATATTGTACTCTGTTGGAAAACATCTTTTGTTTTTCCAGCTTCTATTGCCACATACAACTTTTCCAGTAATTCAGCAGCTAAAATAAAATAATTCTTATCATTTCGGTTGTATTTATCAATATAAAGTAGTAATTTTGAACCAACACCGTCTAGTAAATAGCATTCTTTAAATGCATTTCTGTCTTCTTTTATCTGTACAAAATCCGTACTTATATGGCAGAACTTGCCTCCCAGAAGCCTTTGTAATAATGTCTCGTTATCTACAAACCATTTCTCCAATTCAGCCAATTCTTCTGTTCTTTCCAACATAGAAATCACAGTATCCGTGCTCTTTAGCACCCCAGCTGTTGAACGATACAAACCTTTTAAAAGCTTCATATCATCTCTATACGATTTCTTGAACACCCTAAAAAATCCCTGATATTCAACACGGAAACGATTCAATAAAGCCTTGTAATCTAATTTATATACATCCTTATCCCAATGCTCTTCTACTTCATTTTTAAGCTGTTCATATTTTTTTCTTTTCTCGATACACAAACCAATGTATTCTTCAAAATGTGCATCTTCACTCGTATCAAACCATCTATCTCCAGGTAATACTTCTCTAACAAGTAATTTTAAAATTTGCACATATTTATTAATGTCATGTACTTTATCCGGTATCTCCAATATGCTATCTACCTTATCGGAAATACCGCCATGAATTTCATCATATATTTTTTTAATACCAGCATATTCTTTTTTACTTTCGTCCACATAATTTTGTAATGCTTCAAAATTAAAATCTTCTATTTGACTAAATCTATTAATCTCTTTTATAGACAAAAACCTGCTGGCGTTTTCAGCTATATTGACACTTTCTATTATCTTTGTCTCACAGTGTTGAGCTATCAAATCACATAATTCTGTTAAACGTGCACAATGGTCTTCATAGTCATTAATAACCCGGCATACTTCTTCTGTATCATTATCAAACCACTCTTCCAACACAGGATACTTCGCATTAAGAATACTGTGCAATTTGTAACGTGCTAATAATTCATAGACTGTACTTGGATGTTCAATGCCTAACGAATCACATAATCCATTAATCTCATGTATCATTTTATCTAATGACACATACAGACCGTTTATGTAAGTTGCCTCATTTTTTACCTGCAAAATATACTCAGTCCATACAGCGTCACTTAAACATAATTCACTTTCAATATATTCTGTTAACTGCTTTATTCTTGACACTTTACTTTCCGCATCAATTTTAAAGAATCCTGACGAGAACACTTCATCCAAGATTTCTCTATTCTGAATAACAAGTGATTTCTTTTCTTCTAATGCGGTTGCAAGCTGTTTTACTTCATTTACCAGAACACTATTTACAATCCAGCTTGTAGGGATATTACCACACTCCATGGATACTCTTACCAATTGTAAATATGTATCCAAATCTTTCAGCATCAAAGCAGCTTTATCTTTTTCTGATACCTTAATCTGTTCCAAATCCCCTAATACAGATTTCAGATTGTATAAAACTCGTGCCAATTTATCCTTTATCTGATTTGACAAGTCATATGTCACATTCGCTATAGTGGTGCCATTCCATGGATTCTTGTACCACATATCTCCCAAATTGCTTTTCGCCTTATCAAAATCCACAACAAGCAGACCAAGTCTATTCACTTGATCTTTTGTCATATTCTCTACAGATTCAATTTCTAATGGTAATTCAATTGTGTCCTCTAATGCGACCAATGCACCATACACCTCATAAAGACTCATCTCCAAAGGCATCTTCTCTTCATGAATATCAGACACATACTTAGCCAAAAATTCTTTTAAAGTGTCAAGTTCCGTTAATTTGGCTGTTTCCTCCGCTTTAACCTTAATAGGTCTCAGTTCTAAACTTTTTCCCAGTTCTTCCAGAATATCTTTCTTATTCGCCTTATAGCTGTGTAATGACAAACAAAAATCATCCAAATGAACTTCTGATAATCTTTTATGAACTACCTCCAAAGCAGCTGCTTTTTCTGATACGAATAAAATTCTTTTTCCATCCGCTAAGCCCTGTGCGATAATATTCGTTATTGTCTGGCTCTTACCGGTTCCCGGAGGTCCCTGCATTACAAAACTTATGCCCTTTTGAGATAGCAAAATTGCATCCTGTTGGCTCGAATCTGCATTTACCACCTGATAAGTATCCATTGCTGGTATGCTGTCGTGATTGTAATTATATAGTTCTTCCGGAATATCTGATAATGTACTCTTCTCTCCTGCAAAAGCACGAATTATAGGATTACTTTTCACATCATCCTCATTGTTGCATAAATCCTTATACATATTTATTTTTAAGAATGATACTAATCCAATACTATTCTCTCGAACAATTCTCCATCCTCTTCTATCAACCAACTTCTCCATTTCGTCCATAAATTCGTTAATAGACTGTTCTTCCGGGTCAAATGAAGGAAGGGTTATTCCATAATCTCTTTCAAACAGATATGCCAACGTAGGATTGACAACTACATCATCCTCGTATTTTTTCAAGACATAAGGTGCATTTAATGATTCCAGCATCAAAGACACCGGTACTAAAATAAGCGGAGATTTTATCCATGCAGATGATGCATCATTTTTCTCTTTCCATTCCACAAATCCAGACACCATGTATAAGATATTTGTACCTTGTTCATCCAAAGCCAAACGAGACTTAGATCTTAACTGTTTCAATGTCTTCTGTCGTTCCAGAATACTTCCCTCTGTTTTTATATCTCCAATATTAACAGGTATTGGACATGATAAAGTTTCCAATAATGAAAGCAACGAATATGTTCTAATATCGGAGTTCTTATCAATAGGACTCTGAAATGTCAACTCATCTTCTTCTACAGCCACTCGTTTGAACAATTCTTCAAATCCAGGTTCTACCAACTTTAATGTTGCTCTTTTGGTTTCCCTGTAATTTATCATTCGATTTCTTTTTCCTAAGTCCAGAAGCTGATTCTGCCAATATTCAAATTTTTTATCTAATAGTGCTTCACTCATATCAATTATCTCCTGTCCTTGTTAATGTCTGCAATTTGAACAACATCCCCGATATCACATTGTAAGACATCACATATTTTTTCAATAACCGTTAAAGTCACAGGTTCATTATTTGTCATTTTTGCCATGGTTCCTTTACTAATCTGAGCCTTATTACACAGGTCTCCCTTATTCATATTTTTATCAATTAATATTTTCCACAGATTATTATAAGAAATTGCCATGACACACCTCGTACTCTTTCATCCACATACATTCAATAAATTCACATATAGTTATTTTCATACTTTTGGTTATTATTGTATCATGAATGGTCTATTTTTTCAAACCAAAGGCTCATTTTTTTGTACCAACATTATCCAGAATGGCAACTTCCTACCTAACCATCTTATCATACACATTTCTTGATAGGTCGCTATGATGGCGACATTTAAAAAGGCACCCTTCCGGATGCCCACATTTCATAATACGATATTCTCTTCTATCTTTTTCAGTTTGAACCAAATCACGCATGCTGCGTGATAGCCTTTCAATAGTTTTTAACTCTGCCGTTGCTTTGGCGGAGTTTTTCTTTTACAATTATCTCATCTTAATACAAAGGAAAAACCCCACGGATGATTCCTTGTTTGGCGACGCGGCATTCATTCCGTAGGGCTACCTACGGTTATGAGTATACGGTCTTTTTCTACTTTTTTCAAGATAATTCGGGCCCCTCCCGTAAAAAGTTTTTATACTTTTCTTTTTATTTTACTTACAGGGAGGGCTTATGCCATGAATAATAACGATTACATTCAAAAACATTCAGATATCCTCTCTTTCCGTGAGCTTGCTGAGGGTACAATTGCTACTTATGTTTCTTATCTTCGGATCTTTCTCAACTGGGTTACATCCGAACTTGATAACAAACCCGTCACGAATGTTTCCTGGGCAGAAATCCGTTCATTCTGCCTTTTTCTTAAAAATGTAAAACAACTCAATCCTCGTACGATTAATGTCTATATTGCACAATTACGGGATTTCTACGTTTATGTTCTTCACAAGGACTGGGACATCCGGGAAGTCCCCTATCTTCATTATGATGAGCATCTTCCTTCTTTCTTTACGCTAACCGAGGTCAACCAGCTTATCGATTCCTTTTCCAATATCAAGCATAAGGCTGAGATTGCTCTTTTATATTCCTCCGGCATCCGGGTCAGTGAACTCTGCCGTCTCCACTGTGGGGATATCTATCTTGCCAAAAAACATATCTATATCTCTAAAAGTAAAAACCGCTCTGACCGGTATGCTGTTCTGGCTGATAAGGTTGTCCCCATCCTGAAGGAATATGTCCGGCTGGAACATCCGTCCACAACAAAGGAAGACTGGCTCTTTCCCGGGCAGAAACCAGGGCACCATATCTGCACACAGTCCATTTATAATGTACTGCAGCGTCAGTACGCTTCTCTCGGCTGGCAGGACCAGGGCTTCAACTGCCATACGCTCCGCCACAGCTTTGGCCTTCATTTATATGAGGCAGGGACTGACCTCATGGCCATCAAAGAAGCAATTGGGCACAAATCAATTTCAAGTACAACTGTCTATCTGACCCTTGGTATCGGAAATGGAAGGAGTGTGACCAGCCCATATGATCTTTGATCCTTCCACTGGTGCTGTAACGGAATACCCCCTCCGGGAAATCTTCCAGAAATTCTATGACGGTTATTCCAGCCAACACACCGTAACCGCCCAGCAGGCAAAAGCTGCTGGCTGTATCAGTAAATGTAAAACCGGCCTGCTCGGCTGCAGCGTCAGTTATTGTGAAAAATGCGGCCATGTGGAGATCCACTACGCTTCCTGCAACAACCGGGACTGTCCATGCTGCCAGGCGCCCTTAGAGAAAAAATGGGTCATGGAGCGGGAGTCAGAACTCATTGAAGGAATCGCTTACTACCACATCATTTTTACAGTCCCTTTTGAATTGAATGATCTTATGTATGGAAACCAGAAACTCCTGTATAACCTGCTTTTCTCCTGTGCATCTGATACCCTTCTCACACTCTGCCGGGACAAAAAATTTATGGGGCCACGCCGGGGATCGTATCCGTCCTTCACACATGGGGCCAGCAGTTGAATCTCCATCCGCATCTCCATGTCGCCATTTCCGGCGGCGGCCTTAACCGTTATGGGGATTTTGTGAAAACCCGGCATAAAGGTTTTATCATTCCGGAAGACGTGATCGCCAAAATGTTCCGGGGAAAATATCTAGATGCCTTAAAAAAGTACCATGATGCCGGAAAACTGGTTTTCAAAGGAAACTGTGAAGCTTTGCGGAACAGTTATAACTGGAAAGAGTTCATTGACTCACTTTATGGTAAAAAATGGTGCCCTTTTGTAAAGGAAACCTTTAACGGCAGCGGCAATGCCATGGCCTATCTGGCCCGTTACGCCTACCGCACAGCAATCAGTAACAGCCGTATCGAAAGTATTTCTGAAAATGAAGTCAGCTTTCATTACACAGATTATGCCGATGGCAGCAAAAAGAAAATCAAAACCGTAACTGGCGAAGAATTCATCCGGCTGTTCTTACAGCATGTGCTACCAAAAGGCTTCCACAGGGTCCGGTTTAGCGGTTATCTTTCCAACTGCTGCAAGACCAGAAAGCTAAAGTTGATCCACCGTCTCCGAAACACGGTTTATGCCGGTAATCCCGTAAAAGGGAAACGCATGGCCGACCTGATGCTGCTGCTTTACAACATAAACATCTGTGAATGCCCTTTCTGTAAACATCAGATGGTAAACAGCCGCGGGATGCATCCGCCATCGGCAGTTTCAGCTTAATAGGTTTCTGCTCCAGGCCGCCTGAGAGGACGGTCTGTAAAGCATGCCTTCCCATAACATCCAACAGGCTTCTTCTGCCGGCATAGCTCTGACAACGTGAGAAAAGGCTGCTGCATTTATGGAATTGGCGAACCATTAAAACTGCATAAAAGGTACGCATGCGTGACTTGGTTCAAAAGGGAAGTACTAAATCCAAGGCTTGAAAGTATGCTTCAGGCTCTGGATTTTTGAGCCCTGGACTTAGAACTTTCCTAAGCTATTTTCCAAACTTTCATTATAACAATCTATAGCATGATTAATGAGCCACAATTCTCTTTCTCCAATCACTCCATTTCCTTTATCGTTTTCGAGTAGCAGAGACATATCTAAAATTCTGCCAGCCAAACTTTCAATTTCAGCAGACCAATCATGCAAATCTATTGGTGCAACATCCAAATCTGTCGATTTTAGATACTGAATTTTTACCTCCTTTATCCAATCTCCATACTTACTCTGCATTTCTTCTATACTTATTATCTGATTTGCAACTTCCTGCATATCTACAATGAACTTCTCTGCAAGAGACACAATCGACACCAACAGCTTCTTATTCATTTCGATAAACTCACTTCTTGTCACTGTTGGTACTTGGATTTTCTTTATCATCTCATAGGAATCATTTTCCCAAATATAAATCCCCTTATACACCTGAGAATTTTTTCTTTCGCCAAAATACAATTTTCTCATTTCACCATCTGCCGCCCAGATTGTATAAGCAAAATGATTGTGATTTATAATATCTGTTTCGTCTTTTCCAAAATAGCACCAAACAGCTCTTGCCGGAGTTCCTCTAAAATGCTTTTCACTAGCCTGTGTAGAATAAATTTTTTGATACTTAATTGCTCTGGCAACTTCCTTCGTTATGTGTGCCATTTCCTTTAATCCCACATCTGATTTAAGTATTATAAAAGCACACAATCTCTTATATTTCCCAGAACTCAATGGCTTTACGCTTACAATAGTATATGTTCTTGTTTCTTTAAAAAACCGTTTTTGTTTATATGGATGATATTCTTCAACAGGAAAATAAATCGTTCCGCCCATACTACTGCGGAATATTGGATGCTGTACTTTTTCAGGATTCTTTTCATTCCATCCTTTCATCATTCTTTGTACTTCATCATTAATATCCGTAAGCGAAAGCAAACCTTTATGCACATTCTTATTTGTTATAATTGATGCTGATAAAAGTCCTGTATATACACTTCCATTTCCATCTGGTCCAAATCTTGACACCTCATTTGCTGCCGATGATGCCATAATGGCAATTCCATGCCCTGCAAAATCCGCAATTGATTCCTCAAACTGCATCTCTCTTGCTCCGGCAGTTGTAAAATCGCCAGAATAACAACAATCCAAAATAACTATTTTATTTTTAGCCGGAAGCTTTTCCACAAAATCAATCAAACTTTGTAATTCCACTTGTCCATCACTGAAAACAAGGCTTTTATTGCTTCCATGACCAGAGAAATAGAAGATAAAAGTATCTTCCTCTCCTAGCAACTTCTTAAAACCAGAGATTGCTCTTGCTAAATCTGTCGCAGAAACATATCCATTATTATCATCCCCCGACATCAAACGCATATTTTCCTTGGACAATTTCAATTTAAAAGTAAGTGCAGTCCCCAACAAAGCCAAATCCATTTTATACGTCGGCAAATTCCCAGTATTCATTTTTGTATAATCGCCAACGCCTATCAACAAGGCATACAGGTTCTTATTTATCACGCTGTAACTCCTCTCTACTCATTCTGCATTCGTGCATGTTCCTTACTCAATCGCACAATGGCTTCCAACGCCTCTGCTTCATGATTTGGTTCATCAAATTCGTTTACTGTATAACAGTGAACATTATCTATCTGCTCACTTGTCATTTGTTCTAACATAGCAGTAATTTCGGAAATTTTTGTAAGACGTTTCTTACTTTTCACTTGTCCTATGTAAGTATGATCGATATACTTTTCGTTTTCTTCTGCATCTTTCATCACCTGTTCTAACAGTTGTGTACATTCTGTAATCTGGCGGTTTTTCAGTTTTTCTAAAATTTCTTCCATAAGTGTCTGAAACTCAGCTTCTGTAATATACTCTTCCATAGTAACCTCCGCATAAAAAGTGTTTACTTGTTTACATACAAAGTATAGCTTCTTATTTACTCCTTTAGGTCGCCACAAAAGCGACATATTAGTCTAATATCGGCAAGTCGTATTCGTATAACGCATAATTTATAGTCTGGATATCATATATCCCTCTTTCTATAAAATACTTTACTATTAAATCTCCTTTATTTCCCGGTGACAGAGCATATTCAGCTCTTGCTAATAAATCCACAGTTTCATCCAAATCAAGTTTGAGCGCAATGGCTAGTGCAAGAACAGTTTGCTTTCTTGGATGATATGCCGGATTACTTCTAATCTTCGAAAATAATTTTCTATCCATATTTGCTCTTTTATATACCTCAACATCTGTCATTCCACTCGTATCTATTTTCAGGAAAAGCATTTCGTGAAAACTCTCTCCCACTTCATTTACAAGTTCCTCTAAGGAAAAAGTCTCTTTTTTAGAAAAACATTTCCCCGACTCTTTAACCATGCCTACATTCACTGTATAATCTGTATATTGTACTGAAGTTTCAATATAATTTTCTGTTAAATATTCTTCTAACGACAGTCGCAATTCTTCTGTAATCATCTTTTCGTCTCCTAATTAGTATTTCTAATTTTACAAAAGTGCAGTTTTTCTCTGTTATCACAATATCATACATTTTATTTCTGTTGATCGCTTCAAAAGCGACATTATCTTATATAGTATATCATGTTTCTTTGTTTTTCTCTATGATAAACTTTTGACCTCTCTGCTTCTCTTCATTTCCGTCTTCCAACACAATAAAAAGATTAGCCAAGGCAGAATCTACCTTGGCTATAAAACTATTTATCAGCACTTTTTTTAATATTCATAACCATGTATCTATGATTATCTCTCGTATCTCTAAAACCATAATTCTTGTATATTTGGTATGAATCCATATAACAACCTGTCCTCAAAGACAATTCAACAATACCGTTGTTTTGTGCATCTTCCTTCACCTTATTTAGAAGTTCAGTACCAAAGCCTTTTCTTTGATACTCCGGCATCACAGCCAGTAGTTCAATATAAACCACATTTCCGGCTAACATATCAGGTATCACATATGCAAGCAACACACCACATACAGTATCTTCATCAACCGCAACATATGCATATCTTTGTTTGATACAAAATTCCACATACTCTGGAAAGCCTTGATAATATTTCAAAACCCCTTCACTTCTATCAAAAGCCTTTTCATAAATCAGTTTAATACTTTCTAAATCGGAACTAACCACATTTCTAATTTCTCTCATAATATGCTACACCGCCTCTTCCATAAGTTCCTTAACAAAAGTAATCTTATTTGCTTATTTGCTTTTTTAATTTTCTCATCAGCCAACTTAATACTGTCCTGAAAAGCTTGAACCATTTTTTCTGTATCTACATGTTCAATAACAGATTCTAAACAAATCACTTCTTTAATCAAAGCTTTTCGTTCAACTTGCTTGTCACGTAGTACTTTATAAACTTTATAGCCCTGAGCAGCATTATAATTGGTTTCTTCTATGTAATTCATAATAGAATTAATTTCTTCATCCAATCTTGCAATCTCTGTTTTAATGAGAGAAACCTTTACTTCTATGTCCTGCCAAAAGCGAAGCTGTTCTCCCATGTATTGGAAGATACTGAGTGTCTCCTGCGGTTCCTCAACAACTTCTGGTTCCTGTACAGCAACAATATCAGATAAATCCACTCCTTTAATTCCTAGACTAATAACCAATGCTTTATCTACCTGTTCCATAACCGCACTACCTACATTTCCAAGGTACTGTTCCAATCTACACTGATCTATCGTCTTAATCTGCTCCGCACAAATGTCGCTTTCTCTGCTTACAATATTCAAATCATTAAAATGAACATGATACGGCAAACCATACTTACACTTTGTTGACAAACATAAGCATATCGTAGTAGTTGATTTCTTGTTCCCAAGGTTATTTTGAATAATTAATACAGGACGCTTTTTGGCCAATTCATGTCCTACGGCATCTTCAACACTACCAAAATCCGCATAATAAACATCTCCACGCCTAATACCTCTAACACATGCAGGAAATGCTTTTTGAGCACCACTAACCATATTATACTTCTCCTTTCTTGCTCTTTCGATATTCCACAATTTCATCGGCCCAATTTTCATCTATTTCCACCCTACAATCTCTGTTTTTAATAGCTTTCATAACAGTTCTTCCAACTGTTTCATAATTTATCGCCACACCCTTACAGTCATTCTCGTAAGTAACGGCACGCTCTCTTGCAATTCCCATTTTTTCTGCTTCCTTACCAGCATCAATATTTGCTCCAAGGAAAAGGAACTCCCAAGGGACACTTCACATAAGGAGGTGTCCCTTAAGGCATTTTAAAGAATTTGTAATGACAGTTGGATATGATGAATTTGTGGGAATAACTAAATATACTGGAGGAAACTACAATGAAATCATTATTTGAACAGTTTGGCGGTACATACCATAATGAAAGCAAATATTTAATTTCCAATCTTTCATTTGGAGAAGGAGAAGAAAGCGGTCTCAGTATTTATGGACAGCGATACTTGAACTATCTGCAAGAACACCGTACTTATATCAGTTTACTTACAAGCGGAAAACTTAATAGCTATCTCGTTGATATTGATAGGCAAGTACAGGAAAGATTTGAATTGCTTGTAGCACAAATGAAAGACACATAGGGTATCACGGAACAACTAAAATCTGAAAAGCCTATGGAGTGGATTTGAAGAATGAATTGTATCAGACAGTAAGCCGAAGAGATTCTAATAACTGGATTATTGATTTCATAATATGAGAATCATGGATGATGGCACTGTAAACAGTACCACCCTCCATGATTTTTACCAGAAACGATACTTATTGTCTGTTGACTAATTGTATTCACGTGGTTATACTAATAGGTAATTGCGAAACAAGTTCGCAATCTTGATTCCGAACAAGGAAGGAATCC
>CAYZZP010000011.1:0-51976 GCA_964482965.1 uncultured Lachnospira sp.
CAGGCGTTTGCTGATATCCGTAAGGAATACGGCGTATGACCTATGAAATCAGTACATCATTCTTGCCGTAAAACGCCATAATTTATGCGTCTTTAGAATATAACTCCCTAAAAGGGCCTGCAGCGAAAAAATCAGGATATCCGCCAAAGGTATCCTGATTTTTTATGTTCTTCCTTTATCCCAGCGCCACATCCAGCACCATCATAATCATAAATCCTACTGCAAATCCAATCGTACCAATATTGGAATGTTCGCCCTCCGATGCCTCCGGAATCAGTTCCTCCACCACCACATAAATCATAGCTCCAGCCGCAAATGCCAGCAAATACGGCAGCAAAAGTTCAATAAAACCGGAAAGTAATATTGTAAGAGCTGCTGCAATCGGCTCTACAATTCCCGACAGGGTACCATACCAAAAAGCTTTTCCTCTTCCCATATCCGCTTCGCTTTTCAGCGGAAGAGAAATAATCGCTCCCTCAGGAAAATTCTGGAGTGCAATTCCCAACGACAAAGCTAAAGCGCTTGTCGCTGTAATTCCTGCATTACCTGCGAGCAGACCTGCAAAGACAACTCCAACCGCCATTCCCTCCGGAATGTTATGCAGTGTTACCGCAAGAACAAGCATGGTCGTTTTTTTCCATGACGTTCTTGGTCCCTCCGAGATTTCACTGCCCAGATGCAGATGCGGAACCATACGGTCCATTGCCAGAAGAAATACCACTCCCAGCATAAATCCAACTGTTGCCGGTATAAAAGCAAGTTTTCCCATCTCCTCTGACATATTCATAGCCGGAAGCAAAAGTGACCAGATGGACGCAGCCACCATAACACCAGAAGCAAATCCAAGCAGCCCTTTTTGTATCAACGGTCTAATCTCATTTTTTAAAAAGAAAACACATGCTGCTCCCATTGTTGTTCCGATAAAAGGAAGCATTAATCCCCAAAAAGTAAACATATCAGATTACCTCCCAATCCCCTTTCCGAAATATCATCTTTTAGAATAACTCAGCACGCTTTCACTCGCAAAAATAATCGTCCTACCATTTTATGCTCAATAAAAATACTATTTTGCCGGCTGTGCTGGTGTTTTGACAACAGGTTCTTCTGTCTTGTCCGCATTATCCGCAGCGTCCTCCACAGGCTCAACCTCCACAAATTTTCTTGTTTTCGGCAACTTATATTTTTCTTTATACTGTTCGTACTTTGTCATAAAGTACATGTTATCTTCTCTCTTGACAGAGCCAAGATATTCATGAGTTTCAAATCCATCACGCTTAACCTCAATCAGACATACGGCAATATTAGAACAGTGATCCGCAATACGCTCAAAACTTGTTATAATATCCGAGTGAACAAATCCCAGCTCAATAGTGCATTTTCCCTCTGTAAGACGTCTTACATGCCTTGCCTTAAGCTCCATATTCAGGTCGTCAATAACCTCCTCCAGCGGCTCAACAGTCTTTGCCATCTCCACATCCTGATTTTTAAAAGAATCAAATGTTATATTGACAATTTCCCTTACTGCCTCAGTAAATATTTTAAGCTCTGTATATGCTTTCTCTGAGAATTGCATTTTTTTATCGTGAAGCTCCTTCGCCGCCTCCGCAAGGCTGCATGCATGATCTGATATTCTCTCGAAGTTGCCTATTGAATGGAGCAGCATAGAAAGTGTTTCCGAGTCCTTTTCGTTCAAATCTCTGCTGCTAAGCTTCATAAGATATGTTCCCAGTTCGTCCTCGTACTTATCAACTCTGTCCTCATACAATCCCACCTTTTCCGCCTTTTCTTCATTATAGCTGTCAAAGAGGTCAAAGGCATAAAACAATGTCTTTCTTGAAAGATCTGCCATATTGTATGTGACCGTACGACAATGCCCCATAGCAAGACTTGTCTTATCAAGGAAACGTTCGTCAAGAAGAGCGAACTCATCAGGAATAGCAACCATTTCTCTTTCTTCCTGAGTCTCACGCACTGTGAGATATGCCAGTCTCTCAAGTACCTTTCCAAATGGAAGAAGCACAAGCGTAGCCACAATATTAAATACACTGTGTATTGTAGCAATTCCTACAGCATTTGCAGGCTGATTCATAAATTCAAATGGAAAGAATGCATTTATCAGATAAAATCCGACCATAAAAATAGCTGTACCAATTATATTAAAATACAGATGCACCAAAGCTGCTCTCTTACCGTTTCTGCTGGCCCCCATAGCGGATATAAGGGCTGTAACACAAGTACCGATATTCTGTCCCATAATTATAGGCAATACAGTTCCGTAGCTCAGCGAACCTGTAGCACACAGCGCCTGCAAAATACCCACAGAGGCAGATGAACTCTGAATAACCGCTGTAAGAATCATACCTGCAATAAGTCCAAGTATAGGGTTGGAGAACATTGTAAGTATTCCCGTAAATTCAGGAACTTTTGCAAGAGGTTTAACTGCGTCGCTCATGGCAGTCATTCCTGTCATAAGCACTGCAAAGCCTATAAGAATTTTGCCTATATCATGAAGCTTTTCCTTCTTTGTAAACATTATAAAGAATATGCCAATAATTGCTAAAATAGGCGAAAATGACGTAGGCTTAAAGAGTGTGACAACAAAATTATCCCCTTCAAGACCCGCAAGGCTCAAAAGCCAGGAGGTAGCCGTAGTACCAATATTAGCACCCATAATAATTCCGACTGCCTGACTTAACTTCATAATACCTGAGTTTACAAATCCGACCACCATAACCGTTGTGGCAGACGAAGACTGGATAACTGCAGTAACTCCTGCACCCAGCAATACCGCTTTTATGGGATTTGATGTAAGCTTTTCAAGAATTTTCTCCAGCTTTCCACTGGATGCCTTAGACAAGCCTTCACCCATGGTATGCATTCCATATAGAAAAAGCGCCAAGCCGCCAAGCATTGATAATATGTCAAAAATGTCCATTTTAACCTCCATGCATCTGTACAATTATGCTATAACTTCTGTATTATAACACAAATTTTTGCGTCACAAAATACCTAGTTTTTAAGTATATGACATATTATTAAAATTTTCACAGTTTTTGCTGCAAATCTGTACATATTTTACTAAAATCTTTTCAAACATATATTCAATTAAGTCCTATTTTAGCTATACAATATATGACTCGTCCGGATATGAATACTCGCCTCTGTAATTTGAGCCGTTGTAATGAGGATATTTAACAGGCGCATATGCGTCCTCTTTGTATCCATCATCCTGAGTATATATGTACAAATTGTGATAATCCCACACTACCAGTTCATCTCTCGCATCGCCTGTAAGGTCAATGGCGTCCACGCACATAGTCGGATGTCCGTCGTCAGGAAATTCCACACACCTTATACCGTCTCCGTCAATAAGTCCGCCCTTTTTATGATTCGGATTAGTAAGAATTAAATCCCTTCCGTCTCCGTCCCAGTTCACCGGCGTCATCATATTTCCATTAAGCTCATTTTCATACTCCCACAAAGGATTGCCGCAGCAGTCATAGAAATACACTATTCCCTGATGTCCCCAGTAATTTACTACTGCCAGTTCAAAGCCTTCCCTGTCAGGACAATAATTTCCGGTGCTTATTCTCTGAGCATGTCCTATATCGTCTTTCACCAGAATATTTCCATGATAGTCTCCTATGAAAAATCCTTCAGTACCTGAAACGCAGGCAAAATGCCCCTCGTCGCTTCCAGCCATAAATCTCCCGGAAATAATCTCGTCAGTATGGTCAAATTCTATCGGATAAGTCCATATGAGCTTTCCGTTGTGATCCAACAGATTATAACCGCATAAAACCTCGTCGTAACCGTCCTTATTGATATCAAACGCATATGGAAAATGTCCTGTATTCTTGTCGCTTCTGAACATCCACATAAGCTCCAAGTCGCTGTTTAATGCATATATTCTGCAGTAGCGGTCTTTTATAAGAATGTCTGTCGGCCTGTCCTTTCCTGAAAAATTGCATATTCTTATACCGTCCGCATTAATTCTGTCAAAGCTGTAAACGCCGTTTGGAACGCCTATAATATCTGTATCGTTTTTATCTGACAGAGGCATTCTGCGCTTCTTCTTTACATCTCCGGTTCTTCCGTCAAGAATCATAAGCTCAAAATTCTTAGCAGTTATTACCTCGTCTATTCCGTCGCCGTCAATATCATATACCTGTATTGGAAAATCGCATGAAATCTGTCCCTGTTCATAATTTGCTGATTGCTCTCCCTTCTGCCACAGTATATTTCCGTCAAGGTCAATGGCAGTAAGACAGCTTATATGTGCAAAATCATCTCTTCGCACACGTCTCTGTCCCTGAGCCAGAACTATATACCATTCATCGCCGCCCATAAGATGTCCGAACCTTATCTGTCTTCCTGTTCCAAAATTCTTCAAATCTATTTTTTTATAAAGCCTCATCTTAGGATGTGATGCCATATGCGCCGCAGTTTCTTCATCATATGCCTGACGGCTTTCCTTTATAGCTTTGGCAGTATCCTCATCAACCGTCACAAGAAAATCCGTAAACTGTGCGGGAGCTGTCGCCGTAATAGCTGTTTTGCCGCCCTCTGCAAGCTTTTCACTGCTGTATTCAAAAAGCTTCTCATCATTTACATAACACTCTACTCTGTTTCCATCTATTACAGCCCTAAGCTCATAATATTCGTCGCAGTTATACTGATACCGGCAGCTTTCAAGCACCTCGTCAACCTGCTTATGCCTGTATTCAAGCTTTACTGCGCCGCCCTCGAACGCCAGCACATAAAGATTAAGACTGTTCCTGCAATTAAAGCCTATACCTGTACAGCCTGATGTATTGAATAACCTTACCTTCGCACTCACTGTATAATTCTTCCAATGAATATCTCCTGTCATAAGCGTAGGATGAGTTTTATGCGGCTTATTATCTATCAGCCTCATCTGCTCCATAAAATGTCTGCCCTCATCCTCGGTTATAATCCACGACGCTCCTGAGCCATTGTAGGTATAATTGCACACCGGATCAACCCAGTCCCCGGCATAGCCTTCATTTACAATATAATGATACTCTCCCATAGCTGTATGTCCCTTATCGTATGGAAACTCGCCTATTTTAAATCCCTTAAAATCCTCTTTGAACAGTACAATATCTCTTTTCATTGATGACCTCCTGCAGATATAAAATATTTACTTTCTGTCATTAATTATAGCACTTCTATGTGTATTATGCACTCTTATAATTGAAAATAAACCTGCCCGCCTATTTCTGATTCCATAGTGTTCTCCGGTCATATGCAATATCGCCATAAATCTGTGTAAAATCTTAATTTGCCACATATATAATTGCCTTTGTCAGTAATTTATAGTATTATATATTTATATCTTTAGTGAATTTCTAAATGAGAGGACTGTTACATATATGGCAGATAAAAATCAAAAAGCCACGCCTGAGATAGTAGAACTGCTGGAGCTGGAGGAAATTGACGAACCTCTTAACTTCAAAGCTGCAGGTTCTAAAAATACTCCAAAAAATTTCTCGGACAATATTCAAAAAAAAGACGCGCAAAAAACTGCTGCAGCCACTAAGCCTAAAAAGATTTTAAAAATTATATCTATGGGGCTTGCCACGCTGTTTTTAACTGTTGTGCTGCTGTGCATTTTCCTCTACGGAGTTATGGCTGTGCTGGTATACGGGCCTTCCGCCACCGCCAGGAAACAGTTTATTATGTCTGTGCAGGAAACCAGCGCCATCGGATTTCTTGCTAACCTGTTCTGCAGTCAGGAGGAAATTGACCGGATAAAGGCAGAAAATACAGTAAAGGATTCCGATGATATTACAGACACAGATCTGATTGTTATTGATGATGACAATAAAAGCAATCCTGATACGCCTGACATCCAGATTGTAGATATAAAAGGAGCTACCTACAGAGGCAAGCTTATGATTATAAAAGACCCCTCAAGAGTATTTGTTGGTACAATAGACGGATTTGTGCAGGGAAGCGGAAAGGTCGTATCCCAGATTGCCGCCCGCTACAATGCCATAGGCGGCGTCAACGGCGGTGAATTTGTGGACGGTTCCACCACATGGACAGGCATGCCCGTAGGACTTGTTATGGTTGACGGAAAGCTTGTGAACGGCTCTGAAGGCAGCGTATATCACGTCACAGGAATTACCTACGATAATAAACTTGTGATTGGCAATATGAATTATGCGCAGGCAAAAGAAAAAAATATACGTGATTGCGTAAGCATCAATAAAAGCATAGGACCGTTTCTTATAATAAACGGCGAAGCGCAGAATGTTTCCGGTATCGGCGGCGGCATTAATCCCCGCACCGCAGTAGGTCAGAGGGCCGACGGTTCAATACTGCTTCTTGCAGTAGACGGAAGACAGGCTAACAGCCTCGGAGCTTCATTTTCCGACTTGCAGGACATTATGTTCCAGCATGGCGCAGTCAACGCCTCTGCTATGGACGGCGGCACATCCACCCAGATGTATTACGATGGCAGCATTATCAATGTTCCATACTCGCCTACCGGTCCAAGAAGCTGTCCGACAGCATGGCTTGTTAAATAATTTACTTTCTTATGGGAGGCTTATATGGCACCAAAAAACAAAAATAAAAAATTAGGCCGATTTGCTAAATTTATTATTATATACTCCTGCACAGCTTTCGTTGTAATGATAGCCGTATGGGGGCTTCTTTACGCATTTTTAAGAGACTACGAGGAAGGCCGCCCCTCAGTGGCAATGGATAAAATCATATCAGATTTCAACGCAGAAAATGTAGATAAGGTTTTAAGCTCTGCAAAACTTACCACCAACGAATTCGAGACTATTGATTTAGTTACAGAATTTTTGAAAGCCCGGCTTACAGGGCAGGAAACCTCATACAAAAAATCCAACGGCGAATATTCGGAAGCCACTCCGGTCTATATAGTGTATGCAGGCGACGCACCTCTTGCCAGAGTTGAGCTTACAGACGCCGGTAAAAATTTCTTTAAATTTACCAAATGGCAGCTTAGCAGCATCTCCACATATGACATTTCTCCAAAAACACCATCAAAAACGGTTACTGTCACCGTCCCTTCCGGCAGTGAAGTATCCCTTAACGGCATTTCTGTTGATACTAAATATATTAAAAATGACAATATAACCTTTGACCCTTGCAAAAACGTGGCTGAATTTGTCACAACTCCAACCTTAACGGAATACGAAGTAACAGGGCTTCTCTGTGAACCTGACATAACCGTTGAATATAACAATATGCCGCTTTCCCTGTCAGGGGAAAACGGCGTATATACCTGTAGCTATCCTGAGGACGCTGCACTTCTTGAGGCCCAAAAAGCCACTATTATTAATACCGCTGAAACCTACGGAATATATATTATTAACAGAGGTTCCTTAGCCGGTTTGAAAAAACTCATGGTAGGCAAAGCTGAGACATATATCAGCGATATTCCTGCTGTCTGGGCGTTTTTGTCCGGCAAGCAGTACACATATGAATTTAAAAATGAAAGCATAACCAACTTCAAAAAATATTCCGACAACTGCTTTTCATGCGATATGTACTACGACCTCTATGTCAACTGGGGATATGGCAGCAAAACCTACGAAACCTCCATGACATATGTATATGTACTTATTGACGGAAAATGGTATGTAGCCGACTTTGTTATCAACTAAACCATATTTATTATATCACCATTACCAAAAGGGCTACGTCTGCCGAAAGGGGCTGCCTCATCCGGTTATATGCTATATTATCTTAGTATCAGCAAAACCAAGATACCCAGCACAATTCTATACCAGCCGAACACCTTAAAGTCATGCTTTTTGATATATCCCATAAAGAACTTAATTACAAGCACCGAAACAAGAAATGCAGTAACTGTTCCCACAAGAAGAATAACCAGCTCCGGGCCTGACATTGCTATGCCGGAAAGCGCATACTTTGCAATCTTTAAAGCAGATGCTCCTGCCATAACAGGTACAGCCAGGAAAAATGTAAATTCCGCTGCAGTTGCTCTCGATACTCCAATAAGCAATGCTCCAATAATCGTTGCTCCCGAACGGCTGGTTCCCGGAAAAATTGCCGCAAGAAGCTGGAACAGACCTATAATAATAACGGACTTATATGTAAGCTCTGCAATGCTGTTAACAGCAGCCTTTTTGTTACCCCTGACAGTTTCAACCAGAATAAAAAGCACGCCCACTACGATAAGCGCAACGGCTACAGGCACCGGATGATAAAAAAGCGCATCAATCTTATCGTCAAATAATACGCCCACTATTGCCGCCGGTATGCAGGCAACAATTATCTTAAGCCACATATCCAGCGCACCCTCTTTCCAGCCCACTGTTTTTCCCGAGCTGCTCTTCTTTTCCTTCATCATAAACGGCCAGAGCTTATTCCAGAACAAAACCACTACAGCCAGAATAGCTCCAAACTGAATAACTACCTCAAACATCTTATAAAATTCCTCAGACACATCCAGCTTAACAAACCGGTCAAACAGTATCATATGCCCCGTACTGCTCACCGGCAGCCACTCGGTTATCCCCTCCACAATACCGAAAAGTATTGCCTTTAAAATCTCAAGAAAACCCATTTTTCCACCAAACCTTTCTAACCTATAAAATAATATATTCTGCTAAAGACACAAATATACGGCAGAACAATATCGCTATCAGTCTGCCGCATACTATCTGTTAATTGACACAGCGCAATGCTTCACTGCCGGCAATTACTGACGGCAATCCGAGCCGCCGTTAAACCGCTGCTTTGAAGCCGCCTCATAGGCCTCGTTTAAAAAATATTCCTGAGAATTGATATCTACATCCGTAATATTTTCCGGTCTTACATAAATACCGCTGCCTGTCAGCCTTCTGCCCTTAACCCGGTCGTTGTACATAATATCAAACATACGCCTTATACGGGATTTTAATTCCAAGTCAAGCACCGGAGCGGCAACCTCTACTCTCTTCTCCATATTTCTTGTCATAAAATCAGCCGAAGAAATGTAGATATTATCCCTGTCCGGCGTGCCAAACATATATATTCTTGAGTGTTCAAGATAACGTCCGACTATACTGATAACTGATATATTATCTGTGTACCCATCAACCTGCGGTATAAGGCAGCATATTCCTCTTACAATCATTTCCACCTTTACCCCCGCCCGGGAACACTCAATTAATTTATCAATTATTTCCCTGTCTGTCAACGAGTTAATCTTTATCCCCACATATGCCGGCTGGTTGTTGGACGCATACACAATTTCCCTGTCCATATACTCAAGAATTTCATTCTTCATTCCCTTTGGCGCCACCAGTAGCTCCTTCGTATTTTCGACAAATTCCGCCATACACAACTCAGCGAATATTTTTACTGCGTCGGCTCCTATATCTTTGTTGGCAGTCATAAGGGATAAATCCGTGTACAATTTCGAGGTTTTTTCATTGTAATTTCCGGTTCCAATCTGCGTAATATATTTTATCTCGTTCTCCTCATTCTGATATGTTATAAGGCATAATTTTGAATGTACTTTTATATAATCAATGCCGTATATAATTCGACAGCCCGCGTCCTCCAGCCGCCTGCTCCACTCGATATTGTTTTCCTCGTCAAATCTTGCACGAAGCTCCACCAATACCACTACTTCCTTTCCATTTTCCGCAGCATTAATTAAAGCCTCTACAATCCGGGAGTTTTTTGCCACCCTGTACAGCGTCATTTTAACAGAAATAACCCTCTTGTCCCTGCCTGCCTCATTAAGAAGCCTTAAAAACGGCTGCATACTCTCATACGGGTAACTTAAAAGCAGGTCTCCCCTCTCAATTCTTTCAATCATACTTTCATCTGATGCAATGCATGCAGGGGGCTGCGGTATTCTTCTGTCATAAAACAACTCCTTGTTATTTCTCAGGGTATCCTGCAGCTTATAGACAAATGATAATTCCAGCGGCGACTCAGAATAATATATCTGTTCTTTCTTAAGATTAAATTCCTTGCAAAGATTCCTTATAATCTTCTCGTCAAGCACTCTTGAATACTCCATTTTTACAGGACACAGCTTTCTTCTCTGTCTTATAAGTTTTTCCATAGAATCCCTGTAATCCGGCTCTTCGTCAAAAAACGCCTCGTCAACGTCAATATCCGCATTTCGTATAATGCGAATCAGCGATTTGCCCTTAATCTGATATTTGTCAAATATTGCCGGCATAAAATGTAATATAAGCTCCTCAACCAGCATATATTTATTCTTAACAGAAGGAATTGACACAAGCCTCTTAAATACACCGTTGCTGCATGGAACAAGCCCTACCTTTTCATTATTTTTAGAACCAAGCAGCGCTACAGCGTATATTTCCTTATTTTTTATAAACGGAAACGGCTGCTTTTTGCCAACCACCTGTGGGGATAGCAACGGTAAAACTGCCTCCTTAAAGTATTTCTCCAAATATGTGGCGTCGGCATAATCAATGTCATTAAAGCTGATAAGCTCAATTCCATAATTTTTTATTTCCTTCATAATGTTCCGGTAAGCCCTGTCCTTTTTCCTTGTCAATTCCCTTACAGTCTTAAATATATGATGAAGCTGCTCCTGAGCTTTCATTCCGGTTTTGTTATCCTTAGTATTTTCCGAAATTATCATCTGGTCATGCAGCGAGCCTACCCTCACCATAAAAAATTCGTCAAGATTGCTCTGAAATATTGATGTAAAGGATAGTCTCTCACATAGAGGGACCTTGCTGTCAACCGCTTCCTCCAGCACTCTCTCGTTAAATTTAAGCCACGATAATTCTCTGTTGTCATAGCATCGGCGTTTTTCTTCTTTCATATGTGTCCGCCTCCATTCATCCAAGACATATTCCCAAATCTTCAGCCTGCTTAATAAGCTCGTCAAACAAATCAATCATTTTTGTTTTGCCTGCCACTTCGCTTAAAGGAATTTTATCTATCTGATTGTTTTTAAGACACACCATATAACCATATTTTTCTTTAAGAATAAGATTGGCAGCCTCAATGCCAAGACGAGTGGCAAGAATCCTGTCGTATGCGTCCGGCGCTCCGCCTCTTTGCACATGCCCCGGAACTGTAACCCTTACCTCCTGTCTTGTCTTTTTTGTAATCTCGTCGCCCAATCTGTATGCCGCAGAAGGAAATTTCTGCTTTTTGCGCAGCTTCTTTAACTGTTTTTTCTCAAGCATTGCATCATTTTTTGAAATTGCACCCTCTGCCACCGCTATTATTGTAAAATATTTTCCATTTTCGGTCCTCTCATCTATAGCTTTGCACACCACGTCAATATCATACGGGCGCTCGGGAATTAATATTATGTCGGCTCCTGCCGCTATTCCCGCATGCAGAGTAAGCCAGCCGGTCTTATGCCCCATAAGCTCCACAATAAACACCCTGCTGTGAGACGCCGCAGTCGTGTGAATACAGTCTATGGCATTTGTAGCAATGTCAATGGCGGACTGGAAGCCGAAGCTCATCTCCGTACCATACAAATCATTGTCAATGGTTTTGGGCAGGGTTATTACATTTATGCCTTTTTTGTGCAGCAGATTCGCGGTTTTATGAGAACCGTTTCCTCCAAGCACCACAAGACAGTCCAACTCAATATTGTTATAAGTTTCAATCATGGACCCGACCTTGTCTCTGCCGTCCTCCATAGGCTCATTTATATACTTGAATGGCATTCTTGAAGTTCCAAGAATAGTGCCGCCTCTGTTCAGCACTCCCGAAAAATCATCGCATTTCATAAGACGGTATTTTCCATTTATCAACCCCTTATAACCGTCCTCAAATCCATATATTTCCACATGGCCGCATTTCTTATAAAGGCTCTTTGCCACGCCCCGCATAGCCGCATTGAGCGCCTGACAGTCGCCTCCGCTTGTCAACATTCCAACTCTAAGCATTTTACATTCCTCCTACCGATTGTCATATATAGTATTCCTATTTTTAACCGGTTTATTAAAGTAATGTAAAATCTACCATCATAGTTATATAAAATGACCGGTTCCAGCGCATTATAAAAATAACAGCAGTCTAAAGAACATGCTTTAGACTGCTGTCATAGGTATCCAAAAATGAATGTTTCACCCCGTCGCTCTTATATCCTAAAAATGTATCGAGGCTTACATTATGGAGACTGTTGAAAATATTACTTTCCACATCAGGATTAATCTCCTTTAACCTCTTAATAATCATTTTTGTTTCCATACGCTTGGAATTGCTCTCACTGTTGCTGCCCACCTCTATATTCTCCGTAAATCGGCAGGCGCACTGAATAAATTCCAGTCCGTTATAATCTCTCCATGCCTTAATTGAGTCCTCATGAATTTCGTAAAGCGGACGGATAAGCTCCATCCCTTCAAAATTCCGGCTGTGCAGTTTTGGCATCATTCCCTGTATCTGCGCACCGTATAACATGCCCATAAGAGTTGTCTCAATAACATCGCTGAAATGGTGTCCCAATGCTATTTTATTGCAGCCCATTTCCCTCGCCTTAGCGTACAGATTTCCACGCCTCATTCTGGCACACAGATAACATGGCGACTTTTCAGCGGCATTTGCCACATCAAATATTCCAGTCTGAAATATAATTATGGGTATCTGCAAAAGTCGTGCATTATACTCTATTTTTTCGCGGTTTACCTTGTTATAACCCGGATCCATCACAAGAAATTTAAGTTCAAAAGGAAAATCGCTGAAACGATGAAGCATTTGCATAAGCTTCGCCAGCAGCATAGAGTCCTTTCCTCCGGATATGCACACGCATATGCTGTCATTTTCCTTTATAAGCTCATAATTTTTCACAGCCCGTACAAAGGGAGTCCATATTTCCCTTCTGTACTTCTTCATAATACTGCGCTCCGCCTTCTTATTAAAATCGCTGTTTTCAAAATCATTGTTGCTCATCTCTCACCGTAACCTCCCCAGTGTTTGGATTTACCGATATTCCGTTTACCTCCAGATGCTCATCTATCTTGATTACAAGGCACTTTCTGCCCTCTATAACCATAGTTTCCACAAGGTCTGTTCTGTCCGGATTTACCTTTACAACCACGTCCGGAGTCTTTACCTCAAATTTTCTCGTCTCTGCTATATTAGCGGCAAGCAGCGTGGCATTTTCTCCGGCCGCCTGCTCGAAATGCTCCTCAAAATCTACCAGCCGTGCTTCCTTAACTCCGCTCTTTTCAAGCAGTTCCTTCACCTCTGTCTTATTTAACGCAACAGGCTCTGTATTGCTCTTTCTCTCCTCAATAAGCTCGTTTAGGTTGTCGTGAATATTTTTAATAGTCTCATAATCGCACTCCTCGCCGAGAGTCTCCGTCACAAGTGTCTGAAACGTCTCTTTCTGGTTTCCTGCGGGCAGCGGAACCTCACAGTCAAGCACATATCCCAAAAAATTTTGCTGAAAATCATCCGCATCCTTTGAATAGTACCATACCCTGTCGCCGTCCTCGCTTCTGTCATTAAATGCAGGGAACAAAAAGCCTATCTCCGGCACGTCCACCATATGGAACTGCTCCATATTATGAAATGAATTTGCCTCTTTATCATAACCAAGCCCCGGCTTTGACAGCTTTACGTGGCATACGCTGCAAAGTATGTAACTGAACACCTCCTCGGAGGCATCTTCCATAGCGATATTATCCTCTGTAATCCCCGGCACATCATATACCTGATTAATAAGCAGAATAAGATAGTTTCCCGGATAATTGTAGGTTGCTATAACCTTGTCATAAAATTCATCAAGAACCGCCTCGTCTTTCAATTCGCTGTCCCTTAATTTATATAAAAATGTCCTCGCGCCGTCGTCGGCATAAGAATCCATTGCAAACTGCATATCCACCAGATTCTTCCCCGGCGTTCCCGAAAGAGTTTTCTTAAATATATCAAAATATTTGTGCCTCTCCTCCTCCGGCAAGGTTAAAAATGTCTCATTAAATTTCGACACCTTATTTTTCTCACCATCCACATAGCAGCCGCACAATCTCAGTATAGCGCAATCCTCCAGTGTGTACTGGGCTTTAATTTCATTAATCTCTTTTCTAATCATAAAAACACCTGTCCTCTTTATGTCCATATTCCAAAATATTTTATAATATTTTGAAATACATTATAAAGCAAGACAGGTGAATTTGCCAATGAAAATGTATTTTATAATTCCTTCAAAAATCCGGCTCTCTTCATTACAGGACGAAGGGCAAGATATACGATAGACGCTACTATTACCGCAATTACTGCATTTACTGCGGTTGTAACAGCTCCAATCTTCGCCAGAGCCTTAGAAAGGTCCTGCTGAACTCCCAATATATACGACTTGTAGAAATAGCCCACAATAGGGTCTGCAAAAATATTAAACAGCATACCTGCTGCGCTTGATACTATCGTCGCTACAGTGACATATTTTGCAGAATGTTCTTTAGAGAGTTTAAATCCTTTGTGAGCCACAAGTCCAACAATAAGACCAATACAGAACTTAAGAACAAATGTCTTTGGTGCGCTGGTTACATAGTGAGTTGTGAGGTCGCTGATAGTCATACCTACAGCTCCGGCAAGACCTCCCCAAATACCGCCCACGAGCAGAGCCGCAAGCACACAGAATGTATTTCCAAGATGAAACATAGTTCCCTCTGTTCCCGGCACAGGAATGTCAATTTTTATAAATGTTGCTCCCACATAGCAGAGAGCCGCACATAAAGCAGTCTGCGCTATTACCCTTGTGTCAATCACCTTAGATTTGTTAGATTTTTCCTTAGAAGCTGCTTTCGCTTCCTTCTTCGTTGTTTCTTCCATATTTCTTCTCCTCCTGTCTGATTTAGATGTTGGTAAGAGAATATTACTAATCTGGCACTGTTAAAAGTGCCACATTTGCTTTATTTTTTATGGTCAGATTTTAATTATCCACCATTCAGATTTTAATTATCCACCATATTGTTCACGCATACGCCGTATTTCGCTGCGAACCAGTTCAATAACATTTTCAGGCCCTACTATCCTTGCGCCGCTTCCAAGTCCCATAACCCATAAAATAAATATGGTGCTTACCTCTACGTCAACATGCACCCTGAAATGTCCGCTGTCCTTTGGAATAATCATTATATCCTTTCCAAATCTGTCGATAACCACGCCTATAAGACGGTTTTCAAACTCTAAGGTTACATTTTCCTCCTTGCCTCCGAACATACCAAATACTTTTTTCGCATATTTTGCAGCGTTGAAATTTTCAAATTGTTCCTTACCCTGACGAGATTTTCCTGTAATTTGGATTTTTCCCATTTTGTCAACCCGGTAGTGCTTTATTGTTTCCGCCGCAGCGTCATAGGCTATAAGATAATAGTTCTGGTCGTCCCATAAAAGACTCCACGGAGAAATATCTTTCTTCTCACCGTTATGCCTAAGCTCCAGATTTTTCTCCACATTCCACTCGTAATAGCTGAAATCTATAGACGAATTACGGTTAATCGCCATATTCAGAGTATCTACATTATAGTAAATACTCTCGTTCATGGTCTTTATTCTATCCTTAATTACCACCTGCCGCTGAAGCTCCTTAGCCTCATAAATACTGGCAAGTCCCTCTATCTTTTTAATAAGCTCGCCAGATTTTTTTTCGGTAATAAATTTTGACGACTGCACGGAATCCACCAGAAGTTTTAATTCCGGCAGTTCAAAATCCCGGCTTAAAAGGCTGTAATAATATGTACCCTGGCGCTGTACGCCCGCTATATCCATTCCAAAATCCCTAAGCAGTTCAATATCTGCATAAAGTGTTTTTCTGGTAGCGGTTATGTCGTACTTTGCCAGCTCCGCCTCTATTTCCTTAAGAGTTATTCCATTGTTTTCATCAGTTTTTTCCTGAAATATCTTTGCAAGATACAATAGCTTTAACTTTTGATTTTCTTTCTTTGGCATAATTAGTTCTTCTTACCTGCAAACATTTCCCCTATTTTCTCGCCTGCGTCCATAATGCCTTCGCCGATGTCCTTTACCACCTGTGAAGCCTTCTTGTCAAGCTCCTTTTCCTTCACATAGGTTGACGCCTTGTCCGCCACATCATTAGCTACGTCAACTGCCTTTCCTACTCCGTTTAATACCTTGTCTTTATTAATAAGTGTCATAAAATATTACCTCCGTTTCTAAACTGTTATATAGGCATTTGCAAAACGCGTGTTTTTCAAAATATCCTTTTACAATATCACGGTTTCGCAATTAACTATAAACTATTCTACATTAATTGCTGCTCTAAACATGCTGCCTACGCCTGCGACATTTCAAACTGGCTCTCGTACAGATTGCTGTAAAAGCCCTTCTTCGCCAGCAGTTCTTCGTGATTTCCCTGCTCTATAATATGTCCGTCCCTCATTACAAGTATTACATCCGCAGACTGTATAGTAGACAGCCTGTGCGCTACAATAAAGCTGGTTCTTCCCTCCATAAGCCTGGCAAATGCATTTTGTACCTTTATTTCTGTTCTTGTATCTATAGATGAGGTTGCCTCGTCAAGTATAAGCATAGGCGGTCTGCAAAGCATAACTCTGGCAATGCACAAAAGCTGCTTTTGGCCCTGTGACAGGCTGCCGCCGTCCTCCCCTATAACCGTATCATAACCCTGAGGAAGCCTCTTGATAAATCCATGCGCATAGGACGCTTTAGCCGCCTCCATAATCTCCCCGTCAGTAGCGTCAGGCTTACCCATAGCTATATTTTCTCTGATGGTTCCAGCCTTAAGCCATGTCTCCTGAAGCACCATACCGTAGCCTGCCCTCAGCGAATGTCTCGTAAGCTCCCGAATATCCTCGCCTGAAACCCTAATGCTTCCGCTGTTTACATCATAAAAACGCATTAAAAGATTAATGATTGTAGTTTTTCCGCAGCCTGTAGGTCCTACGATGGCTATCCTTTGTCCTCTCTTTACACTTAAGTTGAAATTTTCAATAAGTTTTTTGTCTTCAGTATATGAAAAATATACATTTTCAAGGTCAACGGTTCCGTCAACCGCCTTAAGCACCTTAGCGTCAGCCGCCTCCGGTATTTCAGTATTTTCATCTATAAGCTCAAATACTCTGGCAGCGCATGCAAGGGCATTCTGCAATTCCGTAACGACTCCTGATATTTCGTTAAACGGTTTTGTGTACTGGTTTGCATAGCTTAAAAAGCAGGATAGCTGACCTATGGAAATTCCGCCTCCGATAGCCGTAATAGCGCCTGTAACCGCAACTCCCGCATACACAAGACTGTTTATAAATCTTGTGGAAGGATTAGTAATGGATGAAAAAAATATCGCCCTTAAAGAACATTTTTTCAAATCCTCATTAATTTTGTCAAACTGCTCTAACGCCTCATCAGAATGACTGTATGCAATAACTACCTTCTGCCCTCCAATTATTTCATCAATCAACGCTGTCTGCTTACCTCTTGTCTCGGACTGCAGCTTAAACATGGAATAGGTTTTCTTTGCAATATATCCCGCCACAAGGAAGGACACAGGCGTAATAAGGACCACCACAAGAGTTATTTTTACATCTATGGACAGCATAAATATAAGCGTTCCAATTATAGTCATAACTCCGGAGAAAAACTGTGTAAAGCCCATAAGCAGCCCGTCCGCAAACTGGTCCACATCCGCAATAACTCTGCTTACAACCTCGCCGTAGGAATGTCCGTCAATATATTTTAGAGGCAGATGTTGTATTTTTTCTATCGCCTCGTCTCTGATATCCCTTGTAACGTGAAATGTTATTTTGTTGTTGCAGATATTCATAAACCATTGTGACAACGCTGTTATTCCTATTACCACACCAACCTTCACAAGTATTTTTGCAATTTCGCCAAAATTAACATCTCCGGCTTCCACAATATAATCTATGGTATTTCCTATAAGAATCGGCACATAAAGAGTTGAAGCAACAGTTATGGTTGCCATAATTATAGAAACTGCAACGAAAATCCAGTACTTTTTAATCCTAAAAAGTACTTTCCTAATAGTCTTTCCTGAGGAATTTCTTTTATTCTTGTCATCCGTTGTTTTTTCAGCCATTTCCAATTCCTCCTACTTCGCTTCCTGCTTAAACTGGGAGTAATATATTTCCTGATATACTTTGCAGCCTTTGAGAAGTTCATCATGCTTTCCCATTCCAACTACCTGACCATCGTCCAGCACAATTATCATATCGGCATGCATTAGGGACGCCGCTCTCTGTGAAACTATAAAAAGCGTAGGCATAGGCTTCATATTTCTGATTGATTTTCTAAGAGCTGCGTCTGTGGCATAATCCAGCGCAGAAGCGCTGTCGTCTAATATAAGTATATCCGGTTTTCTTACAACAGCTCTTGCTATGGTAAGCCTCTGCCTCTGTCCTCCTGAAAAATTCTTTCCTCCCTGATCGACAAATGCGTCAAGCACACCCGGCTTATTTTCTACGAATTCCTTTGCCTGAGCCACATAGAGCGCCTCCATAATCTCATTATCCGTAGCGTCAGGTTTGCCCCATTTTATATTATCTCTTATTGTTCCCTTAAATAGCTGCGCCTTCTGCATAACCACCACCACTTTTTCTCTCAGGGAATCAAAAGTATAATCTTTAATATTTCTGCCGTTTATAAGCACCTCTCCCGAAGTTGCGTCATAAAATCTTGTAATCATATTTACTAAGGTTGTCTTTCCTGAGCCTGTACCGCCGATAATTCCCACAGTCTGTCCGGGCATAACCTTAAAGCTCACCCCTGCGACAGAGTCCTCTCCGGCGTTGGCATACCGCAATGAAACATTTTTAAATTCGACCGCTGCATCCACGGCAGTACTGCCATTTCCAGCCTTATGTCCTGCCACGCTTACATACTGGACATTTCCCTCTTCCATACCAGACTTCACATCAAATATATTGTCGATACGGTTTGCGCATGCCAGAGCCTTAGTAATGCTTATTATAAGGTTAGCCAGCTTAATAAGCTCCACCAAAATCTGCGACATATAGTTGTAAAGCGCAACAACCTGTCCCGTCGAGAGGGTTCCCTCATTAACCCTCACAGCGCCTGACCAAATAAGCACAATTATTGAAATATTTACTACCACATAGGTAAGCGGATTCATCAGCCCCGATATATTTCCAACAAACTTCTGAAGTGAATTTAACGATTCATTGGCAGCCTTAAAACGTGTTACTTCCTTATCCTGCATATTGAAAGCTCTTATAACTCTTATGCCCGTAAGATTTTCCCTTACTATTCCAAGAATTTTATCAAGCCCTGCCTGAACCTTCTTATAAAGAGGCCTCGTTGCCAACATTATACCAAATACAATCACCGCCAGCACCGGAATCGCCACAACAAATACAAGCGCCGCTTTCACATCTATAGTAAATGCCATAATCATTGCGCCAAATACAATAAACGGCGAGCGAAGAAGAAGCCTCAACACAAGATTAACGCCATTCTGTACCTGATTAATATCACTTGTCATTCTTGTTATCAGCGTCGATGTTCCGATAGTGTCCATTTCCGTAAATGATAAGCTCTGAATATGGGCAAACAGGTGGTGCCTAAGCCCTGTAGCGCACCCCACCGCCGCCTTTGCAGAAAAATACTGCGCCGTTATTGAACAGATAAGTCCCACCACCGCCAGCAGTATCATAAGCATACACATTTTTATAATGTAACCCTTGTCCGCCCCTTTAATTCCCACATCAATTATTGATGAAACGACAAGCGGAACAAACAGCTCAAAAAGCGCCTCCAGCATCTTAAATGCCGGCGCCAGCACACATTCCTTCTTATATTCCTTAAGATACATCCATATTCTTTTCATACTGTTATATATAACCCTTTCGGTAAAAATTATTACTTTAAATTTCCTGATGCAATATTATATCACGTTTGGAAAATTCTATCAAACATCTCGCAGAAGCCTATGGTTTTACTTATGAAGATGCAGCTTTTGGAATATCAGCTCATTGAAATAAAAACACATAATTAAAAGGCGACGGATATCAGTCAGTCTCTCACTCTCAACCCTGATAACCGCCGCCGTCACATTTACTGTCTGCGCTGCATCTACGCCATTCTTTTATTTTTGTATATAACAATCGCTGCCACTATTATAGCTGCTCCAAACAGCAGTTCAATTCCCATATAAGAGAAAATTTCAGGCATATCACCCGGACTGTATGTGTTAATTGCATTTACCGCAGTTACATACCAATATGCTGGAAGAAAATGTGCAATCTTAATTACAGTGCTGCTGAGCAGTTCCATAGGAACAAACACGCCGCATAAAAATGCCATTCCAAGCGATATTACGTTAGCCAGCGCAGACACCGCATTTCTATTTGAAGTAATTCTGCTTACAAAAAATGTCAGCGCCAGCGCTACAACCATATAGCATAATATGTTGCATACCTGAAGCAAACCTTTGAAGGACAAAAGCTCCTCTCTCATACTTATAAGCGCCATCAGCAAAAAGCAAGCGCATATGGCAACGCCGGTTACCAATACTCCCAACAGCGTTTCTATATTAATTCTTCCAAATTTGTATGATGAGCAGCCTATCCTGTCTCTTATTTCTTTTCTGTCAAATACAGAAAGAACAGGTGCAATTCCTATAATGCACATACACACAAATACCCACGCAAGATACTTAAGCATATATACAAATGCACTTGTGTTTTGCACTTCATCCCCCTCCGGAAGCGATACATCAACAGAAACCTTATCCGCCTCATTAGCTCTCTCTACCGCCTCTGACAATTCAAATCCGGCATTAATGTAAGTATAAAGAGTTGTGATGTAAGCGTTGACGCTCTGCTCAAAAAGCTCAGTACCGTTCACTCCTGAAACAGCATATATTTCAAAATATTCCTTGATTTTATCAGCCTCTTTTAAACTGCCTGATTTTACAAATGTGCTTCCGAAGCCCTCTTTAATCCTGACGACACAATCCACATTTCCCCCGTACATTTCATCCTGAATAGTCTCAATATCGTCGTCTGCAATTTCAGCCTTATTATGAGCATTTTCCAGATATGCTGACAAAGCCTCGCTTGCCTTGCTGTTATCATAGTCGAATATTGCATATTTACACTTGGCGTCCTCATATTTTGTCACATCATTTTTTGCGTTATTAGGAATGATAAAGCCAAAAAGTACACCAACAAATATGCCCACATACATTATCACTTGTCCTATGTACATTTTTAAAACCTTAAAATACAATTTAAAGACTTGCATATTTATTCCTCCTCAATATCAGAAAACTTATTATAAGAAGCGCAGCAGACATAAGTCCCAGAGTTGCAATGTTTCTTATATATCTGTCATAAGTGTCGTATATGTTAAGAGCATAAAATGAATCCACAATCAATGCTGCGGGATTAAGCCTGTTAATTATAGGCGCTGTATGCTCAATAGAATCCTTTATTCCAGGCGCACACAAATCCGCCATAACCGAAAGCGCCATACTTATGATTACACATATTCCCGACCTGCTTCCCTCCGATAATTTAGATATAGAACCGATTATTATGCCAAGAATTATTCCCATACAAGAGCCAAAAAATAAAATAAGCAAAATCTGAGGGTACTTATTTCCAAAATCAACTCCTATAACTGTAAGATAAATTAAAGTAATAACCTCCGCAATAAATTGGAATACAAGCATAGAAATGAACTCCGCAATTATAGTACTCATCTTGCTGTTAGGCGACAAACTTCTCCTCATACCTAAAGCGCTCTCATTCGCCTGAATCCTCGCAATCTTTTCCGTAGCCGCAAATGATGCAAACAGGCAGCTCATGGCAAATATTGCATAAAAGTAATTAGTGTATGGATTCTGGTTACCGTTAGAAGTATTTTTTTCCGTAAAATATTCCCTGCCTCCGGTCATGTCCTCCACTGCCTGCGCTACAGCCTGAGGATTTTTCTGTGCAATTTCTGTAATTACTTTTTCCGATTTCTTATACTGGGATATAACTGTTTTTAGCACTGTATTTTGATATGTGCTTTCATTGACTACAAGCCGTATATCCTCACCCACATATATTATACCTGTCACATTTTCATCATTCAGCGCCTTTTTCGCCTCTTCATCAGTCATATACACAGCGTCAAGCAGCCTGTCGTCCCCACTCTTTGAAAGCTCCTCTATAACAGCTTCAAAGCCCTTATTAGTCTTTTCGCTTACAACTGCCACCGGAATCGAAGAAAATACCGATTCCTTTTCAAACAAATTTCCGAAAGACATATACATAAAAGTCGCCAGCGCTATGGGAAATAACACAGTCCACATAATTGCGCTTTTATTTTTTATCATAGTTTTCATTGCATATTTTAAATTGTGTAAAAACATATGCCGCCTCCTTACTAATCCCTCAGCTCTTTACCTGTAATTTCAAGAAACACATCATTCAAAGTAGGTCTTTCCGAATATACTCTGCCAAATGAAATTTCCCTGTTCTGCAAATAATCAAGAGCTCTTACAATATTGTGCTTTCCGCCGCTATAGCTTACTATCAGCAGCTTTTCGTCATAGGTCACATTATACACATGCGGCAGCGCTCTTACATCATTTATATTTTTTTCATCAAGACCAAAAACCTCAATAGATATGGTCTCCGTATTTTTAATCATTTTCTTAAGCTCATCTTTAGTGCCTATGGCAACATTTTTACCCTTATCCATAATGAGAATTCTTGTGCAAAGCTGCTCAACCTCCTCCATATAATGGGAGGTATATACGACGGTTGCTCCCTCTTTATTAAGTTTTTCAATTCCCTCCAAAATTCTGTTCCTGCTCTGTGGATCTACAGCCACCGTAGGTTCGTCAAAAAATATAAGTTTCGGCTTGTGGGCTATTCCGCATGCTATGTTAAGCCTTCTTAAAAGTCCTCCCGACAGCTTTTTAGGAAGAAATTTTACATAGTCCTCAAGGCCTACAAATTCAATAGCCTCCATTACATACTGCTTTCTTAACTTCTTATCCTTTATGTAAAGCCCGCAAAAATAATCTACATTATCATAAACTGTCAGCTCATTAAATACAGCCACGTTCTGCATAACCACGCCGATATTCTTCTTAATGTCATAGCTGTCCGGTCTCATAGTCTTGCCAAACACCTTTATTTCGCCCTTGTCATAGCCAAGCAGCGACAAAATACAGTTGATGGTCGTAGTCTTTCCTGAGCCGTTAGGCCCCAAAAGCCCAAATACCTCGCCCTCTCTAATCTGCAGGCTGAAGTGGTCTAATGCCAGCAGTTCTTTATATCTTTTCACAAGATTATTTACCTCAATAACATATTCCATATCCTGTTCTCCTTAATTCTAATTTAGATATTCTTTTTTTAACAACCATACGAATATCTGTGTGTTTTTTCACAATCTATTTTACAATTATTATAAAATTTACAAAAGTGTAATATATCATTTTTAACAAGTGACAAATGTCATTTTTATGGTGTATAATTTATCTATATATTTAACGTCATTACTCACGTGGATTAGGGCGTCAAAAGCCCCTTTTTGACGCCCTAGTCTCATACAGAAATGAATATTGATAATTATAATTAGAAAAGTCAGGAATTTTACGGATTATGAACAGTGTTATATCCAGATTACTTATCTACATAGCCTGCGTTATGCTGCAGCTACAAAGCTTTCAAATAGATGCGTTAATGATAGTTTCCGCCCTTTCTTCCCTTATACTAGGTTTTCTCGACGAAGTATTTCCAACCGACATCAGGCTTGAAAACCGCAAACACGTTGTATTTATTATACTCTATGGAGCCTATTGCGTTATTGCCCTGATATTTCCGCCCTTTCTTTGCTTCCTTCCGCTGTTAGCCTACAATATATGCACCTGCAGGCTTTGGTTTAACGCCGGCTTCCTATGCTTAGATATATTATTATCTTATTTTATTGTCAGCCCGCAGTTTGCCATATACATAATATTTCTCTGCCTTATATGCGTGCTTTTTCAATATGAAATAAACCGCAGCGAGAAACTAAAAAAGGAGCTTAAAGTCTTAAGAGACAACTCAAAGGAATATGAAATGATAATCGAGGAGAAAAACCGGACGCTTTGTGAAAACCAGGATACGCAAATTTATATGGCGACTTTAAAGGAACGCAACCGCATTGCAAGAGAAATTCACGACAATGTTGGACATATGCTTACCCGCTCCATTTTGCAGGTTGGTGCCATTAAAACAATTAACCAAAATGAGAATTTAGTATCCCCTTTAGACGACCTGCACAGTACGCTAAATACTGCTATGACAAGCATACGTTCCAGCGTGCATGACCTGCACGACGAATCCATTGACCTTAACTTGGCTATTTCTGAAATTATCAGCGGCATAGATAAATTAGATATTACCTATGACTATGATATGGGACAAAATATTCCAAAAGACATTAAATACTGCTTTATCAGTGTTACTAAAGAAGCAGTAAGCAACACTATAAAACACAGCAACGCTACAAAAATGGACATTCTTGTAAGAGAACACCCGGGATTTTATCAGCTTCAGATTCAGGATAACGGCACTGACATTAAACCGGAACCCGAAAGCGGAATAGGTCTTATCAATATTAAGGACAGGGTTAAAAGCCTTAAGGGCAACCTGAAAATATCCACAAACTCAGGCTTTAAAATTCTTATATCTGTTATTAAAAATATGGAGGAAACACCTTTATGAAAATAATTATCGTTGACGACGACCAGCTCGTCTCTCTATCCCTTAAAACAATTCTTGAAGCGCAGCCTGACATAGAGGTCGCAGCTTTAGGCCAATGCGGCAGC
This sequence comes from uncultured Lachnospira sp., assembly GCA_964482965.1. Lineage (GTDB taxonomy): Bacteria > Bacillota > Clostridia > Lachnospirales > Lachnospiraceae > Lachnospira. The sequence continues at coordinate 24,797 of CAYZZP010000011.1, forward strand.
GACGCAATAACTCTCTACGATACATACAAACCCGACGTTCTTTTAATGGATATACGCATGGACGGACTTAACGGACTTGACGCCGGCAAAACTATTATAGAAAAACATCCTGACGCTAAAATACTTCTGCTCACCACATTTTCTGATGATGAGTATATAATCAAGGCAATTCATATGGGAGCTAAGGGCTACATATTAAAGCAGGCATTTGAAACTATTGCTCCTGCCATAAATGCTGTTTTCAACGGTCAGACTGTATTCGGCGATGAGATAATGAACAAAATCCCTACCCTTATCCAAAAGCAGGATTCCATCGACTTTGAAGAGTACGGTATCACCCCAAAGGAATATGAAATTATGCGCCTTGTGGCAGACGGTCTTAACAATAAAGAAATAGCTGCGGCAGTTTTCCTCGGTGAAGGGACTGTCCGCAACTATATAAGCACAATACTTGAAAAGCTGAAGCTTCGCGACAGGACGCAGCTTGCCTGCTTTTATTATAAACATTTTTAATTCAACCGGTTTCGTCACTTTACGGAAACGGTTCATTACTTCATTCCCACAATGGCATGCACCCTGCCCTCAACCAGCATAGCCACCGCCTTATAGCCCTCCGACTCAAAATATCGGCACTCCACCGTATCGCCATACTTAATTTCACGCTTGTATTGTATCCTTAAATTGTCAAAATGCGTTTTTTTATACACACCTTCAGGCAGCGCCTCAAGCGCCACCTCCAAATAATTAATATTATGCATATGATTGTTAATATCAATATCCCTGCGCATTACCTTATACTGCACCCCATGCGCGGACTCTATCATAGTCTCGTCAAACGCAATATCCTTAATGTCTTCCTTAAACACGCTCAACTCAGTCTCAGAATCATACAGCGACGTAATATCCTCTGTAAGTCTGACAGGTCTTCTCTTATCTATGTCAAACAGTATCCAGCGTGAAGTTCCTATTATAACTGTCTCCCCTGCCTCATTTTTAAATTCATAATCTCTGTAGGCACATGCCCTCTCAAAACTTCTCGCCCATGTACTCACACTTAATTTCTCATTGTACACAGGTCTTTTGAGAACATTTATCTGCCAGTCCAAAAGAATCCAGCCCCTGCGGATTTTTTCAATATCCAGAAGCCCGTATCCGACCTCTGCCGAATGAAGGCTTGCAATATCCTCCATAATAGCAAGTATCCCCTTATTTGTTATAAAATTGTTAAATCCTGTCTGCTCAATTCCTACAACATATTCATTTCTAAATATCATCGCTTATGTCCGCCTCCCGTTTTTACATTTTTAAATATTACAATTCCAATACAGTTCATAATAACGCAAAAAATTGAGTATTTCAACGTCCTATTTTTCATAATTTACATTGCATTTTTATATTGTATCAGCTATTCTTATATAGTTCACAAACAAATGTTTATTGAATGAATATTAGTGAGGTCTGTCATGAAAAGAAACCAATTCTTAAAATGCACAATAAGATACAGCTATTGGTTTTTGCTGGCTTTAGCCCTGTCCTATGTGCTTGCCTCCATTATGGTTTACGGCAACACTCTTATAGGAAATGCCATAGACCAGCTTTTTGGAAATGAAGCAGTAGAATTCAGCACATTTCTTACACAACTGATTATAATGATACTTCTGGGCTTTGTGACATCATTCTTAAAAAGCGTGGCAATATCCAAATTCAGTATTAAGGTTCAGACCGACTATAAGGATATAGTGGCGAAAAAGCTGTACCGCCTTGAATACAAATACTTTGACGACAACGGTTCTGCCGCAGTCATCAACAAAATGAACGACGACATTTCCGGTGCGGACGCTCTTCTTACAGAAAATCTTCCGGAAATATGCACTAACGGAGTAGCTATTATTACATATGCAATCTATGTAGGTCAGCTTAATCTCATGCTGCTTTTACTTATGCTGGTGTGCTATCCTGTTATCCTGCTTATATCAAATGTAATCGTGAAAAAAATCGTCTCACTCAAGAAAGTACACCGCGAAAAGTCCGACCGCATCACTGAAATCGCTCAGGACTGTATGAGCGGCGTTCTTGTGCTGCGCACCTTTGTGGCGGAGGATATATTTCAGGCAAAACTCAACCAGGCTGCCGACGACCTTGTGGCAAATGAAGAAAAACGTGCAAAAATTTCCAACTCCGCTACAATAATACGAAAAATGCTTCAATGGCTTCCTAATATTATCTGCGCAATTTACGCATATGTTCTTGTGACAAATGGCAATTTAAGCCTCGGAAATCTTATGGCATTTCTTATGATACTCACCGCCTTTGTGGAAGCGTTTGTGGGACTTCCATTTAACTTTATTGACGCTAAGGAAAACGGCGTGTGCGTATCGCGGCTTGAAAAAATACTGTCATCACCGGACGAACCTACAGGCACATACACTGACTTGCCTGCTAATGCAGCCGACGCCGGCTCAATTCAGGAAGCAAACGTCTGCAACGCCTCTCAGGCTTTGACGGCGGATAAAAATGTGGACGCCATAACTTTTGAACAGGTCTGTTTCGGATATTCTTTGGACACTCTTATCCTTAAAAATCTGTCATTTTCAATAAAATCCGGAGAATCGGTGGCATTTGTGGGCGATTCCGGCGGCGGCAAAAGCACTATTTTTCATCTGCTTTGCGGCTTTTACCCTATAACATCCGGCAGCTACCGATTTTTGGGAAGGGATTTTGCACAGTGGAACGTCGAGGCAGCAAGAGCGCATATGGCTCTGGTTTCGCAGAATGTTTTTCTGTTTCCCGGAACTATCTATGAAAATGTAGCCTACGGCAATAAAAACGCCTCAGATGAGGATATTATCAATGCCTGCAAGCTCGCCCGCATACACGATTTTATTGAAAGTCTTCCCGACAAATACAATTCCATTGTAGGTGAGCGGGGAATACTTCTCTCAGGCGGAGAAAAACAGCGTATTTCTATAGCGAGAGCCATTTTAAAGGACGCTCCCGTACTGCTTTTGGATGAACCTACCTCCGCTGTGGATGTGGCTACGGAGCATCTCATTCAGGAAGCAATAGACAATCTCTCAAAAAACAGAACCTGCATCACCATTGCCCACCGCCTTTCCACCATTGAAAATGTTGACCGGATTATGGTGTTAAAGGACGGAAATATTGTTGAGAGCGGCTCTCACAGAGAGCTTATCGAGGCAAAGGGTACTTATTTTGATATGTATGGAAAAGAGGTCTGATATTATGAAGGTATTAAGCACATTTATACGAACTATGAAAATAATGGGACGGCGGCGCTGGATATATCTGATTGCTATATTTTTTATGAGCACAGGCTTCGCTATGTTTTCTGTAATGAGTTCCCTGCTTATGAAAAATGTAGTGGACGCGGCTCAGTCAGGGAATACAGACAATATACTCAGTATTATTATATTTAACATAATCGGCGGCTTCCTGTCCCTTTTGCTATATGCATTTTCATCAATCTGCTACAATATAGAGGCAAAACGCGCCTACAGTAATATTTGCAAAATTATATTTCACCATGAGGTACGGCTTCCCTATACATACTATGAAAGTCACCACAGCGGCGATTTTATGTCAAAGCTGTCCTACGATCTGTCAAAAACCGGACAGATATACGGTTCACGCTTCAGACGCACCGTTGCTCCACTGCTTCAGGTGCTTGTTTTTCTTGTTCCTATGTTTATGTTAAGCCGGCAAATTACTTTATGCCTTATTGCCGTAAATTCAGTAATGCTTCTGATAAACGGATTACTCATCAACCCCATAAGAAATGTGACAAAAACATTATCTGCCACCAATGCAGTTATGACAGAAAAATTGTCTAATCTTTTGCAGGGAATGGAGCAGGCAAGAATGTATGCCGCAGGACGTGACACCGTCTCGGAATTTTCTGCCGAAAACGCTAAATATGCTAAACAGAACAATAAAAAAATATTATATATAGGCTGCCTTGAAAGCAGCAATAAAGGTTTTGAGCTTATGTGCATCCTTGCGTTTCTGCTTCTGGGAATCTTCTTTGTAGAAAAGGGCTACACCACTCTCGGCTCACTTACCGCCATATATGCTCTCTACGGACAGTTCTCCAGCCAGTTTATTCTTCTTGGGCGATACCTGCCAGAGCTTATCGGCTGCCTTACTAATGCACAAAATGTGTTTGACTTTCTGGACGTTGAACCGGAACCTGAATGCTGGTACTCTGCGCCTGACAGTATTATCAGCCGCGCTGCTGACGACATAATCATACGCTTTGAAAATGTTGACTTTAATTACAGTGATGAAAAGCCTCTGCTTCACAATTTTTCTATGGATATTAAACAGGGCGAAAGCCTTGCAATCACTGGAGCCTCCGGCTGCGGCAAAACCACTTTGTCGAAACTCCTGCTTGGTCTGTATCCCATTAAATCAGGGCAGATATACATAAACGGCAACCCTTACAGCACTATGAGCAACAGCGATATCCGAAAACTGATAGCATACGTTCCTCAAGAGCCTTACTTGTTTAACGAGTCAATCCTCGAAAATATCAAGGTTGGTAAGCCTGACGCAGGCTTTGATGAAGTCGTAGAAGCTGCTCGCACAGCTCATGCCCACGAATTTATTATGCAACTTGAAAACGGTTACGACACCTGCGCAGGCGAGCGCGGAAACCGCCTTTCAGGCGGTCAGCGCCAGCGAATAGCCATAGCAAGGGCAATATTAAAGGCCACGCCTGTAATCCTTATGGACGAGGCAACCTCTGCGCTTGACAACGAATCAGAACAACTCGTAAACGACGCTCTGAAAGCTTTAAAAAATGACAGGACAATTATTATGATAGCCCACAGGCCATCCACCATTGCCCTTGCGGACAGAGTTGTGAGAATGACTTGATAGATTAAGCAGCAGCTTTATTGGAATACTCCCTTCAAAACGCCTGCGCCGCTAATTCTATGAAGCCTGCTCAAACTGGCTGTTATAAAGCTCCGCATAGAAGCCGTCCTTCGCCAGCAATTCCTCATGGTTGCCGCTTTCAATGACATCGCCGTCCTTGAGAACCAATATCAAGTCGGCATTTTTAATAGTTGAAAGCCTGTGGGCGATAACGAAAGAAGTTCTGTTTTTCATAAGTTCATCCATTGCATCCTGTATCTTTTGTTCGGTTCTTGTATCTACGGAGCTTGTGGCCTCATCAAGAATAAGCATCGGCTTATCCGCAATCATAGCACGGGCAATGGTAAACTGCTGCTTCTGTCCCTGCGAAAGAGTGACCTCATCATTCAGTACAGTATCGTAGCCCTTTGGAAGCGTTTTGATAAAATGCTCCAGTCCGACCGCCTTGCAGGCTTCCTTCATTTTTTCATCCGACACGTTCTCAGTACAGTAAATTAAATTTTCACGCACAGTTCCCTCAAACAACCATGTGTCCTGAAGCACCATACAAAACTGTGAATGTACATTCTCCCGCCTTAATTCTGTGGTAGGAATTCCGTCGATTTTAATGCTTCCCGACTGCACCTCATAAAATCTCATAAGCAGATTAACAAGTGTAGATTTTCCGGCTCCTGTAGGCCCGACAACGGCAATTTTTTGTCCCGGCTTGGCGCAGGCCGAAAAATCGTGAATAATCGTTTTATCAGCATTATAACCGAATTTTACATGCTCAAAGTCCACATAGCCCTCCGCATTTTCAAGACGCTTTTGCTTGTGGCTTTCGTCCGCCATTTCTTCAGCTCCAAGAAATTCAAATACTCTCTCTCCGGCTGCGGCCGCAGACTGCAATGTCTGTACTGCCTGAGCCAGCTGTGAAAGAGGCTGCGTAAAATATCTTACATACATCATAAACGCTACAATTACTTCAAATCCTATTTGACCGTTCATAGTAAGCACTGCACCCACAACGCAGACCGCAACATAACCGAGGTTGCCGATAAATACCATAAGAGGATTCATAAGACCGGCCATACTCTGAGCTTTAGCTGCGCTGGCTCTTAACTCTCCGTTTAATTCATCAAAAGTTTTCTTTGCCTGTTTCTCACCGTTATAAGCCTTTATAATCGTATGTCCCGAATAAATTTCCTCTATCTGTCCGCTCAGTGCGCCTAAGCTTTTCTGCTGTTTAGAAAAATATTTCTGTGATTTTCCCATAATTGATATCATCAGAACAAATCCAATAATAGTTGCAGCCACAGCCGTCAGCGTCATTATTACATTTGTTGTAAACATCATAATAAGCGAACCTGCAAATAAGGTGATAGCATGAATCATATTGCCCACGCTCTGGTTCATGGACTGGGAAATTAAATCCACATCATTTGTCACACGCGACAATACGTCGCCTGTGGAAGTTTTATTATAAAATGCCATAGGTAGTCTGTTTATTTTTTCAGATATATCCTTACGCAGCTTCTTTGCCATATTCTGAGTGACATTCACCGTAATAAGCTGCTGTATTATAGACAAAATAAAACTGCATGCATAAAATGCCACCAGCGTATAACAAATCTTAGACGCCGCATCCATATCAATACCGGTAATCAGTCCGTTAGTAATAACCTTTGTCAAATCTGACAATTTATCAGGACCAATCAGTGTAAACACTGTTCCTGCCATAGCGCACACAATGGCAACACCAAGCGCAATAAAATCTTTTTTGCGGTAGCGAATCAGCTTTATCCATGTTCCTTTAAAGTCTTTAGGCTTTTCAACCCTTCTTCCCATTCCGCCATTTCTTTCCATTATGCCAATTCCTCCTTCGATAACTGAGAATATGCAATCTGCTGATACACTTCACAATTTCCCATTAATTCTTTATGCGTACCCATACCGGCAATCTTGCCATCCTCCAAAACAATAATCTTATCTGCTTCACGAATTGTACCGATTCTCTGGGCCACTATAAGTCTTGTAACATCTTTGCAGGTCTTAGCCAGCTCCTTTCTCAATATGCTGTCCGTCTTATAATCCAGCGCGGAAAATGAATCATCAAAAATAAGTATCTCAGGGGTTCTGCATATAGCACGCGCAATGGAAAGCCTCTGTTTCTGTCCGCCTGAAAAATTAGAGCCGCCCTGAGCCACATAGCCGTCGTAACCGTCCTCCAGCTTTTCCACAAATTCATCAGCCTGGGCAATGTGAACCGCCTTGCTGATATCCTCCTGCGTAAATCCATTTGAACCGTTATCTCCAAACGCCACATTGCTTGAAACTGTTCCTGAAAACAATATTGCTTTCTGTGATACATAACCAATTTTATTTCTGAGGGTTTCCTGCGTGTAATCCTTTACATTTACGCCGTCAACCAATACCTCTCCCTCTGTTACGTCATAAAATCTCGGTATTAGATTAATAACAGTACTCTTTCCGCAGCCTGTTGCTCCAATAAATGCCACGGTTTCACCTTTATTCGCCGTAAACGAAATGTCCGACAAGGCTTCATCTCCGGCATCAGGATATTTAAAGCTTACATTTCTAAATTCAACAACGCCTTCTTTTCCCTGTACGGAATCCTTTCCAGCCCCATCCTCAATGGAAGGCTCTGTATCAAGCACTTCGTTAATACGCTTTGCTGATACCATTGCACGGGGCAGCAGCACTGAAATCATTACCAGCATCATAAATGCCATAACTACCTGTATTGAATATTGTGAAAATACAATCATATCCGAGAATAAAACCAATTTATCCGGCATAGCAGCCTCCTGAATTAAATATGCACCAATCCAGTACACCGCAAGCGCAAGACCATTCATGACAGCCTGTATGCTTGGCATCATAAATCCCATAACCTTGCCTGTAAAAAGCTGTGTGTTTTTTAATTCCTCATTTGCCGCCTCAAATTTATTCTCCTGATATTCTTCTGCATTATAAGCCCTTATTACCTGAAGTCCGTTCAGATTTTCACGGGTAACGCGGTTCAAATTGTCCGTCAGCTTCTGCATTTTCTTAAATTTAGGCAACGCCAGCACCAAACAGACGCTTACAATCATAAGAAGTATGGCAACGGCTATTGCTGTAGCCATTGTCCACTCCCAGCCTTTTCCTGCTATTTTAATTATCGCCCATATTGCTGTAAGCGGCGCCTTAAAAAGAATCTCCGTTCCCATTACAAGCAGCATCTGCACCTGAACTACATCATTTGTAGTACGGGTAATAAGACTTGATGTAGAAAACTTTCCAATCTCATGTATTGAAAACGACTGCACCTTATTAAAGATAGCCGCTCTTAGGTTTGCTGAAAGTCCGGCGGATACCTGCGCCGTACAAAATACGGTCACTCCGGCGGTAACCAGCGTTCCCAACGCACAGAGCAGCATTTTTCCGCCCGCTGCTAAAACGTCTTCCATAGCGCTTCCCTCCGTCTGAACGAGCTGCGTAATTTCTGACATATATTCCGGCATAGTCATGGTAAGCCATGTCTGAACAACGGCAAGAACGAAGATAATTCCCATTCCAAGCCATTCTTGCTTTGTAAAATGTTTAAACAACTTTAGCATTCTGTAAAACTCCTTTCTGTTCCAAACGCTGTTTATGCTCCTGCTTAACAACAGATTATATTCTACTACACTCCAGCTTGAAAGAGAAATGAAAAAACGCTATTATCAATGAAATATTACAACAATATGTAAAATATTAGGAAACTATTGGGAAATTTTTATGAACACAAGAAATTCTAAATGAAGCAGCACTTCTGCCTGAATCCGTTTACCTGCCATAATTCTGACATCACGAGGTGCTGCTTACATTTATATAATCCTGATACGAATTTAGAATTTTTAAATAGCATTACCAGTGTTTTAATTGCATCAGAGCGCTGCGCTTACGCACATATCTGCTCCATTTTTTATGCTGTCTCATTTTGTTAATTTCATTATCTGAAAAAAATACATAAATCTAACCTTACGTTTACATCTTATCAATAGCAGTCCTTATAACTCCTGCATATAATAAATATATAACCGCTTTTTAAGCATATCTGACAAAAGCTGCCTAAATACCGGTACAAGTTCTTAACGCTTATTATATTATGGAGGGTATTATATGACAAATGCTTTTAACGCCAAACGATTAAAATATATCTTCACAGGCTTTTTCTTTGAAAACAGTCCCTTAATATGTTGTGTTTTGGAATTTATAATAATCGTTCTGCTTATTAGACAATAGCATAACTACAGCGTTCCATGCACCGAAATATGCGCCGGAAACCGTAAATATATTTATGCTTCTATATCGCTGTGTCAACTGCCGCCCATTATATCCCTAGCCTTAATTTCCAGCTCGCCGTACACTACTTTTCCAAGTATTGTCATTTTAATATCTCCGGTACAGCAAAATTCTATGCCTGCCGGAATCGCATACGGTATAAGTTTTTGCCTGCAAAGTTCCAGAATTTCACTGCGAAGTTTTTCCCTGTCAAAGGGTTCTTCACACACTACAAATGCAAACGTTGAATTGCCTCTTGTCTCGTGGTTTACCGGCACTACTATAGCATTTTTAACCTGCGCATGACTGCATATTACATTTTCCACATAACCTGCAAATATGGTGTTGCCCGAAACCTTTATAATTCTTCGTATCCTGTACTCGTAATAGAGGCGGTTCCCCTTCATATAACCCATATCTCCGGTCTTAATATACTGTTTTCCTGCCTCGTCCACAAGGGGATAATACTCGCTCTTATCCTCATAAAAATATTTTTTCATAAGAAAATCCGACGATATGTAGATTTCGCCCTTAACCCCGTCAGGCACCTGCTTTCCTTCTTCATCATGAATAGTAATTTCACAGCCTGTAAGCACATTTCCAACATATTTTTCTTCGTTAATATTTTTCTCTGCCACCGCTGCGGGACAACACTCGGACATACCGTAGCCCATAGATATATAGCCTCTGCCGCCGTTTCGCCTGATAAGCTCGTTGAAGTCGTTTCTTACCTTCTCTGGCAGATAGTCGCCTCCGCAAAAGCCCCAGCTGAACCTGTCCACCTTAAGCCTGCCCTTACGCTCGTATTTCTGCAAAATTCCGCACTGGTAAATTCTCTTAAAAATCGTAGGCACTCCGGCTATAAAATCAGGACAATCCAGCGCAACTATTTTCGCAATGGTCTTTATGTGGAAAAATGGCACTAAAACACAGGCTCCTCCAAGACATATCGGCAAAAATATGGCAACCTCAAGTCCAAATATGTGAAATGCCGGAAGCACCGACAACATTCTTATATCATCAGGATATGGAATTATAAGTTTTTCGCACGCCTTTGCGGAATTGTACATGGATTTCGAGGAATGGACGATTGCCTTATATTCCCCGCCTGTGCCTCCGCTGAATATGACTGCTGCCTCCTCGTTGTCATCTGTCGCATGTCTGCTGCTGTCCGCCGCCGCTTTATTACCATCCTTAGACGCCGCTTTGTCCATGCACTCTCCAATAGGGCTAAAATCCACCTTCTTAATACAGGCGAATTTGAAAAATAAAGGAAGCCCTTCTGTAATTTTGCTGTAAAAGCATGGCACCGACGACAAAACCTCACTGGATTTAAGAACTGCACGCACCGTTTTGCCGCACACAGTTGAGTATATAATACATTTTATGTCCGTCATTTCCATTTGGCGTCTAAGCTCCTCCGCCGGAGATTTGGGATTAAGCATAACAGCTCTTGCCCCAAGCTTATTTACCGCAAACAGCGACACCAGCACAGAGGGAGAATTGGGCAGGCATACGGCTACGGACTGCCCGTCTCCTATCCCTGCCGCTGCAAGCCGCTCTGCAAGCCCATCGGCTTTATTTAAAAGCTCGCCATATGTTCCGGTTTTATTAAAATAATAATATGCCTTTCTATCGGGATACTTCGCAGCATTTTCCCTTAAAATTTCATATATAGTCATAATCTTCCCCTAAGCAAATATATTGTATGCAAGCCATACCAGAGCAAAAATCACAGGCTGATGAAGCAGATAAATCACAAGCGTATTTCTTCCAAGAAACGTGACCGGCTTGCATATATCCTTATACATAAATTCCGGAATACGTCCCTCCTTTACATAATTGCCCACATAGGTACCCGCAATAAACAGTGCGCTCCACGGCAGTATTGGAAAATAGTCAGCCGACCTAAGCTCGCCGCCGCCAAAGCCAATAATATATGTAATTACTGAAGTTTTCATAGTCTCCGGAATGTATATTTTCAGCAAGCCAAGAACCCCAACATATTCGTCCACCACCAGCGGATACATAAATATAAATAACGCCATAAATATGCCGACCCCTGCAAGTCTTGGCAGTTTATTTATACATTTTCCAATAAGACCATACAGCAGCATCATAAATCCCATAAAATGCAGGATACCCCAGAATATGAAATTGTCCGGCATAATAAAATAAGTGACAAGGCTTAATAGCAGAGCGCATAGAATGGTTTTAATTCCACGCTTTATATTGCTGTGGGACAAAAGGCTCGATATTCCTGACAGGAATATAAGTACGCCCGCGCCGAAATCTCTTACGGCATTGACTAATACAGAATTCATCCACCAAAAATCCATATCCCATATATCCCACAAATCAAACAGAAAATGGTACGCCACCACTCCTATAATAATCACACCTCTTACGGTATCAATCATATGAACCCTGCGGCGCTTGTGTTCTTCCATAATCATAAAATCTCCTAATTAACACAATAATGTAATTATTATAATACAAAATTTAGTATTATAACAGCCAAAAATATATTATAATGTTTTTAACAATTATTGAATGGAGACTGGCTATGAACATTGTAATAGGCATGCTTGCCCATGTTGACGCAGGAAAGACCACGCTTTCCGAGGCTTTGTTATATTCCACCGGAGCCATACGGACTCTTGGCAGGGTTGATAATAAAAATGCTTTTTTTGACACAAATTCTATGGAACGTGCCAGAGGAATAACTATATTTTCCAAACAGGCGCAGATACAGTTGGGCGAAAATTCTGTAACCCTGCTGGATACTCCCGGACACGTTGATTTTTCCGCAGAAATGGAGCGGACATTGCACGTGCTTGATTATGCAATTCTTGTAATCAGCGCCTCCGACGGCATATCGGGACACACTGAAACCTTATGGAGGCTGCTTGCGCGATACCGCATACCAACATTTATATTTATCAATAAAATGGACCAGCCCGGCGCTTCAAAGGCTCATATGACAGAGCTGATAAACAATAAGCTGTCCGGCTCCGCCGTTGATTTTTCCTTTGAAAATGCCATTGATATGGAAACTGTTGCGCTCTGTGACGAAAGGCTTTTGGACAAACATCTTGAAGGGGAGGATATAACTGCTTCCGATATTGCAATGCTTATTGCCGACCGCAAACTTTTTCCATGCTTTTTTGGCTCAGCCTTAAAAATGACAGGAATAGATGAATTTGTTGAGGCTCTTAACAAATACCTCTGCCAACGCTCTTATGGTTCGGAATTTGGAGCGAGAGTCTACAAAATAACCAGAGACCCTCAGGGAAACCGCCTTACTCATATGAAAATAACAGGCGGCACTCTTGCGGCTCGCACCCAAATAACCGGTACGGAAAAAGTAACTCAGATAAGAATTTATTCAGGTGAAAAGTATTCAGCTGTAAATGAAATTTCTTCTGGAGGCATATGCGCCGTAACCGGACTTGAGAGCAGCTTTGCCGGACAATCCATAGGAGCCGACGCAGAAATTCTTGCGCCTGCACTGGAACCTGTGCTTACATATAAACTTATTTTGCCCGACAACACAGACGCTTTGCAGTTTCTTCCAAAGCTGCGCCTTCTTGAAGAGGAAGACCCGCAGCTTAACATATTGTGGAATGAACTGCTGGGAGAAATTCATATCCAGGTTATGGGCGCCGTACAAATAGAAATTTTACAAAATATTATAAAAGAACGCTTCGGCATTGAAGTACAGTTTGGAACAGGCAGTATTGTCTATAAAGAAACTATTCAAAATACTGTTGAGGGCGTAGGGCATTTTGAGCCGCTGCGCCATTATGCGGAGGTTCATCTTATTATGGAACCGGGAGAGCCGGGAAGCGGTATCGTTATTAAATCAGACTGCAGCGAAGATATATTGGATAAGAACTGGCAAAGACTGGCTTTAACACATTTATATGAAAAATCCCATGTGGGCGTGCTTACCGGTTCGCCGCTTACAGATGTTGTTATTACTTTAGTAAGCGGCCGCGCTCATCAGAAACACACTGAGGGCGGCGATTTCAGACAGGCAGTCTATCGGGCGGTTCGTCAGGGATTAATGCAGGCTGAATCTGTTCTGTTGGAACCATATTATACATTTTCTCTGGAAATTCCTCAGGCTAATATAGGGCGCGCTATGACGGATTTGGAAAGAATGTCGGCAGTTTTTGAGCTTGAAACCCCAGATGTTGTAAGCTCTTCTGCTATGGACGCCGGATATGCCTCACCGGACCTTGCAAAAATTACGGGAACTGTGCCTGTAGCTGCATTTGGTGATTATCAGACTGAAATTATGGCCTACACTAAAGGACTTGGCAGAGTATTTGTTCAAATGGCGGGCTACAAGCCCTGCCACAATCAGGATGATGTAATTGAAAATATAGGCTATGACGCAGACAGGGATACTTTAAATCCCTCGTCTTCAATTTTCTGCACGCATGGTGCCGGTGTGACTGTAGAATGGAATGAGGTATTTGAACATATGCATATAGACAGCGTTTTGGCTCAGCGCGCTAAATCCGCTGCTAATTTGGCTGAGGTTTCCGCACTTGATAATAATCCGCGCCGTCTCAGCCGTACTGTTTCTGATGAACCTATAGGCAATGATGAGGTTGAGGCTATTCTCAAACAGACCTATTATTCTAACAGCAGAGAAAATGGCTCCCGCAAAAACCAATATTTGCGAAGAAATGCGGGAAATGCCAAATCTGTGCCTCCGGTTACTTACACCTATAAGGGTACGGAAACCGTACAAAATCAGGGTAAATCTTATCTGCTGGTGGACGGCTATAATATTATATTTGCGTGGAATGAGTTAAAAGAATTGGCAAAAACTAATCTTGACTCTGCCAGAGGCAGGCTATTGGACATAATGTGCAACTATCAGGCTATGAAAAAATGCGAGCTTATTGTAGTATTTGACGCCTACAGAGTTCAGGGACATGATACTGAATTTCTCGACTATCACAATATCCATGTCGTGTACACCAGAGAGGCTGAAACTGCCGACCATTACATAGAGCGCTTTGCCCACGAGCATGGCAGAAAGCACTATGTCAGGGTAGCCACATCTGATGGGCTGGAACAGATAATTATTATCGGGCAGGGCTGCCATCTTGTTTCTGCAAGGGAATTTGAGAATGAAGTTAAGGATATGGAAGAACATATCAGAAATGAGTATCTGGGAAAAAGTTTTTGATTATACCCTTTTCAGCCATATTATAATTGCGAACAGGTTAGCGGCTGGTCTGCTTTCAGCAAGACCAGTCGCTAACCTGTTCCTAGCTTATATCCAGCTTCGGCGGTACATCTATCTGATCAGACACATATTTACCGTTTTTCTTTCGTTGTCTGACACATTCTGTAAGAAGATATTCAATCTGACCGTTCACAGACCTGAAATCATCCTCCGCCCAAGCCGCCAACGCTTCATAAAGCTCCGACGACAATCTGAGAGGCACCTGTTTTTTCTCTGACATAATTAATATAAACTGCCGGAATTAACGACCGGCTGCGCATCGTGGTTGCCGCAAAGAACAACCAGCAAATTGGAAACCATAGCCGCTTTCCGCTCCTCGTCTAAATCTACCACCTGATTTTCATTAAGTCTCTCAAGTGCCATCTCTACCATTCCTACAGCGCCGTCTACAATCATCTTTCGTGCGTCTACAATAGCTGTCGCCTGCTGCCTCTGGAGCATAACAGCCGCAATCTCCGGCGCATAGGCAAGATATGTTATACGCGCCTCTATAATTTCAAGACCTGCCCTATCGACTTTCTTTTGTATCTCCTGTCTGATTCTCTCAGCTACAGTTTCGCTTGAACCTCTGAGGCTTCCCTCGTCAGCCTGACCGTCCCCTGTCGTATCAACTCCGACAGCCACATCATAAGGATATATTCTTACAATATCTCTGAGTGCGCTGTCGCACTGAAGTGAAAGATATTCCTTATAATTGTCTACCTCAAATACAGCTTTTGCAGTATCCACAACTCTCCACATAACCGCAATGCCAATTTCAACAGGATTACCAAGACAGTCATTAATCTTCTGACGGTTGTTATTGAGCGTCATAATCTTTAATGAAATCTTGTTATTTGACACGTTCGCATTAATATTGACATCTACCGTATTGCTGCCGGCTGTATTTGTACTTAAGTCAAGTCCGCTCTGGCTTAACTTTGTCTTTGCTGCCGGATTAACGCTTCCGCAAAATGGATTAACCCAATAAAAGCCTGCGTCTTTAAGCGTGCCTACATACTTTCCGAACAGCGTAAGCACCAGCGCCTCCTGCGGTCTTAAAATTCTAAGCCCAATCAATGGAAACCATCCAATACTTACCCATATGATACCGATAATCATAACCGGCCATATCTGTGTAACTGCCCCGGCAACAAGTACTCCAATTCCTGCAAGATATGCAAGAACAATAAGTATCAGCGCCTTCATACCATTCTTTTTAGAACTTAAAGCCTTTTCCTCCATAATTATCGCCTCCTGTAAAATGCGTTGCCAAAATCAAACTGAATGTCCATATATGTTAATTATATTACCAACCGTTGTATGATTTTGGTTTGTTTATGATATCATTATCATATTATAATAATTATTGGAGGTCAATATTTTTATCTAAATCATTTTTCCCAGACAAATAATCCATAGCGTTAATAATAGAATTTTCTGCCATATCCGATACCGCTTCCTCTGTGTAAAATGCTGTATGCGGCGACACCAGAACATTTGAATAGGAGCGCAGTATAGCCAGCTTTGAATTGTTCAAAGGCTCGCCCATTCTGTTAAAATAGTACAGCCCGCTTTCGTACTCAAGCACGTCCAACCCCGCAAAACCGACTTTGCCGCTTTCAATGCCGGCTATGAGTGCATCCGTATCAATAAGAGAGCCTCTTGCGCAGTTGATTATAATAACTCCCTGCTTCATGGCATTTATGGCAGCCTCATTTATCATATGATATGTGCTGTCAAGAGCCGGAGCGTGAAGTGTTATAATATCCGCTTCTTTCAGCAGCGTATAAAGATCTGTATATTTTGCATACTCCCTGACCTCGTCGCTCTCAACAACATCATATGCCATTATCTCGCAGCCATGCATTATCCATACAGGGCGTTTCTGTCGTGCAGCCGGCTACAAATCATCATTTTGCTAAATCTCAAGCTAATCCTGATACACAGATGTTATACCAAGATATTCCTCAAGACAAAGTCCTGAATTATATACGCTTGTAGCCAAGTCCACACCCAGATAGCGAAGGTGCCACGGTTCATATTTATAGCCTGTAATACTCTCCTTCTCTTTCGGGTATCTCACAATAAATCCATATTCGTGGGCGTGAGCGTTTACCCATGCGCTCTCAGGCGTGTTTGCAAATGTATCGTTTACCTGATTTAAGTCAAAGCACAAGCCTGTCTGATGCTCGGAATGTCCTGCTCTTGCTGAATAGGTGTCAGCCTTTGCCTGACCATCCCTTGCCACATATCTGTTGTAGAGATTTTTCTGGTAATCGTAGCTGCGGTAGCCTGAGGCTATCCAGAGCGTGAGGCCTTCCTTTGCCGCGTCCTCTTTCATTTTGTTAAATGCTGTCTGGACTGTATTATCAAGTCCTCCCGGAGCATAGTTTGACGGCAGCGCGTATGTCTTGTTGGCAATCAGTATTCCATTGACATAGGTAATACCCTTAACCACTTTTATGGAATATCCTCTGGCGGACACTCCCAAATCTTTAGTTTCATTGCCCTCCTGCGCCTTTGTCTGTGCCTGCGTTGGAGCGGTTGTAGGAGCTTGAGTTGCCGCTTGTGTAGGTTGTTCTTCTGCCGGCTCAGTTGAAGCTGCTGTTGACACCCCCGTCAAGCCTGAATTTGATACGTCTCCACCCTTTGCGGCTGCCCCTTTATTGCTGCAGCCCGCAAGAACACCGCCAAATGCCAGTATTGTAGCTAATGCAGCCGCTGTCATACGATTTTTAAATGATTTTTTAACCATAATTATACATCTTCCTCCATGCTCTGCAAATATTATACATTGAGATGCTTTAAAAATTCCTTTGTTCTTCCGTTCTTTGGATTGTCAATAACCTCCTCCGGAGTACCTTCCTCTACAATTACGCCCCCATCCATAAATATTACCCTGTCTGCCACTTTTCTTGCAAAATCTATTTCGTGTGTGACGATAACCATAGTCATTTTTTCCGCTGCCAAAGCCTTTAAAACCTTAAGAATACCGGCCGTAATCTCAGGGTCAAGAGCTGAGGTCGGCTCATCGAAAAACAACACCTTAGGATTCATTGCCAGCGCTCTTGCAATGGCAATTCTCTGCTGCTGTCCGCCGGAAAGCCGGTTTGGATAACTGTTCTCCTTTGCTTCAAGTCCGACCTTTTTAAGAAGTCTTCTCGCAGTCTCATAAACCTCTGTCTTGTCTCTTTTCTGAACGCTTATAGGGGCGTCAACTATATTTTTAATAACAGTATAATGCGGAAATAGATTAAAATTCTGGAAAACTAATCCAAAATTGCCCTTTACCTTTGCAAGGCTTCCCGCAGGAACATATGATGTGGACTGATCCTCTCTGTTGGTTGTAGCCTTGCAGTCTGCGTATGCAAGGGTTCCTTTATCCATAGTTTCAAGCAGTGTGGCACATCTTAGCAGCGTAGATTTTCCGGAACCGGAGGGTCCAAGTATGGCAACAACCTCGCCTTCGTTCACTTCAAGGGATATGCCCTTCAAAACCTCAAGGTCTCCAAAACCCTTATGTACATTTTTCATCTCTAACAGCTTCATTTACTTACCTCCAAACTGCATTTTCTTCTCAATGCGCTCACATACCAATGCCACAAGGAAATTAAATATATAGTAGAACAAGCCAGCTACAAACAGCGGCATAATACTTGTGTTAGCTGCCGCAATCTGCTTTGCCAGCGTAAACATTTCAGTGTAAGCCAGCGCAAATGCCAGCGAGGTATCCTTTACAAGAGTAATAACCTCATTCGTCACAGACGGAAGCACTATTTTTACCATCTGAGGAAATATAATTTTGCCAAATGTCTGCGCCTTGCTGTACCCCAGTACATTTGCCGCCTCATACTGCCCCACCGGAACAGCCTCTATGCCCGAACGGTATATTTCCGCAAAATAAGCTGCGTAATTCAATGAAAATCCTATAATTACCGCATAAAATCTATAGCTTAATGACAGCGATACGCCAAACAAATAATATGGTCCGAAGAACACTACCAAAAGCTGCAGCATCAGCGGAGTTCCACGCATTATTGATATATATATTCTGGCAATCCACTGTAAAATCTTAAATCTCGACCTTCTGACAAATGTCACCAAAAGACCCAGCGGAAGCGAAAACAGCAGAGTCAGCGCGAATATCGCCAATGTTGCAAGCATCCCTTTTGAAAGCTGTACGACTACACTTGTAAATTCCTTGAAAAACGGAGTTTTCTCCCCGTCTTCAACCTCAGACCTCATAACCTCGTCGGTTCCCGGCTGTCCAAAACATGCGCTGTCCCCAAGACCCCATTTTTCAACAATTTGGTCAAATGTACCGTCTGCCAGCATTTCATTTAACGCTTCCATAACCTTGTCACGAAGCTCTGTATTTCCCTTTTTAAATCCAATACCATAGCTTTCTGAGGAAATATGCTCATCAAGCATTACAAATTTATCGCCTCTTGACTCAAGCTCATATTTGGCAACGCCTATATCCATACACACCGCGTCCGCCGAACCTGCCTCAAGGTTCATAAATGCGCTATTGTAATCGCCGACCTGCTGCAATGAAGCAAATTTAGACGCCAGTTCCTTATTCTTTTCCTCAGCGTCCTCTCCCTTAAACGCCGCCAGCGCCGATGAATCTGACTGTACAATAACTACCCTTCCCTCAAGGTCAGAAAGCTTAGTAATTCCCGAATCCTTCTTAGTTACAACGACCTGAGAGTTATCAACGTATGCGGCTGACCAAGTATAATCTTTCTCTCTGCCGTTCATGGTAAAACCGTTCCAGATACAGTCAATCATACCCGAATTAAGCTCCATATCCTTGCTCTCCCAGTCGATTGGCTGCTTTACCAGCTTCCAGCCGTTGCGCCTGCAGACTTCCTCCGCCAAATCCAAGTCAAAACCCACATACTCCCCATTGTCGTCCTTATATCCGTAAGGCGGAAACTCTGCGTCAAATCCAACAATAAACGTATCGTCTGCCTGTAAGCCGCCTTCCCCTCCTGCTGTCTGATTTCCTGATTTGCCGCCGCATCCAAGCATACAGCCCGCCGCCATAGCCACAACCGCCGCTGTCAAAAGCAGTTTCTTTAGCTGCGCTGTCAATTTTGTGTTTTTCATGTTTTCTCCGTTCCGCTGATAGCCGGATAGCTGATATCAGCAATTTTAAAATTTTTAAATACCAAAAGACGCCCTCAATATTTCACACCTACAAAGCAAAAAACGCCGCGACAGCAAACCTGCCGCGGCTTTAATCCCTTTTAGGCTTTATCTCCGAGCGCTCTCTTGGCTTCCTCGTACGAATCCCTATGTATATAAATATCACACTTCAGATTCTTTCCTGATCTGAGTAATTTCATAATCCCTTTGCGGTTCTTCCACTTCTCATAATATGATATGTTATTACTGCGTAAAATTTTCTCGATTTTCTTACATTCTTCGGGTGTGCAGTCTGAACGCAACACTCTTTCGTTAGTACTGGTAACTGTCGCCATACTCCTCGCCTCTTTCTACAATACTTCCGTATAATAATAGCATATTTAAGGCAAAAAATCTACTACCGGCAAACTTAATTATATAAGGTTTCACTGGCTTATGCAACTAAATATAAGGCAAAATAATTTTTGATATAAAAGCATTAAGGTGCAGCTCTAAATAAGAGCTGCACCTTAATCTATAATTTTATTTTATTTTATTCTACAGTGTAAATCCAGCCCTCAGGCGCTTCAATCTTACCCATCTGGATACCCGTGAGTGTGTCATAAAGCTTCTGAACTGTAGGACCCATTTTTTCCATTCCGCTTGGGAAGCAGATTTCCTTGCCATGGTCGACAATCTTGCCTACAGGTGAAATAACTGCCGCCGTACCGCAGAGACCGCACTCGGCAAAATCCTTAACCTCGTCAAGATAAACCTCTCTCTCCTCAACCTCAAGTCCAAGATATTCTTTAGCAACATAAACAAGCGAACGGCGTGTAATTGAAGGAAGAATTGTATTTGACTTAGGTGTGACAACCTTTCCGTCCTTTGTAATAAACAGGAAGTTTGCGCCGCCAGTCTCCTCTACCTTTGTTCTTGTAGCAGAATCCAAGTACATATTTTCAGCATAGCCCTCGTTGTGCGCTGTAACTATAGCATGAAGGCTCATGGCATAGTTAAGACCAGCCTTAATGTGACCTGTACCATGAGGCGCTGCTCTATCAAAATCAGAAACCTTGATTGTAAGCGGCTTTGCGCCTCCCTTAAAGTATGGTCCTACTGGTGTTGTGAATACTCTGAACTGATACTCATCAGCAGGCTTAACACCAATAACAGGATTGCTTCCGAACATATATGGACGTACATACAAGGTTGCTCCTGAACCAAATGGCGGCACCCATGCTGCATTAGCCTTAACTGTTGCCGCTACTGCCTCAACAAACTTGTCCTCCGGGAATACAGGCATCTCAAGTCTTACTGCTGAGTCTGCCATTCTCTTAGCATTCATATCCGGACGGAACATAACAATATGTCCATCCTCTGTTGTGTATGCCTTCAAGCCCTCAAAACAAGTCTGCGCATACTGAAGAACTCCCGCACACTCACTGATGACAACCTTGTCATCCTCTGTGATAACGCCATCGTCCCATGCGCCATTCTTATAATTTGCAACAAATCTCTTATCAGTCTTTATATAACCAAATCCGAGGTTTGCCCAATCAAGCTCCTTCTTTTCCATCCTCATTACTTCCTTTCCTATTGGATTAATTGTTACGAATAGTAAATCCATTCAACGCAATTCTTATCCGTATTTTACCGCTATGGCATACCAAAGTCAATATGAGATTTACTGTTTCCTGACAGCCTTCCCTGCAGTTCATTTTGCAACAGACATTGCTATGCTTTCTTATAGTTTATTCTCTATCAAGCACAGACTGGTAAAATTCTAAATAATCTTCCCTGCCCTCATTGGTAAATGCAATGGCTGAACGCGGGTGCTGGTTCTGCTGTCCCGTAATCATATACTGTACATCACAGCCCCATACTACGCCTGATTTCTTAAGCGGAAGTATTCTGTTCTGAATAAATTTTAAAATAGGATTTAAGCTGTATTTCGGATTTCTTAAAAATCCAAGCAAAAGCTCCATATAACAATTTCCTGCGCCTCTGCCAAGGCCGCTTACTGTGGCGTCAAGATAGCTTACTCCGTAAGCGCATGCCTCAATAGTATTGGCAAATGCAAGCTGCTGGTTGTTGTGCGCATGTATTCCAACAAGTTTTCCATGAGCCTCTGCAATTCCGATATATTTGTCAGCATATCTTCTAATCTGCTCAGGATACAATGAGCCGTAGCTGTCCACAAGATAAATTACATTTGCCTTGCTCTCCGCTAAAATATCCAGCGCTATATCAAGCTCATTTTCAGCAGCCGTAGATACCGCCATAATATTTATGGTGGTCTCGTAGCCCATATCCGCGCAGTAATTAATCATCTCCACTGCAGCCGGAATCGTGTTGACATATGTTGCAATACGAATCATATCAATAACGCTGTCCTTCTTTGGGATAATATCCTTCTTGTAATCAGTTCTTCCAACGTCCGCCATAACTGCAATTTTCAAGTCTGTATCGTTATCTCCAACGATAGCGCGAATATCCTCCTCGTCGCAGAACTTCCATTTTCCAAATTCCTTCACATCAAAAATTTCTTTTGACGCCTTGTAGCCAAACTCCATATAATCCACGCCTGCAGCCACATTTGCCATATATAAATTTTTCACAAAATCATCATCAAAAAAGAAGTTATTAACCAGACCTCCGTCTCTTATTGTGCAGTCAACCACTTTAATATCCGGTCTAAAGGATATTAACTCGCCTTTCTTTCCCATATGAACCTCCATGCTTTCACTTTTTGTCTTTTTACCGCAAAGCGCATCAACGCAGTGACGACTTTGTTAATTTTATTTCACTCCGTTTTTCGCTTTAAAGCGTTAAACTTTAAAGTATTATAGCATAGGTAATGAAAATGTCAAAGCTATTTTTCAATCCTACGCACGTGCATGTTACCGATTGTCTTTCCATCTCGTTGGCACCACTGATATATATAGCCTGCCTGATTATCACAGGAGCTGCTGCAGGCGTTTTTATTGTAAG
The DNA here is from genome assembly GCA_964482965.1 of uncultured Lachnospira sp. Lineage (GTDB taxonomy): Bacteria > Bacillota > Clostridia > Lachnospirales > Lachnospiraceae > Lachnospira. The sequence continues at coordinate 47,379 of CAYZZP010000011.1, forward strand.
AGCTGCGACTGCATTATTTCCATCATATCTTTAAGTCCGTCGAGATATTGTGCAGGATTATCATATTTTTTCTTTACAACTCTCCATACAAATGCAGGATCAGGATTGGTCACAAGCTTCACAGAACCGCCGAAGCTGTTCACAAAATCAGGTATAGCAGAAGCGTTAATCTCTGCCTTTGGATACATTTTTATAACTGTGCGCCATGCCGCCGTGCCGTCTCCTTCATCAAGACCTCCCTTGATTTCCAGCACTCCCAGCTTGTGAGCCATCGCCTTGATAAGTGCGATTTTCAGAAGATTAACAGCAGATATCGGCACGCTTCCGTATCTGTCGTTTAACTCGTCCTTCATATCAGATAATTCTTCCTCCGTCTCAATCGCAGCAATCCTCTTGTATATATCCAATTTCTGGTACTCGCTTCTTATATAAGTTGACGGAATGTAAGCGTCCACCGCCAAATCCACGCTTGTCTCAAAGCTGTATTCGTTCTTTATTCCCTTAAGGTCGTTTACGGCTTCATTCAGCATTTTACAGTAAAGATCATAGCCCACCGCCGCCATATGTCCATGCTGGCTCTTTCCAAGCACATTTCCTGCGCCTCTGATTTCCAAATCCTTCATGGCAATCTTAAAGCCCGAGCCAAAGTCAGTAAATTCACGAATAGCGCTAAGTCTCTTCTCCGCCACCTCTGTAAGCATCCTGTCCCTTCTATACAGTAAAAATGCGTAGGCGGTTCTGCTGCTTCTTCCAACTCTGCCCCTTAGCTGATATAGCTGCGAAAGCCCAAACTTATCGGCATCCTCAATAATCATGGTGTTGACGTTTGAAATGTCCATACCCGTCTCAATTATTGTGGTAGAAATAAGCACGTCAATTTCGCCGGAAACAAAATCATACATAATTTTTTCCAGCATTTTTTTATCCATCTGTCCATGCGCATAGGCAATCACAGCGTCCGGCACAAGCTCCTGCAAATGCGCCGCCGCTTCGTCTATGCTGCGCACCCGGTTGTACACATAATACACCTGCCCTTTTCTTGCAAGCTCCCTGTTAATCGCCTCTCTTATCATTTCGTCATTATGTTCCGTGACAAATGTCTGGATTGGCACTCTGTCAACCGGCGGCTCCTCCAGCACGCTCATGTCTCTTATTCCCACAAGGCTCATATGCAGAGTTCTCGGAATAGGTGTTGCGCTCAATGTCAGGACGTCGATATTATTTTTAAGTTTTTTGATTTTTTCCTTGTGACTTACTCCGAAGCGCTGTTCCTCGTCTATAATCAGAAGCCCTAAATCCTTGAAATCCACATCCTTAGACAACAGTCTGTGAGTACCGATAACAATATCTACAAACCCCTTTTTTAGCTCGGCAAGGGTTTCCTTAATTTCCTTTGAGGTTCTAAAGCTCGAAAGCTGTGCCACCTTAACAGGAAAATTTTTCATTCTCTCCTCAAAGGTATTGAAATGCTGTCCCGCAAGGATTGTGGTAGGCACCAGATACGCCACCTGCTTTCCTTCCTGCACCGCCTTAAACGCTGCTCTGATTGCAATCTCCGTCTTGCCGTAGCCAACGTCGCCGCAAATAAGCCTATCCATAATTTTACCGCTTTCCATATCCCGTTTCGTATCCTCGATTGCGTTAAGCTGGTCTTCCGTCTCCTCGTATGGAAACATTTCCTCAAATTCCTTCTGCCATACGGTATCCGCGCCAAAGCTGTAACCCTTCTGTTCCTGTCTCGCCGCATACAGCGCCACCAAGTCTTTAGCAACCTCCTCGACTGCACTGTGTACTTTAGATTTTGTCCTGCTCCACTCCACCGTTCCCAGCTTATTAAGCTTCGGTCTTTTATCGGTATCGCCTCCGGCATATTTCTGCAGCCTGTCTAACTGTGTCGCCAGCACATAGAGATTGCTGTTGTCCGCATACTCAATTTTTACATAATCCTTTTCTATGCCCTCTACCGTAATTTTTTCTATGCCCTTGTAAATGCCGAGACCATGTGTTTCATGCACCACAAAATCGCCCACGTTCAACTCGTTAAATCCTGCAATGGACTTTCCCTCATACAGTTTCTTTTTACGTTTTTTCTTATTGTTTCCCGCAAAAATGTCATTTTCTGCGATAACAACATAGTGAAGCAGCGGATACTCAAAACCCTTGTGGAGATTTCCATAGGTAACCATAATCGTTCCCGCTTTTGGTTCATTGCTGTAATCCTCGCTAAAATACGCAGTAACTCCAAGTTCTTCAAGGTCGGCAACAATGCGCCCCGCCCTTGTTCGTGAATTGCATACCAGCACTGCTGCATACCCGCCGCGCTTATATTTTTTCAAATCATCCGCCAGATATTGAAAACTGTTATTATATGAGCTGATTCCTCTCGCTTCAATTCGCATAAAACTGTCGATTTTAAAGGCTTCAGGTCTATAATCCAAAGTTGACAAAGCCAGCATTTTTCTCGCTGCAAGCAGTGCGCTTATCCGGGAAATATTGTTTAACAGCGTCGTCTGGCTTGGCACCACATAACCTCCGGCAAGACGATTTTTCATACTCTCCTCGTACTCGCAGGCGATTAAATCCATCCGCTCCTTAATTCTGTTCGGTTCATCCAGAATAAAAAGCGTCTTATCGCTCGGAAAATATTCCAGCAGACCGACAGTTCCACTGACAAATGTATTAATAAATTTACTGCAATCCTTTGTTCTCTCTAAATCTCCGAGATTTCTTCTCAAATGATTGCATGCTTCTATCTGCTCCTGACTTCTTTTCTTTGCTCCGTCGCCAAAATATTTAAGCTGCGCCTCCGTCTCCTCTCTGATGCGCTCTATTCCCGCCTCCATTTCTCCTTCTTCAAGGATACACTCCGTTGCCGGAAATATCTGTACGCTGTTGACTTTCTCAACTGACCTTTGGCTCTCCACATCGAAAAATCTCAAGGAATCAATTTCATCATCCCACATTTCCACTCTTACCGGAGCCTCGTCCGTATATGAAAATATGTCGATTATGCCGCCTCGCACAGCAAACTGTCCTCTGCCCTCCACCATAGGCACTCTGGTGTAACCGAGAGAAGTGATTTTAGCTGCAAATGTCTCTACATTAAGAATTGCGCCCTTTTTCAGTTCCACAATTCCCTCGAAATATCTGGACAGCGGTACCAGTAAATCCGCACAGCCGTCAATGGTGGTTATAAGAGTAAGTTCTGTTTTTGGTGGCATTGAGGTGGAAACTGCCGTAAGCGCTTTGACTGTATCCGGCTCTTTGGCTGTATTCAACGCTTTAGCTGCTTCCAGCTCTTTGACTGCTTTGGCAATCCTGCTTATACATTTAAGCCTCTCTCCAACAATCTGATTGCCATGTATATCTGCGCTGTAAAATATAAAATCCTTTGCAGGATAATAGACAGCCGATTTATCAAAAAATGTAGCGTCTTCCTGTATTTCTCTTGCCTTTGCCTCATCATAGGTAATTATGACCTTAAATGGATACTGCGCTCCCACCGCTTCTGCAAAATGTACTTTTTGAGTATCAATACAGCCGCTCACCATTACAGCCCCATTTTTCTGCTCCAGCATTTTATTTAATTGTTCCATTCCCGCCATTTGTTCTATTGGCTCAAAAAATGTCCTCATATTTGAATTAAAATTTATTTCCATATCTAAACCTTTACTTGTTAAAACAGTTTACTATGCTTTCTATTTTTAAAACACACATTCTATCCGTTATAACGGTTCATTCCACTCTCTATTCCTTCTGTCAATATGCAGGCGACTGCATCGCATGCCTTCTTATTGCCTTCCCGCAGCGCCTCAAAATTTTCAGTTGGAAATTTGCTAAGAACCCAGTCTGCCAAGTCCCAGCCCTTTGGCTTATCTCCAACTCCGTACTTTATACGCTTAAACTGCTCTGTTCCAAGATGCGCAATTATGCTCTTGATTCCATTATGCCCACCTGCGCTTCCCTTTGGGCGCAAGCGCAGTTTTCCCGGCTCAAGGCTTATATCATCAAATATAACTATAAGCTCGCTGATATCAGCCTTGTAATAATCCATAACCTCCCGAATACACTCGCCTGAGTTATTCATATATGTCATAGGCTTTACAAGAATAACCTTTTGTCCTTCTATGATGCCTTTTCCTATCATTCCCTTATGCTTGGCTGTATCCACACTTATATTATATCTGTCTGCCAGCTCATCTATTACAGAAAATCCGGCATTGTGGCGTGTTCCCACATATTGCACCCCCGGATTTCCCAATCCCGCTATTATATACATATTTTCCTCCATTTTAGCAACACAAATTGTCGTAGAATATAATCAGTCATCTCGCTTAATATTCTACGACAATTACTTTTTATGCCCGTTTGATATAGCATTATTCCTTTTCCTAATCATAATTTAAATGTTACTGTTTAGCTTTACTGCTTATGCTTTATTGTTCAGATGCTGCTTACTTAAAAAATGCTTCTGCCGCTTCTTCACTTAAAGCATACTCTTTCTTCAGTATCGCTTTTATTGATGCATCGTCCTGTCCAAGCTTTCTGCACGTTCTAATTAGTGTTTTAATTCCTGATTCTCTTTCGGCTTCCAGTCT
>CAYZZP010000011.1:52076-68556 GCA_964482965.1 uncultured Lachnospira sp.
CTTCCAGTCTTGCATTTACACATTCTTCCAGTCTCGCATTTACACATTCTTCCAGTCTTGCATTTACACATTCTTCCAGTCTCGCATTTACACACTCTTCCAGTCTTGCATTTACACCCTCTTCTATTCCGGTCTCAATCTCATATTCAACCCAATCCTGCAATGACATATACCGCTCACCAACTTCCTTTCTATGCTTGACGTTGTCCACTACATTATGCAGTTTCTCAAGTTCATCATCTGTGGCATCGGCGGCGCTGGTACTTGCCATATATTTAAGCAGTGCTCTTAGCTTCTCAGAACCACCATACTTGCCTTCCGTGTACAAAAACAGCTTTGTTACACCATCATTATACAACAAATCGTTGTTTTCTACCACAACATTTTTCACAGTATATACCATTTGATTACAGCCAAAAGGATCCCTCGGAAGTATCCATATAGATATAAGCTCCGGAAGATTTCTAAAAGCTGTCCCTCTGTCAAGCAGCTTTACGTCTAGCATTGACTGATAATATCTGTCCCGCCTCGGCAAATCGCTATAGGCATAGTTGTTTGGCTCAATGTCATAAACTCTTGCAAGGCGTTCATTTTCAATTTCCGATATACATAGGTCGAGCCTGACCCCTCGCTGGTTCATATCTATGCCAACCAACTGCTTTTCTTCTTCCACAACTACTTTATCTAACTTTTTCCCTGTTGCCCTTTCAATTATTATTTTGGCTATAAATTCCGCATCTTGGATTTTTTCAGTAGACGCGCTGAACAAAAATGAGTCCAGCATATTGAGTTCTTGTAATGACTTTGCTGACCTTCTTGTGGTCAAAGATTTTGATAAGCCGAAAGAAGTATCCATTTTCCGCTCTTGTTGATATGTTTCTTTTTCCATATGTTCCTTCCTATCCAAAGGAACAATGCTATATGTATTATATTACCACATTTTATATATTATTTCAATACTTATTTGATTTTTTATATAAATTGATTAGGTGTGTCAACGCATAAATAAAAAGGTCCTCCGGGAATGCCCGGAGGACCAAAAGCCTTACAGCTTTAATCTTTTATTGCTTTATACATTGATGCAATTACTTAACAAGCTTCTTCTTGCTGAAAACTACTGCGCCAGCAAGTACTGCCATACTTGCAACTGCAAGGATTACATACAATGCAATAGGTGTTGTATCACCTGTCTTAATATCCTCTGCAGATATTGAAGGTGGAATTACTGTTGCCGCTGAAGCTGTTCCCTTGCTAAGTCCGGCAGTTTTTATAACAGCCACATCTGTAAGCTCAAGTAATCCGTTCATATTAATTGTTCCGTCTGCATTTCTTGTAGGAACAATACTTGTGTCAAGTGATACAAACCAATCTGCTGTAGCTTCTGCTCCTGAATTGTTAAGCGACTTCGCAGCTGAAGCATCCCAGAAATAATTAGTATCCTTGTAAACCTTACTGCTATCCTGCGTACCTACAAGCTTAAGCTGCTCAGCCTGAGTTAAATTAGCAGTTCTGAATGAAATTACATTGTCAGCGCTAAAATCTGTATTTGCTGCTGTATTTGTATAGAATGCAACATTATATGAACCGTTATTAAATGTTATACAATCCTTTACAATAATATCAGGACAAGAATTAGAGTCAATACCTTTAGCTTTATTATCATATGAAACGCAATTCTCAAGAACATGCTTGCCTGACATACTGTCGCCGCCCATCTTAAAGCCGTTACCGTTGCCGGCTTCGCCGCCGCTCTCTGTATAACCGTTGGCATATGCTACAGAATTCTTAATTGTAACTGAGCCAATAGAACCTGACTGAACCTTTGCAAAGAGGTCCCAGCCATCATCAGCATTGTGGTGAGCAATACAACCGTCAAATACGTTGCCGTCGCCTACTGTCAGCTTAGCTGCAAAACCATCTGCATCCTCAAAGCCCTTATCTGCATTATAGTATGATGAGCAGTTAAGAATTGTATTATATGCCGGCCAATCTTCATACTCGTCTGTTGTAAGATATCTGCTAATCTGAATACCTGTATTACCATTGCGGTATGCATTGATGCCGTCAAGAAGATTATAGCTTCCTGAAACCTGAATACCCTTCTGAGCATCTGCTGAATTTGTTACATCAAATCCGCGGAATACCCAGTAATCTCCTGCAAGTACCATACCTGCACAGTTGCCGCCAAAGTCAAGTACAGGCCTTTCAGCTGCGTCAGGATCCGCTACCATATAAATCTTCTTGTCTGCTGTACCATCAATACCTCTTTGTACTGTAACAGTCTTTTCGAGGTTATATGTACCACCCATAAGAACAATAGTCTGTCCCGGCTGTACATACTTAACGGCATCATAGATGCTCATTGGGTTATCCTTTGTACCATTACCCTTTGCATCAGGTGCAACCCAAAGTGATTGACCCTCATTGCCATATACTGCATATGTTACAGTGTGATTAATCTCAATCGGCTCATATGTCTCCATAACCTTATTCTCACCAGGAACATAATTAGCGTCAGGTGTAAATACAAACTTAAAGTTATTCTTGCCTATTACAAGCTCTGTAGTTGCAGGCTTAACTGTCTTGTTAGCTGTAACTGCAACATTTTCTGCAAGAGCGTTGCCCTTAGCATCATAAATAGATAATGTTCCGTCACAATTTGCTGAAAATGCAAATTCATATGACTTATTGCCTGTTGCTGTCGGAGACTGTATTGATGTATTAACAGCTACCTTCTCAATCTCTATTTCTTCTGCCGGTGCATCATCCTCAGGATCGATTGTTGTTAATGTTACATCTGAAAATGTAACATTGCCATATCTTGCAAGGAAGAAACCAACATATACATTGTCAGCATCAATATTCTCTAATGCTTTAGGATCATAATACTTCTTAGTCATCTTATAACTTCCATCAACTGATTCATAAGTTATAAAATAACCGGTATTATTCTTCTGTATTGATAAATACATCTCAGTAATGCCGTCAACGCCTTCAGACACTGCCTGATTCACACCATTGCCAATAATATTAGCAGCATCCGGATACCTCTGCTCCAACGGATATGTTGAAGTTTTGAAATAATTGTTTATTGTATCTGTATCATTGCTTTCAATCTTTCCAATATTATCCTTAGTAATACCTATCTTTTCCTGTGCACCGATACCTAACTTCTGTGTTACCTTCTGAGCTGTTGTATCAGTTGTAACTTCTGTGCCGTTCCAATAATATTCATTCTTAGAAACATATGCTGAATATGAGTTATTCCAGCCGGAACCGCCAAGCTGGTCATTTGCAATAAGACCAAACGCCTCCTGACCATTTGACAAAAACCACTCATTAACTGTTACCTTAGCTCTAAGAGTAAAATTCTGGGTTGCAGGAATTGCTGTATAATAGAAACCAAGTCCATCAAATGATGCCGGAACCCATTTACCATTATTATTTTTTGCACTCCAAGTACCATTACTTTCTTCCCATGAGCCAGCCTGAAGCTGCACATATCCATCGTCATTAATGCTGCCTGTGCAGCTTGCGTTCTTTTCACTAGCACCATTACCATATACAATATAGCCCCATGCCTGCTGTGCTTCTGCTGTGGCAGTTACCGTCAATACACTGGATGTGGTTGTATCACTGCCTCTTACTGCAATTACTCTGAATGAATATTTTGTTCCTACAGTAAGACCGGTAATATCTGCCGTCAGAGCTGTTCCTGCATCAAGCTTTGACCAGTTTTCGCCGTCTGCACTATATTCTACAGTGTATGAAGCTGCTTCTTTAACCGCACTATACTCAACACATACAGTTCCGTTACCCTTGCTGTATGCCAGATTAATTGAAGACTTTCCTAATGGAAGTACATAATCAAACTTAACATCTGTTCCAGCTTTATCTGTTTCATTTTCTCTAATTGCTTTTATCGAAAATGTGTATTCACCTGATTCTGAAAATGTGAATGAAACGCTGCCTGATGTTGATTCTGCAGCATAGCTCTTTGATGCGATTTCAACACCGTTTGCATCTTTCGCTGTAACAGTCACCTTATCAGCACCGTCATTGCCAATTACCATATCGAACGGAACTTCAACATTTGATCCTGACTGAGTAACCGTTCCGAGCACAGGATCTGCTACTTCTGCCCAATCTTTTCTTACAACCGGTGTATCGCTTCCTCCAGTGGTTTGAGTAACTGCTACTGCATAAATATTAATCCCTTTATATGCTGATGTATCGTCTGCTGTATTGTAGTCTGTTACATAATATGTTCCCGGCTCCAAGTTCTCAAAACTTGTTACAGGTGTCTTTCCTGCCACAACCTTTACAGCGTCTGAAGCAAGCGTTCCATCCGCTTTGTATATGGCTATATTCGTATAATTCCCAGCAGCTTCACTTCCGCCGCTGGCTACTCCATATACATCTACCGTAGCTGTAGTTCCTTCTGCAACTTTAAACATGATAGAACGCTCATTATATACGTTTTTTTGGCCCATCTTCAAAACTGCGTCATATGATTTTCCATCTTCAAACGTTTTTGTTTTAGTTTCATAATCTACTGTCTTGTTTGCTGTAGCCAAAAGTGTAAAATATGCTTCAGTTCCTACACCTGACTTTGTTTCTTCCGCCGCAGCGCCAATATCGCTGCCTGTCAGGAGAAAATTTTCAACTTTTTGTGTAACTTTATTTTCTTTGACAATAACCGAATAAATATTAATCCCTTTATATGCTGATGTATCGTCTGCTGTATTGTAGTCTGTTACATAATATGTTCCCGGCTCCAAGTTCTCAAAACTTGTTACAGGTGTCTTTCCTGCCACAACCTTTACAGCGTCTGAAGCAAGCGTTCCATCCGCTTTGTATATGGCTATATTCGTATAATTCCCAGCAGCTTCACTTCCGCCGCTGGCTACTCCATATACATCTACCGTAGCTGTAGTTCCTTCTGCAACTTTAAACATGATAGAACGCTCATTATATACGTTTTTTTGGCCCATCTTCAAAACTGCGTCATATGATTTTCCATCTTCAAACGTTTTTGTTTTAGTTTCATAATCTACTGTCTTGTTTGCTGTAGCCAAAAGTGTAAAATATGCTTCAGTTCCTACACCTGACTTTGTTTCTTCCGCCGCAGCGCCAATATCGCTGCCCTTAAGTTCATAAACCGCAGCTTCGTCTGCCGCTTTTGCTGTCTTCAAGCCCCAATTTGCAACCGGAATCAATCCAACAACCATAAGCGCCGCCATTACTAAAGCCAACACTCTTTTTGCCTTCTTTAATCTCATTTTAGGCTGCTCCTCCTTGTTTTTATTATAGTTGCTAATCTTGAAAATATCGAACCGCCTCAAAATTCAAATAAATATAATATGTACTTTTTGTGCTTATTCAAAGCCACATTTTTTAATGACTTTTTGAAACAGCGCAATAAACCCCAAGATATGCTTTAAACTGTTATAATTATATATTTTTACTTGTCCGGTTGTCAATATTTTAGTTTGTTTATTTTACATTATTATTGACAAAGTGACAGCTTCATTTTTGTCACTTTTTTACAATCATATTTTCTGCGCGTCTAAAATTATAGATTTATATATAATCTGTTTTATAAGTGTTTTCTGCGCCGCCGCGCCCTATTAATCAGCAATATGATAAAATTAAAGCCTATTTTTTGTGTATTTTTGACAAATTTTCGTATATAGTTGCAAAAATATCCTTCATTCGTGCTATAATGAATTTTAGTTTTTATACGGACTTAATTTCAGAAACATTTTCATCAAATTTTATGGAAGGAGGCTTATATGCAGCTCGACAGATTTGAAATCTCACACCAGATACACAATTCATCCTACTCTATGCACAGCGCTCACTCGCATTCATACTGTGAAATGTATTATCTTATGAGCGGCGCCTGCAATATTCTTATTAAAGACAGCACCTATTCCATAAGTTCCGGGACAATGGTATTTATTCCGGCTGACACGCCTCATAAAACCACTTATACCAGCAGCACGACTCACGAGCGCATATATATTGAATTTTCGGAAAACTACATTTCAGATATGTACGACGAATATGGGAAAACATGGATTGACCTGAACCTTTTCAATACATTTATGCTGATACCTCTTGAAAACCGTGCAGAATTTGATGAAATTCTTTTCAACATAATGAAGGAACAAAACAGTGACGACCCATTTGCAAAATGTATGAAGAAAATGTATTTTCAGCAGCTTATTATCTCGCTGTTCAGATACAACTGCGTCGGAAATTTAATCGGCAGGCCTAATGACAAAATCGCGGACCTGTCTATTGACGACGCTATAAAATATATCAACAACAACTACCAGTATCCGATTACTCTCCCTTCACTGGCAAAGCTTCTTAATCTTAATTCATCGTATCTATCTTCAAAATTTAAGTCTATAAACGGAATTGGATTTAAAGAGTATCTTAATAATGTAAGAATCGGTCATGCCGAGAAGTTGTTGATTGAAACCAAAAAGTCCATAACTGACATTGCTCTGGAATGTGGTTTTGAAAGCAGTAACTATTTTGGAGACATTTTCAGAAAGAGAAACGGAGTATCTCCGTCAGAATACAGAAAGTTGAAGGGCGATATAAAATAGCCGGATAATATGTCAATAATAACCCTGAGCGCATATCTGCCCCCTTGTTGGAATCATCACAATAACTATTGCTCCTGTCTGCTATGATAGTCCTCCAGCGCCGCTTTAATAGCTTCCTCAGCAAGCACCGAACAGTGGAGCTTGTGTGCCGGAAGTCCGTCCAATGCCTCAGCACCGCCTTGTAAATAGGTAAACAAAAAATAATGCACACACCAGCGCTCACGCAGTCTGGTGTATGCATTACCTTCTCATTACTGTTTCAAATAACTAATTCAATTATTTGTTACTCTTCTTCCGGCGCATCCTGTGCGTTGTCATAAGCCTCCAGCACTATTGTCTGGAGCATAGCCCTTGTCGCAGTATTGATAGGATGCGCAATATCTCTGTATTCGCCATCCATAGCTCTTCTGCTTGGCATTGCTATAAACAACCCCTTTTCTCCTTCAATAACTTTTATGTCGTGTACAACAAATTCGTCATCAATGGTGATGGACACAACTGCTTTCATTTTACCATTTTTCGCGATTTTCCTTACGCGTACATCTGTAATGTTCATAAACACCCCTTCTGCTGTCATTATTATGCAGCCTCTGAATTAATTGCAACAGCATAACCCTTTTCCCAATAAAGCAAATCCTCTTCTAGTAATGTGCAGGATTGTTTTCTGTTACGATAAGCGGACCATTCTCACCAACATATCTCGCATTAGCCTTGATTGTACTTCCGCTTTCAATGATACAATTCTCAATATAAGAATTGTCGCCAATGTACGCATCATTAAGAATAATAGAATTCTTAACTATACAATTATTGCCAATGTATATTTTCTTGAATAATACTGAGTTTTCAACCGCACCATTAATTATACAACCACTTGAAATAAGACTGTTCTTAACATTAGAACCGCAATTATACTTTGCGGGAGGCAAATCATCCACCTTTGTATAAATATCCGGATACTGCTTAAAGAAATAGTCTCTTACATCTCTGTTCAGGAAATCCATATTGGTTTTGAAATATGAATCAACTGTAGAAATGTTGCTCCAATAACTATCTAACTTGTAACCATATATTTTCTTAATATTCTTATAACGCATAATAATATCGCGAACAAAATCGTATCTGTCCTCTTCTGCGGCCTTTTCAAGCAGCTCTATAAGCAATCTTCTTCTTATTACATATACGCCTGTCGAAACTGTTGACAGATTGGTCTCCAATGGCTTTTCCTCTATCTCTGTAATTCTGCCCTCTTCAGTCATTGAAACCACGCCAAATCTGTTAATCTCAGAACGATCCTCCATCTTCTTTACAACCACTGTAATATCAGCCTTTTTCTCAATATGGTACTCAAGTACCTTATTGTAATCCAGCTTGTATATTCCGTCGCCTGACGCAATAACTACATACGGTTCGTGACTTGACTTAAGAAAATGTAAGTTCTGATAAAGCGAATCTGCTGTTCCGCGATACCAATAGCCGCTCTCTGCTGTAATGGTTGGCGTACATACAAACAAGCCTCCCTGCTTTCTGCCAAAATCCCACCACTTTGATGAACTTAAATGCTCATTGAGTGAACGGGCATTGTACTGCGTAATTACAGCCACTTTCTGAATTCTGGAATTAGACATATTGCTAAGCACAAAATCTATGCTTCGATAGCTTCCCGCAACCGGCATCGCTGCTATCGCACGCTTGTTAGTCAACTCTTTCATTAACTTATTGTTACCGCCGGCTAAAATAATACCTATAGCTTTCATACGTTGTCACCTGCCTTAATAATTACTCCGCCGCTTGCCAGCATGCCGTCCTGATAATCTTCCATTACGGTTTCTCCCGAAATAGCTGTGTTCTTGCCGACCTTTACGCCGTCAGGAATCACTGAACATTCTCCGATAGTAACAAGACCTGAATTGTAAATATTAGGCTTATATACGTTAGGAGCCTCGTCGCCTACGCCAAGCTCAACATTATCCCCAACAACAACTTCCTCAGCGATAATAGCTTTGTTTACTATAGCATTCTTACCGATACGGCTGTCCTGCATAATAATGGAATCACGCACAACTGCGCCCTCTTCGATAACAACATTTGAACCAATAACAGAGTTGTACACCTTTCCGTACACATCTGTTCCGTCGCCGATAATGCTCTTCTCAATATATGCGTCTGAAGCCACATACTGAGGCGGTATTGCGTCTGTCTTAGTATAAATCTTCCAAAACTCCTCATACAGATTAAATACAGGAATAATGTCAATAAGCTCCATATTAGCTTCCCAATATGAACTTAATGTACCTACATCCTTCCAATAACCGTTATACTCATAAGCAAACAGTCTCTTATTCTGTTCAAAGCAGTAAGGAATAACGTGCTTACCAAAGTCACATTCATTCTGGTCCTTAAGCCGTATCAACGCCTCCTTAAGCGCCTTCCAGCTAAATATGTAGATACCCATAGACGCCAGATTACTTCTTGGATTAGCAGGCTTTTCCTCAAATTCAGTAATTCTGTTATCTGAATCCGTAATAACAATACCAAATCTGCTTGCCTCCTCGATAGGAACAGGCATAGCAGCAATAGTAATATCTGCATTATTTGCCTTATGATAATCCAGCATAATCTTGTAATCCATCTTATAAATATGGTCTCCGGACAGGATTAATACATAATCCGGATTATACTGATCCATATACTCAAGATTCTGATATATGGCATTAGCTGTACCCGTGTACCACTCACTGCTTGTACTTTTCTCATATGGAGGAAGTACCGTCACACCGCCCACATTACGATCAAGATCCCACGGAATTCCTATGCCGATGTGAGTATTAAGCCTTAAGGGCTGATACTGAGTTAAAACACCAACCGTATCAATACCTGCATTGATACAGTTACTTAATGGAAAGTCAATGATTCTATACTTTCCACCAAACGCTACTGCAGGTTTAGCAACCTTAGATGTCAATACTCCAAGCCTGCTGCCCTGGCCTCCTGCCAATAACATGGCAATCATTTCTTTTTTAATCATGCTCTCACCTCTGATGTTTGATTTTAATGTTTGATTTTGATTTACCTGTTTAAGTTAAGACAATTATAACATATTCCTTTGTGTAAGTAAAAAGAATTTTTTATTTTTTGCAAATTTTTTAACAATTTCTCTTAACAATTTATTGTTTTTTGTATGCAAATGTGCGAATTTTTTGCAATTTTTCCCAATTTTCTGACTATATTTGGTAAAAATATTTTTAAAAACACTAGAATTTGTGTTTGAAATATTAATTAATATGCTTATAATAATATTATAAATGATTAAAATTTTTATTTACGCGAAAGCATAATTTATATTAGCGCATACGGCAAATAAAAATTATTCTTAATAAATTTATATCGAAAGGTTTTCATTATGTTTACAGTTGATTTTAACAAACCTATACACGTTCATTTTATCGGAATAGGCGGAATCAGTATGAGCGGTCTTGCTCACATTCTTTTGCAGAGAAATTTTACGGTTTCAGGCTCTGACAGTCACGAATCTAACCTTACCGACGAACTGAAGGCTGCCGGATGTAAAGTATTTTACGGACAGAGAGCCGAAAATATCACAGATGACATTGACCTAATCGTATATACCGCCGCCATAAAAAGTTCAAACCCTGAATTTGCTGCGGCAAAAGCCTCCGGCAGGCCGATGCTTACAAGAGCGGAGCTTCTCGGACAGATTATGCGCAACTACCGCGTCGCTGTAAATGTCGCCGGAACACATGGCAAGACTACAACTACTTCCATGATTACAGAAATTCTTATGGAAGGAAAATGTGACCCTACCATTTCCGTAGGCGGTATCCTTGACAGTATCGGCGGAAATATCCGTATCGGAAATTCCGATATATTTGTGACTGAAGCCTGCGAGTACACCAACAGCTTTTTGTCTTTTTTCCCGACCATAAATATTATCCTTAACGTCAAAGCAGACCATCTTGATTTTTTTAAAGATCTCGACGACATAAGACATTCTTTCAAGCTCTTTACAGAAAAACTGCCTGACGACGGAACTCTGATTATCAGCTCGGACATTGAAAATTATGAATATTTTTATCAGGACAAACGCTGTGAGGTTATAACAGTCGGCTCAGACCCTGAAAAGAGCAATTACAGCGCATCAGATGTCGAATATGATAACATGGGCTGCTGTTCCTATACTCTTCTTATTAATAAGAAGCCTTCCGGAAAGGTTATTTTAAATGTTCCCGGAATGCACAATGTTTACAATTCCCTTGCAGCCATCGCAGCCGGCATTAAGCTGGGGCTTTCTCTTGAAACTGTAATTCAGGGCGTCGGCAGCTTTACCGGCACCGAGAGACGTTTCCAAAAAAAAGGGACGTTTAACGGGGTAACCGTAGTGGACGATTACGCGCATCATCCTGACGAGATTGCAGCTACCTTAAGCAGCGCAAAGCATTATCCTCACAACAATATATGGTGCGTATTCCAGCCTCATACCTACTCAAGAACAAAAGCTCTTCTTGAGGATTTTGCTAAAGCGCTTTCCGCCGCTGACATTGTAGTGCTTGCGGATATATACGCAGCCAGAGAGACGGATACGCTTGGTATAAGCTCAAAGGATTTGCAGGAAGCATTACATAAGCTGGACAGAGAATGTTACTATTTCGGTTCATTTGATGAAATCGAAAAATTTTTATTAAAAAATTGTATCAACGACGATTTGTTAATAACTATGGGGGCCGGAGACATTTACAAAGTTGGCGAAGCCCTTATAAATTCTAAATAAATCAAAAAATGTTGTTTATTTAACAAACTTATCCACAATTTCCACATAAAAATCCTTTTCTAAAGACGATTTTTGTGTGGATTTTTTGTTCATAACCTGCACTTTGTATGACCGCCAACAATCCACCTTTTGTTAAATTTTAGCAAAGTTGTCCACATTATCCACAATATTAACAGTGGATAACTCCAGTGTTTGAGCCATTTGCAATTATTTTTGACTGTGCTATAATTACACTAATTTAAAAGATTGTTATGTATGTTATGGAGATTTTTCTATGAATAAGCTTACTTTATCCACTCAATTTGCCAACCGTTCAACAGAGTTGTCCAACGAATTTATTGATAATTATATGCCTCTTGCCAACGGGGAATTTGTGAAGGTGTATATTTATCTTTTAAGATGCGTATCGGACAACCAGACCACCATATCGGTCTCTGCGCTGGCTGACTTTTTCAACCAGACCGAGGCTGACATTATGCGCGCTCTAAAATACTGGGATAAAGTGGGCGCAATCCATCTTATATTTAGTAACGATGGGGGCGGTAACGACAGAAACCGCAACAGCATTAACGAAGGCAGCCACTTTGACGGCAGCGGCTCATCAGGCTCCGGTCCGGATAACTCCGGCAATAATAAGGGCAATCTCGTTGGCATTACATTTTGCAACCTGTCTTTAGCTCAACGCAATGGAGACCGCCCTATGGATTATTCCGTTGTATCCGCTATGCAGGATGACTCCGGTAACTATTCTGCCCCGCCAATCATGCAGAAATCCGCTATGGACTACTCTGCCGTATCGGACATGCAGATTACGCCTATTAACGTAGTTCCTATGACTGTCAAGACTTACTCGCCTTCCCAAGTCAAGGAGCTATCGGAAAAAGACGATTTTAATATGCTTCTTTATGCAGTATCCGCCTATCTTGGCAAACCGCTGAGTTCTTCGGATATGTCATCTATAGCGTATTTCTATGATACGCTGCATTTTCCTTCCGACCTTATTGACTACCTTGTAGAATACTGTGTTGGCAGAGACAAAAAAAGCATGCGCTATATAGAAAAAGTTGCGCTGGCTTGGGCCGACCTCGGAATCTCCACTGTAGCCGAGGCTAAAGCTGAGGTTGCCAGCCACAATGAGACGACCTACTCCGTACTCAACGCGTTTGGAATAACTAACCGCTCCGCCGGCCGGTCAGAACGGGATTTAATCAACAAATGGACGGACGTTTACTGCTTCAGCAATGATATTATTATTGAGGCATGCAACCGCACACTGAAGGCTACACATCAGCCGAGCTTTGAATACGCCGACTCTATCCTTTCACGCTGGCAGGATGCCAATGTCAGAACCACTGATGACATAAAGCGTATAGATGAGGAGTACGAGCAGAACCGCCAGAGCCGTTTCGCCAAACATTCAGGCAACGCTAACAATGTCGTTGCCAAAAACAGCAACCGCTTCAACAATTTCCACCAGCGGGACACAGATATCGACAGCCTTGAAAGCTCGCTGTTAAGCAACAACGGTTAAACCCGCTACTGCTGCCCACGCTTTGATACCCGCACAACTGCAATCAACTGCGGCCGGATTGTAACCACAGTATATATAACGAGAGGATTTGACTATGCCACTTACTAATTCACAGCACGACGCAATTATGCGTATTTATGACAGCTTAAGAACCGATAACCGGCACATTCTCGATGAGCGCTACCGTGAGGTAACGTCTCTTTGTCCTGAATACCAAGACATCGAGCAGGCTATTATTGATGTTTCCATGAAAGCTGCATCTTCGCGCTTAAGCGGCGGCGCAGCAAATTATGCGGCAGAACTTGAAAACCTCAACGCCCGCCGTCTTGGCTGCCTTTCTTCCATAGGAAAGCCCGCCGATTATCTTGATGAAATATATACCTGTGATAAATGTCACGACACCGGTTATGTAGGGCATAACCGCTGTGAATGTTTTAATAAAAAGGCTGTTGATTTGGTCTATCACGATTCCAACCTGAAAAATATTACCGCCAGCGAGAATTTCAATACCTTTTCCTACGACTGGTACGACAATACTACTCCTAACCCTGTCAATGGACTCACACCTTACAATAATATGCGTCAAATCGTAGGTATATGCCACGATTTTATAGATAACTTCGACAAGGAGTTTTCCAATCTCCTGCTTTTTGGAGACACCGGCATAGGAAAGACATTTCTTACAAATTGCATTGCCAAAGAGCTTTTGGACACCTCCCACAGCGTTATCTATCTCACTGCTATCGAGCTTTTTGAAAAATTTCAGCAACGGGATTTTAACCGCCGCTATGACGAGGAAGCATTTGACTGTGACTACATTTTAGACTGCGATTTGCTGATAATAGACGACCTCGGCACAGAGGTAGGCAACTCTTACACCAACTCAAAGTTATTTTATTGCATTAACGAGCGCATACTAAGAAAGAAGAGCGTGGTTATATCCACTAATCTTTCCCTTTCAGACATCCGGGATACATATTCCGAACGAATTTTTTCAAGGCTCACCAGCTCTTACAAAATTCTTAAACTCTTTGGAAATGATATACGGATTATGAAGCGCACCAAAAAATAAAAAGACCATATACCGGATTTAAAGCCGGACAGTTTTAAAGATATAAGTTTTTATGTTGACTTATTTACAGACTTTGATTATATTTTAATATGGTTTTTTTCCAAAACCTGTTAATTTTATAATAAATCTTAATTAATTATACTTATGGAGGACATTTTATTATGCCAAGAGACGAACGTCACACAGCTACAATCCCTTACGGTTCTTTGGGTATCATACCACTGATAAGCTGCACAAAGTTAGGCGATAAAGTCAACAAGTATCTTGTTGAATGGAGAGAAGAACGCGAGCATGAGAGCGAATCAACTTTGGCTTTCAGCGGATATAAAAGAGATTCTTATATCCTTGACGCCAAGACGCCAAGATTCGGTTCAGGCGAGGGCAAGGCCACACTTAACGATTCAGTAAGAGGATCTGACCTCTATATTATGGTAGATGTATGCAACTACAGCCTTGAATATTCTCTTTGCGGCTACAAAAATCACATGTCGCCGGACGACCATTTTGCAGACTTAAAGAGAGTTATCGGCGCCGCAGGCGGCAAGGCAAGAAGAATTACTGTTATTATGCCTTTTCTTTACGAGAGCAGACAGCACAAGCGCAACGGAAGAGAATCCTTAGACTGCGCTTTTGCACTTCAGGAACTTTCAAATATGGGTGTTGATAACATCATCACGTTTGACGCTCATGACCCAAGAGTACAGAACGCTATCCCTTTAAAGGGATTTGAGTCAGTTTCCTGCACATATCAGTTTATCAAATACCTTTTGCTTGGCGTTGACAACCTTCATATTGACAGCGACCACATGATGATTATAAGTCCTGATGAAGGCGGCATGGGACGCGCAGTATATTTTGCAAATGTTCTTGGTCTTGATATGGGTATGTTCTACAAGAGACGCGATTACACAAAAATTGTCAACGGACGCAACCCTATCGTCGCCCACGAGTTTCTTGGTTCAAATGTAGAGGGAAAGGACGTTATCATCATCGACGATATGATTTCTTCCGGCGAGAGTATGCTTGACGTTGCCTCAGAGTTAAAAAGACGTAAAGTCAACAGAGTATTCTGCGCAACAACCTTTGGTCTTTTTACAAACGGTTTCAAGAAGTTTGATGAAGCCTACGAAAAAGGCATTATTGACAAAATCCTGACAACTAACTTAGTTTACCAGCCGGACGAGCTTCTCTCTAAGCCCTGGTACATTGATGTTGATATGAGCAAATATATTGCACTCCTCATTGATACCTTAAACCACGATTCATCAATCAGCTCACTGCTTAATCCTGTAGAGAGAATACAGCAGAGGGTTAAGGCTTATAACAAAGAACATTACGGAAAATAAAACTTGTATATAATAAAGACTTATATAAAGCAAAGGTTATATAATATGCAGATTTCAAGCCGATTTACAATAGCAATTCACATTTTTGCCTGCATAGATACATTTGGCGGTCAGTACAAGGTCACCAGCGATTTTCTAGCAGGAAGCACAAATGTCAACCCTGTCATTATCAGAAAAATTTTGAGCCGGCTAAAAAATGCAGGTTTAATTGATGTGGCAAGAGGAACGGGCGGTACCACTGTGTCAAAACCATTAAGCGACATAACCTTTTTAGATGTATATCACGCTGGCAGATTTAAAGAACGATACGAAAAAATTTGTGAGTAGTGAAACGCTAAATTATGACAAATCCAAATAATAAGCGAGGATTAAATTTCAAGGCATTGCAGCAACATTGCAAATGTCTTGAAATTTTTTAATTTTTAGTTGTAACTATTAACATTACATCAAGCTAATGTTATGCCCCCGCCGACTAAGGAACTGATGAAGCTGACGCTGGAGAAAAGAATTGCTCACGGCGGGCATCCGGTTCTTAGGTGGATGATGGACAACATCTATATCCGCACGGACCCCGCCGGAAATATCAAGGCAGACAAGGAAAAATCCACGGAGAAAATTGACGGCGCGGTGGCAGCGATTATGGAGTTTGACTGAGCGATACGCTGCGGCAGCGACACATCGGAATCGGTATATAATCATCGTGGGCTGCTTGTATTTAGCTGAAACCCTTTACAGGGCCTTGACAAATTCCCTATCATAGTATATAATCTATATTAGTATCAGATGATAGGACGGTATTTGGAAATGAACCGGATTATAAAGCAGATACGGGAACAGGCCGGTCTTACACAGGAGCAGTTTGCCAGAGAGCTTGGCACAACGCCGGTTTCCATCAATCGCTGGGAAAATGGCAAGACGAATCTGAACAGCATGGCGCAAAAGCAACTGTATCAGTTCTGCAAGGCACACTCCCTGAATGCGGCGGAGATCATCGTGCAAGACTATATTTGGAGCGGGAAAAGCCAAAATGCTGTGCTGTATCACGCCTCCCGTTCCGGAATTGCGGGAGAAATCGCTCCCATCAGCCGTTCGGAGTGCGATTTCGGCTGCGGTTTTTAT